>DASVUK010000029.1:0-3659 GCA_036387095.1 Pseudomonas sp.
GGTAGTGGGTACCTGACCAGTGCACTTCCCAACAACTTGCCCTGATTGTTAGGGGCTCTTCAGTGTGAAAAAAGCCGTGAATAGCCAACGACCTGTAAACCTAGATCTAAGGACCATCAAACTCCCCATCACCGGCGTTACTTCATTTCTTCACCGTGTTTCCGGCATCATTCTCTTCCTCGGTCTTGCAATCATGCTTTACGCATTGAGCAAATCGCTGGGTTCGCAAGAGGGTTTTGACGAGGTGAAGGCATGCATGACCAGTCCGCTGGCCAAGTTCGTCGCCTGGGGCCTTTTCTCCGCCTTGCTATATCACCTGGTTGCAGGTGTTCGCCACCTGATCATGGACATGGGTGTCGGTGAAACGCTGGAAGGCGGCAAGCTGGGCTCGAAAATCGTTATCGCCGTGTCTGCGGTGCTGATCGTTCTGGCGGGAGTTTGGATATGGTAACCAACGTCACTAACCTGTCGCGTTCGGGCCTTTATGACTGGATGGCGCAGCGCGTATCTGCGGTCGTGCTCGCGGTTTATTTCATTTTCCTGATCGGGTACATCGTGCTGCACCCAGGCCTGGGCTACGCCCAATGGCATGGTCTGTTCGCGCACAACGGGATGCGTATTTTCAGTCTGCTGGCCCTTGTTGCCCTGGGCGCTCACGCCTGGGTCGGTATGTGGACCATCGCGACTGACTACCTGACGCCAATGGCGCTCGGCAAGTCG
This sequence comes from Pseudomonas sp., assembly GCA_036387095.1. GTDB lineage: Bacteria > Pseudomonadota > Gammaproteobacteria > Pseudomonadales > Pseudomonadaceae > Aquipseudomonas. The sequence continues at coordinate 721 of DASVUK010000029.1, forward strand.
TCGACTGCGATCCGTTTCCTTTTCCAGGCAGTCTGCGGCGTTGCGATGTTCGCTTACTTCGTCTGGGGCGTGCAGATTCTTTGGGGTATCTGATTCATGGCTAATATTAATACGCTTTCTTTTGACGCCATCATCATCGGTGGCGGCGGTGCTGGCATGCGCGCGGCATTGCAGCTGGCACAAGGTGGTCACAAGACCGCCGTGGTCACCAAGGTATTCCCGACCCGGTCCCATACCGTTTCCGCTCAGGGTGGCATCACCTGCGCCATTGCTTCGGCAGATCCGAACGATGACTGGCGCTGGCACATGTACGATACCGTCAAGGGTTCCGATTACATCGGCGACCAGGACGCTATCGAGTACATGTGTTCCGTGGGACCGGAAGCCGTGTTCGAACTCGAACACATGGGTCTGCCGTTTTCGCGCACCGAACAAGGCCGCATTTATCAGCGTCCCTTCGGCGGCCAGTCCAAGGATTTCGGCAAGGGCGGTCAGGCAGCGCGTACTTGCGCAGCAGCCGACCGCACCGGTCACGCTTTGTTGCACACCCTGTACCAGGCCAACCTGAAAGCCGGCACCGTATTCCTCAACGAATACTACGCAGTAGATCTGGTGAAGAACCAGGACGGCGTATTTGTCGGCATCATCGCCATCTGCATCGAAACTGGTGAAACCTCCTACATTCGCGCTAACGCGACTGTACTGGCCACTGGCGGCGCCGGTCGCATCTACTCGTCTACCACCAACGCCCTGATCAACACCGGTGACGGCGTAGGCATGGCGTTGCGTGCAGGTGTTCCGGTCCAGGACATCGAGATGTGGCAGTTCCACCCGACCGGCATCGCCGGCGCAGGTGTACTGGTTACCGAAGGTTGCCGCGGTGAAGGCGGTTACCTGATCAACAAGCATGGTGAGCGTTTCATGGAGCGTTATGCTCCGAACGCCAAGGACCTTGCTGGTCGTGATGTTGTTGCGCGTTCCATGGTCAAGGAAATCATTGCCGGTAACGGCTGTGGTCCTGACGGCGATCACGTAATGCTCAAGCTTGATCACCTGGGCGAAGAAGTGCTGCACAGCCGTCTGCCAGGCATCATGGAATTGTCCAAGACCTTTGCACACGTAGACCCGGCCGTTGCCCCGATTCCGGTTGTTCCGACTTGCCACTACATGATGGGCGGCGTGGCCACCAACATTCATGGCCAGGCAATCACTCAAGATGCGGCTGGCGTCGACCAGATCATCCCTGGCCTGTTCGCGGTCGGTGAAGTAGCCTGTGTGTCGGTCCACGGTGCCAACCGTCTGGGCGGTAACTCGCTGCTCGACCTCGTTGTATTCGGTCGTGCTGCAGGTATCCATTTGGAACAGAGCCTGCGCGAAGGCGTTGATTACCGTCGCGCGACTGAAACCGATGTTGACTTTGCCCTGGAGCGTCTGGCGGCTCTCAACGCTCGCGAAACCGGCGAAGACGTTGCTTCCCTGCGCAAAGAGCTTCAAAGCTGCATGCAGAACTATTTCGGTGTGTTCCGGACTGGCGAATACATGCAGAAGGGTATCGCTCAACTGGCAGGCCTGCGCGAGCGTATCTCCAAGGTCAAGATCAACGACAAGAGCCAGGCGTTCAACACGGCTCGGATCGAAGCGCTTGAGTTGCAAAACCTGTTGGAAGTAGCCGAAGCCACCGCGATTGCCGCAGAAGTGCGTAAAGAGTCCCGCGGTGCTCACGCCCGTGAAGACTACGAAGATCGCGACGATCAGAACTGGCTGTGCCACACCCTGTATTTCCCGGGTGAAAAACGCGTAGCCAAACGTGCCGTGAACTTCTCGCCGAAGACTGTTCCGACTTTCGAACCCATGATTCGGACTTACTAAGGGTGGCTGAAATGTTGCAAGTCAGTGTTTACCGCTACAACCCGGATCAGGACGCAGCGCCGTTCATGCAGGAATTCCAGGTCGATACCAATGGTAAAGACATCATGGTCCTGGACGTGCTGGCCCTGATCAAAGAGCAGGACGAAGGCTTTTCCTATCGGCGCTCTTGCCGCGAAGGCGTTTGTGGTTCCGACGGCATGAATATCAACGGCAAGAACGGCCTGGCGTGCATCACGCCCCTGTCTGCCGTGGTCAAGAAGAACAAGCTGGTGGTTCGTCCACTGCCTGGTTTGCCAGTGATTCGTGACCTCGTCGTCGATATGAGCATCTTCTACAAGCAGTACGAGAAGGTTAAGCCTTACCTGCTTAACGACACTCCGGCTCCGGCCATCGAGCGTCTGCAAACTCCGGAAGAGCGTGAGAAGCTGGATGGCTTGTATGAGTGCATTCTGTGCGCCTGCTGCTCGACTTCATGCCCGTCCTTCTGGTGGAACCCGGATAAGTTCCTCGGTCCAGCCGCGTTGCTGCAAGCCTATCGTTTTCTGGCTGACAGCCGTGACAACAAGACCGCCGAGCGCCTGGCTGCACTGGACGATCCGTTCAGCGTATTCCGCTGCCGCGGGATCATGAACTGCGTCAACGTTTGCCCGAAAGGTCTTAACCCAACCAAGGCTATCGGTCACGTGCGCAACATGCTTCTGCAGAACGGCGTTTGATTCGACTGTTGCACCCGTAACACCGCTGTAACGTAATCGCTGCGGCGCAGGCTTCAACCGGCGCCGTAGTTTTAACCTGAGCAGCAGCTTGTATGGCTGCGGCTCTTATTTTGAAGAAATGAGACCAGCAGGGGCATCCGGGCTGGTACCCGGACTATCTGCGTGATCCTTAGTGGCTTGATACAGTCGCTGCACATGACTATCTCAGGTTTACTGTGGTGTCTTCGCCGGTGGTGTCCCCTTACCGAGGGTGACCAAGCATGCAAGAAAGCGTGATGCAGCGCATGTGGAACAGTGCCCACCTTTCCGGTGGTAACGCTGCCTATGTGGAAGAGCTCTATGAGCTCTACCTGC
>DASVUK010000030.1:0-55695 GCA_036387095.1 Pseudomonas sp.
GTATACGCAGGCTGGTCGTGTAGTTCATCCTCGAACCTTATTCGTCTGGCCGCGTCCAATCGGCACCCAAACAGATAGTGGCCCAACGATGTTACGAGTTATTGCCTTGATACTTCCCCTGCTCACCGGGCTTGCCTACGCGGGCACCCCGACAGTCCTGCAACGCCCGATCAGCCTCGATACCGGAACCGGCGAGCTGTTCGGCACATTATTACTGCCCAAATCCGAGACACCGGTGCCAGTGGTGTTGATCATCGCAGGCTCCGGCCCGACTGACCGGGACGGCAACAACCCGGACGGCGGGCGCAACGACAGCATGAAGCGGCTGGCGCGCATCCTCGCCAAACACAACATCGCCAGCGTGCGTTACGACAAACGTGGAGTCGCTGCCAGCAAACCGGCAACCCCTGACGAACGCAACCTGAGCATCGAAGCCTATGTGGCAGACGCCCAAGCCTGGGGCCAGAAGCTCAAGGCCGATCCGCGCCTGGGCCAATTGATCCTGCTGGGTCACAGCGAAGGCGCGCTGGTCGCTTCCCTAGCTGCCGAAAAGGCGGGCGCTGCGGCCGTGATTTCCGTGGCAGGCACCGGTCGCCCCGTGGACGAGGTGCTGCGCGAACAGCTCCAGTACCGCCTGCCGCCGCCATTGCAGGCGCGCAGCAACCAGTTGATCGATGAAATCAAGGCGGGTAAGACCGACGACAATGTTCCCGCCGAACTGGAAGTGGTGTTTCGCCCCAGCGTGCAGCCTTACCTGACCTCACTGTTCCGCCAGGACCCTGCAGCGGCTTTCGGCAAATTGAAGGTTCCGGCGCTGATTGTGCAAGGCCGCCATGACATACAGGTCGGCGTGGGGGATGCACAGCTATTGCAACAAGCCAAGCCTGATGCGGAACTGGCCCTGATCGACGGTATGAACCATGTGTTGCGTATTGTCCCCAACGACATCAAGCGTCAGTTGGCTTCCTACAAGGATCCGCAGCTACCACTGGCCAGCGAACTGAGCACGCGAATCCTGAGATTTATAGGTGCCCTGCCCGCCGCCTGATTTTTTTTTGACGCCAGCAAGCGCTCGTCGCCCTTCAGGACCGACAAAACCGGCCGATAGGGTGCTGCTGGCACTGTGTTTGCTACACAGTGGTCATGGACAGGATTGCCGTAAAAATGACTGAAACGAATGCACCACCCCCTGTTGTCGACGACACCGCCACCGCTGCCGAAGTGCCTGCGGTGGCGCAGCCGTGGGAAGAGGTCCAGCCCGAGATATTCCTGATGCTGCGGCTTGCTCCGCTGCAGACTGATCGGGCGACCGGCGGCCGTCCGCTGCGCTTCGTTCAATTTGGTCGAGCCGAGCGGCATAGCAAGGAACTGAGCCTGTTACGCCTGGTGATCCAGCTACCCGGCCAACGGGTTCGTCGGGAACAGAATCACCTGGACATCTGGGTTGACCATGGCAAGCGTCTGGTACGCATGGGGCCGGAATCGGGTTTGCAGATCGAACCCTGGAACCGTGGCATCGGACGTTTCCTGCTGGCGCAGGGCATTCACTGGGCACAGAAACGGTGGTCGACCTACAAGATAGAAAGCGTTGCGCTGGCCAGCAAGGACGGCCTGAACGAGGACACCCGGTTACGCCGCGATCACTTTTTGCGTACCCAGGGTTTCGAAGTGTCCTACGCCGATGCGCAGCACATGAAAGGCAGCGTGAAGGATGTCCAGGTCGGCAATCTGAACAGTACCTGGAATAACGACAAGGTTCAGATCATCGAAATTCTCGAAGCCTCGCAAATGCTTGAGAATGCCGAAAAGAAGATGATCAGCCAGGAAGTATTGATACGCCAGCACGAAGACCGGGTGAGCAAATACAAGCGTGAGGACAGCAGCCTGCGTTTCACTATTGCCTGTCTGGTGACCTTCGCCGTATTCCAGGCGGGTTTGCTGATCTGGATCGCGACGCACCGATAGATGCTCGCCGTGGGGCCGGATTTATCCGGGAAGCGATTTGCGGAACAAACCCGGCATCGCGAAACACCCACGGTCAGCAATTAGCCAGTAACTGTCCTGTATCAATCAGACCCGCGATTCGAACAACGCCCGGTGCTCGCGGCACTGCGCCGCCGTCAGCATGAAGACCCCGTGCCCGCCACGCGTGAAATCAAGCCAGGCGAAGTCGACTTCGGGGTACAGCGCCTGCACATGAACCTGGCTGTTGCCCACTTCGACGATCAACAAGCCCTTCTCGGTCAGATGGTCGGCCGCCTGGCTGAGCATGCGTCGCACCAGATTCAACCCATCACTGCCGCACGCCAGTGCCAGTTCCGGCTCATGCTGATACTCGTCGGGCATATCGGCGAAATCTTCAGCATCGACATAAGGCGGATTGGACACGATCAAGTCAAAGCGCTGCCCGGGCAAACCATCGAAGCCATCGCCCTGCACGGTGTAGACCCGAGTGTCCACGCCGTGGCGCTCGATGTTCTGATTGGCGACCTCCAGTGCCTCGAAAGACAAATCGGCCAGCACCACCTCAGCGTCGGGAAACTCATCGGCACAGGCAATGCCGATGCAACCGGAGCCCGTGCACAGGTCAAGAATCCGCGCAGGCGCGTCAGCCAGCCATGGCGCGAAACGGTTTTCAATCAGCTCGGCAATGGGTGAGCGAGGGATCAATACACGTTCGTCCACGATGAACGACATGCCACAGAACCAGGCTTCACCAAGCAGATACGGCGTGGGCATGCGCTCGTCGATACGGCGCATGATCAAGCGCTGCAGATCGGCGATTTCATCGACTTCAAGACGACAATCCAGATAGCTGTCCGCGATTTCCCACGGCAAATGCACAGCACCCAGAACCAGTTGCCGGGCCTCATCCCAAGCGTTATCGGTGCCGTGCCCGAAAAACAAATCTTCTTCGTGAAAGCGACTGACCGCCCAACGGATATGGTCGCGCAGCGTGCGCAAGCGGGATGTGATCACTTCAGACAACTCCTTGGGAAAACGACGGGGGATTCTAGCAGACGATACCGCGAAGCCGTATCGGGTCATCGACGACTCCGCACTTTATGGATACCACCAAAACATTCAAGGCATACTGCTATCACGCTAATGAAAACGGCCCTGCGGCCCAGCAAAACCGCTAGTTGTCATCGTTGCCATTCCCAGAACCGCTCAGCCGGAGGAGAATGTCGCAAAAGCCCCACCTGAAGGAGCCCCAGATGTCCGATCCAAAGACCATGTTTCAACTCAGCGGCCGTGGCTATGCGCCGGCAACTTTGAGTAATGCCACCTTGATTATCATCGATGCCCAGAAAGAGTATGTCAGTGGTCCACTGGCCCTTACCGGTGTCGATGAAGCTGTCGCCAATATCTGCTTGCTGGTCGCAGCGGCCCGCGCCGCCAAGTGCCCGATCGTACATATCCGCCACCTCGGCACCGTGGGCGGTCTGTTTGACCCCCAGGGCGAACGCGGCGAATTCCTGCCATCACTGGTGCCTCACGAAGGCGAGCGTATCGTCGAAAAACGCTTGCCCAACGCATTCAATGGCACCGGACTTGACGATCTGCTGCAGAGCCTCGGCCATCTGGACCTGATCGTGTGTGGCTTCATGAGCCATTCGAGCATCAGCACGACGGTCAGAGCGGCCAAGGATTACGGCTATCGCTGCACGCTGGTCGACGATGCCTGTGCAACCCGCGACCTGCCAGGCCCGGATGGCGTCGTCAGCGCCCGGGTCGTGCATCGCACGGAAATGGCCATCATGAACGACAACTTCGCTACATTGGCGCTGACCAAAGACTTGATCTGAGGCACCAAAGCATCAGGAATCGATCGACCGTTACCCTGCGCCAGTGCCGTGCAGGAGCATTCATCCCGGTTCCTGAAGCAAAGCCTGCAACCCCCGCGATCATGTGATCTACTTCTCATAACCGCCTATCCATTAATCACTCGCATTTGCCTTTGAACCCACCGTGACGGGAACCACCGGTTCATATCCGGGTCAGAGCGCCGATACACCTGGAGGAAATCGGCATGAAAATATCCGATGGTTTCGCTGCCCGTCGACTGCGCCCCAAAGGGCAAGGCAACTGGTGTGTGCGTATTGGATCTGCCATTGCTGCCTTGCTGGCAACGCTGGGCGTATTGCTGACCATGGCAGGTGTGTCCAGCCTTATTGGTCATCCCCAGGTACTGGGCGAACTCAATGCCAGCCCTGTAGGTGCCGCCTTCATTGTCGCCGGCGGTCTGCTGGTACTTTATCTGGGCATTTGGTTGTGGCGTCGCTGCCGCTTGAGCCGGCGTCGGGCCAAAGGTCTGAACATGTCTCCGCACCTGATGAAAAAGCACGACTGAGCAGCGGCTGATTTTTAGTCAACCCGAGCACCCCGCGACTTGGTTAAACTAGCCCTCTTCGCGGAGGCACCATGCAAGACGACGATTTTTCCCTGTTCCGAAATGAAACGCGCGGCGTCAAGCCCATCAAGCATGAGCATGCTGACGTGGGCAAGCCCAAAAGCGACCGCAAACTGCTGGCCAGACTTCGCCAGTCAGCTACCGTGCGCACCGACTCGGTGACTGTAGATGGTCTCTCTGATCAATTCGTGATCGATGTGGGGCCTGAAGATGTGCTGAGCTGGTCTCGGGATGGCGTTCAGGAAGGGCAAATGCGCAAGCTCAAGCTGGGTCAGATCAGCTTTGAGGGCAGCCTGGATCTACATGGCATGAGTGTCGAGGTCGCGCGGGAAACCTTGTGGGAATTCCTCAGCGAGGCAACCCGGCTGGAAATTCGCTGCGTGCGTGTCACCCATGGCAAGGCTGTACGCCTGGACGGCAAGCGGCCGATGATCAAAAGCCACGTCAACACCTGGCTGCGTCAACACTCTCAAGTTCTGGGGTTCTGCTCATGCCTTGCCAAGCATGGCGGCGCAGGCGCTGTTTACGTGATGCTCAAACGCACCATGATGGAAGGCCGCGACGAGTAACCGTCGCGGCCTGATTCAAGCCGTCAGCCTGAGATGACGCGGGTGTTACGGGCGCCCGCCGGGGCCGCCGAAGCCTGGACCACCCTGGCCACCGCCGTCATGATGACCACCACCGCCACCACCGCCGCCATGACCACCCGGTCCCCAGAACGGGAAGCAACCGGATACGGTGGACAATACAGCTACAACCATTGCGACTTTAACTATTCGAGCAAACATCTAATGCACTCTCTATGCGACAGGTATTTATTACCTGTACGTCAGACAGCGCAAAGGCTCATATGTACGTAGCGGCTTGGTAGCGTTCACGTATCAGGCTTGATACAACAACACGCCATCGGCGTCCGACCGCGACTTGGCTGCCGCAGGTAAGTTACTATGTGCGCCTTGGCGGGACGCAAACCCGCGTTTATTGAATCCACACGGAAAAACAGCCCTGTGACACTGGAACAGAATTACACCGCGATCCTAGGCCAATTGGGCGAAGACGTTTCCCGCGAAGGTTTGCTCGACACGCCCAAGCGTGCCGCCAAGGCGATGCAGTACCTGTGTCGCGGCTACGAACAAACCCTTGAAGAAGTCACCAACGGCGCGCTGTTCAGCTCCGACGCCAGTGAAATGGTCATGGTCAAGGACATCGAGCTCTATTCGTTGTGCGAGCACCATTTGCTGCCTTTTATCGGCAAGGCTCACGTCGCCTATATTCCCAATGGGAAAGTGCTGGGTTTGTCCAAAGTTGCGCGCATCGTCGACATGTATGCACGCCGCTTGCAGATCCAGGAAAACCTCAGTCGCCAGATCGCCGAAGCCGTACAGACCGTCACGGGCGCCCTGGGTGTGGCTGTCGTCATCGAAGCCAAGCACATGTGCATGATGATGCGCGGTGTCGAAAAACAGAACTCCGCGATGATCACTTCGGTCATGTTGGGCGAGTTTCGTGAAAACGCCGCCACCCGCAGCGAGTTTCTCAGCCTGATCAAATGATTGCTGCCCTGCCCGACCGCTTCGCGCTTGGGCACTCTTTCCGCTTCGGCTTTTCAATACAAGGTCCACAGCATGTTTATCAAGGCATTACGGGTTGGCCTGGGACAGTTGGTCATTTTTATTGACTGGCTCACTCGTCCCGCAAAAAAACAACGTACTCCCCAAGCCCAGGCGGCCGTCGACGCCTCGGCGCGTGACCTGACGCTGTATCAATTCCACGCCTGCCCGTTCTGCGTAAAGACACGCCGCGCAATGCGCCGCCTGAACGTTCCGGTTGCCCTGCGGGATGCGAAAAACAATGAGCAAGATCGCCAGACGTTGTTAGCGCAAGGCGGCAAAGTCAAAGTACCTTGCCTGCGCATTGAACAAGACGGCAAAACCCTGTGGATGTATGAATCCAAAGTCATCATCGATTATCTGGATCAACGCTTCGCTGCGGTCTGATCCATCTGGATAACGACGGATTTGCCAGTCAGGCAAATCCGCTCGATCATTTCGGGCAGCCTTGCTCACGACATCCCACGTAGGCCTTCAACTGCTTGACTCGCAACTCAGTGTGCTCTGCCAGGCATTGCGATTGCAGCAAAGGCCAGATCGAACCGGAGTCCTCGGGCTTGCCTGCCTGATACAGACAGTCAGCATCGCGAAACGCGATCCACTTGACCTGTGCATCTTTGAGCGCTTGCTTGCGGACCGGGTTCTTCAGGTAGTTCATCTGCGCCTTGTACTGTTTGTTCAGCTCCGCATCCAGCGTCGCCAATTGCTTGCCCGCGCAGGCGTTCATCTCGCCCTGAGTGCCGTCACAATTCTGGATCTGCGCCTGGGCCGAACATCCGATACCCAACGCCATCAATGCCAGAACCGCCATCATTGAAACCCGCATGTGAAACTCCTTATACCCATCTAACTATTGACTGTAAGAACGAACGTGATAACGCGCGCCGTCAATGACGGCGGATCAATCCAGCATGCCCACGTAACCCGGCTGACCCTTGACTCGCGCCAGCCATCGCTGGATGCCCGGATACGGTGCCAGGTCAAAACCGCCCTGATCTGCTACATGGGTGTAGGCATACAGCGCGACGTCGGCGATGGAGAACATGTCTCCCACCAGATACGGGGTTCGTTTGAGCTGCTGCTCCATCACTGCCAGGGCTCGATAACCGGCCTTCTGCAATGAACGGTACTCCTCAAGACGTTCCTCGGGCAGGCCCAGGTAAAACTGGATAAAGCGCGCGACGGCAATGCAGGGCTCATGGCTGTATTGCTCAAAGAACTGCCATTGTAGGACCTGAGTACGCAAACGCGGTTCGGCGGGAAGAAAATGGCTGCCATCGGCCAGAAAATTGAGGATGGCGTTGGATTCCCACAGGCATGTGCCGTCCTCAAGTTCAAGGACGGGAATTTTGCCGTTGGGGTTCTTTTCCAGAAACGCCGGGGTCTGGGTTTCGCCCTCAAGGATGTTTACCGGAATCCACTGATACGCAATGCCCAGCAGATTGAGCATCAGCTTGATCTTGTAGCAGTTGCCCGAGTTGTAATCGCCATAAACCTTGTACATCACCACTCTCCTTCCGCTTCTTGTACGAGATGCCCTTAAGCCACTTGCAGCAATTGTGCCTGACGCACGACTGCCGCCAACCGCTTGAGCCCTTCGCCCAGCCGCGCCGGGTCGATATGGCTGAAGTTCAAGCGCAGATACCCATGATTGGCATCCGGATCGGCAAAGAACGGCTCGCCCGGCATGAATGCAACGTCCTGTTCCAACGCCGCGTTGAGCAAGGTGCGAGTATCTAACGGTTGCCTAAGTGTGAGCCAGAAAAACAATCCGCCCTGAGGGCTGTTCCAGTCGGCCAGATCGACGAAATGTTCCTGCAGAGCCGCTTCGAATGCGTCGCGGCGCCCACGGTAAAAGTCCTGCAATTGCAGCAGGTGCGCCCGATAGTGCTCGGTGCCAATCCATTGCTGCGCCTGCCATTGACCAAGCCGATTGGTATGCAGGTCAGCCGATTGCTTCAGGCGCAGCAAATGGGGAAACAGATCTGGACTGGCAATCAGGTAACCGACACGCAAACCGGGCAACAAGGTTTTCGACACCGTGCCGGTATAGATCCAGCTGGCCTTCTTCAGGCGGCTGGCGATGGGCTGTGCGCTGCCGCCATCGAAAGTCAGGTCACGGTAGGGTTCATCTTCAATCAAGGTCACGCCGAACTCATCGAGCATAGCCGCGACGGCCTCGCGGGCAGCCTCGCTGTAGCGTACCGCCGACGGGTTCTGGAACGTTGGGATCAGATAAGCGAATGCTGGCTTATGCCGTTCAAGGCGTTCACGCAGGGCGAGCAGATCCGGGCCGTCGGCCTGCAACGCAACCGTGAGGCAATCAGCGCCGAATAATTGGAATATCTGGAGCGCCGCCAGATAAGTCGGCGCTTCCAGAACAATCTGCGTGCCTTTGTCGATGTACAGCTTGGCGGCCAGATCAAGGGTTTGTTGCGAGCCACTGACGATCAAGACCTGGCCTGCATCGCAGGGAAGACCAATGGCACAGGCTTCATCGGCCAGCGCTTGGCGCAGCTGCGGTTCACCTTCGCTCATGCCGTACTGACCCAATGCGACGGGCATGTCCGCCCATTCCACCCGTGGCAGCATCGCCTGCGCCGGAAGTCCACCGGCAAATGACATGACTTCCGGGCGCTGCGCTGCCGCGAGGATTTCACGAATCAAAGAGCTTTTCAGGCGGGCAACGCGTTCGGAGAATGCCATGGAGATCACCGGTAGCCGAAATAAATGGAAATAAGTCAAACTGGTTGACCGAAATTACGACACCGCAACCGGATACGTCAACATGATTGACCTTAAAAATTCAGCCACTCAGCAAGCCGCCATGGAAGCTTTTTTCTTCGGCTACCAGGCATTCACGGCCAAAGCCGATGAAATGCTGGCGCGACGCGGCTGCAGTCGCGTGCATCAGCGCATCGTATTTTTTATCGCTCGATACCCGGGCCTGAGCGTGACGCAGCTGCTCAGTGTGCTGGGCGTCAGCAAGCAGGCGCTCAATGCCCCATTGCGCCAGTTGGTGGCCATGGATCTGGTGCAAAGCGCCGCGCCCGATAGCGATAAACGCAAGCGCCTGCTGGCATTGACCGCCGAAGGCATGAAATTCGAGCAGGCCCTGCGCCGCGAACAGGTCAAGCTCTTGCAGCGGGTGTTCGCCCAAGCAGGACAGGAGGCGGTCGACGGCTGGCTTGCCGTAAACCAGGCGCTGGGATTGACGCTGCACAGCGCAGCAAAACCGGCGTAAGACATCTTCGCAACACGGCTATGAATGGAATTCACCTTACCGGTACAACGCCTCATGTCGGGCACCTTTTCGTCAACTGTACTGATGTTTGCGCCCCTGGCTGTATCGCAACACCTAGTAACGACTACGTTTAGGCTTGGCGCCTGATTCAGTGCAAGGAACGTCCAATGACCGACACCACGCAAGCCCCCTTACGCCCGCTGGCGGACTCCTCGGCGTCAGCTGTCGTCGCCGGCTTCATCGCCATGATGACCGGCTGCACCAGCTCGCTGGTCCTGATGTTCCAGGCCGGGCAGGCAGCAGGCCTGACCTCTGCGCAGATTTCTTCCTGGATCTGGGCACTGTTCATGGGCATGGCCGTTTGCAGCATTGGCTTGTCCCTGCGTTACCGCACGCCAATCACGGTCGCCTGGTCCACGCCTGGGGCCGCCTTGCTGGTCACCAGCCTGGGTGGCGTTGCTTATCCTGAGGCAATAGGTGCATTCATCACCTGCGCTGTGCTGGTGATGATCTGCGGGTTGACCGGTAGCTTCGAGCGCTTGGTCAAACGGCTACCCGCGTCCCTGGCGGCTGCGTTGCTGGCCGGTATCCTGTTCAAGATCGGCAGCGAAATTTTCGTCGCGGCTCAGCACCGGACTGCGTTGGTGCTCGGTATGTTCTTCACGTATCTGATCGTCAAACGTCTTTCGCCCCGCTACGCCGTGCTGGGTGCGCTGCTGGTCGGCGTAACGCTGGCCGGTGTTCTGGGACTGCTGGATTTCAGCGGGTTCGCCCTGGAAGTCGCCATGCCGGTCTGGACAACGCCTGAATTTTCCCTGGCCGCGACCATCAGCATTGGCGTTCCGCTGTTTGTCGTCGCGATGACGTCACAGAACATGCCCGGCATCGCAGTGCTGCGCGCCGACGGCTACCAAGTGCCCGCCTCGCCACTGATTACCGCCACCGGCATCGCCTCACTGCTTTTGGCGCCGTTCGGCTCGCACGGCATCAATCTGGCGGCAATCAGTGCGGCGATCTGCACCGGACCGCATGCCCATGAGGATCGGGACAAGCGCTACACGGCGGCACTGTGGTGCGGACTGTTCTACGGGATCGCCGGGATCTTCGGCGCAACCCTGGCGGCGCTGTTCGCGGCATTCCCCAAGGAGCTGGTGCTGTCCATCGCAGCGCTGGCGCTGTTTGGTTCGATCATCAATGGCCTGACGGTAGCCATGAACGAACCCAGGGAACGCGAAGCGGCGCTGATCACATTTATGGTCACGGCGTCAGGATTGACGCTGTTTTCCATCGGCTCGGCCTTTTGGGGGATCGTGGCGGGAGTTCTGACGTTGCTGATCCTGAATGGGCGGCGCGCTTGAGGGACGGTTTGTCCGGCAAGCAAGCCAGTCCTTCAGGGTCGAGTCCAAAGGTCTACAACCTGAAATGTCCCACCATCCCTTTCAGCTCCGAACCCAGCGACGCCAGTTCGATACTTGACGCCGCGTTACCACGCATCGCCAATGCCGACTGATCGGCGCTGGCACGGATGCTGGTGACGCTGCGATTGATTTCTTCCGCTACTGACGTCTGCTCTTCGGCGGCGGCAGCAATCTGCTGATTCATCTGCTGGATCATCGACACCGCCGAGGCGATGCTGCCCAGGGCGCTTTCGGTTTGCAGCACATCACTGACCGCCAGTTTCACCAGATCTGCGCTGCCGCGAATCTGCGCCACCGACGCCTGTGCGCCGCTCTGTAAACGTCCAACCAGGCGTTCGATTTCTTCGGTCGATTGCTGGGTGCGTTTGGCAAGCGCCCGAACCTCATCGGCCACCACCGCAAAACCGCGGCCTTGTTCACCGGCCCGGGCGGCTTCGATCGCAGCGTTCAATGCCAGAAGGTTCGTTTGCTCGGCGACGCTTTTGATCACGCCGAGCACCGTGCCGATGTTCTGGATTTCTGCGCTCAGGCTTTCGATACTGTTGCTTGCCGATGCCGAGGACGCCGCCAACTGCTCAATACGCTGCAAACTCTGGCGCACTACAGCCTGGCCGCTATCGACCTTGTTGTCAGCAGTCTGGGCCGCCAAGGCAGCCTCTTCGGCATTGCGCGCCACATCATGGACCGTGGCGGTCATTTGATTCATGGCCGTGGCCACCTGCTCGGTTTCCTGCTGCTGACTGCTGACTTCCCGGTTGGTTTGTTCGGTCCCCGCCGACAGGGAGTGGGCGGAACTCGCCAACTGTTCGATCCCCGCTTGCAGGCCGCTGACGATCCCGCTCAGGCCCGCCCCCATCTGCTGCATCGCGAGCATCAGCTGGCCCATTTCATCGCGGCGCTTGACCGCGACGCTGGCGCTCAGATCCCCCGCGGCAATGCGCTGCGCGAAAGCGATGACGCTGCGCAACGGTCCGACAATCAGCCGGGTAATCAGCCAAGAGGCTATCAGCCCCACCAACAGTGCAATGATTGACGAACCCATGATCTGCATGGCATTGGCCTTGAGTTGCGCCTGCATGGACTCGTCCTCGGCGGCGTAGGCCTGATTGACTTGATCCACCACCTGCCGGGCATTGGCCGCCAGCTGCGCGGAAACCAGCGCTTCGCTGGCCAGCAGCCCGGTGTACTCGTTGAGTTTTTCAGTGAAGTTGACGATGTGCGTGCTGACTTCCCCCAGCACGGTGAGATAGCCCGCGTCCTTGATAACGCCCTTGAGCTCTTCGGCCAAAGCCTGGGCCTGATCTGCCTGTTCGATCCTGCCGGTCTTGGCCTCCTCACCCGAACCGGTCTTGCGGCTCTTGTCCAGCCGCACCCTGGCTTCATCCATGGCCTGCATCATCAGCCTGGAAACCTGGCTGATCTGACTGGCCTGCTCGATGAATTCACCGCCTTGCTGGCCCTGGGAATCTTTCAGGCCATAGGCACCATCATCGGCAAGTCCGGCCTGCAACACCTCAAGGTTGTTGGCAACACTGGAGACCGACCAACTGGCCATTTCCAGCGCCAGATCCTTGCTTTGGCTGAGATCGACGAACTGATCGAAGGATTTACGATAAGCGGCCAGCCCCTGCTGGACTTGAGCCATCATTTGCTGATTTGCAGGTGATTGGCTCTTGAGGGCTTCGGCCAAGGCATTGAGGCTTTCGATGCCCGCATGCAGCTCGTTGACAATTTTGGGATCGCCGTGCAGCGCATAATCCTGCTCCAGCAGCCTGACCTTGAACACGCCGCTGTTCAATGCCGACATCTGCTTCAGGCTATCGAAATGCAGGCTGATGTTTTTCAATGACCAGACGCCGATGGCGGCCACCAGAACGGTCAATAACAAAACCAGCGCGAAACCCACGCCCAGTTTTTTCGCCATCCCAAGATCAGCGAATCGTGCTTGCATGGCCGAGATCATAGCGTCCTACCCTCTTTGAATAGCCTGGGCACTCTGGCCTTTGAATCAGGCCATTCAATAATCGTGCAGATTCGCAACGGCTCACGACAGATACAAGCCTTTGACGTCGGAATAATGGCAATTAGCTACGCCAAGGTCGCTTTCAGGACGTTACAGGGCGGTGCGCATACGACGGGGCGCACCTATCAATCACGGCACGGTTAAAAACCGCACGATTTCGAGCACGAAAGCAGGTACGCGTCTGATCCAGTGCAGGTCCAATCAAAGAAGCGGTGGCTGACCACCGCTCAGGCTCGATCCATCAACGGGCGGCGGCGGCGACCAGCAGCGTACCCGCGTCAGCGTCAAGGATGGCATCGGTCCCCAAAGGCACCGCGATATTTGCGCTGCCGTGGCCGATAGGTAACCCACCCAGCACGGGAATGCCCAGTTCTCCCAGGCGCTCCGTCAGCACCTGAGACGGCGATACTGACCCGTTGGCGTTACCTGGAAGGCTGAATTGCCCAACGGCGATACCCGCCAGACGCTGCAGGATTCCACAATTGAGCAGATGGGTCAGCAGCCGGTCGACCCGATAGCTGGCCTCGCCGACATCTTCGATAAGCAGAATGGCACCATCCAGATCGGGCATAAACGGGGTGCCAATACAGGTGCTGAGCATGCTCAGATTACCGCCCAGCAACAGCCCTGACGCACGGCCCCGTGTCCGCACATTAAATGTGGCCTCGCTGGCATCGGCCCTGACCAGCACCGGTTCGGTGCTCATCAGCGTGTGCTTCACACTGCTTGCCAATGCGCCGCCGCGCTCAAATTGACTGGCCACCGGACCATGAACGGTCGCCAGGCGCGCCTGCGTCCAGAGAGCGGCGTGCAAGGCGGTAATATCGGAAAAGCCCACCAAAAGCTTGGGGTCACGGCGCACCGCATCGAAATCCAGGCGGTGGATGATCCGCTGCACGCCATAACCGCCGCGATTGCAGATGATTCCCCGGATTTCAGGGTCGGCCAGTGCG
Source organism: Pseudomonas sp. (assembly GCA_036387095.1). Lineage (GTDB taxonomy): Bacteria > Pseudomonadota > Gammaproteobacteria > Pseudomonadales > Pseudomonadaceae > Aquipseudomonas. The sequence goes on from DASVUK010000030.1 coordinate 13,663, forward strand.
TCATTGAGATCACTGGCACGGTCTTCGTCGCGGCCGGCATAGAAGGAGTATTTGTCCAGCGCGTGGGGATAGACCCGGGGACGCAATCCCCAGCCTTGCAGTACCTGAACGGCGGATTCGATTTTTTCAGCGACCACAGGACCGGCTGGCGAAACCAGGGCCACGGCGTCACCCGGCTGCAGGGCCTTGGCATGGAGCGTCTGCAAGCAGATAGAAGACATTCAACGGACTCAGGCTTGAAGTGAGGGATCCAATGTAGAGCACTCTGGAATGTTGATCTACATAACTATTTACTGCCTGCTAACTGAGCTTGTCGGTTTTACGCGTCTCGCGCGGGGCCTGAAAGCGCGTGACGCCTTTGCGTAACCACTTGAGGAACCCGCTGGGATCGGGTGCCTGCGGTTTGCTGGTGAGCATGGCCGCGCGAGCTTTGGCCCGAAAACGTGCAAGCCCGGCCAGTGCGCCCCGCAATTCGGGATGGTCCTTGAGCCAGGGTTCCAGATCGGCCAGCGCGATGCGATACACCATGCAATCGGTCAAGGCACAGAAACGGCCCAGTGCGGGGGATTGATCGACAAAGCCGGTTTCGCCCATCAACTCGCCGGGGCCCATGCGCCCCACTTCCAGCCAGCCCTCGGGCCGCTCAACCGAAACCGAAACGACACCGGACTCGATGATGTAAAGCGCATCGGGGACGACACCTTGGGCCAGGATCACTTCGCGGCTCTGAAATGCGTTGAGGCGCATATTGCGCTCAAGCTCGGCCAGATCAGCATTGCTCAACATGCGCAATGCACCGACGGTATTGAGCACCGCCGAGATGCGTGTGGCTGGCCGGACCTGATCCTGCCGCGTTTCGCTGGCCGCCAGCTGGCGGTAGATCAGGTCATGTAATTGGTTACGTACCGCACTGCGACGGTCTCGGGACTGAACATAGCCAGTGACTTCATATTCGACGCTGCGCAGTCCCGATTTGACGACCACCGCGCCGGGAGCCGGTTGCGCGAGCAATTCCCGGCACCCCTGCAGTGCCTTGCCGATGGCATCCAGCACCAGACTGGGCCTGAGCCGCACCGAAAGTTCGATGGTCAAGGTCACCGAGTGAAAATGATCAGGCCGGCTGAAATTGACGATCCGGGTCTTGGCCGCCATGGCATTGGGAATCACCGCCATGCTGCCTTCGGAGGTCAGCAGATGGGTCGAGCGCCAGTCAATCTCGATGACTTTGCCTTCGATGTCGTCGACACGAATCCAGTCATCGACGCGAAACGGTTTCGTGGCATTCAATACGATGCCGGAAAACACATCGCTCAACGTGCTCTGCACCGCCAGGCCGAGGATGATCGCCACCGCGCCGGATGTCGCCAATAAACCCTTGACCGGCAAATCGAGGACATACGCGGCAGCGGCAACAACAGCCACCAGAAAGATGATGGCGCCCAGCACATCCTGCAGCAGATGACCCTTGCCGCCGATGCGCGGCGCCAGCAGAACGCTGATCAGAACCGTCAGGGTTCGCGCGCCAAAAAGCCACCAGGCAATGGACAGAGTGGTCGCCAATACATGCCGCGACACCGGCAAATCAGTGGGCACCGTGTTCAACGGGCTCAGGCCTGCCTGCATCAGACACATGCTGAACAGCAGGAACAGCACCAGCCGCACCACCATTTTCCAGCGCACCCAACGCTGCTCCACCCACTGCCAGGCTGTCAGGTCCATGACCAGAATCAGCGAGGCGCTGACTAGCGGAAAAGCCAACCACGGGGAATCCATCGACACGCTCCAGAAAGTCCGCAATCCAGGCGCAGACAACACCGACCAACCTGAAACAAGCCGAGCTTAGCTGATTGGCATCCAGAGCGGTGGGATCAGGCAACCAGAAGCGCTCATCGTGCAGCAAAATAAGAAGTCGATGGAACATCCCCCGCGTTACGCAGTAACCCTGCAACCTGTTGCGCAAGGATTGTCGCCGCCCACTGCTCCATCACATCGCCGTCACCCCGCCATCCACGGCAAGGGCCTGGCCGGTGGTGAACGCTGCGCCATCGCAACACAGGTAAAGCACAGCGGCGGCGATCTCCTCGACCTTGCCGATCCGACCCACCGGGTGCATGGTGGCGGCGAATTCGCCCTTCTTCGGATCAGACTCGTAGGCGCGACGGAAGATGTCTGTATCAATGACGGCCGGGCAAACGGCGTTGACCCGGATTTTCTTTTTCGCGTATTCGATGGCGGCGGACTTGGTCAGACCGATCACGGCGTGTTTCGAGGCACTGTAAATGCTCATCTTGGGCGCTGCGCCGAGTCCGGCCACCGAGGCTGTGTTGACGATGGCACCCCCGCCTTGGGCCAGCATCAGCGGCAACTGATACTTCATGCACAGCCAGACGCCCTTGACGTTGACGCCCATGATCGCGTCGAACTCGGCTTCGCTTCCTTCGGGCAAACGTCCTTTTTCGATCTCGATCCCGGCATTGTTGAACGCGTAGTCGACCCGGCCGTAGACCTCAACGGCCCGCTCCATCAATTGGCGGACGTCGCTTTCCTGCGTGACGTTACAGGCAACGAACAGCGCCTCGCCTCCGGCTTCGCGGATCAGGTATGCGGTTTTCTCGCCACCCTCGACGTCCAGATCCGCCACGACCACCTTCAGCCCTTGGGCGGCGAACGCCAGGGCAGCGGCGCGCCCAATGCCTGCGGCGGCGCCTGTCACCAGCGCTACTTGACCGGAAAACGTCATGTTCATCGGATTGTCCTTAGGGTTGTGGATGATGCGAGCCGCCAGTCTAGTCACCGGGCGTCGCGCTCTGTCAGCACTATAAGAGGCTCGGTTAGGGACGCATGACTGGCAGTGATACTGGCGTACCTCATCATCAACTTGCTGGATCGACTTGCATTCGCTTGATGCCCGCGGCTTGCTTCAACGCCAGGCAGCGACTTCAATGGTCCTTTCGCCCCTTTACGAGGAACTGCCATGACCACCCCGACCAATCGACAATTCTTGCTCGCCAAACGCCCCGTTGGCTCGGTCACTCGGGAAGATTTCACTTATCAGGTGGTGCCCGTCGGGGACGTTGCCACTGGCCAGGTGCTGATCCGGAATCACTACCTTTCCCTGGACCCGGCCATGCGCGGCTGGATGAACGAGGGCAAGTCCTATATCGCGCCCGTTGGCCTGGGCGAGGTAATGCGCGCCCTGGGCGTGGGCGAAGTTGTTGAATCCCGAAATGACAAGTTTGCCGTGGGCGATTTTGTCCAGGGAGCACTGGGCGTTCAGGACTATTTCCTGGGTGAGCCTAAAGGTTTCTACAAGGTCGATCCAAAACTCGCACCGCTGCCCCGATACCTGTCAGCGTTGGGGATGACGGGGATGACCGCCTATTTCGCGCTGCTGGACGTCGGCGCACCGCAAACGGGCGACACAGTGGTGATCTCCGGAGCGGCAGGCGCGGTGGGCAGCGTCGCGGGCCAGATTGCAAAGATAAAAGGCTGCCGTGTAATCGGCATCGCAGGCGGCAAGGAGAAATGTCAGTCGCTGGTGGAGGAACTGGGTTTCGACGGCGCTATCGATTACAAGAATGAAGACGTGCTGGCCGGACTGAAACGCGAGTGTCCCAACGGCGTGAATGTGTACTTCGACAACGTCGGCGGCGACATCCTCGACGCGGTGCTCAGCCGCCTGGCGCCCAAGGCCCGGGTAGTCATCTGCGGCGCCATCAGCCAGTACAACAACACATCACCGGTCAAGGGCCCGAGCAATTATCTGTCGCTGCTGGTCAATCGGGCGCGTATGGAAGGCTTTGTGGTGATGGATTATGCCGATCGCTTCGCTACCGCCGGCCAGGAAATGGCAGGCTGGATGGCGCAAGGCAAACTCAACAGCAGGGAAGATATCGCCGAGGGCCTGGAAACCTTCCCCGAAACCCTGCTCAAGCTGTTCAAAGGCGAGAATTTCGGGAAGTTGGTGCTGAAGGTTTGATGAAGGAGCCAGCGCGCTAATGGATTAACGGATAATTCGCGAGCACGCTCGCTCCCACCGTTCAGCGCCGGCCTTGGGGAACGATTAACCTATCAGGTTCAGCTCGGCCACCACCGCCGCCAGTGCCTTGGCCGGATCGGCGGCCTGGCTGATGGGACGACCGATGACGAGGTAGTCCGAGCCCGCATCCAGGGCCTGGCGCGGAGTCAGAATGCGGCGTTGGTCGTCCTGGGCGCTGCCGCTTGGACGAATGCCCGGCGTCACCAGTTGCAGCGACGGATGCGCCGCTTTCAGGGCTGTCGCCTCCAGCGCCGAACACACCAACCCGTCCATCCCGGCTTTTTCCGCCAGGGCTGCCAGACGCAGAACCTGCACTTGCGGGTCAACATCCAGACCAATGCCCGCCAGATCTTCGCGCTCCATGCTCGTCAGCACAGTCACACCGATGAGCAGCGGTTTCGGGCCGCTGAGCTGGTCCAGTACATCACGGCACGCAGCCATCATGCGCAAGCCACCGGAGCAGTGCACGTTGACCATCCACACGCCCATTTGCGCGGCGGCTTTGACCGCCATGGCCGTGGTGTTGGGAATGTCATGGAATTTAAGATCCAGGAACACTTCGAAGCCCTTGTCTCGCAAGGTCTCGACGATGTCCGAAGCACAACTGGTGAACAGCTCCTTGCCGACCTTGACCCGGCACAACGCAGGGTCCAGCTGGTCGGCCAGCTTCAAAGCGGCGTCTCGTGTCGGGAAATCCAGGGCGACGATGACAGGAGTCTGGCAGACGGACATGAGCGGGTTCTCTGGTAAGTCGAAATCGGCGCGCATTGTAGCTGAACCTGTTCCTGCACGGGTAATCGATCCGGCATGCGGAAACGATTAGCCTCAATGAATACGCCCTAAAGCGGGCTCTGCCCGGTGAATGGCGCACCAAACCTGCACCATCGTGCCAGACCTAAACGCGAATGGTTCTGCAAACGACGGTTTAGTCACTAATGCGACAACGGTTTGGGCACTGGCATGACCACTGCAACAGGGGGTTTCGGTGAATCAATGACTCAGGGAGACACAAAATGACGACTACTACACAACTCAAGCCCACGCTGGGCACCCTGCATTTGTGGGGGATCGCCGTCGGCCTGGTGATTTCCGGCGAATATTTCGGTTGGAGTTATGGCTGGGGAGTGGCTGGAACACTGGGGTTTCTGGTGACCTCGCTCATGGTTGCCGCGATGTATACCTGTTTTATTTTCAGCTTCACCGAGCTGACCACCGCCATTCCCCACGCGGGCGGCCCGTTTGCCTATAGCCGTCGGGCGTTTGGTGAGAAAGGCGGCTTGGTCGCCGGGCTGGCCACGCTGATCGAATTTGTCTTCGCCCCGCCGGCCATTGCCCTGGCGATCGGGGCATACCTGAATGTTCAGTTTCCGGCGCTAGACCCCAAGCATGCCGCCGTTGGCGCCTATATCGTGTTCATGACCCTGAATATTCTGGGGGTGAAGCTGGCGGCAACCTTCGAGCTGGTGGTCTGCGTGCTGGCCGTGGCCGAGTTGCTGGTGTTCATGGGCGTTGTCGCGCCTGCCTTCAGCTTCAGTAGCTTCGCGCTCAATGGCTGGGCCGGCTCGGACAGCTTCGGCGCCCCGGCAATTGCCGGCATGTTCGCAGCGATCCCGTTCGCCATTTGGTTCTTCCTGGCCATCGAAGGCGCCGCCATGGCCGCCGAAGAAGCCAAAGACCCCAAGCGCACCATTCCGAAAGCCTATATCAGCGGCATCATTACGTTGGTACTACTGGCTATGGGCGTTATGTTTTTCGCCGGTGGCGTGGGTGACTGGCGCACCCTCTCAAATATCAATGACCCGCTGCCCCAAGCCATGAAAACCGTCGTCGGCGAAAGCTCCGGCTGGCTGCACATGCTCGTGTGGATCGGTCTGTTCGGCTTGGTCGCCAGCTTCCACGGGATCATTCTTGGCTATTCACGTCAGTTCTTCGCCCTGGCTCGCGCCGGTTATCTGCCGGCCTCGCTGGCCAAACTATCGCGCTTCCAGACGCCCCATCGGGCAATTATCGCTGGCGGCCTGATCGGCATCGCGGCCATCTACAGCGACGGCCTGATCAACCTGAGCGGCATGACCCTGACCGCAGCCATGATCACCATGGCGGTGTTCGGTGCCATCGTCATGTACATCATGAGCATGCTCAGCCTGTTCAAGCTGCGCAAGACCGAACCGTTACTGGAGCGAACCTTCCGCGCACCGGGTTATCCCGTCGTGCCGGGAATCGCCCTTGCGCTGGCGCTGGTATGCCTGGTGGCAATGGCCTGGTTCAACATGCTCATCGGCCTGATCTTTCTGGGCTTCATGGCTGCGGGCTTCATCTACTTCAGCCTGACCGCACAATCACGTGCCGATGCGCCGGCGGACGCCATGCTGACCGGCCTGTAAACAGGAGCAACCCAAAGGGTATGGGGCTAGACTTGAACCATTGAGCAACCACGCTGCTCAAACCGGTATCACAACAAGGAGAGCGCTATGCCCTGGTATGCCTGGTTAATTATGGTAGTTGCAATCGGCTCGATCGTCGGGGGTCTGATGATGCTGCGCGACTCTGCAAAAAAACTGCCGCTGACTGACGAGCAACTCAAGCGCGTTCATGAGCGCAATGCTGAAATGGACGCCAAGGAAGCCAAGGATCGCTAGAAACCACAGGGCGTTGCTTCAAACGCATCGCCCTGTCGTCTGGCGTCATGGTGTCTGGACGCTCTGCTTGCCGGCCATCGCCGGCTCATTCACAGCCTCGGTCACGGCAATGCGAAACGGCTGGAAAATCTTCAGCATCTGACCGCTATCGCGCAACTGCTGCAGTAATTGGTCGAAGCGTTGCGCGCTGATCGGCGCCCCAGGACGCAGCAGGGCGTAATGTCGATAAATCTGGTCGATACGTTCGGACACCAGTAACTGTCGGGCTTCGCTGGGGTTGCGCGCCAGAAAGTCGCTCAGGTACGAGCGCGTGACCAGCGCGATATCAGCACGGCCACGCAGGATCATCAACAGATTGCTGTCGTGGGAGTACGTCAGGGTCACGTCGAAGTTTTCCGCGAGGTATCCGGGGTCGGCATTGAATTGCGCGAAGGCGTAGTGATAGCCACTGAACAGCGCCAGGCGTTTGCCGTGAAGCTCGTTGAAATAGGCCTGGTTCCGCCCGTCCACCTTGCGTGCCACGAAAATCTCGGCGTCTTCAAGCTTCATGTCGACCGCTTGGTGCGCAATGTTTTCCCAGCCCCAATCGGGGTTTTCGAAGATCGCCATATCAATCCGGCCTTGCTCCAGATCCCGAAACCGACGTGGGATCGACATTGGAACCAGGACGAACTTGTAATCATGTTGCAGCGCATTCAGAGCAGCCGCCAACTCTGGCAGTAGCCCGGTGTCCTCACCCTTTTCCGGGCGAATGGTATATGGCGGAAAATGCGCGGCGCCAATTCGTACCACTTGAGCTGAAGTGGCCTGCAGGCAAACTAATGCCGCGGCAGTCATCAATAGTGCTCGTGAAACCCCTCGCACAGACAAGTACATCAAGACTGCGCACCCCAGAGAAATAAACAAACGAGTTAAATTAGGCGTTTTGGAGCGTTTAAACAATTGGTCAATGGGATCAATTCAACGACCGAATTATCCATCCGCGTCTTTGAGAATGAGCACTAACGCCTCATTGGCCAACTGATCAAGGTTCATGGCGCCCTCGGCGCGAAACCAGGTAGTGGTCCAGGATAAGGCCCCCGTCAGGAAGCGACGGGCAATAAACACATCGCCCTTGATATGCCCGGCGTCCTTCGCCTCGCCCAATACCTGCAACCACAGCTGCTCATAGACATCACGCAGGGCCAAGACCCTGGCCTGCCCCTCCTGTGACAACGAGCGCCATTCATACACCAACACCGCCATGGCTTCGCCGCTACCGCCCATGATCGACTGCAGTTCGCAACGGATCAGCGCCAACACCCGCTCACGCACGCTGCTCGCTTCGGCCAGTGCCGCGCGCATTAACGCCGTGTTGTAGACAATGGTTTGCTCCATCACCGAACGCAGGATTTCATCCTTGCTCTTGAAGTGATGAAAAATGCTCCCGGACTGAATCCCCGCAGCGCTGGCCAGGTCGCGCACGGTAGTACGCTCATAACCTTTATTGCGAAACAGATGCGCCGCGATCTGCAGCAGTTTGCCGCGCGCGCTGTGCGGATCGGTGATCAGCCCGTCATCCACCAACTTGCGCATGACTGACAAGTCTTTTTGCTCGTCCACCAAAGCCCCTCCAGAGAATGTGCCGGTAGCGCGGGCAATTTAAGCTGCCGTGCCTAACCAAGCAAGCGCTAGGCCGGAACCTCGGTGAGACTGACGAATACCGACAGTGGGCCCATCACTGGCCACTTGCGCAGGGCCGGCACGCCCTCTTGGACGTCGCGCCATTGGACGTATCGCGTTGAATGTGGCTACCCTCCATTACAGACCAAGTCGATTTGATGGAAAGGAGCCTCACATGCCGCACTGGTTAGTGATTGATCTGGAGGCCACCACGGATGAGGGTGGATGGCCCGTGGCAGAAATGGAAATCATCGAAATCGGCGCCACACTCGTCAATCAGGACGGGCGCGAACTGGATCACTTCGAACGCTTCGTAAGGCCGGTGCGCCGGCCGCTGCTGACCAACTTCTGTCGAGAACTGACCCACATCAATCAGAACAATATCGACAGCGCTGCACCGCTGACCAGCGTCTGGCCACTGTTCGAACGCTGGCTGGCCCATCACCGGGCACGAGTCGTCGGCTGGGCCAGCTGGGGTGACTACGACCGGCAACAACTGGAGCAGGAATGGCGTCAGCAGGCGTTGACCAGCGCATTGAGCACCTTGCCTCACGTCAATCTCAAACAGCGCTTCGCCCAGGCGCGTCAGTTACAGCGGCCGCCGGGTTTGAATGGCGCCTTGCAACTGGCGGGCATGCAGTTCAGCGGCCAACAGCATCGGGCCCTGGTCGATGCGCGTAATACCGCCCGCCTGCTGCCACTTATTCTGCCCAACTGACCGATTGTTGCATTTAAAGCGGGTGACGGCCTTTTATGCGTTGGGCATACTGGCCGCCCCTTTTTAGCAGCCCTTTTCGAGGAATCGCCATGTTCAAAGTCAACGAGTACTTCGACGGCACCGTCAAATCCATTGCGTTCAGCCAGGCTGAAGGTCAGGCCACCATTGGTGTAATGGCGGCAGGCGAATACGAATTCGGCACAGCGCAACGGGAAATCATGCACGTCATCTCCGGCAAGCTGAGCGTCAAACTTCCGGACAGCACTGACTGGGAAGATTTCGCCACCGGCAGCCAGTTCAACGTGCCGGCCAACAGCAAATTCCAACTCAAGGTCGCGGTGGACACGGCCTACCTGTGCGAGTATCGCTAAGGTCTGAGACGCATGGGCTGATGCCCTTCTGAGCAAGGGCTTTCAGTTACGGCCCCACGGCAGCCTGATCCCGTGGGGCCGGCCAGGGTGGCGTTCCACTTCATCGGTGAAGCCGTCGGCGCAAGCCATCCGCGTTCACGGCCTGCACCGGCCTGCCGATCACATCACCTCTTCCGTCCGCGCGTTGAATTGCAACGCCGCCAACCTTGCGTACAGCGGGTTGCTGGCGATCAGCTGCTGATGCGTGCCGACCGCCACCAACCGCCCCTGATCGATGACCGCAATCCGGTCGGCGTTTTGTACCGTAGCCAGTCGATGGGCGATCACCAGCGTGGTACGCCCCCGCATCAGGCTTGGCAACGCTTCCTGAATCAAATGTTCGCTCTGGGCGTCCAATGCGCTGGTGGCTTCGTCCAGCAACAGGATCGGTGCGTCAACCAGCAATGCCCGGGCGATGGCCAGGCGCTGGCGCTGACCACCAGACAAGCCCAATCCGCCATCGCCCAGATGCGTTTGATAGCCATCGGGCATTTGCAGAATGAACTCATGGGCATGGGCAATACGGGCGGCAGCTTCAATCTGCTCGGTGGTTGCCCGGGGATTGCCGTAACGAATGTTGTCTTCAACGCTGCCGAAAAAAAGCGCAGGCGTCTGGGAAACCAGCGCAAAACACCGACGCAGATCCAGCGGATCAAGCTGCGCGATCGGCAGGCCTTCCAGCAGAATCCGGCCTTGCTGAGGATCGTAGAACCGCAGCAACAGATCAAACAGCGTCGACTTCCCCGCCCCCGATGGCCCGACCAGCGCCAGGGTTTCACCCGCTTCAATGGTCAATGTCAGGCCATCCACGGCGTTACGCTCAGGGCGCGACGGGTAGGCAAAACTGACGTGGTCCAATTCAAGGCGGCCGCTGACCCGTTCCGGCAACCGGAGCATGGCGCTGACAGGTGACGTAATTTCGCTTTTCGCCTGGAGCAGTTCGGAGATGCGCTCGGCAGCGCCGGCCGCCCTTTGCAACTCGCCAATCACCTCACTCAAGGTGCCAAACGCGCTGCCGACAATCAGGCTGTAGAACACGAACGCCGCCAGCTCGCCACTGGAAATCGTGCCTTCGATCACATCCATCCCGCCTACCCACAGCATCACCGCGACAGCCCCCAACACCAGCACAATCACCAGAGTGATCAACCATGAGCGTTGCAGGATGCGCTTGCGAGCAGTCTCAAACGCGTCTTCGGCGGTGCGGGCGAAACGTTCCCGATCCTGCTGCTGATGGTTGTAGGCCTGGACCGTCTTGATCTGCCCCAGCGCCTCTGACACATAACTGCCGACATCGGCCACGCGATCCTGGCTTTCCCGGGACAGGCTGCGCACTCGGCGGCCGAATATCAAAATGGGGGCGACCACCAACGGCAAGGCGACCACCACAATGCTGGTCAGTTTGGGATTGGTGATGAACAACAGGATGATGCCGCCGATCACCATCAACGTATTGCGCAGGAACATCGACAGCGACGAGCCGATCACCGATTGCAGCAGCGTCGTGTCAGCGGTCAGGCGCGACTGGATCTCGGAGCTGCGATTGTTTTCATAAAAGCCCGGATGCAGATCAATCAAATGGTTGAAAACCTTCTTGCGTAGATCCGCCACCACCCGCTCGCCAATCCACGACACCAGATAAAAACGCGCGAACGTTCCCACTGCAAGCCCCAGGATCAGCACCATGAACAGGCTGATCGACTGATTGAGCAAATGCGGCGAACGGGTCATGAAGCCTTGATCGACCATCAGCTTGATGCCCTGCCCCATGGACAAGGTGATTCCCGCAGTGACAATCAACGCCAGCAAGGCGCCCACGGCCTGCCAGCGATACGGCGCGACGAACTGCGAAGCCAGGCGAATCGCCTGACGCTGACGGCTGGAAAGCAATGAAGCCATGAAGGATGGACCTGCAATTAGACTGAAGGCACAGAGCCTACACCCCTCACGGGCACCCTGGCTCGGGTTACCGTACAGCGGCAGTTGATGAACTCTGGCGATAAACGTCAGTCAAGTGAGTTATGACCGCTTTGCCATTACGCTAGACAGGATTGATCTAAGCGTGGGCTGGCGGTTTTCTGCCGATTCTGGTGGAGTGGAACGCGCTGGATGAGCTGAAGGATGTCACAGCGAAGTCATCTGGTGCGGGTAGTTTAGGCGCAACACCTGATGAAGGAGACAGGCCATGAGCTTGCAAGAAAGCAGCAATCAAGTCCCGGTGGTTCGAGCTAACCCCAACCTGCATGTGGGTGGCGCGGTACTCGATAAGGATGGACGCGAAATCCTGATTACTGAAGAAATGGTTCAGGCCGCGTGTCAGGAATGCGACAAAAACTGGGTAAAACCTGAAAAACAAGATTGAGCCGTACCCCATTTTAAAACCCGACTCACGTCGGGTTTTTTCTGTCTGCGATTTGCTGACATCCAGCTTGCTCGCGGTTCGGTATGCGGCTTCGTGAGCACGGTGGATTGCCATCCCGGTCGCTCCCACGCACCACGCACGGCGCGGTTACTTCACCAACACCGCGCCCAATGCCTGCACCAACTGTTGCAGTGCTTGGGACTCACCGTCGATGCGTACTGCCAGCCCCTCGATCTCGCGACGTGGCGGGTAGTGCTTGCGCAGGGCGTCGAAGGCCAGGGCCTGACTGAGATCACCCACCAGGCTGCGACGAAAATCTGCATCGTCCCGGCGCGGGTCATAAACCCCTCGGCAAAGGGTGTTCAAGGCCCAGGTCGGGTCAGTGCGTGCATCCAGAGTGACTTGCGCCAACCAAGGCCTGGGCAGCAGCGCCTCAAGACTGATCGGTGCCGGCTGCCGAAGAAAGCTGCACAGCGCCTGATAAATCTGCGACGTGCCACGTTGACGGCCATCCAGGCTATACCCGGCGATATGCGGCGTAGCGATGACGCAAAGATCGGCCAGGGCCGCATTGACCCACGGTTCGCCTTCCCAGACATCCAGCACGGCCTGCAAGTCCTCGCGTTCCAGCAGCACGTCGTACAAGGCGTCATTGTCGACCACCGGACCACGGGCGGCATTGATCAGCCAGCTGCCCTGGCGCAGTTGCTGCAAGCGCGCGTGGTCGAACAAATGCCAGGTTGGGTGCTCGCCCGTCTTGTCCAGAGGGGTGTGCAGACTAATCACGTCGCAACGCTGCACGATCTGGTCAACGGTGACAAAATCGCCGCCTTCGCGGGCTGCACGGTACGGGTCACAGACCAGCACATTCCAGCCCAGACCTTGCAAAACCTTGACCAGGCGACCACCAACCTGACCGGCACCCACCACGCCGTAGGTGCGTTGATTCAGGTCAACGCCTTCGATTTCCGCCAGGGTCAACAAACTGCCGAGTACGTAGTCCACTACGCCGCGAGCGTTACACCCCGGCGCGCTGGACCACTCGATACCCGCCTGCTGGAAATACGCCAGGTCCAGGTGGTCGGTGCCAATGGTGCAGGTGCCGACGAAACGCACCGGGCTGCCCTCAAGCAGTTCACGGGTCACCGGCGTCACCGAGCGAACCAGCAAAATGTCGGCGTCGGCTACTGCGGCACGGTCGATGGAGCGGCCCGGAAAACGCTGGATTTCGCCAAAATGGGCGAAAAAGGCATCGAGCAACGGAATATTTTCGTCAGCAACAATTCGCATGGTGTACTCCCGGAAGTCGGCGGCAGTTTAGACGCCGATTGTTCCGATGGGCCAGCAAACAAATCGGCGGGCAGCAAATAACTCAGTCTGCTTTCTTGCGAATCCAGTACAGGTAGGTTCCGCCTTCCGCTTGCTGATCCACCAGCTCGTGATCGAGAAACACACAGAACTTGGGGATATCGCGACGGGTGGACGGGTCAGTGGCGATGACTTTGAGCAAGCCACCGGCCGGCAGATCGCGCACCTTCTGGTGCAGCATCATCACCGGTTCAGGGCAGTTGAGACCGCTGGCATCGAGGATGGCGTCAACAGGCAGGATTTCAATGGGTTCAGGCATAAGGGGCTCCAGAAGCTGGCGGGCATTGTCGCGCAGATTGGGAGCGCAGGCCAACAGCATGGCCACTCAGGCAGATTTTCGAGCCGGGTCGTAGTGCCACCACCAGGCAATCGAGGCAATCGAGGCAATAGGTAACGGCTCGCAATGTTGATCGCCTGGCTGATCGGTCGGTCCGCCACCTTGCAGATAAACCTCGCCATCCATTTCATTGCGATAGCTAAGGCATGGCGAACAGCGCGCAGCATCAGGAAGCCCGGTTGTTTTTCTTGCCGTCGAGCCGACGCAAATGGCAGGTCACTTCTTCCCGGTCGTGGTACAGCTGTTTGCAGCCGATCTCGACCCGAATACCGCGGGCTTCGAATCCCTCTTCAATGCGCTGCAACAATCGCCGTACCTCGGCGTAACGCTGTTTCATGGGCAGCTTGAGGTTGACCACCGCTTCACGGCACAGCCCTTCGCCGATCCAGGTTTCCAGCAAAGCGGCATTACGCGCCGGTTTTTCGACGATGTCACACACCATCCAGTCCACCGGCTGACGCGGTTTGAAGGTAAACCCGTCGGCCATCAAGTGCTGCACCAGCCCCGTGTCCATCAGGCTTTCAGCCATGGGGCCGTTATCGATGGCCGTGACCAGCATGCCCCGGCGCACCAATTGATAAGTCCAACCGCCCGGCGCAGCGCCGAGGTCCACACCGGTCATGTCGCCGGACAGACGCTCGTCCCACTGATCGCGCGGGATGAAATGGTGCCAGGCTTCTTCAAGCTTGAGGGTCGAGCGACTCGGCGCTTCCCGAGGAAACTTCAAGCGCGGAATGCCCATGGGCCACATTGCCGAATTGTCGGCATCGGCCAGACCGAGGAAGACTTCGCGGCCGCTCTTGAAGGTCAACAGCAGGCGCGGCTTGCGTGGATCGTCCACCAGCTTGCCGGCCTGTGTCAGGGCCTTGCGCAACGGTGCTTCAAATTTGCGGCAAAAATTGGAAAGTTCCTTGCCGTCATTGGTGTCGACCACTTCCAGCCACAGGCTACCGCACGTCGCGAAATCCGCCATGTGCGACAAAATCACACTGATACGGTCGGTTTCCGGCAGGTCCAGGAATACCCCGCGCGCCCATTGCCGAGGGAAGATCAACCGAGCGAAGCGCTGGCCGTCCATCAGACGTTGTGCGCCGTCGTCTTCGGTGCAGACAAACTCGGCGCAGGCCGCATTGGGCTTGGCTTTGGCATAACCGGATACATTCAGGCGCGCCGCGTGCTCGGCGATCTCCGAGCAGACTTCCCCTTCAAAACCGGGACGACAATGCATAAAAAGGGTATTCATGGGGATCTCCAGGGCAGCGATCAGACACTTGGCCGCTGCGTCGCCCCGGCGGCGAGCCAGGACCAGCTATACATGAGGGGTTGACCTCAAGGCTACGAAAGCGGCGCATGATAGCCGAAAGCTTGAACCACTGGTTCATGCAAGAGGTCCGTACTACTCAAGTGGCTCACAGCAAGCTGCAGCTACAACGCGCAAAAGAAGGTGAACAGCCCGCCTGCAGCTGGATCATTCGTCAAGTCCGTAACCGTGCGGACGCGTAAGGAGTAATTTCATGCCCTCCCTCGATAGCCTGAAAAGTCTCAAGACCCTCGACGTCGCCAACAAGACCTACCACTACTTCAGCCTGCCTGAAGCCGCCAAGACCCTGGGCGATCTGGACAAGCTGCCCATGTCCCTCAAGGTTCTGCTGGAAAACCTGCTGCGCTGGGAAGACGGCAAGACCGTCACCAGCGAGGACCTGACGGGCCTCGCCGCGTGGCTGGGCGAACGTCGCTCCGACAAGGAAATCCAGTACCGGCCGGCCCGTGTGTTGATGCAGGATTTCACCGGCGTACCCGCCGTCGTGGATCTGGCCGCCATGCGCGCAGCCGTGGCCAAGGCAGGGGGCGACCCGCAGCGCATCAACCCGCTGTCGCCGGTGGATCTGGTCATTGATCACTCGGTGATGGTCGACAAGTTCGGCAACGCCAGCGCCTTCGGGCAGAACGTCGACATCGAAATGCAGCGCAACGGTGAACGCTACGCCTTCCTGCGCTGGGGCCAGAACGCGTTTGACAACTTCAGCGTGGTGCCGCCTGGCACCGGCATCTGTCATCAGGTCAATCTTGAATACCTGGGCCGCACCGTCTGGACCAAGGACGAAAACGGACGAACCTATGCCTTCCCCGACACGCTGGTCGGCACCGACTCCCACACCACCATGATCAATGGCCTCGGGGTTCTGGGCTGGGGCGTGGGCGGAATCGAAGCCGAGGCGGCGATGCTTGGCCAGCCGGTTTCGATGCTGATTCCGGAAGTGATCGGCTTCAAGCTCACGGGCAAACTCAAGGAAGGCATCACGGCCACTGACCTCGTGCTGACAGTCACGCAAATGCTGCGCAAAAAGGGCGTGGTGGGTAAATTCGTCGAGTTCTACGGTGACGGCTTGGCCGATCTGCCTCTGGCCGACCGGGCCACCATCGCCAACATGGCCCCGGAATACGGCGCCACCTGCGGATTCTTCCCGGTGGACGACATCACTCTGGATTATCTGCGCCTGTCCGGACGCCCGGACGAAACCGTGCAGTTGGTAGAGGCCTATTGCAAGGCGCAGGGTCTGTGGAGGCTGCCGGGCCAGGAACCGCTGTTCACTGACAGCCTTGAACTGGACATGAGCACCGTCGAGGCCAGCCTCGCCGGGCCAAAACGTCCCCAGGACCGGGTTGCCCTGCCGGGCGTCGCCCAGGCATTCAGTGACTTCCTCGGGTTGCAATTCAAACCGACTCATAAGGAAGAAGGCCGCCTGGAAAGCGAAGGTGGCGGCGGTGTTGCGGTGGGTAATGCCGATCAGGTCAGCGGCGAGGCCGATTATGAATATGAAGGCCACACCTATCGGCTAAAAAACGGCGCAGTGGTGATCGCTGCGATTACGTCTTGCACCAATACATCAAACCCCAGCGTGATGATGGCGGCTGGCCTGGTGGCGAAAAAAGCCGTGGAAAAAGGACTGAAAAGCAAGCCCTGGGTGAAAACCTCCCTGGCTCCCGGTTCCAAAGTCGTGACCGATTACTACAAGGCGGCCGGGCTGACCCAGTATCTGGACGCATTGGGCTTCGATCTGGTGGGCTACGGCTGCACCACCTGCATCGGTAACTCCGGCCCGTTGCCGGAACCCATCGAAAAAGCCATTCAGCAATCGGATTTGACCGTGGCGTCAGTGCTGTCGGGCAACCGCAACTTTGAAGGCCGCGTGCATCCGCTGGTCAAGACCAACTGGCTCGCTTCCCCGCCGTTAGTGGTGGCCTATGCATTGGCCGGCAGCGTGCGCATCGACATCAGCAGCGAGCCATTGGGCGAAGGGTCAGATGGCCAGCCGGTTTACCTGCGCGACATCTGGCCAAGCCAGAAGGAAATCGCCGAAGCCGTGGAGCAGGTCAACACGGGCATGTTTCACAAGGAGTACGCCGAAGTGTTCGCCGGCGATGAGCAGTGGCAGTCCATTGAAGTGCCTCAAGCGGCGACTTATGTCTGGCAGGACGATTCCACCTACATCCAGCACCCGCCGTTTTTCGATGATATCGCCGGCCCCTTGCCGGTCATCGAAGACGTTCGCAATGCTCGCGTTCTGGCCATGCTGGGGGATTCGGTTACCACCGACCACATCTCCCCCGCCGGTAATATCAAGGCCGACAGCCCGGCCGGGCGTTATCTGCGCCAAAAAGGCGTCGAGCCACGGGACTTCAATTCCTACGGTTCACGGCGCGGCAACCATCAGGTGATGATGCGCGGCACCTTCGCCAATATCCGCATTCGCAACGAGATGCTCGGCGGTGAAGAAGGCGGCTATACGCTGCATGTGCCCACCGATGAAAAGCTGTCGATCTACGAGGCGGCCATGCGCTATCAGGCCGAAGGCACGCCGCTGGTGGTCATCGCCGGTCAGGAATACGGCACCGGGTCGAGTCGCGACTGGGCGGCCAAAGGCACCAATCTGCTGGGCGTCAAAGCGGTGATTGCCGAGAGCTTCGAACGCATTCACCGCTCCAATCTGGTGGGCATGGGTGTATTACCGTTGCAGTTCAAGCAGGGTCAGAGCCGCAAGACACTCAATCTCAACGGCAAGGAAACCCTGAATATCACGGGCCTTACCCATGCCCACCTGCGCCCGGGCATGGATCTGACGCTGCTGATCACCCGAGAGGATGGCAGCCAGGAAAGCGTTGAGGTGTTATGCCGGATCGACACGCTCAACGAAGTCGAGTACTTCAAGGCCGGGGGCATTCTGCATTACGTGTTGCGCCAGTTGATCGCGGCGTAAAGCAGATAGCCTTGGGATGAGTTCACCCTGTGGGAGGGAATTGATTCCCGATGACGTCTGAAGCAGCACCGCAGATGGCCAGGTCGATCTGCGGTGTAGCGAACGGCCCTTCCCGGATGAACCGGTCCCCCAGATTGAACTGACTCCCCAAGATCTGTTCGGTCATCAACCTTGGGTCGGCTCAATGAGATACCAAGCAGGGGGCGATAAACGAACAGATTATCGTCCCTCTTTCACGTCGGCCCTTTCACAAAATTAACCATCTGGTACATTTCGTGAAAACGGCGTTCGACCTGATCGAACGCACTCATAACAAGAGCCGAGATCCCGTCGCCATGATTTCATCCAACACCCCTTCAATCCTTGCCGGGCTTATCGGCGCGGGCATTCAGGCTTCTCGCACCCCGGCGCTGCATGAACAGGAAGGCGATGCTCAGGGCATGCGCTATCTTTACCGGCTGATTGACCTTGACGCGCTCAAGCTCGATATTTCCGCCCTGCCGGACTTGCTCCAGGCCGCCCAACGTATGAGTTTCACCGGGCTGAACATTACGTTCCCCTGCAAGCAGGCGGTCATCCCCCTGTTAGACGAACTGTCCACCGAGGCCCGCGGTATTGGCGCGGTGAACACCGTGGTGTTCAAAGCGGGCAAGCGCATTGGCCACAACACCGATTGCCTGGGCTTTGCCGAAGGGTTTCGCCGGGGCCTGCCGGATGTCGCGCGCCGACGCGTGGTGCAATTGGGCGCTGGGGGCGCCGGGGCCGCCGTAGCTCATGCCTTGCTCGGCGAAGGCGTGGAACAACTGAGCATTTTCGAAGTGGACCCGGCACGGGCGCAAAGCCTGGTGGACAATC
Source organism: Pseudomonas sp. (assembly GCA_036387095.1). GTDB lineage: Bacteria > Pseudomonadota > Gammaproteobacteria > Pseudomonadales > Pseudomonadaceae > Aquipseudomonas. Next base: position 32,312 of record DASVUK010000030.1, read on the forward strand.
TCAACGCTCACTTCGGAGCAAGACGAGCACTGGTTGGCCGGGATTTAGCGAGCGCCATGGTCGATGCTGACGGCCTGGTCAACACCACACCCGTTGGCATGAGCAAGTTGCCTGGCACGCCATTGCCGGTGGAGCTGCTGCATGCAGCGCTGTGGGTCGCGGAAATCATCTACTTCCCTCTGGAAACCGAGCTGCTGCGCCACGCTCGGGGCCTGGGCTGCCGCACGCTGGATGGCGGCACCATGGCGGTCTACCAGGCGGTAAAGGCCTTTGAACTGTTCAGCGGCCAGCCCGCCGACGGGGACCGCATGCAGGCGCACTTTCACCGCATGAGCGAATGATGCTCAAGGCTGCAGGTAACGGGTTACCGAATCGCAGATCATGTCTTTATGCCGTTGCTTGACCTGTTCGTCCACCAGCTCGATCTGGAAGATTTCCGAGAACGTGTGGCGATTGGAAATCCGGTAGAAGCAGAACGAGCTGATCATGAGGTGCAGGTCAATGGCCTCTACGCCGGGACGGAAAACCCCTCCCTGCTCCCCTCGGCGCAGCAGCTTGTCGAGGGTCTCGACGATGTTTTGGCTCAAGGCGCGGATCGTGGGTGATTGTTTGACGTTTTCGCCGTTGTGGATGTTTTCGATGCAGACGATGCGCACGAAATCCACATTGCGGTCGTGGTGATCGAACGTGAACTCCACCAGCCGCCGGATCGCCTGCATGGGCTCCAGCGCGTCCAGATTCAGCCCGCTCTCGGTGCGGCGAATATCACCATAGAGCCGCTCCAGCACTTCGGCGTAGAGCTGCTCTTTGCTGTTGAAGTAGTAATAGATCATCCGTTTCGAGGTGTGGGTACGCTCGGCGATCGCATCGACCCGAGCGCCGGAAAGTCCCTGGCTGACAAACTCGACAATGGCAGCCTGGAGGATGTCATCTCGGGTTTTTTCCGGATTGTTCTTGCGGCCTTTGACCGGTACCAATGCAGGCACGACGGCAAGGCTGTCTTCTGAAGTTTTCATGAGTGGATTCACGGTTCGGATAAACGAATGGCCGTGCGCATTATGCAGGTGACTGCGCCAAAGATCCCGTTCCCGGCGCAGTCACTGAATCAAAGTCGAGCCTGGCGCGCCGCACCGCTGCGGGCTTTGGCCATGGCGGCCAGACGCACCGCCACGTTGGCGGCTCCGTACCCGGCGTAGCCATTCTTGCGCTGCAGGATTTCAAAAAAGAACCGATCATCGAACGATTCGGTGTAGACGTGAAACAACTCACCCCCTTGTGCATCGCGGTCATAGAGCACGTTGTAGTAGGCCAGCTCGCTAAGAAACTCATCATCAAAGTCAAAGCGGGCGGCCAGATCGTCGTAATAATTGAGCGGAATATCCAGCAGCTGAACCCCCGCCTCTTTCGCTCGGCTGACCTGCGTGAAGATGTCTTCGCAATCGAAGGCAATGTGATGCACGCCGGAGCCCCGATAACTGGACAGTGCATGAGAAATCGCCGTATTGCGGTTTTCCGAGATATTCAGTGGCAGCCTCACCGTGCTGCAGCGGCTGCGCAATGCCCGGCTCTTTACCAGTCCGTAAGGGTCCGGCAGCACGACTTCGTCGTCGGCTTCGAAATCCAGCACCGTTTTATAGAACAGGACCCAACTGTCCAGGCTGTCAGCTGGCAAGGCCATGGCCATGTGATCGATACGCCGCAAGCCGCCGCCCTGAGCGGCGTCGGGGTTGATGATGAAATCACTGTCATAGATCGACTGGCCCGGCTGAGCAGGCTCGACGAGGTATATGAGGCTGCCATCCGGCGCACGGACAGCGGGAATTTCCCGCTCATTCGGGCCTACCAGGCCGCGATAAGGCTGGCCTTTGTAGACCCTGGCCCGCTCCAGCGCGGCGGCGCCGTTATCCACCCGCAATGCCGTTGCACATAGCGACGGGCCATGGGCCTCGAAGAAACTGTGGGCAAAGGAATAAGGCTCGGCGTTGAGCACGATTTTGATATCGCCCTGCCCCAGCAGGCTGACCGCTTTGGATCGATGTTGACCCAGCCGGGCAAACCCGAGGTTTTCCAGCCAGCCAGCCAGTTTTGCGCCTTGAGCGTCGTCTACGGCGAACTCCAGGAACTCGACGCCGTTGTAGGCACTGGGTGCGGGAGGACTGAAGAGCAAGTCCGGCGCCACGCTGGTGTTTTGCTGCTCCAGTAAAAGCCGGGTTTTTTCTTCCAGGTACAGCAGCGAGCGCAACCCATCGGCGGCATTGGCACGCGGTGGCGCGGCGCGGAATCCGTCGTTGAAGATCTCCAGCGACAGCGGCCCTGTATAGCCACTTTGCAGAATAGGCGCGAGAAAACCCGGCAGGTCGAATTCGCCCTGACCGGGGAAGCAACGAAAATGGCGGCTCCACTCCAGAACATCCATGGCCAGCAGTGGAGCGTCGGCCATCTGTACAAAAAAGATCTTGTCGCCAGGGATCTGCGCGATACCACCTGGATCGCCCTTGAGCGACAGAGTGTGAAAACTGTCCAGCAGAACGCCAAGCGCCGGACTGTCTACCTGACGCACCAGATTCCAGACCTGCTGCCAGGTATTGACGTGCCGGCCCCAAGCCAGGGCTTCGTAACCCACTCGCAGTTGCCGGGCACCGGCCCGCTCGGCCAGCAGGCTGAGGTCGTCCCGCAGAATAGTGCCGTCACCCAATGCGTCGGCGGCAGCGTTGCTGCACACCAATACCAGATCAGTGCCCAATTCCTGCATCAAATCAAACTTGCGCTCGGCGCGGTCCAGGTTGCGCTGCAGGCGCTCCCGGCGACAACCCTCGAAGTCGCGAAACGGCTGAAACAGGGTGATGGCAATCCCCAGATCGGCGCACATCTGCCTCACATGGCGAGGACTGCCGTCGTAATAAAGGAGATCGTTTTCGAAGATTTCCACGCCGTCGAAACCCGCCGCGGCGATGGCTTCAAGTTTTTCCGGCAGGGTCCCGCTCAAGGAAACGGTGGCAATCGAACGTTGCATGCTTGCACTCCTTTGAGTTCGCGACCTCTGCGGATCGCGTGCTAATGCCTGACTGCTACGCGCCAACGTGCTTTTACCAGCAGTTTTGGCACAGCGACTGGACGAATTATTCGCCTGGCCAACGACCATCGCAAACTAAATGTACGAACTGGTTAGTTTTATGTTCGATAATCGCCCAAAACCCCTTTACGCCAATTGACGGTGCTCACCGGGATGCTCAAGATCAGCTGCACATTGTCGGACAAGGTTAACCCTGACGTCGTCCTCGTTAATGTAAGCAGCCTCGCAGTTGCCTTGAAAACGCTTGGTTCAAGCACCCCATAACAATTTCAATAAGACGGTCAATCGCCATGAACGCTCAGCACAACCGCCCTTTCAGCCTTTGCATCCCGCCACCCCGATTATTCGGCCCGTCGAACCAATCAGAACAGCGCACTTTAAATACCCTCCCTACGGGTATCGGATCGCGCTTCGCCTGATTAAAATCCAGCGCCCTCGACGAGTGGCCCTTGCGCAATTGACGCTGCAAGGATCGCCCACGGCCGGCTGACGGCCTTGATTCGAGTCGCCTTTTCAGTTCGATCGCGGCGTATGCCTCGGTCCTTGAACGGATGGCCAGACCATGCTTTCGACACACTCCTCACCCTCGGCGGCAACTACCGCCCACCCGCACGCCGGCATCGGCGAGAAAATCCGCGGGGCCATGGCCGTGGGCAAGACGCGCTGGGGCATGCTTGCCCTGGTGTTCTTTGCCACCACGCTCAATTACATCGACCGCGCCGCGCTGGGCGTCATGCAGCCTGTACTCGCCAAGGAAATGGGCTGGACGGCGATGGACTACGCCAATATCAATTTCTGGTTTCAGGTGGGCTACGCCGCAGGTTTTCTGCTGCAAGGCCGGTTCATTGACAGGGTCGGCGTCAAGCGGGCGTTCTTCCTGGCGGTGCTGCTGTGGAGCGTCGCCACGGGCGCCCATGGCCTGGCGACCTCGGCGGCAGGGTTCATGGTCTGCCGCTTCATTCTCGGCCTGACCGAAGCCGCCAACTATCCGGCCTGTGTGAAAACCACGCGGCTGTGGTTCCCTGCCGGTGAACGGGCCATCGCCACCGGTATTTTCAATGCTGGCACCAATGTTGGCGCCATGGTGACGCCTGCGTTGCTGCCTTTGATCCTGACGGTCTGGGGCTGGCAGGCGGCATTTTTGTGCATGGGTTTGCTGGGCTTGAGTTGGGTAGTGATCTGGCGCTTGAAATATTTCAATCCGGATGAGCACCCCACCGTCCAGCAGAGCGAGCTGGATTACATCAACCAGGCCGTCGAACCCGAGCCGGTCAAGGTTCCGTTCTCTCACATCCTGAAAATGCGCGGCACCTGGGCTTTTGCCCTGGCGTATTCACTGACCGCTCCGGTGTTCTGGTTTTACCTCTACTGGCTGCCACCGTTCCTCAATCAGCAATACAACCTGGGGATCAGCGTTACGCAGATGGGTATCCCGTTGATTCTGATCTGGTTGACGGCAGACTTCGGCAGCATCGGCGGTGGCATTCTGTCCTCCTGGCTGATTGGCCGTGGCATGAAACCCATCACCGCCCGCTTGTTGTCCATGCTGATTTTCGCGATCACCATCATCAGCGTGATTTTCGCAGCCAATGCCAGCGGCCTCTGGGTGGCGGTCTTGGCCATCGCCCTGGCAGTGGGTGCCCATCAGGCCTGGACCGCCAATATCTGGAGCCTGGTGATGGATTTCACCCCCAAACACCTGATCAGCACAGTCTTCGGCTTCGGCGGCATGTGCGCAGCCATTGGCGGGATGTTCATGACGCAGATCGTGGGTGCCGTTCTCACCGCGACCAACAATAACTACAACGTGCTCTTCACCATGATCCCGGCCATGTATTTCATCGCGCTGATCTGGATGTATTTCATGGCGCCGCGCCAGGTCCCTGCCATCAAGGAATAAATCGTTATCCTCACCAAAGGCCGCTTGCTGCAAGCGGCCTTTGGTGAGCGAATCTTTACAGGGAAATATCCGACAACCATTTCCCACAGAAAAAACTGACAAAAAACTGGAAATTTTCCCTTCCTGTCAGGAAGCTTGACGCCGGCATTGATGCCCAAGTCTTTTCTGAACAGGTTCCGGGAACTCCACATGTCCGCTACCCGCTGGACCAGCCTTACGCTGCTGGCCATTGGTTACTGTCTGGCTATCGCCTACGGCCACCTCAGCCTTCCCGCCGTCATCACCTTTGCGCTGCTGATCATGGCAGGGATATGCGTCACCCAGTTCCAGCAACGCTGGGTAATCGGGTTTGGCCATTGCCTGTTCATCGCATTGGCCATGGGACTGGCCAGCCACTGGCTGCCGGGCTTTTTCAGCGAACGGGTGATAGCCGCACAACGCCTGACGCCTCAGTCCGCGCCCTTTTCCATGTACCTCAATCTGGATAAACCGCTGATCGGCTTCTGGATTCTGTGGGTCTGTCCATGGCTCTTGCGGGGCAGGTCGCCGCGGCAAACCCTCAAGACGACAGCCCTGACACTTCCGGCAACCGCATTTGTCTGCATGACCACAGCAGCGGGACTGGGCCTTATCGGGTGGGACCCGACCTGGCCAGCACAAAGCACCCTGTGGCTGGCAAACAATCTGCTGCTGGTGACCCTGACCGAGGAGCTGCTGTTTCGCGCCTACCTTCAAGGCGGCCTGCAGCATTTGTTCTCCGGTCTGCGTGCGGGCGGCGCACTGGCGCTATTGGCTACGGCGGTTGTTTACGGGCTGGCGCATATCGGCAGCGGCTGGCAATGGGCACTGCTTGCGGGGCTGGCCGGTATCGGTTACGGCCTGGCGTATCGCTTTGGCGGAGTGCTGGCGGCGGTCGTGACCCACTTTGGCGTCAACCTCGTGCATTTCGGCTTTTTCACCTACCCGATGTTTGATAGGTAGAACCTGGATGGGTCCATCGACCTGCAGGTCATTTTGTTAATGAGCTCAACCTATTGGTAATGGTGCCGATAGCCTCCCAAAGCCTAGTGGACCGAAGCTCATGCGTAATAACCAACCCATCACTCAACGCGAACGGACGTTTCCTGCCAATCAGCGGTTGATCTCCACCACCGACGCCAAGGGTGTCATCACCTACTGCAACGACGCTTTCGTTGAAATCAGCGGCTTCTCCCGGGAAGAATTGCTCAAGGCGCCACACAACACCGTTCGCCATCCAGACGTCCCGTCCGCTGTTTTCGAGCATATGTGGACGACGCTGAAGAACGGCCAGCCGTGGATGGGCATCGTCAAGAACCGCAGCAAAAACGGCGATCACTACTGGGTCAACGCCTATGTAACGCCGATGTTCGAAAATCAGCAGGTAATTGGCTTTGAATCCGTTCGGGTCAAACCTACCGCCGAGCAGGTTCAACGTGCCGAAGCGCTGTACGCACGACTGAACAACGGCAAATCGGCCATTCCGGGGCGGGATAAATGGCTGCCGGTACTGCAAGACTGGCTGCCTTTCATCCTCGTCAGCCAACTGAGTTTTCTGATTGGCGTCTGGCTGAATTCCCACTGGGGCTTTGCCTTGGCGGCCGTGCTGTCGGTACCGTTGGGTCTGCTGGGCCTGACATGGCAGCAACGAGGCATCAAGCGCCTGCTGCGTTTGGCGGAGCAAACCACCTCCGACCCGCTAATCGCGCAAATGTACACCGACAGCCGCGGTCCACAGGCGCGTCTTGAGATGTCAATCCTCAGTCAGGAAGCGCGGATGAAAACCTGCCTGACCCGCCTGCAGGACACCGCCGAGCAACTCAATGGTCAGGCGCGCCAGTCCAACTCCCTGGCCCACGCCAGCTCCTCCGGACTGGAGCGTCAGCGCGTCGAAACGGAACAAGTGGCCACTGCCATCAATCAGATGGCCGCCACCACTCAGGAAGTCGCCAGCCACGTACAACGCACCGCCGACGCCACTCAGCAAGCGAACCAGCTCACGCGTCGCGGCCGTGATATCGCCGGGGAAACCCGCGAAGCCATTCAGCGCCTGTCCACTGCCGTGGGCGAAACCGGCCTGACCGTGACCCAACTGGCCAAAGACAGCGATGAAATCGGTGGAGTGGTTGACGTCATCAAGGGTATCGCCGACCAGACCAACCTGCTGGCCCTCAACGCCGCGATCGAAGCCGCACGCGCCGGGGAAATGGGCCGTGGTTTTGCGGTAGTGGCTGACGAAGTTCGCCAACTGGCCCAGCGCACCACTGAATCCACCGGCCAGATACACGGCCTGATCGCCAAACTGCAGCAAACGGCCAACGCTGCCGTGCAAACCATGAAAACCGGCCATCGCCAGGCCGAAGAAGGCGTCGCCAAGGTTCTCGAAGCCGACCAGGCACTGATCGGCATCAGCGAGGCCGTGGCCAACATCACAGACATGACCACGCAGATCGCGGCAGCCACCGAAGAGCAAAGCTCAGTCGCTGAAGAAATCAGCCGTAACATCGCCACCATCTCCCACCTGGCCGACCAAACCTCCGAAGAAGCACAACGCTCCGCAACCCTGAGCGGCGAACTGACCAATACTGCCCATTCGCAGTATTCGTTGGTGGAGCGTTTTAACCGGTAGTTTCCACCCCTGACGAAGAAACCCCAATGAACATGGTTTGTTGGGGTTTTTTAATGGCTGGGGTTTGGGGTTCGGTAGATGGGAAACGGGGACTACAAGGGTAATGAAGTGGGTTGTAGGGTGGGTCTGAAAGTTGTTACTCAGGATGATTTTATTTAAGAGGGGTGTTGACGGAGGGATGCGAGTGCGATTAGTTGAGCTTCAGGTTGAGCAACACTTTAACAGTATGTTTTTTACTCAACCTTTTAACTAATTGATACTTATGGCCTCTGAAGTCAACAGAGTACCAGCTTAGGGAGAACGACATGAATACCTATTATACAAATAGCCTTCCTGCGCCTGTGATTCCGGCTGCGGAATTTGATGGGTTGATTAAGTTGAGTGATTTGCAAACAGATTTGCCTGTCGAAATCACTGTACCGCCTGATGCAACGGCATTTGATAGATACCAATTGACCTTGGGTTACATCTCTGTGGGCGAGTCCGTCAGGCTAGGCGACTCTTCACTTAATGAAGATAGCGTACTGACCTTGAACATCCCTCTTTCGAGCTTGGATAAAGATGATAACTATTCAGTTGGCTATGAGCTAACCTTGCAGCCAGGTGGAGGGTCTTATAGATCGGATGTCTCGGTTATCAAAATCGACCGTACAGCACCCGGCGGTGCATTAGTTGCACCTGTTATCCTCCCAGACCAAACATCAGGAGATATCAAGGGAAAAATACCAGGCTACGTTGGCATGGAGATTGGAGACACACTCCAAACACTCTGCAATGGTGTCGACGGTCCAAAATATGTGACAACTATTGAAGACTTGAGCAGCAAGCCGATCGAGATCACATTCCCCCAGGTTTTCTTGGATAGTTTGCAAAGTAAAAAAGTTAAAATCGTTTACCACATCACCGACCGTGCGGGGAACAAATCGACACCCGCCTTTCCAGCCGAACTGACTCTCCAGCGTTGATGGAGCCATACAAGAAATCAACTAGATCAGCATTTATGCCAGCTCGATCAGTAAGAACATGAGGAATAACCATGAATACACAACTCACAAACGCACTTGAAGCGCCAGTCGTCCCCGTGGCACAACAAGATGGTCTGATACACATCAGTGATTTAAATAACGATATCGCTATTCACTTTCCCGTTTGGTCAGGGGCAGTTGAAGGCATCGATACAAACCAGCTGATTATCAATGGTCTGTTGGTGGAGGAACCGTCGATAATTCCCGAGGGAGCAACGGAGCTCACTCTCTACATCCCTGTGGCCACTCACCTGCAAGATGACGGCATCTATAGCGTGGGATACCGTGCGACCAACGTGGTCGGCGGCGTCTCGGCAGACTCAAAATCTACCCAAATCCGCATTGATCGCACTGCGCCCGGCGCTGCACTGCTTGCCGGCGTGCTGTTCGCTAACGTCAGTTTCGGCGATAACCTGGTCGGTCGCATCCCCGGATACGCCGGAATGGAGGTGGGAAACATGATCCAAACCCTGTGCAACGATATGATCGGCCCGGCTTGCTTGGTGACTACCGACAATCTCACAAACACCCCAATCACAATCACCTTCCCTCGCGAATTCCTGCAAAGCCTCGACAGCGATACGGTCACTATTACCTATCAGGTCACTGACCGAGCCGGCAACCGTTCGATTCTGGCAGAACCGGTTGAATTAACGATGCAACGCTAATCAGCCGAGCAACTCATTTGTATCAACTACCATTAATCCTGCACGCACTTGCGTGCAGGATTAATCATAAATCACTGAGTGAAATTTCCTAGGAACATAAAATCTAAATTTATTTCGCGCAATTTGATCCGATCCTGCTAACAATTGTAGTACCAAACTTACACTCATACCCATGACTTCCTACACTCGTTTTTTCTGACTTATGAGCAGCCCCCTCTAAAATAAGGGCCGCGCGAGCTGAACGTCCTAGGAAGCCATTTCTCGGAGTGTTATTAACTGCAACAATCCGGGGGACAGAAACGCAAAAAGCAATCCAACTTGTCCTACTTGACGAGCGAGCATTTAAACACTGTAATGCCTTTCCAAAAACAACGCCCTGACGGGCACCGATCATGTCCAACCCAACACACCAATCAACAATAACAGGAAGGTCAGATGAACGATACGTTCTCTAATAACGGCTCAAGCAATGAAACTAAGGAAACTAACAAAGCCACTCCCGACACACCATCACCCACGCCATTGAACGCGCCTGAGCTCCTGGATATCTCACACGACCTCAAAGCACCCTTTCTGCCCAACTTAGAGTCCGATGTGATCAGCCATGAGCAAGTGCATATCGGCGTGGGTATTCACCTCGCCGGATCGGCCTTGATGTTACCGGGTGATGAACTGGTGTTCTATTGGGGCGTAAACAGTTCTTCGACAACCCTTTTGTTGAACAACATTACTTCCAGCAGTACGGTGCGGGTGTTGTGCATCACCTATCACTTCATTGAAGTGCCCCAATATGGTGTAGTGGACCTGTATTTCGAGGTCTATCGCGACCAATATCTTATTGGCACATCACCGGCCTTGATGGTGACCGTCAACCGCAACACATCGGTGACTCCCAGGCAACGCCAGCGCAAACGAAGCATAAACCGCAAGCTGTCCAGAAAACCCAAAGACAAACGCTTTTAAAAACAAAACCCCCGGTGCACAGGCACCGGGGGTTTTGCAGGCTCACCTTGCAAAAACCGAATTGCTTAGAAAGCCAGTTTCAAGCCCACATTGGCCCCCCAGGGTTGCTCGACGTTTTTACCCTTCATGTAATCAAGGTCCGCGTGCAGTTGCAGGCGCTCGGACAGCGACACCGAAACACCCGCGCCCACCTCGCCGCGTGATCCCGACAAATCATTGCCGAAGCGCGAGTCGTTGACCTTGACGTCATTGCTGCGGGAGAACTCCTGAGCTACCGCCAGCCGCAGATAAGGTGTCAGCACGCTGCCATCCTCAAGGGCGATGCTGCGACCTGCGGACGTGCCGACCTTGCCCAACACCGATTGCGTTCGGTCATTGTCGGCCCGCATGCCGTTGTCCAGCCGATAGCTGTCACCCTGCACCGATACGCCGGACAACTGCGCGTAGGGTTCCAGGAAATACCCATCGGCAAGGTTGATGTGCCGACCGAACTCCAGAGAACCACCGACACCCGTGCTCTCGTAGTCACCCTTGGCCTTGGTGCCGTCGCTCATCGCCACTTTCGACTCATTGCGAAAGCGGTTGAGCTTGAGCACGCCGTCCAGGTAGTAACCGTCGTCCAGCAACCAGGTGCCGTAACCGCCGACGTAGTAGCTGTCGACATTACCCGACGTACCGCGACTCAGATCCAGATCGTTCTTGCTGTAACCGGCCATCAAGCCCAGGGACAACTCCCCGATGCCCACATCCAGTGGCGCATCGACGCCCAGGGTGAAACCGCTCTGCTTTTGCTGGTAGTCCACGCCATCGCCGGTCGATGCATTGAAACGGCTGCCATAGCTGCGCATCCATGCGCCGCCCAACGGCTTGCCCCGCACTTCGCCCATGCGGCTGCGCAGCGTGGTCAACTCGCTGTTCCAGATATTCGGCGCGGCGTTGAACAGTGCGAGCACACTGCGGGTCGAGGGGCTGATGGTCTTGCCGGAGCCGACGATGTACCAGTCATCGCCGCGCTGCTCCAGCTCATAGGAATACACCCCGAGATCCGCCTTGCCGCCCAACAGCCCGAACTGCGCATCCCCGCCTTCGGTGTTCACCACCAGCAAGGGTTCGACTTCCGGCGTAACCAGCTCCACCCCGGTGTTCTGCACGTTCAGCGTATGACTGCCGCTCGCCAGACCATTAACCTTCAGCAGATCCCCGGCGTGTTGATCCAGATTGATGCGCATGTCGAAAGTACCGCTGCCGGACAGCCCGCCCAGGGTCAGCGTCTTGAAAGCCCCCTCCCCAAAACTCACCCGCCCGCCATCCATGGCAAGTGACTTGACGTTGCTATCCCCCACCATCTGCCAAGCCGCCCCGGAAGTGATCGCCAATGTATTGCTGTTGACGATATCGCCGGTGAGCTGCGCATTGTTTTGCAAAGTGACATTGAGGTGGCTGGTGTCGTCGGCAACGAGGTTGCCATTGAGGCGGCTGTCTTCGACTTTGAAGTTGGCAGTGCTGCCATCTTCAACTTCCAGCAGGTTGCCATTGCCACTTATAAGCTCTGCATTGTTCTTCAAATAAATGTTCGCAGTGTAATCAGCCGGAAAACCAAGTGCGTTATCGACTTTGAGAGTCGCGCCATCAAGCGACTCAAGAAGTGAGTTATCAACTTTCAACCACCCTGTATCATACTCCACATCAAATCTGGCGCCAAAGTTAAAGTAGGCAGCATGCATCTTACCGATAATATGACTTTGCGCGGAAACACCGACTCTCGAACCGAACACACCGATTCCCAAGCCCGGTTTTTCATATGAATGCTCCAAAGACTGGACCTTGGTATCGACGATATCCAATACCGCGTCCTTGATAGCGCTTATCGCTATCCCTTTACCACTGATCGAACTACTACTAATTAGTCCAACTACGTTTTCCCCAACCAATACCGCATATGTCTGCTGGCCCCAAAAAGATGTGTTCCTGACGGTAGAATGATCAATATCAAGCCTTCCCCCCCTCTCGAGCCTCACGTTCCCCAACGCTTGCGTGTTGTTTTTGAGCGACACATCGGACGCGTTGCTATCAACATTATAGAGGGTTGCACCATCGGCATTGAGCTTGCTTCCATTGAGCAGTGTATATAGATCCTTGGCAACGGAAGACGAGTCAAGATTTACAACATCATTGTTGATAATTTCTTTGACGGCTGGATTGGTGTTGGCGACTACCATCGTCGACAGTGAATACGCTATTACACCCAACCCACACCGTGCCATACATTTCAATCGAATAGAATACCCCACCACAACGCTCCTTTGATAAGAAGAGCAATTATCGGTTGGTGAAAAATCCTACCGAGGCAAAAGACTTGCAAAAAATTGTAGTCTATTTCCTAAGCACAAACCGTATCTTTCCTACAGAAATATGGCCGGCCTTAACATTTACCAGACGTTGGCATTCTGATTAACAGCTCCCTACTGGTGTCCACTATTTTAAGGCGGTAAATATTTATTCACACATCCTATTGACGAAGTCGGAGAATTCCTATTAGTTCATTTACAGATAGATCAACGCTCTATTACGACAGCGTATAAACCGTTCACAGGGTTCTGGATTTAAACACCTAAAATCCACTGCCCTGCGACAGCGCACAGTTTAAATACATAAGGAAAATTACATGTGTGATTCAAAACGCCGCTCTTTTGCACGCAGCCCACGACAGAAAAATCCAACGCTGACAGTTCCCAAAATCCCGGTGGCTGACCCGATCGACGGACTGATCAAGACGACCGACTTAGATAGTAATATCGAGGTTGAGGTTATCATGTGGACTGATGGCTCTCCTCAGGATAAATGTCAACTCAGGCTTAATGGCGTGAAAATCGGTCAGGCTCTGAGCCTGGACCCTCTTCCACCAGTGGGGACAGTTATCAAACTGGAGATACCGGTCGATACAGAACTCAAGGCCGATGGGTCTTACATTCTTGACTACGTAGTGATTGCAGTCCCAGGCGGCGGTGAAAGCCATTCACCTGATACGCCAATTATCGTTGACCGCACACCTCCCGGAGCCCATCAGCTTGGTTACATGGACTTTCCGGAGGAGGCCAAAGATGGTCTGACCGCCGCTGAGCTTAGTGCCATGGGCGACGTTCTGGTTGGAAGTATCTTTGGCTATACGGGGCTTACGCGGGGCGATGTCATCAAGACTTATTGGGGGGACGCCGCAGGCCCGGAAATCGAGCTCCAGGGTAATGAAGATGGGAGTCAGCCTATCGAAGTAACGTTCGATAAGGCATTTTTGACATCGCTTGGCGGGTCCGCAGGCCCTACTTTCTACAAGGTGACAGACCGTGCGGGCAATGTCTCCGAAGAATCGAAAAAGCTAACCATTCCATTGTTCCTGACGGAAATTACGCCCGACCTGCCACCGCCTGTGATTGAAGACTACGACGGGCTCATTGATTACGCCAATGCCAAGGCGGGTGTAGAAGTCAAAATTCCCACCTCGGATCTGCTGGAAGAAGGCGATGAGATCGTGTTGCATTGGGGCTCCCAAGCATTGGGTCCATACCCGATCGTACCTGAAGATATCGAAGAACCCTTCGTGCTTATTTTTGAGGTGGCATTTGACACCATCACCCTGGCGGGAGACGGCCTGCGTCAGCTCGTATATGACGTAATCCGGAGCGGTCAAGTGATTGGATTATCCGAGAGTCTTGAAGTCAATGTGAGGGCACAACTGCCGGTGCCCGGCGACCTTGACAAACCTACGATCAGAGGCGGTAGCAGTACTCCTAATAACGAAGATAACTATATTGATATTGAAGACTTTGAGCAGAATGCTATGGCCATCATCAACTGGAATGCGGGCTACAGAGCGTTACAGACGATTGATATTTACTGGGGTGGCCGCAAAGTTCTCGATACTCCCTACGTGATTACCAATACGGACGTTGCAGCGGGACGTTCGTTACTACTGACAATTTTGAACAGCCAGTTCAGACCAGTCGGAGCCGGTAACGACATCAGGGTTTATTACACCGTTAACAGTCCGGGGAACCCTAATACTGCTACGTCCCTGGAGCAAAGCATCATTGTTCAGTCCAAAGATGAACTCCCGGGAGGTGCCGAGGGGCCTGACGCGCCTGAGTACATGGCGCTTAACGAAAACGGGGCCATCAATGAAGCACTGTCTCCCAACGGGGCGCCAGTTTTTATTAAACCTTACAAAAACATCGCTGCCGGGCAAACGATTGTCTTTACCTACGAGGCCTATGACAAACTCGTTCAGGGTGAGTACAAGTTTTCATGGACGCATACTTCCCTACCACTTACCGAGGATGAGGTTACCGGGGGATATCGCTTTCTGGTGCCGAGAGACCAATTGATAAAGCATTGCTACGGTCACACCGAATCTTTCTTCCACGTAATCAGTGATAAAGGCCAAGGAAACTCGAAGCGTGCAAACGTCTACGTTGATATGCGCCGGGGTAATATCTGCGATTACACAGTGGACACAAAAGTAGCAAAAACTGCACTCGCGAAGGAACCTAGCTTGAAAGAAGGCCCGGTATTTTCTGCACTTAATGAAAACGGCGCTATCAATCAGGAGCTGTCGCTATGCGGCGCCCCCGTGCTTATCAAGCCATTTTCTGGAATGACTGCTGGACAAAAAATTATTTTTACCTATGTAGCTTTCGACAAGCTGGACGGCGGAAACAAAAAATTTGTTTGGAGCCACACCTCAATGGAGCTTACTGATGAAGAAGCCACTAATGGCTACTCATTTCGAGTTCCCCGCGAAGAGCTTTTAAAGCATTGCTATGGTCACGCCGAGGCATATTACCTGATTGATGGGGAGGAAGAAAAATCCAATCAGACCCACGTCTATGTTGATTTACGCATCGGCGGCATCTGCTATTAATTAGATATACATAGGCGGGATATCTCCCGCCTATCACCAACAGTGAGGAAACACATGAATTTAGCCAAAATTACGGCACCACTGCCCAAACCAACAATCCGCAGCCATAACGACAGCGGCGTAGGCGACGTTGATGTTGCCGATCCGACGAGGCCATTGGAAGTTTTAATCGGCCCCTTGGATATGAATCCCAAAGACCGTATTGATCTCTTTTGGGGAGACAATGAAGACCCTGTTGACACCTATATTCATTCTCCCGATGCACCGAATACCAACGGTATTTTTTCCCTCTATGTTGATACGCACTGGATTCAGCCCGGTTTAATTGACGTTAGGTATACGTACACCCCTTTTCCTTCCGTAATTCCGGAAATGTCTGAACCCACACAGGTCATCGTCAAGCTAGCGATCCCCGGTGGGCGAGACCCTGATCCCGAAAGCCCCTACCAAAACGAAGCCCTCCTCAAACCCACCGTGCTGCCCCCCGGCATCATCACGTCCCCCGACGGCGTCAGCGTGACTGTTGCGCCGTACCTGAATATGGAGGTGGGGGACAAGATCACGGTGTCGTGGAACGGTGAGTTCATTCTGTATCGGATCGAAAACCAGGATCAGGTCGGTAAACCGGCGGTTATTCCGGTGCCTAGGTCCATTATCGAAATGGCCGGAGATTCGGACATGCTGGAAGTCCGTTATGAGATCCGGGACATTGTGAATAACTGGTCGCGCTGGTCGCTGCCGACCTTTGTGGAGGTGGAAGCAGGCAATTCGAGCCTGCCCGCGCCGATCGTTCCCCGTGCACCGAATATGGAGCTGGATCTGGATCAATTGCAGGGCAATCCGGTTCAGGCGTTGGTGCTGGCGTATCCAGAGATGGCCGGCAGCGATGAGGTCATGCTGGTGGTTGAGCGCAATACTGCCGAGGGCATGGCGCTGGAGCCTTTCGTCGCGACCAAAGTGGTACAGAATCCTTCGAGTTTCGTGGAGTTCTTCATCCCTTTCGAACAATTTGTGCCGATCACTCAGGGTCGCGCACGGCTCAAATACACCGTAGAGAAGGCAACGGGCGTGATGCTGCGTTCCAAGAGCCTGTCGTTGACGATCATTGGACAAGTGCAGGAGCTGGCAGCGCCGAGCGTGCCAGCGGCACAAAACGGCGTGCTGGACCCGACCACCCAGCATGTGGTGGCGCTGGTACCGCCTTATTACTTCATGGCAGATGGCAACGATGTGACGCTGGTCTGGTCCGGCAAGACCGCAGGCGGCGCCAATGTACTGCACGAAGAGCTCAAGACCCTCAGCCGCGATGATGTCGGCAAAGTGCTCGAGTATTCCATCCCGCAAGACAAGGTGGGTGTACTGGCTGGCGGTTCCGTCCAGGTTTACTACACGGTCAATACCTTTGCCCGCGCCTTTTTCAAATCGCCTGTTCTGGAGTTGACGGTCAGTCACGACACCAGCATGCCATTGCCCGCGCCGAGCGTGGACCACGTCAGCGCCGACGGCGTACTCGATCCGGCAAATATCGGCCTGGAAGCCATGGTGCGCATCCAGCCCTACGCTGGCATGGCGATTCGCGACAAGGTGACGCTGCATTGGGATGGTCGGGTGCCCGATGGCGTTTACAGCACTTACACCGTGCTCAATAGCGGTACGGTGGGCCGCGAAGTGGTGTTCCGGGTCTTGAAAAACATTGTTCTCGCCAGCCTCAATACCCAAGTCAACGTCTGGTATGAAGTGGAGCGTAACGGCCAGACTTCTCAGTCCAGCCAGTTGGCCTTTGTCGTCCAGGAAACCGTTGTGACACCGCTGCCGACGCCACAGGTCAGGGAAGCCAAGGGCGATACGCTGTATGTGGCCGACACGGTCAACGGCGCAACGGTGGTCGTGCAGGCCAGCGCCAATCTCAAGCGCAATGACCGGGTGGTGATCGACGTCAAGGGCGCCAATGGCAGCGACAGCAAGGAAAAGACCATCCTGGCAGGCGACGCGGGCAAGGAGCTTGCGCTGGTGTTTGCTGGCGCCCTGATTGCGGCCAACGTTGGTCAAACCATAGAAGTGATTTATAGCGTGCACCGCGCCTCAGGCATCGTGCAGACATCGGTGTCGCTGACGCTCAACGTGGTGGGCAGCCTTACAGAGCTTTCGCCCCCTCAGATGGACGGCGTGGGAGCGGATGGGGTGCTGGTGCCATCACAAGTACCGAGCTCTGGTGCGACCGTCCGGGTCGCTTATCAAGGGATGCAACCCAGTGACGCGGTGTTCGTCAATTGGAAAGGTGTGAATGCTTACGACACGCCCTCACAGGTGGTCGGAGGTGCGTCGCAATTGCAGTTCAACGTGCCCAAGGCGCTGATCGTCGCCAACGCCGGCCGCCCTGCAGCCGTCACCTATACCGTCACCCGCGCAGGCAACACACAAGTCTCTGCACCTTTGCAACTGCGAGTCAGCCAGGCGCTGGTCTTCGACGCCAGTCCCGTGACCCTGGCCGGCAAGATTTATTTGCTGCCGGATCATCCAGGCCTGCTTCCGGCGTTCCCGGCTAATACCACGATCCAGCGGGTCGCCAGCGGCGGGAAGCCTCCTTATACCTACCGTTCGAGCAATCCTAAGGTTGCGCAGGTCGATGCCAGCGGGCTGACGTCGGTGCGAGGCAATGGCGCGGCAGTGATTTCGGTGACCGATGCGCTGGGCGCGACCGGCAACTATCCGGTGTCGGTCACCGGCGTCATCCATTGTCTGGGAGTGGGCACCGGCAGCCTTTCGCAGCTAATGGCAGCGGCCGGGAGCAAAGGGGCGCGTATCCCGTCAATCAATGAGTTGAACGAGATCTTCAATGCCTACGGGAATCGCTGGCCGATGGGCAACGCCAATTATTGGTCGACAACCGTTGCAGCGCAGAATCTGTTGGGTATGAAGTGGTACTTCGTGAAAAATCTGGTCACAGGCGCGACCTTTAAATTGCTGCATCACAATGCCAGTCTTGGCGTCGCTATCCGCTGAGTTCAGGTTTTTCAGACTCCAGTCCTGATACCCGCTGAACTTCTAATCGTTGGGGGCGTTGCCTGTAAGTGTGACGCCCCTTTTTGTCGAATGGTTAACGCCCATCTTCAAGAGCATGTTCATGAGCGACTCCATAACGCCTCGCCAAATGTCCGTGGCGCCTTCCCGGTGCACGGGAAGCTTTCAGGTTGCGGTCAATCAACAACCCATGGTCGTCCAGTCGCTGCGCGCCCTGCTGACGCTTCGGTCGGAACTGACCGAAGCGCCTAGCCACTGGATCTGGAAGATCATCGCCGAAGGCAAAGTGGGCCAGAAGCGAACCAGCATCGGGTTGTTCTTTGACAGGGATCTGCCCATCGGCGCTTACAGCCTGGTGGCCAATGATCGAATAAAGGTCGTTTACAACGAGAATCCTCATTGGCAGAGCGTGATTTATCACTCGGGGCACTTGCAGACCGGCCAATTGATCCTGCTTGAGCGAGACGTGCTGCGTCAGCGAATCAAGGGTGTTTTCAGTTTTGGCATGTCGGCCACTGACTTTGAAGTCAGCGACGGGGCTTTCGATCTGCACTGTCGATGATCCGGCCGGTCAATCGGTCAGGAACTGTGCGACGCGCGCTGCCGTATTGGCCAGGCACTGCTCATAGGTCACGCCCGACGCTTTCAGCGGTTTGAGATCATGGTTGGCGGTAGGCAACCACAACAGTTCGATGGCCGTGGACAAACGATAACCTTGCACCGCCTCGCGATTACCCAGAGCATCTCGTTCGCCCTGAACGATCAAGGTCGGTGTCGTCAATTGCGCCAGATGCGCCACCCTTGGTTTTTCTGGTTTGCCTGTGGCGTAAAAGGGATAACCCAGACAAACCAGTGCATTGGCGCCCAGATCATCCGCCACAAGGCTGGCCATCCGGCCGCCCATGGATTTGCCGCCCATGGCCAGGCAGCCAGTGACATGAGGTCGCAGGGTAGCGAACACATGGCGCCAGCATTCGAGTAGTTGGGCCTGTGGGTTGGGGGGCCGCCTACGACCGTCAGCACGCCGCCGGGCCATATAAGGAAACTCGAAACGCATCACGCTGACACCTTGCGCCGTAAGGCGCGCCGCCATGTCGTTCATGAAGTCGCTGTCCATCGGAGCACCGGCACCATGGGCCAGAATCAACGTCGCGGTTTTGCCCACTGAGCCCCTGTCTGCCGGGCTCCATAACCAGCCATTGTCATTTGCCAGTTGCGCGCATTGATCCTCGTCAATACAGGCACTTTGCCCATTGCTCATGCTTGCCTCGCTTTTGATGAGTCTGCCAATAACCCGGAGCTATAACCGTGCGTAATGGCCCCGACCTAGCTGGATGGGAAATACACCTAAATGAACACTACTAATAGCACCGCCTACAACTATCAGGTGGTCCGCCAGTTCGTCGTTATGACGGTGATCTGGGGGATTGTCGGGATGGGACTTGGCGTCTTCCTCGCCGCCCAACTGGTTTGGCCTGAACTTAACTTCGACCTTCCGTGGACAAGCTTTGGTCGCTTGCGTCCACTCCATACAAACGCCGTAATCTTCGCATTCGGTGGCTGTGCATTGTTTGCCAGTTCCTATTACTCGGTCCAGCGCACCTGTCAGACCCAGCTGTTTCTTCCCAAACTGGCGGCCTTCACTTTTTGGGGCTGGCAATTGGTGATCCTGCTGGCGGCGATCAGCCTGCCATTGGGTTACACCAGTTCCAAGGAATACGCTGAGCTGGAATGGCCGATCGATATCTTGATCACCATTGTCTGGGTTGCCTACGCCATCGTGTTCTTCGGCACCCTGGCAAAACGCACCACCAAGCATATCTATGTGGGTAACTGGTTTTTCGGTGCGTTCATTCTCACGGTTGCGATCCTGCACATCGTCAATAACCTCGAATTGCCGGTCAGCCTGACCAAGTCCTATTCGCTGTACTCCGGCGCGACAGATGCAATGGTGCAGTGGTGGTACGGTCATAACGCCGTAGGCTTCTTCCTGACTGCTGGCTTCCTGGGGATGATGTATTACTTCGTACCCAAGCAGGCTGAACGCCCGGTTTATTCGTATCGGTTGTCCATCGTGCACTTCTGGGCGCTGATCACCCTGTACATCTGGGCCGGTCCGCACCACTTGCACTACACCGCTCTGCCGGACTGGGCTCAGTCCCTGGGCATGGTGATGTCGCTGATTCTGCTCGCACCTAGCTGGGGCGGCATGATCAACGGCATGATGACCCTGTCGGGCGCCTGGCATAAGTTGCGCAGCGATCCGATCCTGCGTTTCCTGGTGGTGTCCTTGGCGTTCTACGGCATGTCGACCTTCGAAGGTCCGATGATGGCCATCAAGACCGTGAACTCCCTGTCCCACTACACCGACTGGACCATCGGTCACGTTCACGCTGGCGCGTTGGGCTGGGTTGCCATGATCTCCATCGGTGCCCTGTACCACATGATCCCGAAAGTCTTCGGTCGGCCGCAGATGCACAGCATCGGCCTGATCAACGCGCACTTCTGGCTCGCCACCATCGGCACGGTGTTGTACATCGCCTCGATGTGGGTCAACGGCATTACGCAGGGCCTGATGTGGCGTGCGGTGAACGAAGACGGCACCCTGACCTACTCCTTTGTTGAAACTCTGGTGGCCAGCCACCCTGGCTTCATCGTGCGGATGGTAGGTGGCGCAATCTTCCTCAGCGGCATGTTCCTGATGGCTTACAACACTTGGCGCACCGTGCAGGCTTCCAACGCTGTAGACGCTGCCGCCGCTGCGCAGATGGCCTGAGGAGTCCACCATGAGACACGAAGTAATCGAGAAAAACGTCGGCCTGCTGATGATCCTGATGGTGCTGGCCGTCAGCATCGGCGGCCTGACCCAGATCGTCCCGCTGTTCTTCCAGGACGTCACCAACAAGCCGGTCGAGGGCATGAAGCCCTACACCGCCCTGCAACTGGAAGGCCGCGACATTTATATCCGCGAAGGCTGCGTCGGTTGTCACTCGCAGATGATCCGTCCGTTTCGCGCCGAGACCGAACGTTACGGCCACTATTCGGTTGCTGGCGAAAGCGTCTGGGATCACCCGTTCCTGTGGGGCTCCAAGCGCACCGGTCCGGACCTTGCGCGAGTGGGCGCCCGCTATTCGGATGACTGGCACCGCGCGCATTTGTACAACCCGCGCAACGTAGTCCCCGAGTCGAAGATGCCGGCTTACCCTTGGCTGGTCACACAGCAACTGGATAGCAGTCATACCGAAGACAAGATCAAGGCCATGCGCACCCTCGGCGTGCCTTACACCGACAGCGACATCACCGGTGCCGTAGCGACCCTCAAAGGCAAGACCGAGATGGACGCTCTGGTTTCTTATCTGCAAGTGCTCGGCACTTCGATCAAGAGCAAGAGGTAAGCCATGGATATCCAAGACTTGCGCGGCCTTGGCACGCTAGTGGTGGCCATCGCGTTTATCGGTCTGTCGCTCTGGGTTTTCAGCAGCAGGCGCAACGCGGAGTTCGCCGAAGCCCGGCTGGCACCGTTTGCCGATGAACCGATGCCTGCACCCGTCATCAAGCAACTTTCACAAGAGCGACTCTCCAAAGAGCAGTCTGTCGCGCGGAGTAACCAGTCATGACCACCTTCTGGAGCACCTACATCTGCGTGCTGACCATTGGCAGCCTGATCGGCCTGACCTGGCTGTTGATCGGCACCCGCAAGGGCGAAACCAAGGGCAGCACCGACCAGACCATGGGCCACAGCTTCGATGGCATCGAGGAATATGACAATCCGCTGCCACAGTGGTGGTTCATGTTGTTCGCCGCCACCTTGGTGTTTGCTGTCGGTTACCTGATCCTCTACCCCGGCCTGGGCAACTGGAAAGGCGTACTGCCTGGCTATGAAAACGGCTGGACCGGCGTCAACGAGTGGCAGAAGGAGATGGACAAGGCTGATGCCAAATTCGGACCGATCTTCGCCAAGTTTGCCGCCATGCCGGTGGAAGAAGTGGCCAAGGATCCACAAGCCCTGAAAATGGGTGGACGCCTGTTCGCTTCCAACTGCTCGGTTTGCCACGGCTCGGACGCCAAGGGTGCCTATGGCTTCCCTAATCTGACTGACGAAAACTGGCGCTGGGGCGGCGCGGCCGACACCATCAAGACCACCGTAATGGGCGGGCGTATGGCGATGATGCCGGCCTGGGGCCCGGTCATCGGTGAGGAAGGCGTGAAAAACGTGGCGGCCTATGTTCGCCACTCCCTCGCCGGCCTGCCTCTGGCAGCCGATGAAACAGCCAACCTTGAGGCCGGACAGCAAGTGTTCAGCACAACGTGCGTAGCCTGTCATGGCGCTGCAGGTAAAGGCACCGAAGCAATGGGCGCCCCAAACCTCACGCAGCCGGGCGGCTTCATCTACGGCACCAGCCTGGCGCAACTGCAACAGACCATCCGTCTTGGTCGCCAAGGTCATATGCCTGCTCAGGCCGATTTGCTGGGCAATGACAAAGTGCAGTTGCTGGCCGCTTATGTTTACAGCTTGTCCAAGGGTCCTGATCAACTCGCGGCCAAGGTAAATCAGGCGCAGTAACGTTTCAGCTACACGCTGCACCCCTCGAACACCGCACCCTGCAACGGGGTGCGGTAGTTCCTCTGCCCTGCGCGACCAAGTGTCGCACCCCTCGTTCGTATGGCTTCCCACTCCTGGCTTTCGGGTCTAAGCTTGCCCGCATAGTGGACTGGCGATAGCTGGCCACAGGCCAAGTGAAAGGAATGTGTCCGACATTCATACAAGCAAACGCTGGCAGACCGTTTTCATCGTCTGTTTGAGCCCTGCCCGGTATGTAGCCAAATGTCCGCCACTCACGAGCCGTACTTCACAAGACCTGTCTCCCCCGCCTTTTTCAGTCCGCTTGAGCACGATAACTTGTGCGCCTTGCGTTCGGGACCTGCCTGAAAGGGCCGTAGTTTAAGCTTCGGATAGCATGTGCAACACGCCTGTCGTGCTGCACTGACCAATGCCCTCCCCATACCTGCGCCCGCAGTCTCTCGAATAATCAGTACCTCTAATAAATATCCAAACCGTGGAACCTTAGAATGAGCACAGCAATCAGTCAGACTGCTTATAACTATAAGGTCGTTCGCCAGTTCGCCATCATGACGGTGGTCTGGGGAATCCTTGGCATGGGATTAGGTGTC
>DASVUK010000031.1:0-1983 GCA_036387095.1 Pseudomonas sp.
AGGTTTGGCAGCAGATAGATACCGCGATGCCGGACCTTGCGCCCTTCGGCGTCATGCCCTTCTTCAATATGCTCATCGATCGGTAGCAGGCTTTCGGCGTCAGAGGCCTTGCTTGGCTCTTCAGGACGTTCGCTCATGGACATTACCTTGCAACGGTGTGGAAAGTTTCGACAGAAGCTTGCGACGATTGTTCGCCTGCAAACGATGCAGCTTTATACCAGAAGCGTCAGAGTACTGTTGCCGTTTCAGCTCAGGCAGAACTGCCAAAATGTTAACAATTGCTGATTCAGAACGAGAAAACGCGGCCTGTTGGCCGCGTTTTCAATGACGCTAAACGAAGTTCCAGGACTTAGTTTTTGTCTTTGTCGACGATCTTGTTCGCAGCGATCCAAGGCATCATCGAACGCAGTTGTTCGCCAATGATTTCGATGCCGTGGGCAGCATTGTTACGACGCTTGGCAGTCATCGATGGGTAGCCGGTCGCACCTTCGGAGATGAACATCTTCGCGTATTCGCCATCCTGGATGCGCTTCAGAGCGTTGCGCATGGCCTGACGGGACTCAGCGTTGATGACTTCAGGACCGGTCACGTATTCGCCATATTCGGCGTTGTTGGAGATCGAGTAGTTCATGTTGGCGATGCCGCCTTCATACATGAGGTCCACGATCAGCTTCAATTCGTGCAGGCATTCGAAGTACGCCATTTCTGGAGCGTAGCCGGCTTCAACCAGAGTTTCGAAACCAGCCTTGACCAGTTCAACAGTACCGCCGCACAGAACAGCCTGTTCGCCGAACAGGTCGGTTTCGGTCTCGTCCTTGAACGTGGTTTCGATGATGCCGGTACGGCCGCCGCCAACGCCAGAAGCGTAAGACAGTGCGACGTTCTTGGCGTCGCCCGAGGCATCCTGGTAGATCGCGATCAGATCAGGAATGCCGCCGCCTTTGACGAATTCGGTACGAACGGTGTGGCCTGGCGCTTTAGGAGCGATCATGATCACGTCCAGGTCAGCGCGTGGCACGACCTGGTTGTAGTGAATCGCGAAGCCGTGGGAGAAAGCCAGGGTTGCGCCCTGTTTCAGGTTCGGCTCGACTTCGTTCTTGTAAAGCGCAGACTGGAACTCGTCCGGGGTCAGAATCATGACCAGATCAGCAGCAGCAACGGCGGAAGCAACGTCAGTTACTTTCAAGCCGTGAGCCTCAGCCTTGGCGACAGTAGCCGAACCCTTGCGCAGGCCAACGGTGACATCTACGCCGGAGTCTTTCAGGTTGCACGCTTGAGCGTGACCTTGGGAACCGTAACCGATGATGGCAACTTTTTTGCCCTGGATGATCGAAAGGTCGCAGTCTTTGTCGTAATAAACTTTCATGAAATTCCCCTGTTATCTTGGCCGTTCAGGCCATTTGCTAAATGAGTTAGATGCTCAGCACTTTGTCGCCGCGGGCAATGCCCGTAACGCCGCTACGTACCGTTTCCAGGATTGCGGCAGTGCCGATGGCCTGAATGAAACTGTCCAGCTTGTCGCTTGTACCGGTCAGCTGCACGGTATAGACGCTGGCTGAAACGTCAACGATTTGCCCACGGAAAATATCCGTCGTGCGCTTGATCTCGGCACGCTGCGCGCCGGTGGCCTTCACCTTGATCAGCATCAGTTCGCGCTCGATGTGAGCACTTTCCGACAGATCGACCAGCTTGACCACCTCGACCAGCTTGTTCAGGTTTTTGGTGATTTGCTCAATCACCTCATCCTGCCCAACCGTGGTCAACGTCAGGCGCGACAGAGTCGGGTCCTCGGTTGGCGCCACTGTCAGGCTTTCGATGTTGTAGTTACGCTGCGAAAACAAGCCCACGACGCGAGACAAGGCACCCGGTTCGTTTTCCAGCAAAAGGGAAATGATGTGCCGCATGATTAAGTCCGCTCCGTCTTGCTCAGCCACATATCGCGCATGGAGCCGTCTTTGATCTGCATCGGGTAGACGTGCTCGG
>DASVUK010000032.1:0-9078 GCA_036387095.1 Pseudomonas sp.
GAAGGTCTGACGACGCAACTACTGAGAATGTACCGACCTCTTCCCGGCTAAAGCCGGTCCTACGGTTTGACCCCGTCGCGCAAACGCATGCGCAACATCGGATACGGCTGGCCCAGTCCATCAACCTCGGTACGGCTGACCACTTCGAACCCATGCTTGAGGTAGAAGCCCAGCGCCTGCGGGTTCTGCTCGTTGACGTCCAGTTCTTCTATACCGAAGTGTTCGATGGCATGGGCCAGCAGCCGTTTTCCCAAGCCCTTGCCGCGATGTGCGGGATCGATGAAGAGCATCTCCAGCTTGGTCCTGCTGACGCCGGCAAAACCAGTGATGTTCATGTGTACATCCCGACAGCAGAACAGCGTTACGCTGTCCAGATAGCGCGAGAGAAGCAGGCTCTTGAGGATCGAGATATATGAGTCTGGAAGAAAGTCGTGGGTGGCACGGACCGAGTCTTCCCAAACCTGCGTCAGTTTCGGGTATTCGTTCTTGTTGGGGATGAAAATCTCGTGGTGCTGGTAGTGCATGAGCCTGGCTCCGTCTGGCCGCTGTGCAAAGGAAAGTTGCCAGCCTGTTCGACCTATAAAAAGCCCCGCCGTTTGAAGGGCAGGGCTGATTTTACTTCAGGCTACGAACAGGCGATCAGAGCAGGTCGGCCCACAAATCGTATTCATCGGCATCAGTGACGCGGCACATGATCTTGTCGCCCGGCTTCACGCTGTTGCCTTCTTCGAGGGCGATGTAGACGTTGCCGTCGATTTCCGGCGCATCGAAGAAGCAGCGGCCTACAGCCCCTTGCTCATCTACTTCATCGATCAGGACTTCGATTTCCTTGCCGATCTTCATTTGCAGGCGCGCGGCGCTGATGGCCTGCTGATGGGCCATGAAGCGGTCCCAGCGATCCTGTTTGATCTCGTCCGGAACAATGGCGGCGTCCAGCAGGTTGGCAGGAGCGCCTTCGACCGGGGAATACTGGAAGCAACCGACGCGATCCAGCTGTGCCTCTGTCAGCCAGTCGAGCAGGTACTGGAAGTCTTCCTCGGTTTCCCCCGGGAAGCCGACAATAAAGGTCGAGCGGATGATCAGGTCGGGGCACTGTTCGCGCCAGTTCTTGATCCGCGCAAGGGTCTTGTCTTCGAAGGCCGGGCGCTTCATCAGCTTGAGGATTTTTGGGCTGGCGTGCTGGAACGGGATATCCAGATACGGCAGGATTTTCCCCGCAGCCATCAGCGGAATCAGCTCGTCGACGTGTGGGTACGGGTAAACATAGTGCAGACGAACCCAGACGCCCAGTGAACTCAGTGCCTGGCACAGTTCGGTCATGCGGGTTTTGACCGGTGCCCCATTCCAGAAGCCGGTGCGGTATTTGACATCGACGCCATAAGCGCTGGTGTCCTGGGAAATCACCAGTAGCTCTTTCACGCCGGCCTTGACCAGGCGCTGCGCCTCGTCGAGCACATCGCCCACTGGACGGCTGACCAGCTTGCCGCGCATTGACGGGATGATGCAGAAGCTGCAACTGTGGTTGCAGCCTTCGGAAATCTTCAGGTAGGCGTAATGCCGCGGAGTCAGCTTGACGCCTTGCGGCGGAACCAGGTCGATCAGCGGGTTGTGATTCAGGTTGGGCGGCGCGGCGTCGTGGACGGCATTGACCACTTGTTCGTACTGCTGCGGCCCTGTAACGGCCAGAACGCTGGGATGCACGTTGCGGATGACGCTTTCATCGACGCCCATGCAGCCGGTCACGATCACTTTGCCATTTTCTGCGATAGCCTCACCGATCACTTCGAGGGATTCGGCCTTGGCGGTGTCGATGAAACCACAGGTATTGACGACGACGACGTCCGCATCCTGATAGGTCGCGACTACTTCGTAGCCTTCCATGCGCAGTTGCGTAAGGATGCGCTCGGAATCCACAAGTGCTTTTGGGCAACCCAGGGAAACGAAGCCAACCTTGGGGGCGGAAGGCGTAATAACGGTGGACATGGCGAACCTCGGCGTATGTAGTGCGTTGGCAAACGGCCTGCGCACCGGCTGGGCGTTAGTGTCTCGTCTTGAAAACAGTTGTTCGGTCCGCAGGAGCGAAGTGAACGCGTTTTCAAGGCGGGATCCGTGCGCCTCTGATCAAAAAGTGCGCAATTCTAGCGGTCAGTCCGGAGATTGACCAGCTTTATGCAGAGAATTACGACGAGTGCTGCGCTATGCTTCGCGGCGTTACGGGATGTGTCGAATTTGCAGGCGACGACGGCAGGCAACATGTGTCGGCAGCTAAACGCATCATCTTGTGCTGAGTAGCGCAAGCCCTGGTTTCTGGAGTGGTAGATGAGTCAAGCAAGCAGTAAGGCTGAGACCGGGCACGGCGCAGCAAAACCATTGAGTCTGCTGATGGCAGCGGTGGGCGTGGTATATGGCGATATTGGCACCAGCCCGCTATATACCCTCAAAGAAGTATTCCAGGGTGGCTACGGGGTCGATGTGACCCACGATGCCGTGCTGGGCATTCTGTCGCTGATCTTCTGGTCGTTGATCTGGGTTGTATCCTTCAAGTACATGGTGTTCATCCTGCGGGCCGACAACCAGGGTGAGGGCGGCATCATGGCGTTAACCGCTCTGGCACGTCGGGCATCGGCCAGTCATCCAAAGCTTCAGGCGGTCATGGTGGTCTTCGGTCTGTTCGGTGCGGCGCTGTTTTACGGTGACAGCATGATCACCCCGGCGATCTCCGTGCTGTCGGCCATGGAGGGCATGGAACTGGCTTTCGACGGCATCGAACACTGGGTGGTGCCCATGGCGCTGGTGGTATTGGTCGGGCTTTTCCTGATTCAGCGCCACGGCACGGCGCGAATCGGTGTGTTGTTCGGACCGATCATGGTGACCTGGTTCGTGGTGTTGGGCATGCTGGGTGTTCACGGCATCCTGCGTCAGCCCGAAGTCCTGCACGCGATGAACCCGCTCTGGGCCATGCGGTTCTTCATTGTTCACCCTGGCATTGGCGTGGCGATTCTTGGCGCAGTGGTTCTGGCACTGACGGGGGCCGAAGCCTTGTACGCAGACATGGGCCACTTTGGGCGCAAACCGATTGCTCGCGCGTGGTTCATTCTGGTATTGCCCGCACTGGTGCTCAACTATTTCGGGCAAGGCGCTTTGGTGCTTCAGGACCCGGATGCGGCACGCAATCCGTTCTATCTGCTGGCGCCGGGCTGGGCGTTGTTACCACTGGTGGGGCTGTCGACGCTGGCGACTATCATTGCTTCTCAGGCGGTGATTTCCGGTGCGTTCTCAATGACCTTGCAGGCGATCCAGCTGGGCTATATCCCGCGCATGCAGATCCAGCACACGTCCAGTGATGCCCAGGGCCAGATCTACATCGGTGCGGTTAACTGGTCGTTGATGGTGGGTGTGATTCTGCTGGTGTTAGGTTTCGAGTCCTCCGGCGCCCTGGCTTCGGCTTATGGCGTGGCGGTAACCGGGACAATGTTCTGCACCACGATCCTGGTTTCCTCGGTCATGCTCTTGTTGTGGAAGTGGCCTGCATTCCTGGCTGTACCGCTCCTGCTATGCCTGTTGTTCGTGGACAGTCTGTTCTTTGCCGCCAACGTACCAAAGGTCATTCAAGGTGGCGCATTCCCGGTAATTGCCGGTGTTGTTCTGTTTATCCTGATGACCACCTGGAAGCGCGGCAAGCAGTTGTTGGTTGAGCGAATCGATGAAGGCGGGCTGCCGCTGCCGATCTTTATCAGCAGCATTCGGGTTCAGCCGCCCCATCGCGTGCAGGGCACGGCGGTATTCCTGACGGCCCGTATCGATGCAGTCCCGCACGCTCTATTGCATAACATGCTGCACAACCAGGTTCTGCATGAGCAAGTGGTACTACTGACGGTGGTTTACGAAGACACGCCGCGAGTTCCGGCACAACGCCGATTTGAGGTCGAGTCCTATGGCGAAGGGTTCTATCGGGTGATCCTGCACTTTGGCTTCATCGACGAGCCGGATGTGCCGGCAGCGCTGAGCCTGTGTCATCTGCAAGAGCTGGATTTCAGTCCGATGCGTACCACTTACTTCCTGAGCCGCGAAACGGTAATCCCGTCGAAAATGGTCGGCATGGCGCGCTGGCGCGAGGCGTTGTTCGCTTTCATGCTCAAGAACGCCAACGGCAACCTGCGCTTCTTCAAGTTGCCTTTCAATCGGGTGATTGAGCTGGGCACTCAGGTGGAAATGTAGGCGCACTCCCGGCTTCTGCAGCCATAAAAAATCCCCGCACCTTGATAAGGTTGCGGGGATTTTTTTATGCCTTGCGCAAGCGTCTACTTGCTCTCGGCCTTGCCCTGACGTTTGTCGATGGCAGCAATCAGGCGTTTAGCCAATGCCGGGTAGTTCTCATCGAAGTGATGGCCGCCTGGCAATTGCAGCTTCTCGCCCACTGCCGTCGCTTCAGTGCAGCCGCTCTCGTCCTTCTCCTCGATGCCGTAGACGCAGAGCACCTTGTTACCCGGCAGCTTGGCCATCTCTGGCCCGGTAGTGGCTTCCTTGCCCGCCGTCCCCAGCCAGCCGTCCACATGGATCTCGAAACTGCCGGTGCGGGCGAAGGCGAGCAGGATGATGCCGTCGATTCGGTCCTGCTCCTCGGGGGCGAGTCTGTTGTAGACCGCCGGCATGACGTCGGCGCCAAACGAATAACCCGCCAGAATGAAGCGCTTGGTGCCCCATTTCTGCCGATAGTGCTGCATCAGTTCGGTCAGGTCGGTGGCCGTCTGCTCCGGCGTTTTGTGTTCCCAGTAGTAGCGAAGTACGTCGATGCCGACCACGGGATAACCCAGTTTGGCCATATCGCCGGCTACCACCTTGTCCAGGTCGCGCCAGCCGCCATCACCCGACATGAATAGCGTCACAGTATCGGAAGGCTGGGGGGAGGGGACTTCCACCACCGGCACACCCACGCCACCGCCTTTGTCGTCTTCGCCGATCAGTTTGTGGCGCAGTTCGCTGTTCAACACCTGTGGCAGCTTGATGTCGTAGTCGCTGATGCTAGTGTCAGCGTTGGGTTGATCACGCACGAACGCGGCAGGTGCATCTTCAGGCGCGTCGTTCCATGCCACCATCCAGTGGCCGTGTGGTGCGGTCTTGGGCAGCGCCACATCACAGATGATGGGGGCAGGCTCGTCCGGGTCGACCACAGGCACAGGTTGGGATGGCACCTCCAGGGAGAATCCGACCGAAATGGCTTCTGCGCTATCGTCGTCCTGACCGGCCAGCCAGCGCCACGCCAGGGTTGCGCCAGGTCCAATGCCGCCGACAACAGTGGGCGCATCATCCAGCTTCTGCAGGGCTTCATTGAAGATTTTTTGTTGCAGGACGCAGTCAGTCTTGGGCAGGACAACCTGAATGATCCGCGCTGCGGCATCCTGGCTCAAGGCCTGCAATTGCTTATCGGTCAGCAAGTCATCGGCAGTGACGGCCAAAGCAACCCGAACCTCGGTCCGACTGCCCGGCATTACCTCGGTGAGTGCCGAACCATCAGCCAGTGTGGAATGGACGAGGGTCGCCGGCGGCGCAGGGCGGTTCCATAACCATACCCCCAGCGCCACCACGAGAATAACCAGGGCTGCGAGCAAAAAGCGCCAGTAGCGTTGAATCATCAGCGTTTCACCAATCCAGTCAGACCGCCCGCAATCAGGGCAGCAGTGTCGGCCAGCGCGACCAGCGGATCGAGTCCGGCGGGCACGGCCATATATCGAGGTTCCCAGTCAGGCTGGAATTTGTCTTTGAAGCGCCGCAAGCCTTGAAAATTGTAGAGTTGCTCGCCACGCCGGAAAACCATCGAGCCCAAACGCTGGGTCAAGGGTGCGCCACGCCGGGGCTGCAAGCCTGACAACGGCACCATGCCCAGGCTGAAGCGTTCATAGCCGTGCTGTTTGTAATACAAAATCAGCCCGACCATCATGAATTCCATGGTTAGTTTCGGCGCATCCGGATGGGCGCGCATCAGGTCCAGGCTCGCCAGCTCATGACGCGAGGTCTCCAGCAGGTTGGCGAACGCAACCGGTTTGCCTTCGAAATGGATGATGGCGATGCGGAAGTGCTTGAGGTACTCCGGGCTGAAGCGACCCAGGGAGAAACCCTTTTCACGAACGTTCTTGCCTGTTAGCCAGGCATCGGAAATCACTTTTAGCTCGTCGAGTGGAGCCTGGCCAGCTTCATAGATCTCAAGGGACAGCCCGTCGCGTCCGCCACGATTCCAGGTGTAACGCAGGTCCTTCATTTCCTTGCCCTTGGCTTCGATATCAAAGCGGCGCAAGTCCACCCGGGCTTCTTCGCCCAGTTTGATGGCAGTCAGACCGATGTCCATATAGAAGGGCAGGTTTTCCGCGCGCACCTGATAGAAGACCGGGCGTGCGTGGTGGACATCGCACAGGTCGCGAAATTGCCAGATGAGTTCGGCGCGCTGTTGGGTCGGCCCAATCGGGTCGTAAAGCGCCACCAGGCTTCGGCCGCGATGCGAGTACATCAGAAAGGCGTTGCCGGCAGGGTGCAGCAGAATCGCCTTGTCACCGGTTAACACCAGCCCGCCATCGGGTTGCGATGACGCATTGACGATTTCGGCAGCCTTGGCCAGTTCTTCGGCATCTGGCAGCTTGATGACGGGGCGCGCGGTGCGCAGCAGCCAGGTCAGCGATACGGCCACCAGCAACACGGCGCTGCCCAGCGCGGAACGCAAGGCTCGTGGGGCGTCAGCATCCAGGGTGAATTGCCACCAAAGTTGATGGCTGTAAGGCACATCCTGATAGGCGAACAGCAGCAGCCAGATCGAAGCGCCCAGTACGCAAACGCTCGCCACCAGATAGAGCGGCGAGAAGGGCAGTTCCAGCAAGCGGCTCGGGCGATAGAACGAACGGCGGAAAATCCCCAGCAGCCCTGCAGTGAGTATCAGCAGGGTTGCTTCCTCCCAATCGAAGCCCTTGAGCATCGACAGCACCGCACCCGCCACCAGCAAAATCGTGGTCAGCATCCATGCGGCCGAAAGCCGACGACGCAAACCTTGAGCCAGCAACAGACACAGCACGCCAATCAGACTGGCACCGAAGTGCGATGCGTCAATCAGGCGATGGGGAATCAGAAACCCAAGGTTTTCCAGACGGGTGTCGATTTCCGGAGTCGCGCCCGAGAACAGCAGCACGACCCCGGAAAGAAATACCAGCAGCGCCAGAATGGGCGCCGCCAGACCCGATGCGACGCGCATGGCCTGCTTGGTTGGCAGCAGTCGCTGGCCTTCGGTAAACAGCAGAGTCAGGCAGGCCAGCAGCAGCGGCAACACAACGTAGATCAGTCGATACAGCAGCAAGGCCGCAGCGAGCGGCGCGGCGCCCAGTTCATTGGCGAAGGCCGCCAGCAAAATAGCTTCGAAAACACCGACGCCACCGGGGACATGACTGAGTACGCCTGCGGCCAGCGCCAGCAGGTAAACCAGCAGAAATGCACCAAACGGTGGGGATTGAGGCAACAGCAGGTACAAAACGGTGGCCGCTGCGGCGACGTCCAGCGCGGTTATCACCAGTTGCATCACGGTCAGGCGCAGCCCTGGCAGACGCAGGGTTCTTCTGCCCGCACGCACCAGCAGCGTGTGCGCAATAGTCTGTTCCGGAAGTCGACGGCGATACACAGCCATGACCAGCAATGCGGTCAGAATCAGCACGGCGACTGCAATCGCCGCCAGCATTCCCACCGGAAGATGCAAGGCCAGGGATGCGCCAGACAAATTGCTCAAGGTGGCCAGGGCGGCCAGCGGCGGCAAGGCGCAGCCCAGAGACAGACTGGCGAACAAGGTCATGCGCGCAACTTCTATGGCACCGATTCCCTTGCGGGAATACAGCCGATAGCGCACCGAGCCTCCGGACAGCATCGACAGGCCCACCGCATTGCCGATGGCAAATGCAGTAAAGCCGCCCATGGCCAGTGTCTTGTTCGGAAGATCGACGCCGGCGTAGCGGCTGGCGGACCATTCGTAGCCCAGCAGGATGATAAAGCCGACAATCGTTGCCAGCACGGCACCTGCCAGTGAGGGCAGCGGTACGCTGAGCAGCGAATCGTGCAGCGCGTACAGATCCAGCTCGCTCAGCATATGGCGGCAGGCGATCAGGGCGATGGCGAAAAGCAGCAGCGTTACGCCCAGACCGATGGGTTGGCGATACTTGCTCAGCAGCTCCAGCCATTGCAGGCGAGCAGGTTGGATGGGTTGATTCGCCGTAACTGATTCATTGGGTTCGGACGGGTTGGCGCGCATCAATCACTCCTTGGATCGTGCGCGACAGGATGGAGGTATGCAGCCAAGTTACCAATCCCTACGCAAAAAATATTTCGAGATGTTAGCGCGTCAACGACTAACGAGCGAATCGAGCGGATTTGTCAGTGCAGCTGTTCAGCAATTATTCAGCCGCAAAAAGGCTATCGGCCGGCGACCGGAAAACT
This sequence comes from Pseudomonas sp., assembly GCA_036387095.1. GTDB lineage: Bacteria > Pseudomonadota > Gammaproteobacteria > Pseudomonadales > Pseudomonadaceae > Aquipseudomonas. Next base: position 8,461 of record DASVUK010000032.1, read on the forward strand.
GTCGCCCACGGCAATATTACGTTACAAGCGTGAAAATCAGATGAAACCTGTCAGCAAAATACCCTTTTCTGACAAGTGCTTAGCGTCGCTGTTCAGATGCTTTTCACGCAGACACAAAAAAGGCCACTCTTTCGAGTAGCCTTGTTTGATGTTTGGTTGCGGGAGCCGGATTTGAACCGACGACCTTCGGGTTATGAGCCCGACGAGCTACCAGACTGCTCCATCCCGCGTCTGTGTGGGCGCATTCTACAGCCGAACGGCAAGGTGTCAACCTTTAATGCGAAAAGACCTGAAATGAATGCGAAGCAGAGGAGGGAGGCTTCTATATATAGAAGCAGCAGGCCGCAATGTCTGGGCGCATATCTGCATAGGTCAGGCACACACCAACGTATTGGCCCCGCTATTGATCGTTATCAAAATATCCAGTCGTCGATCCCGAACGCCGTTTCGGGCCAATCAGTCGCTAAAAAAATTGCAGACACAAAAAAGGCCACTCTTTCGAGTAGCCTTGTTTGATGTTTGGTTGCGGGAGCCGGATTTGAACCGACGACCTTCGGGTTATGAGCCCGACGAGCTACCAGACTGCTCCATCCCGCGTCTGTGTGTCGGCATTCTACG
>DASVUK010000033.1:0-57170 GCA_036387095.1 Pseudomonas sp.
TTCACCGAAAGAGCCGTGCTCTGTGAACCGGCCCACGCCAGTTAAAACCGATAATTTCTTCCTGCTTATCTTCCGTGCACTGCGCCATCGCCGTGTTCCGATTGCTTTGCGCATTGCCAGCCATAACGTGATCCTCGTCGCACTGGCGCTGGTGATCTATGCCGGCGTGATGGGTTTGCAATTCAAGCAGGCCATGCACGAGCAGGCCGATGCGCTTGGTCAGGCCCTGACCACCCAGACTGCGACGTCCGCCACCGAACTGCTGGTGTCCAACGACATCCTCAGTCTCAACGTGCTGCTGGGCAATCTGGTGAAAAACCCGCTGGTGGCTCACGCCGCGATCTACAGCGTGGACAACCGCATCCTTGCCGAAGCTGGCCAGCGCCCGAAAAACGGGCTTCTGGGCGAAGCCGAGGGCCTGTATGAAATCAAGATCACGTTCCAGGACGTGATGGCCGGGCACTTGCGTATCAGCCTGGACATGAGCCAGTTCCAGCAGCCGATGACCATCAGCCTGCAAAGCATGGGGATCCTTGCCGGGATTCTGCTGGCCCTGGCTCTGGCATTGAGCCTGCGCCTGGGGCGGCACATTTCCACGCCACTGCTGCAACTGCGTGTCTGGCTGCGGGATATCGATCCGTACACACCGGCGGTGGAACGCCAGGACGAAATCGGCGATCTGGCGCGTCAGCTGCGAACCTCGTTTGCGCCGCCTATGCCGGAACCCGAGCCCGAGCCCGAGCCCGAGCCGGAGCCGGAATACCTGGACGATGAAACCGACGATCCGTATCTGGAACAGGATGAAGAGCCTGAAGCGGCTCTGACGATCCGCAATCTTCGTGAACCCGGCTTCGATGAAGCGCCCAAACCACGCCTGCCGGCCCCGCCCGTGCAGCGTCGGTTGGTCGCCGAGGAAGATGAAGAGGACGAAGATGATCCCTTTGCCGACCTGCGCGATAGCGCAAGCACAGCGCCCGCCACCAGCAAGGCCGCTGTCGCACCGAGTACGCCGCAACCCAGCGCAGTCCTGGCCGTGCAACTGGGCTCGCAGGATCAACTGCGTCGCCTGCCCCGCGCCCGCCTGACCGATTTGCTGCAACGCTATCGTGATTGCCTCGATCAGGCTTCATCGCTGTACGAAGGCGAATTGCACACACTGAATGACGGCAGCACCCTGATGCTGTTCCACAGCCAGGAAAGCGGCGACGACTACCTGACCAACGCCATTTGCTGCGGCGAACTGCTGCGTGCGTTGAGCCATGCCTTGCAGATTGAGGTCGCGGACAGCGGCATCACCCTGCAATTGCAACTGGGCCTGACCCTGGGTGAAGGCTTGGCCGGTCTGAGCCAGATTGACCTGCTGCTGACCGAAACGGCCCAGGATGCTCTGGCCCTTTCCCAGCACAGCCGCAATCTGCTGCTGGTGGAGCGCAAGATCAACGACGACGCGCTGATTCGCCAACGCGCACGTATCCGCCCAATCGCCAGCCCGGAAGGCGCGTGCTGCGTCGAACGCCTGATGGAGCCCTATCCATCGATGCTGGAACGTCAACTGGCGCGCATGCACGAAACCCGCAAAGCCTGACCGCTGTCTGGCACCCTTGGTCATAAGGGTGCCAAACGCCGGTGTTGTTCCTCGAAAGCCCCTTCGCCACTCCAACCTCTCGGCTCACGTGGCGGTCAGGTTCGCAGGCTCAATCCTGGCAGCATGCCTGGCAATCAAACGTCGCCCCATCGCCTGGCCTTTTTGCTCGATATACCGGTAGGTCAGCATCGACACCATCACCACCACCGCCAGAAAACCAACAGCCAGCAGGCTGTTCCCCACGGCGCTGCCGGTGTCGAGGTAGCGACGGGTTTCGAAAATCGTCGTGAGATGCCGCCCACTGCGCTGCTCCAGAATGATGAACACCGACATCAGACAAAACAGCACCGCAACGTGAGTCATGTACAGCGAATACGAAAGCTTGCCCAACAAAGCAAAAGGCCGTGCCTTCAGGACACCCGATACGTATCCACCTTCGAAAGCGAAGATCCACACCACCACGCAGAACATCAGGCTGGCGAACAGTGACTGGTTGGCGAAACGCAGGCTGTTCATGATCGCAATACCGATCAGTGCCAGCAGTTCAAGCGTCGTCATCAGCGCCTGGGATGGACGCCACACCGGTCGCGCGACAGCAAACAGCCGGAAGGTGACCGCGCCGGCAAAGAAACATGCCAGCCCGATCAGGGCGCGCTCGGTCAGCAATGGAATATGTAGATACAGCAGCGAGAAGGCCATCAGCGACACCACACCCCACGCCAGATAACGCGCCCTGGAACGCAACAGCGTGAAGGCGGCGAAGATCAGGTACAGGTAGAACTCGACACTGATGCTCCACGACGGATAGTTGAACGACATGATTTCCGTGAACGGCGTCCATGCCTGCACCAACAGCAGATTCGGCAGAAACTCCGATGGGGCGAAGGCGCCGGTGAAAGGCGCGTAATTCAGGGCTATCCCTCTTTGACTGGCCACCAGCTTGAAAACCTCCAGCACGACGAAACACACCAGCATTGCCCAATGTAATGGCACCAACCTGAACGTCCGGGCGATCAGGAAGGTCTTGAAGTCCAGCGACTTGCGGCTGCCATAGGCATAAGCGAGTACAAAACCACTGAGGACGAAGAAAAAGTTAACCAGCAGATCCGCATTTCTGATGAACACCGATTCGGTAAACCCGCTGACCAACTGAATATGGAAGAACACGACACAGACGGCGCACAGCCCCCGAAAACTGTCGAGCACGTCAAAGCGATGAACCTGATTCATAGCGGTCTCCCACAAGTGGCATTCAAAGAGGCGGCAGGGATTCAGGCAGGGCAACGGCGCACGCAAATGGCGTGCAGAAATTACGCAAAAGACCGGAACTTAGGGAAAGGCGAGATGGCTACCGCAGAGCGGTGTAGAGACTGTGTACGCTTTACGACAAAAAACGTAACAATTGCAGGCAGGCGACGCTAACGGTAGGCAGCGCCCCTGAGGCTGTCAAGCGCACGGCCTCAGCACGCGCGCAAAAAAAAAGCCCGCATCGCTGCGGGCTCTTTGATTACACCGGTCAGAAACGGAAAACTTCCAGATCAGTGCGGATCGGCAATGCCATGGGCATCTTGGGTTTTTCCGGCTCCTTGGCACGAGCAACCGGAGCTTTCTTCGGCTGTTCGACTGGTTGCCAGGAAATCGGTTTGACCGCCGAACTCACCTGATCAGCCAGACGCTGCAACAGAACGCCCTGGGCCCGAACCTGATCAGCCGAGGTACCGGCGTGCATCTCTTGCAGGTGCACGATGCGGCTATCGCGGACTTGCCCCTTGCGGTCAAGAAGACGCCATTGCGCATCCAGGATCGCAGGTTGCTTGGTTCCGGAATCCAGACGGGTGATGGACAGCACAACCTGAACGTCAGGTGTGAAATCGGTTACCGCCGGCGCGAGAACCACGCGCTGGCTGTCCAGTTTCCAGGCCAATTGCCGCAGCAATAGCTGATCGATATCCGAAGTCAGGCTGCCAGCCCAGCGTCCTTCCTGGGAAGCTGTAAGGCTGCCATCCGGCTGACGCTGCAACAGCGTTTCGCGTTGCAGATAATCAGCCACTGTTATCGGCCCGAGTAAAACGGCCAACCCTGTGCTGCGGGTAGGCTGCCCAGGCGTACCACTGTCCAGCTGATACAGCGCAGTCGGTTGATGCACACTGCAACCAGCCAGACCCAAAACGCCAGTCATCAACAAAACAAAGGGAAGGCGTAGAAGATTCATCGTCCCATCCAGGTGGCAGCCGCCAGGCGAACCACAGTGTAAATACTCACAAAAGCATGCAGGCATTCAGCCACGCCGACGCCACAAGACGTCATATCATCCGTGAATATGCGTCGTGACTCCAGCGATTATGCGTCGATCTTTATGCCAAAACGAAGGCTAGTAGCTCTAAACCGGGATTATCCGGCGTTTTCCACCAATAGCGCATCGACGCGCTGGAAGCCCCTTGGCAATTTATTGCCTCGCCGACCGCGCTCCCCCTTGTAATGTTCGAGGTCATCAGGTTTCAAGGACAAGGTGCGTTTGCCTGCCTGCAACACCAACGTAGCACCTTGTGGGATCACCGCCAGATCGGTCACATACTCTTCGCGACTGGCGACCCGATCCCCCGGAATCCCGATAATCTTGTTGCCCTTGCCTTTGCCCAGTTGCGGCAAATCACTGATCTTGAAGATCAGTAAGCGGCCTTCGGTGGTCACCGCGGCCAGCCAGTTCTGCTCACGATCCGGCACAGGGCGCGGCAAGATCACTTTAGCGCCGGCAGGCAGACTCAAGAGCGCCTTGCCGGCTTTGTTCTTGGCTTGCAGATCCTCGCCTTTCACGACGAAACCGTAACCGGCATCCGAGGCGATCACGTACAGAGCGTCGTCCTCGGGCAGCAATACGCATTCGAATGTCGCGCCCGGTGGCGGCTGGAGCTTGCCGGTCAACGGCTCGCCCTGCCCCCGCGCCGACGGCAGCGTGTGGGCCGCAAGGGAATAGCTGCGCCCTGTCGAGTCGATAAACACTGCGTATTGATTGGAACGGCCTGCGGCGGCAGTCAGAAAACCGTCCCCAGCCTTGTAGGAAAGCCCGGTAGCATCGATATCGTGACCTTTGGCTGAGCGAACCCAGCCTTTTTCCGACAGGACAACCGTCACTTTCTCATTCGGCAGCAGATCGTGCTCGGTCAGCGCCTTGGCTTCGGCACGCTCGACAATCGGCGAGCGACGGTCGTCGCCATAGGTCTCGGCATCCTTGATCAGTTCGGAGCGCACCAGCTTCTTGAGCTTGGCTTCGCTGCCCAGTAGAGCCATGAGCTTGGCGCGTTCCTTGTTCAGTTCGTCCTGTTCGTTGCGCAGCTTCATTTCTTCAAGGCGCGCCAACTGACGCAAGCGGGTATCCAGAATGTAGTCGGCCTGGATTTCGCTGAGTTCGAAGCGCTCGATCAACCGCGCGCGGGGATGTTCTTCGGTTCGGATGATGTGGATCACTTCATCCAGATTGAGGTAGGCGATCAGCAAGCCGTCCAACAGGTGCAGGCGACGGTCCACTTTATCGAGACGGAACTGCAAGCGGCGGCGAACAGTATTGGTGCGGAACTCCAGCCACTCCACCAGCAAGGCGCGCAGGTTTTTCAGTTGCGGCTTGCCGTCCAGACCGATGATGTTGATGTTGACCCGATAGCTGGACTCCAGATCAGTCGTGGCAAACAGGTGCTGCATCAGCGCTTCGTGATCGACGCGGCTGTTGACGGGGATGATCACCAGCCGACATGGGTTTTCGTGGTCAGACTCGTCACGCAAGTCAGCGACCTGCGGCGCCTTGGACGGCTTGGCCTGCATCAGCCCGGCAATCTGCTCGATGACCTTGGCACCCGACACCTGATGCGGCAACGACGTGACAACGATGTCGCCGTCTTCAATGTGGTATACGGCGCGCATACGCACCGAGCCTTTGCCGGTTTCATACATTTTCAGCAGATCGGCGCGAGGCGTGATGATTTCCGCTTCAGTCGGATAATCCGGCCCGAGGATGTGCTCGCAAAGCTCGGCAACCGTGGCCTTTGGCTCATCAAGCAAGCGCACACAGGCGGTGGCGACTTCGCGCAGGTTGTGCGGTGGCACATCAGTCGCCATACCCACGGCGATGCCCGTGGTGCCGTTGAGCAGAATATTGGGCAGACGCGCCGGCAAAACTGCTGGTTCATTCAAGGTACCGTCAAAGTTCGGCACCCAGTCGGCCGTACCCTGGCCCAGCTCGCTAAGCAGCACCTCGGAATAACGCGACAGCCGTGCTTCGGTGTAACGCATGGCCGCGAAAGACTTGGGATCATCCGGCGCACCCCAGTTGCCCTGCCCGTCCACCAGCGTGTAGCGATAACTGAAGGGTTGCGCCATCAGTACCATGGCTTCATAGCAGGCCGAGTCGCCGTGGGGGTGAAACTTGCCGAGCACGTCGCCGACCGTACGCGCCGACTTCTTGTGCTTGGAATCAGCGTCCAGGCCCAGCTCGCTCATGGCGTAGATAATGCGCCGCTGCACAGGCTTGAGGCCGTCGCCGATATGCGGCAAGGCACGGTCCATGATCACGTACATGGAGTAGTTGAGGTAGGCCTGTTCGGTGAAGTCAGCCAGTGATCGGCGTTCTACGCCATCTAAGCTGTCTGCAAGGATGTCGCTCATGCGGGCCTCATTATTTCGTGGTCTGGCGCAGCAACATATTGCCGCCGCGCTGGGTGAATTCGAGTTGCTTCATAGCGCTCATACCCAGCAGCACTTGGTCACCGTCAAGCCCCGGCACCACCAGGGCGCGCACGTTGTGCAGGACGATATCGCCTAGTTCAAGGCGTTGCAGCGATGTCCGAAAGCCTTCGGTACGTCCATTTGCGGTACTCACCACAAGCGGCACACCCCTGGGCAGTTGCAGGGTATCGGCCAGCGCTGCGGGAATGGCCACGTCGGTCGCGCCGGTATCCAGCAAAAACTGCACAGGACGACCATTGATCTTGCCTGTACTGACGAAATGCCCCTGACGATTACCCACCAGCTGCACCTCGATATAACCATCGCCGTGGCGCGAGCTGACCACCGCGTTAGGATTCTCCTGACGCTGTTCCCACTCACCAAAATAGCGGGTTGCCAGAAACATCCCGGCACCCCACGCCAGCAGCATCAACACTTTGCCCGCACGCTTGCCGGGCGGCGGTTGATTCATTGTTTTTCACTCCAGCCGCCTTTGGGGGCTGCGAAGCGCCAGACAACCGGACGTTTCTCCCCGTCGGCGCGCTGGCCAAAATTGTTGTCGGTGCCGACCCAAGCGCCGGTTTGATCAACCACCAGTGCTTCGGTCAGGCCATAACGCTGATCATAAAGACGATCAGGCTTGAGCGCTTCGCTGGCAAACGACCAGCAGCGCTCGGTCTTGCCGGTTTCCAGCGTGCGCCGGCAAATCCGGTACGCCGACCGTTCCAGCGCGTAGAGCTTGCCGTCGAACAGCGAAAGATCGGAGAAATCCCGGAACACCGTTTTGCCGCCCACTTGCGGGGGCAACACATCCTTGCCCGGCTCGGAGCGCAACACACAGCTGCCTTTGCACCTCCATGTGTCGTTTTCACGACTGACGACCAGCAAACCACGCTGCTCGCGCTCAGCGGCCAGCCATAGCCGATTGCCGGCCGCATTGACGGCAATGCCTTCAAATAAACCATTGAAGTGCTGCAGCATACCTTTGGCTCGCGCCTGCTCAACCAGGCCGGCAGGCAAATCCAGCCAAACCGGCATGCCTTCTACCGGCACCTTGAGGACCATGGCAAAGGCTTCGCTGACCAGATAACGATTGCCCGCCGCGTCACAGCTCACACCTTCAAAATCCAGGTTGCCACCGCGAACCAGCCCCGACAGTGTGGCCAGTGATCGCAGGCTGCCCGGCAAGTGACCCTCGGGAACGGGCGGGGTCTGAATGGCATTCGCTTGGGCCTTCCAGACGATTTCGGTGGTATCCAGGCTGTACAGCAGGTCATCGTCGCGGTCCGAAACCGTCCACAAACGGCCGTCACAGGAGGCCAGCCCAGACAGATTGCCGCCAACCATGCCATCGACCGGATGCTCGGAAACCAGAACCAGCTCTTGCAGCGGGGTTGCAAAAGCCGGCGAGGCCAGCATCAGCAGCAGACCGGCAAACCAGCCTCGCATCAAGTCAGGACCTCAGCGAGGTTGCCTTTGGATTCAAGCCAGGACTTGCGATCACCGGCGCGTTTCTTGGCCAGCAACATGTCCATCATTTCCGAGGTCGCTTCGAAATCATCCAGGGTCAACTGCACCAGACGCCGGGTGTTCGGGTCCATGGTCGTTTCCCGCAACTGCGGCGGATTCATCTCACCCAGACCTTTGAATCGGGTGACCTGAGGCTTGCCGCGCTTCTTCTCGGCGACCAGACGATCCAGAATCCCGTCGCGCTCGGCTTCGTCCAGGGCGTAGTAAATGTCCTTGCCCAGATCGATGCGATACAGCGGGGGCATGGCCACGTAAACGTGACCGGCATCGACCAGAGGCCGGAAATGCTGCACGAACAGCGCGCAGAGCAGTGTTGCAATGTGCAAGCCGTCGGAGTCGGCGTCGGCCAGGATGCAGATCTTGCCGTAACGCAGTTGGCTCATGTCCGCCGCGCCTGGATCAACGCCGATGGCCACCGCAATGTTATGCACTTCCTGACTGGCGAGCACTTCGCCGCCGTCGACTTCCCAGGTATTCAGGATCTTGCCGCGCAACGGCAGGATGGCCTGGAATTCCTTGTCCCGCGCCTGCTTGGCTGATCCGCCAGCGGAATCACCTTCCACCAGGAACAGCTCGGAACGCATCGGGTCCTGCCCGGCACAGTCTGCCAGCTTGCCCGGCAGCGCCGGACCTTGAGTAATGCGCTTGCGCTCGACTTTCTTGCTGGCCTTGAGGCGACGACCGGCGTTGTTGATCGCCAGTTCGGCCAGTTGCACGCCAAGCTCGGAGTTGGCGTTAAGCCACAGGCTGAACGCATCCTTGACCACACCGGAAACAAATGCTGCGGCTTCGCGGGAAGACAGGCGCTCCTTGGTCTGGCCGGAGAACTGCGGCTCCTGCATCTTCATCGACAGTACGAACGCGATGCGCTCCCAGACGTCTTCCGGTGCCAGCTTCACGCCCCGTGGCAGCAAGTTGCGGTATTCGCAAAACTCGCGCATTGCATCGAGCAGGCCCTGGCGCAGACCGTTGACGTGGGTGCCGCCCTGCTGCGTCGGAATCAGGTTGACGTAGCTTTCCTGCACGCTGTCGCCGCCTTCAGGCAGCCACAGCAAAGCCCAGTCGATGGCTTCTTTATTGCCAGCGAAACTGCCGCAGAACGGCTCGTCCGGCAAACGCAGGAAATCACTGACGGAGTCCTGAAGGTACGAACGCAGGCCGTCCTCGTAATGCCATTCGACTTTCTCGCCGGAGGCCTTGTCTTCAAAGCTGACCAGCAGGCCCGGACACAGCACGGCCTTGGCCTTGAGCACATGTTTGAGGCGGCTGACCGAGAATTTGGGCGTATCGAAATATTTAGGGTCCGGCGCGAAGTACACGCTGGTACCGGTATTACGCTTGCCAACAGTGCCCACCACGGCCAGCTCCGTGGCTTTATAGCCATCGGCGAAGGTCATTTCGTATTCATTGCCGTCACGCTTGACCCGCACCTTGACCAGGGTCGACAGCGCGTTGACCACCGAAATACCCACGCCGTGCAGGCCGCCGGAGAATTGATAGTTCTTGTTGGAGAACTTGCCGCCTGCGTGGAGCTTGGTGAGGATCAGCTCGACGCCGGATACGCCTTCTTCAGGGTGAATATCCACCGGCATCCCGCGCCCGTCGTCGGACACTTCCAGGGAGTTGTCGGCGTGCAGGATGACCTGCACGGACTTCGCATGACCGGCCAGGGCTTCGTCGACACTGTTGTCGATGACTTCCTGGGCAAGGTGGTTCGGCCGCGAAGTATCGGTGTACATGCCCGGCCGCTTGCGCACCGGGTCGAGGCCCGATAGGACTTCGATGGCGTCGGCGTTATAAGAGCTAGCGCTGGGAGTGGCCATGGGGTCTCGTCATCAGTTGTTCATTAAATTTCAGGTATCGAACCCACCGCAGAGCAGATTCTGTGAGCGCTAATTCATTCGCGAACAAGATTTACCCTTCAACGGACATCTCGCGGATGTACCGGCCTCTTTGCGAATGAACTCGCTCCCACAAGTGGATACAGGTCCTTGGCTACAATTTCGAAACATCTATTGCCTGCAACAACTCAGGGGCAAATCCGGCAAAACTCAGCAGCGCCGGCAGTTGCTCGGCAAAGCCCTGATAACTATGGTCCCCACCTGCCTGGATCCGTAACGCGCAGGCGCGATAAAACAACTCGGCGCGGCGGTAATCCAGAGTTTCATCTCCGGTTTGCAGCCATACCTGAATACGCTGCGGATCCTGCGGCGCAGGGACTTCCAGTTCGCTCAGGGCCACCACGTGGTCGTGGGTCAATTCCCAGGTCTGGCCGGTATACAGATTCTGCTGCGTGCCGACAAATCCGTCGAACAACTGGTGCGGATTGACCGCCGGATTGACCAGCACCGCCTTCAAACCGTGGCGCTGAGCCAGGTGAGTCGCATAGTAGCCGCCGAGGGAGCTGCCGACCAGCAGCGGCCGACCCAGCGTCTGGATAGCGGATTCAAGCTGGAGCATCGCTTCACGGGGATGATGATGCAGTTCTGGCACCCGCAGTTGGTCGCTCAAACCAAGGGATTGCATCAGGGCAATCAATTGGCTGGCTTTTTTCGACTGGGCCGAGCTGTTCAGGCCGTGGATGTACAAAAGAGTGGGTTTTTCGCTGTTCACGTCGTCCTCTCCCGAAACACTGAGCGGTGCAAAGCCGCGCAGTTTACAGGGACTAGCGCCAGAAGACTCGTGCGCAGGTGTTTCCGGGTGAAATGGTCAATAACCCTCGCCACCGTAATCCACCTCGAATTCCATACCTACTACCCGCGAAACCCCTGTTTCCAGCCTCCCGTCGTCATGCAGACGTAACCAGCGATACCCCGGCGCAGAGGCATCGACCTTGAAATCCACACTGCCCGGCGCGAACTGAATGCAGGTCGACGGCGACGCCAGCAAGCGGACACCGTCGCGCATCTGGTCATATTCCTGATGCACATGCCCCCAAAGCACGGCACGCACTTGAGGGAAACGCTCAAGCACTGCGAATAAAGCTTCAGGATTACGCAAACCGATGGGGTCCATCCAGGCACAGCCGATGGGCACCGGATTGTGATGCAGGCATATCAGATGGTGGCGCTCAGGCGCCTCGCTCAAGGCCTTCGCCAGTAATTGCAGCTGTGTATCTTGCAGGAAGCCGGGCACGGAACCTGGCACCGAAGAATCCAGCAACGTGATGCGCCATGCACCCAAATCGATAATTGGATCAAGCAAGCCGCTGTTTTGCACAACCTGCTGCATTTCCAGGGATTCGTCGTGATTGCCGGGGAACCAGCGCTGGGGCGCATGAATCTGCGCGCTCAGCTGCCGAAAGGCGTTATAAGACTCAAAACTGCCGTCCTGCGACACATCGCCGCTGGCGACAACCAGATCGACAGTGGGCTGCTCGATCAATACCAGCTCAATAACTTTTTGCAGGCTGTCACGGGTTTTCATGCCCAGCAACTTACCGTCTGGCGCAGCGAACAAATGGCTGTCGGACAGCTGGACCATCAGGACTGATGTACGGTTATCGGATGGGCGCGGCAAAGGCCGTCTCCTTGAGCGGATTCAGCGCGATTATGGTGGTAAGCGGGCGGGGCGGCAAATCGGGGAATGAGTAGCAGGTCTCAGTTACGGATGTCCGCCGCCAGCAGCTATCGTCTGGCATTTTTTTTGATAAGAGTTGAAAAAACATAGCAGCCTATGGCAACTCCCAAACCCGTGCTGGCAAACAGAAGGGGGATACTCTGCTCATAGTTCATGCCCGAACAGAACATTATCAATAGCATTAGTAAACCGTAAAAACCTACAACACCCCCTAAAATACTACCCACCAAACAACCCCATGGAATATACCGACTGAAATACCCTCCTAATACAAAGACAGAAAATCGAGCCAAAAATAAAAGTGAATTCCCACGCACACTTTCCGTATGGGGTAGTTCAATAGCAAGCATGAATGCCACGCACAACACCCCTCCACACAACAAAGCTTTTAGGGCTTTCTGTATTTTAAACATTCAGCGCCATCTTACTGGACAATTACTTAAAATCGACTCATTAGCACCACCCGCCGAAAACACTTCCTCAACGTACGACACACAGTTATCAGGACCACCCAACCACAACCATGGCCTAGCGCTCAACGCCTCAAGCTTGCGCTGGGCACCTTGGGGATTAGACAGCTGAACTCGGCGCTAACATCTAGATAGTGGCGATAGTCGTTAGATGACATGTAATAAGGCCTGGCATGAAGACCGGCAATATGGAAAAGGTGGCGACCGGATCTCAATAATGCATGCCCACAAAAACTAGTTTCATCGCCACTGACAACAACAAGCCATGCATCGTTCCAATCAAAGGGAACTGCACGGCACTGATTTAAATGTCGTCCTACGTAACTCATCCTGCCAATCCACCCAAATACGGAGCTGTGTAATTTAGCGAACAACACGCTCCGCAGAAATAGGATCAGCGGATGAAAAAACCACTTTGCGAATAGTCCTACAAGTTTCGGTAAACATCCTTCAACAAGCATCACATACGTCCAATCCCTCACCGCACCGCTTCAAACTCATGCCCGCACGCCAGGCAATGGCTCAGCCATTCGCCGAGAAACAGATTGAGTTGGGCCTTTTCGTCGGGCTGATGCATATCGGCGTTGGGATATGGGTATATGCCGCGGAAGCGTCGGGCGTGTTCGGCGCCGATGACTTCGGCCATGCGGGCGTCGTGATAGACCTGCACCTCCAGCTTCGGTACCGGCAGCCACGGCAGACTGTGTTCCTGACGCACCTGCAAGGTGGTGGTGTACGGGCAATCGAGCAGCACTTCGACCGCCAGCACGCCCAGCATCTGGTCACCTTGAGTCACGGCCACGCGCCGCGAGCGTTGCTCGTTGCGCATGTCCGGCAACAAACGCATCAAGCGCGCATAGTTGGCCTCGCAGGCCGCTTGCAGGCCCGCCAGGTCAACTCGGTAGCGCTCGCGCACAAGATTCACGACCATAACCCCCTGACTTCAACACGGTTCAATGCCAGCCATTGCAACGCAATGATCGTCGGTGCATTGAGAATTCGCCCGTCACGCACGGCTTGCAGGGCATCGTCCAATGCCCAGACCGTCACGCGGATATCTTCACCTTCCTCTTCCAGCCCGTGCAATCCACCGGCGCCCTCGCTTTCACAACGACCCATATAAAGATGGACAAACTCGTCGCTGCCGCCAGGCGAAGGAAAGTATTTGGTGATGGGCCACAGGGCGCTGAATACCAGTCCAGCTTCCTCCTCTGCCTCACGGTGGGCAACCTCTTCCGGCTCCTCGGCCTTGTCGATCAGGCCCGCGACCAGCTCGATCAGCCATGGGTTGCCCGTCTTCTCCACCGCGCCAATCCGGAACTGCTCGATCAAGACCACTTCGTCCCGTTTAGCATCATAGGGCAGCACACAAACAGCGTCGTGACGCACGAAAAGCTCGCGACTGATCTCTTTGCCCATGCCCCCGGCGAACAACTCGTGGCGAAGATGCAGCTTGTCCAGTCGATAGAATCCCTGGAAGCAGTTCTCGCGCCGGGTGATTTCATAAGCCGTCGGGGTTGATCGGGTTGATTCAGTCATACACTTCTCGCTTAAGGCAAACTTGGCTTCGTGCCATCCTAGAGTCTGATGCCGTTTCAACACAAGCCGCGTTGCAGTGCCTTTGAATATGCAGGGTAGACGGGCGATAGCGAAACGAACTCTAATCCGCCAAGCGGCGAACCGATGGCCCTGTTTGCAGTCCAAGCAGCCTGCATACGAACAACGCAACCGCCTTAATTGCCACCGCAAAGGATCAACATGTCGTTACTGAGGATCGCTTCACTGGCTTGCCTGGCCCTGATGCTGGGCGCTTGCCAGAGTCTGTTCCAACCTAACTACCGTGCGCCGCTGCAAGTCCAGCGCGACGCTTCCGAGCTGATCAAGCCGGGCTGCACCGCGGCAGACTGTCCGCTGGTCAACATCGACACCGTGCATTTCGCTGATGAGCCAAATCTGGACGCAATCGTTCAGAAAACCTTGCTGCAACTGACTCGCACCGATTCGGGCGCTCCTGTGGCGCCGACGCTCAAAGCCTATCAGGAGCAATACCTGCGCGATTCCGACGGCCGCAGCGCCAGCTATCTGCAGGCCAAGGTACGCGAGCAGCATGACGGTATCGTGGTGATCGAGTTGTCGAGTTATCTCGATGGCGGCGGCGCTCATGGCGAGCCAGGTCGTGCGTTTATCAACTATTCGCGACCACAGCAGCGCGTGTTAACCCTTGCCGACATGATTATTCCCGGCAAGGAAAGCGAGTTCTGGCAGAAAGCCGAACTGGCCCATCAAGGCTGGCTGGTCTCCACCAAGATGAACGAAGACCCTGAGTTCATCAAAACCTGGCCGTTCAAGAAAACGCCGAACATTGCCCTGACCTATGGCGCGATGATCCTCAAGTATCCGGTGACCACCATCGCGCCCTATTCCATGGGCCACATCGAGCTGAAGATTCCTTATCCACAGCTCAATGGCATTCTCAAGCCGGAACTGTTCCCCGGCCGCGGTTAAGGGTTTTGCCCAGCAACAATTGCAGCACGCCAGCGACGACGAGCGCTGGCAGTGTTGCGCCAATATCCGGATACAGATTGGCCAGCAGGTGATAGGTGCTGACCCCGCCCAACCAGGCCAGTAACGTCAACCCGCGAAAACCGACTGCTGCAGCCTGACTGCCGCGCCCGCGCAAGATGAAATGATCCACCAGCACCACGCCAAACAGCGGCGCGAACACTGAGCCGATCAGTAACAGAAAGTTCTGGTACTGAGCCAGCGGCGCGAAGCAGGCGATGAGTGTGCAGATCACGCCAATGGCCAAGGCCAGATGCTCGACCTTCAGACGCAACAGCATCCCGCTGGACACCGCTGCCGAGTGAATATCGGCGAAGGCGTTTTCCGACTCGTCCAGCAGAATCAGCAACAATGGAATCCCTAGGCCAGCCCCGGCCAAGGCCAACAGCAGCGCATTGACTTCACCACTGGGTGCAAAGGCCAGGGTGTAGGCGACGCCCAGGCTCATCAGCCAGAAGTTACCGATAAAAAATCCCAGCGCCGTGCCGCCAAACACGCTTTTCGCACGCTTGCCAAAGCGCGAATAGTCGGCAATCAGCGGCAGCCACGACAGCGGCATGGCGATGGCAATATCGAACCCCACGGCAAACGGCAGCGAACCATCACCGGACTGAGCCCACAGCGCCGCCAGATCGGCCTTGGCGAATAGATTCCAGGTCAGCCACACGCAGGCCGCCAACAGCAGCCAGATGCCCCACTTGCGCAGGATCTGGCGCACAAAAGTCAGCGGGCCGCTGACCGCCAGCAAGGTGGCCAGGCCGCCAAAGAACAAGGTCCACAGCAACGGGCTGTTCAGGACACTGCCCTCGCCGAACGCACGCGCGCCCAACAAACTGGCGGCATCGCGCATGACGATGATCTCGAACGAGCCCCAGCCAATCAATTGCAGCAGATTAAGCACTGCGGGCAGCGACGCGCCCTTGCTGCCCAGGCTGAGCTTGAGTGCCGCCATGGACGACAAACCAGTGTCGCTGCCAATTACACCAACAGCGGCAAGCAGCAGTACGCCGACCAGCGTGCCCAGAAAAATCGCCAGCAGGGAACCGGACATGCCCAGCCCCGGCGCCAGCAAGGCGCCGGTTTGCAGGACCATCAGGCCGATGCCGAGGGAGAACCACAGGGAAAACAGGTCACGCCCGCCAAAGACACGCTTGCCTTGGGGGACGGGAATATCGGGTGAGTAAGTGCTGGGGGTGGTCATGTTTTTTGGGTCCGGGAGATGCTCAGTTCCAATATGGCATGCCCCGCAGGAGCCAACTTGTTAGCGAGGCGGCTTCGGATTCGCCCATGAATCCGCCTCGTGCCAACAAGTTCACTCCTACAAAGGTTGCGCCGACTTCAAATCAAACCTTCTTGTAAAGCTGACTGCCTTCCTGCTTGAAGCGCTCGGCCTGCTCCGCCAAACCCTTGGCGACATCCACGTCCACCGTTTCGATCCGCTGGTTGGCCGCATACTCGCGAACTTCCTGGGTGATCTTCATCGAGCAGAATTTCGGCCCGCACATGGAGCAGAAATGCGCGACCTTGGCTGAATCCTTGGGCAGGGTTTCATCGTGGTACGAGCGGGCGGTGTCCGGGTCCAGGCCGAGATTGAACTGATCTTCCCAGCGGAATTCGAAGCGCGCCTTGCTTAAGGCGTTGTCGCGGATCTGGGCGCCGGGATGGCCTTTGGCAAGATCAGCCGCGTGGGCCGCGATCTTGTAGGTGATGATCCCGGTTTTCACGTCATCCTTGTTGGGCAGACCCAAGTGTTCCTTCGGCGTGACGTAGCAAAGCATGGCGCATCCGAACCAGCCGATCATGGCTGCGCCGATGCCCGATGTGATGTGGTCGTAACCCGGCGCAATGTCGGTGGTCAGCGGGCCGAGGGTGTAGAACGGCGCCTCATCACAGCATTCCAGCTGCTTGTCCATGTTCTCCTTGATCAACTGCATTGGCACGTGGCCAGGGCCTTCGATCATGGTCTGCACGTCGTGTTTCCAGGCAATCTTGGTCAGCTCGCCGAGGGTTTCCAGCTCGCCGAATTGTGCCGCGTCATTGGCATCGGCGATGGAACCCGGACGCAGGCCGTCGCCCAGGGAGAAGCTGACATCGTAGGCCTTCATGATTTCGCAGATGTCTTCGAAATGCGTGTACAGGAAGTTTTCCTGGTGATGCGCCAGGCACCATTTAGCCATGATCGAGCCGCCACGACTGACGATGCCGGTCACCCGTTTGGCGGTCAGCGGCACGTAGCGCAATAACACACCGGCATGAATGGTGAAGTAATCCACGCCCTGCTCGGCCTGTTCAATCAGGGTGTCGCGAAACAGCTCCCAGGTCAGGTCTTCGGCCGCGCCGCCGACTTTTTCCAGGGCCTGATAAATCGGCACCGTACCAATCGGCACCGGCGAATTGCGGATGATCCATTCGCGGGTTTCGTGAATGTGCTTGCCGGTGGACAAGTCCATGACCGTGTCCGAACCCCAGCGAATGCCCCAGGTCAGCTTGGCGACTTCCTCTTCGATGGAAGAACCCAGCGCGCTGTTACCGATATTGCCGTTGATCTTCACCAGAAAGTTGCGGCCGATGATCATCGGCTCAAGTTCGGTGTGGTTGATGTTGGCAGGGATAATCGCGCGACCCCGGGCGATTTCTTCGCGCACGAACTCGGCGGTGATTTCCTTGGGAATGCTGGCGCCGAAACTGTGCCCTGCATGTTGCTGGGTCAGCAGACCGGCTGCGCGGGCTTCCTGCAACTTCATGTTTTCCCGGATGGCGACGTATTCCATCTCGGCAGTAATAATTCCCTGACGCGCATAGTGCATCTGGCTGACGTTAGCGCCCGCCTTGGCCCGACGCGGATTGCGCACATGGGCAAAACGCAGGCGAGTCAATTCAGCATCGCCCAGACGCTGCTGGCCAAAGTTCGAACTCAGGCCTGGCAAACGCTCCGTGTCGTTGCGCGATTCGATCCAGGGCGAGCGAATGTCCGCCAGGCCTTTACGCACGTCGATGGTCACGTTGGGATCGGTGTACGGACCGGAGGTGTCATATACAGTCACCGGCGCATTGATTTCACCGCCGAAGTCAGTGGGCGTAACATCCAGATGGACTTCGCGCATGGGCACCAGGATGTCCGGGCGCGAGCCCTGAACATAGATTTTTTGCGAGCGGGTAAACGGCTGCACCGATCCGGAATCGACCTGGGCGGATTCACTCAAATTGGCGGCGTTTTTTAGATTTGTACTCATCACGGGCTCTCCAGACATCATCCAGCGGCGGATTAATTGTCGGAGCGAACCTGAAGACGAGAAGACGCACCTGAGGCGGTGCTGAGTATCGAGCGAAGGTGTTGCTGTTCATTAACTGAACCAACGACCCCGGACGACACTCAAGAGGACTCGCCGGGAGACGAGAAATCTTGTTCCCTACGCAGGCGCTAACCTGATCAGGTTCAACGGGATCCGGATTAACCGATCTCAGCCTCTAAGCAAGGCACCCCGACAAGAACGTCGCCAGTCTAGTCGGGACGCGTCCGGATTACCAAGCCCGTTTTCAAACGCTCGATAAATGGCCGATATGCCGGATTGTTGCAAACAGGACCAGCCTCTACACTCGCAAGCTGATTTTGAGTTCCGCAACGGCAGAACAACTACGAACAGGGAATGCACCATGCTGCGCAAACTTTCATTAGCCATCGCCGTGTCGTGTACGTGCAATGCCTTGGCCTGGGCAGCGGATTTGCCTCTTCCAATCAAAACCGGACTGGTCAATGTGTATCAGGAGGCGGTCGACAACAATGCCGACCTGGCCGCTGCTCGCGCCGATTATGCCGCCCGCAAGGAAGTCGTACCCCAGGCGCGGGCCGGACTGTTGCCCAATCTGTCGGCCGGGGCTGATGTCAATAACACACGCACCAGCATCAATCAGCCCAACATCACCGCAACCCGCAGCGGCACGGTGTACCAGGCAACGCTCAGTCAGCCGATCTTTCGCGCCGACCGCTGGTTCCAGCTGCAGGCTGCAGAAGCGGTCAACGAACAAGCCGCGCTGGAACTTTCGGCCACAGAACAGAACCTGATTTTGCAAAGCGCCGAAGACTACTTCACCGTGCTGCGCGCCCAAGACAACCTGGCCTCGACCAAGGCCGAAGAAGCAGCGTTCAAGCGTCAACTGGACCAAGCCAACGAGCGCTTCGACGTCGGACTGTCGGATAAAACCGATGTACTTCAGGCACAGGCCAGTTATGACACTGCCCGCGCCAACCGCATCGTCGCCAAGCGTCAGGTTGATGATGCGTTCCAGGCGTTGGTGACCCTGACCAATCGCGAATACAACGCCATCGAGGGCATTGTTCACACCTTGCCAGTGCTGGCGCCGACGCCCAACGACGCCAAAGCGTGGGTCGATACCGCGGCGCAGCAGAACCTGAATCTGCTGGCGAGCAACTATGCGGTGAATGCTGCCGAAGAAACCCTGCGCCAACGCAAAGCCGGCCACGCGCCGACGCTCGACGCGGTGGCAACCTACAAGCGTGGCGATAACGACGCGCTGGGCTTCAGCAATCCGAACTACACCGGGCAGAACTACAGCGGCGACGTGGAACAACGCAGCATCGGCGTGCAGCTCAATATTCCGATCTACAGCGGCGGGCTGACCAGTTCACAGGTGCGCGAAGCCTATTCGCGCCTGAGCCAGAGCGAGCAGCGTCGGGAAGGTTTGCGCCGTCAGGTGGTAGAAAACACCCGCAACCTGCATCGGGCCGTAAACACCGACGTGGAGCAGGTCCAGGCGCGCAAGCAGTCGATCATCTCCAACCAGAGCGCGCTGGAAGCCACCGAAATCGGGTATCAGGTCGGCACGCGCAACATCGTCGACGTGCTGGACGCGCAACGCCAGCTGTATGCCTCGGTGCGGGACTACAACAACACCCGCTACGACTACATCATCGACAACCTAAGGCTGAAGCAGGCGGCAGGAACGCTCAACCCCGGTGACTTGCAGGATTTGTCGCGCTACCTGAAAGCCGATTACAACCCGGACAAAGACTTCCTGCCGCCGGATCTGGCAGCGGCGGCACGCAAGAATTTCGAGCGACCTGCACAGCGGTAAAGATAGGTATCTGAACTGTAGGAACGAACTTGTTCGCGAAGCAATGTAACGGTTCACACAGGACCACTGCCTCGCCAACAAGTTGGCTCCTACCGGTTATGCGCTCAGACCAACCGCCCAATCCCCTCCAGCAGCCGCTGCAACGCCCCTTGATTGGCCTTCATCACCTGCAAGCCGGCATCCGCCATGCTGCTCGCCTGCTGTGGTTGGTCGAGCAGGCGCTGCACCGCACCTGACAGGCTCGCGGCATCGCTGATTTCGGTCAGCGCATGGGCGTTGCGCAGCATGGCAGCGATCTCCAGGAAATTGAACAGATGCGGCCCGCTCAGCACGGGCTTGCCCAGCGCAGCGGGTTCCAGCAGGTTATGACCGCCGGTGGGCACCAGACTGCCGCCGACGAAGGCGATATCCGCCAACGCGTAAAGAAACAGTAATTCGCCCATGGTGTCGCCAAGCAGCACCGAAGTGTGCGGGCTGACCGGCTGTTTTGACGAACGCCTAACTGTCGCCAGACCTTGCTGCACGCATAAATCATGCACGCTGTCGAAGCGTTCGGGATGGCGCGGCACCAGGATCAGCAGCGCATCAGGATGGCTTGCCAACAGTTGCCGATGGGCTGACAACACGCTTTCGTCCTCACCGGCGTGGGTGCTGGCGGCGATCCAGACCGGACGTTGCGTCGCCTGCCATTGCGCGCGCAGTTGCGCCGCATCCATGAGCAATTGCGGATCAATACTCAAATCGAACTTGATCGAACCGGTCACCGCCACACACTCGGGCCGTGCGCCCAGATCCCGGAAACGCTGGGCTTCGACTTCGGTCTGCACGGCGATCCAGCTCATTTGCGCCAGCATCGGTCGGGTCAACTTAGCGAACTTTCCGTAGCCCCGCGCTGAACGCTCTGACAACCGCGCATTGGCCAAGACCACCGGAATCGCGCGTTGGGCGCACTGATTGATGTGATTGGGCCACAGCTCGGTTTCCATGATGATGCCCAACACGGGTCGCACATGATCGAGAAAGCGCGCCGCCGCCCAAGGCAAATCGTAGGGCAGGTAACAATGCTGAATGCGCGGCTCATTGGCGAATAGCGCCTTGATCCGCTCCGATCCGGTGGGTGTCATGCAGGTCACGGTAATCGGCAACTGGGGATTACGCGTAAGCAGCGCCCGAATCATCGGCGCGGCAGCAATGCTTTCACCCACGGACACCGCATGCACCCAGATCCCGCCCGGCTGCATTGCCGGCAAGCCCAAGGCGAAACGCTCGCCGATCCGTTGTCGATACGCAGGCGCCTTGCGCGCACGCAGCCACAGTCGCAAGGCCACCAATGGCAGGCCGAGGTGAAACAGCACGGTGTATAGAGTTCTATTCATGGGCGCGGAGTTTATCAGCCAATTGCCTGCAAATGCCGGGCAAAACTTTCGGCCAGGCATTGCGCCGCCGGGCCGAGGGGTTCGTCCCGACGCCAGACCATTTCCACCACCAAAGGCGGCGGTGTCCATTCGCTGACCAGTTCGGTCATCTGGTTCTGATACGCCGGATACTGCACCACATGGCGCGGCAACCATGCCCAGCCGAGCCCGCGCATAAGCAGCTCCGCCATGACGTAGAAACTGTCGGCTCGCCAGACGTGTGCGCTGAGTTGCTCGCCGCCGGGATAACCGCTCTGCTGCGGCGCGATGAGCAATTGCCGATGGCGACCCAATTGCTGGCGACTGACCCTGGCCTGGTTCGCCAGCGGATGCCCTACGGCGCAAACCGTGACCATTTCAACGTTGCCCAGCCCCCGCCGTTCCAACGCCTCAGGCATTTGCTCGTGATGAAACAGCAAACCCAGATCCGCCCGCCGCTCCAGCAACTTGCGGGCAACATCGCCTTGTGCGGCGCTGGCCAATTGCACTTCGACCCAGGGAAATCGTTCGGCCAATTCTTCAAGGCCGTCCAGCACAGGCTGATAGGGCATCGCTTCATCATGGGCCAGGCGCAGGCGCGCTTCCTGCCCTCGGGCCAATGCCAGTGCGCGACCGTCCAGGCGTTCGCACTGGCGCAACAGCTCGCGGGCCTCTTCAAGCAACGCGTTGCCCGCTTCAGTCAAGCGTGGCTGACGACCACTGCTGCGCTCGAACAGGCTAACCCCCAAGTCGGATTCGAGCATGGCAACCGCGCTACTGACCGCCGATTGCGCGCGACGCATGTCCCTGGCCACTGCCGAAAATGAACGCTGCTCAGCCACGCTGACGAACAGACGTATTTGCTCGATATTCCAATGCACGACGTTTCAACCTATCTCTAATACAGATAGGTAATGACTTTACCGCATTTCCGTAACCTCTAGAATGCGCAGCCTGTGAAGAGGAGTTATGCCATGTCTGCCTACTACCTGTTGGCGATCGCCATTTGTGCCGAGGTCATCGGCACTGTTTCCATGAAAGCCGTCAAAGGCTTGAGCACGCCGCTGCCACTATTGCTGGTGATTTGTGGATATGCCATTGCCTTCTGGATGCTGATTCTGGTGGTACGCACCATTCCCGTCGGCGTCGCTTATGCCGTGTGGGCGGGCATGGGAATCGTCATGGTCAGCGTCGCGGCACTGTTTATTTATGGGCAAAAGCTCGACCTGCCGGCCGTACTGGGCATGGCGATGATCGTCGCTGGTGTGGTGGTGATTCAGTTGTTCTCGAAAACCGCCGGGCATTGAAAACGCGATCCTCTATAATGGCCGAATTCTTCCGGCCACTGAGGTGCCCATGCCTTCTGTTATTTCCACTGACGTCCTGATTGTCGGCGCCGGCGTTGCCGGTCTCTGGCTCAATGCCCGGCTGCGTCGTCAAGGATTCTCGACAGTTCTGGTAGAAAGTGCAGCGCTGGGCGGCGGGCAGAGCCTCAAGTCCCAGGGCATCATTCACGGGGGCGCCAAGTACGCTCTGCATGGCGCGCTGTCTGGCGCATCCGAGGCCATTGCCGACATGCCGCGCCGCTGGCGTGAAGCGTTGTCGGGCAAAGGCGAGCTGGACCTGACCGGCGTGCGCCTGTTGTCAGAAGCGCATTACCTGTGGTCGCCGGGCACTCTCGCCGGCAATCTCACCAGTTTCTTCGCCAGCAAGGCCGTGCGCGGGCGCGTCGATCAAGTCAAGGGCACGGATCTGCCCCCGGCGCTGCAAGACCCGAAATTCAAGGGCAAGGTGTATCGCCTCGCCGAACTGGTGGTCGATGTGCCGAGCCTGATCACCCGACTCGCTGACCTGGCCGGCGACAGCCTGCTGGCGGGGCAGAACATTGAGCCGCTGCACGATGGCGACCAATTGATCGGCCTGCGCATCGACGGGCGCGACATCATTGCCCAGCGCGTGGTGTTCAGCGCTGGCGCAGGTAATGCCGAGCTGCTCAAATCGCTGGGGATTTCACAGCCGACCATGCAGCGGCGCCCTCTGCACATGGTGCTGGTCAAAGGCCCGACGCTAAAACCCTTGTTCGCCCATTGCCTGGGCGGCGGCCCCAAGCCTCGCCTTACCGTAACGACTCACCCGGCAGCCGATGGACAGTGGGTTTGGTACGTCGGTGGCGATGTGGCCGAGTCTGACGGCGTCGCCCGTGAGCCCGCCGAACAAATCGCTGCGGTCAAAAAAGAACTGGGCACTTTGCTGCCGTGGATTGATCTCAATCAGGCGCAGTGGGCAACCCTGCGTGTGGATCGTGCGGAACCTGCGCAATCGGGCCTGACTCGCCCTGACAACGCATACCTCAACGTGCAAGGCCGGTTGATGATTGGCTGGCCGACCAAGCTGGCGTTGGCTCCAGACTTCGCGGACCGAGTGCTGGCGGCGTTGTCCCACGATGAAATCCATCCAACGCCTCAACCGCCACTGTCGGATGTGCCTCGACCGCCGCTGGCGGTTCCAGTCTGGGATCTATTGCTGCCATGACCGTCAAAACTCTGCACGAACTGCACCGCCCGCTGGGCAGTACTGGACTGATCGTTTCGCCCCTGGGCCTGGGCACCGTCAAGCTGGGTCGGGATCAAGGGGTCAAATATCCCAACGGCTTCAAAATTCCGGACGATCAACAGGCACAAATGCTGTTGAAGATGGCACGGGACATGGGCATCAACCTGATCGACACCGCGCCGGCCTACGGCACCAGCGAAGAACGTCTGGGCCCGCTGCTGCGCGGCCAGCGTCAGGACTGGGTGATCGTCAGCAAGGTCGGTGAGGAGTTCGAATCCGGGCAATCGAGCCATGATTTCAGCGCCGCACACACGCGCAAGTCCGTTGAGCGCAGCCTACAGCGTCTGGAAACCGATTTTATCGATCTGGTGCTGGTCCATTCCGATGGCAACGATCTGGGGATTCTCAATGACAGCGGTGTGTATCAAGCGCTGGCTGATCTGAAACGCGAAGGCAAGATTCGCGGCTTCGGTTTTTCTGGCAAGACTGTCGAGGGCGGCCTGTTGGCGCTGCGCGAAGGCGATTGCGCGATGGTCACCTACAACCTCAACGAACAGGGCGAAAAGCCAGTGCTGGACTACGCTGCTGCACACGGCAAAGGCATTCTCATTAAAAAGGCTCTGGCCAGCGGCCATGTGTGCCTGAGTCCGGGGGTTGATCCCGTACAGGCGAGCTTTGAACTGCTCTTTAAGCATCCGGCTGTTGCCAGTGCTATTGTCGGGACCATTAATCCGCTGCATCTGGTCCATAACGTCGCAACTGCCGCTGCCGTGATTCGCCGTCAAGCCTGATGTAGGCGGCCGACCCCAACGCAAGAAGGAGCCGATATGCCGCGAACCCTGATTCGGAAAAACCCCAGCAATTTCAAAACCCTGCCGTTGTACGTCGAAGCCACCCCCGAAGGCCTGAGTTACCAGAGCATCGGGATGCCGCTGAATTTTTCCCAGACCCTGCAGCGCCGCCGCAAGATCGAAGTGGCGGACAGCTCGCGATTCTCCACTGAGCTGGCCAACCTCGGGGTTTCGGTGCGTTTGACGCTGAACTGGCAAAACCGTGATTACTGGATTCTGGTGCGCCAGCGTCGGCAGGATCGCGGCGATATCGTACTCAAGCTGATTTCCGGCTATGTCCCCGCCCATGAATTGAATCTGCCGTTGCACACCGCCATTCAGGAAGTGGCTGAAGAATGTCTGATCGAAACACCGCAAGGCTGGCTGAGCGGTCGCTTCAACGATACCTGGCTGCCAGCCCCCTATTCCGCTGCCTTGCACTACCGGGAAGCGATGCCGTTTCGACTGACGCCCTTGTCCGGCGCAGCACTGCCGGTGCGCTGCGGCAGTATGACGCTCATCGAACGTCCTCGGGCTTACGTGCACCTGCCCACCGCTTCATTGCAGCTGATCTATGACATGCGCCTGGAAGTGCCCAAGGAGGCGCGGCCCCTGAGCCTTTTCCATGCGGATGAGTGCCTGGAAAACGATCAACTGGTGGCCCGACTCAATCGCAGCAAGCCCGATCTTTATCTGATGCCCCTGGAAAACGGCGTACCGCTGCCAGAGCTGTACACCCTCAAGCGCGACAAGCTGACCCCTGCGGGCACGCGCGGGTTGTATCTGGCGGAAAGCTTTGCGGCCCAGGACGGTTGGGTTGTGCGTGACGAGAGGATTCGCTGGAAGGACTGGTTACGTCAGCAGGGCATGACCCCGCCACCGAAGAAAACCGGACTCAAACGCCTGACCGGCAAGGCCAGGCAGTTGCTGCGGTTGGTGACGTTTAAAGCTTAATCTCAGCTGGCTGGACCGGCTTTGGACGGGAGGGCGTCAAACCGGCCAGGAAAAATGAATTGGATTCACTGGCCCTCACCCGGGCAAAGCCGGTCCTGCCGCATCCATGCTATCGGGTCAGTGTCCGCGAATCTTTTCGACGATCATCGTCGTCGAGCTGTTCTCGACCAGGCCCAGTACCTTGACGGTCCCGCCATACGCCTGAACGATGTCCGCGCCAACCACTTGATCAATACCGTAATCCCCGCCTTTGACCAGCACGTCCGGTTTGACATGACTCAACAGGTTTTCCGGGGTGCCTTCAGGAAAGCTGATGACCCAGTCCACGGCACCCAGCCCCGCGAGCACGGCCATACGACGGTCAACGCTGTTGATTGGACGACCCGGGCCTTTCAGGCGGCTGACCGACGCATCGTCGTTGACCGCGACGATCAAGCGATCACCCTGCGCACGAGCCTGCTCAAGGTAAGTCACGTGGCCCGCGTGCAGGATGTCGAAGCAACCGTTAGTGAAGACGATCCTCTCTTTGTGCGCGCGCGCGTCGTCGATAGCCAAGAGCAATTGATCCAGACTCAACACGCCACGCTCGGAGCCTTCTTCGCGCTGAATCGCCCGGCGCAGCTCGGGCGCGCTGATCGCAGCGGTACCCAGCTTGCCCACCACGATGCCAGCGGCCAGATTGGCCAAGGCCACGGCGTGGGGCAGTTCTTCGCCCGCAGCAATCGCCGCTGCCAGAGTGGAAATGACCGTATCGCCGGCGCCGGTCACGTCAAATACTTCGCGGGCTCGCGCCGGCAGATGCAGCGCCGGATGATCCGGACGCAACAAGGTCATGCCGTGTTCGCCTCGTGTGACCAGCAGAGCGCCGAGTTCCAGTTCACTCATCAACTGAGCGCCCTTGGCAACCAGTTCGGCCTCGTCCACGCAATGGCCGACGATAGCTTCGAATTCGCTGAGATTGGGCGTAATGACACTGGCGCCGCGATAGATGCCGAAGTCCTTGCCTTTGGGATCGGCAAGCACCGGAATACCGCGCTCACGGGCCAGGTTGATCAGCGCCTGATGGTTTTTAAGCGCGCCCTTGCCGTAATCGGACAAGACCAGCACCTTGATGCCTTCAAGCAACCCCTCAACCTCGGCGTTTAAAGCCTCGGCATCCGTTAAGAAAGGCTCTTCGAAATCGATACGCAACAGTTGCTGATGGCGGCTCATAACCCGCAGCTTGACGATGGTCGGCTGATGGGCAATGCGCTGGAAACGTGCCCGCACGCCTGCGGCTTTGAGGCTATTGGCAAGACTTTCGGCAGCCTCGTCTTCACCGGTAACGCCAACCAGAGAAGCAGGCGCACCCAGGGCAGCGATGTTCAAGGCAACGTTGGCGGCACCGCCGGGACGATCCTCGATTTGCTCGACCTTGACCACTGGCACCGGCGCCTCCGGTGAAATCCGTGAGGTGCCGCCATGCCAATAGCGGTCGAGCATGACATCGCCCACTACCAAGACTGGTGCTTGATCGAAACGCGGCATGGACAACTTCATCGAACAACCCGTGACTAAATGGACAGGGGCGGAATCTTAGCACAGGGTTTGGAAAGGCTTGAGATTGCGAAGCGTCACCAACAGCCTGCCGGGGCCGAGTGGGAACCCATTCATTGGCCTACCAGGCAGATAAGTGCGCGGTATTCCTGTTCCTGAAACGCCGCCTTCGCGGATAAATCCGGACACAATGCCGGTTATCCGCGAAAACAGCGCCTAGATCGCGCCCACCGGAGCTGGCTCGTCCAGCCCCATGGCGTGCAGGCGCGCATAGTAGCCGTTCTGCGCCAGAAGCTCGGCGTGGGTGCCGCGCTCCACGATCCGGCCAGCATCCATCACCAGGATCAGGTCAGCGCGCTCAATGGTCGTCAGCCGGTGGGCGATAACCAGGGTGGTGCGACCTTTCATCACATGGTCCAGCGCTGCCTGGATGTGGCGCTCAGACTCGGTATCGAGCGCCGAGGTGGCCTCATCAAGAATCAGCAGAGGCGCGTTCTTGAGCAACGCCCGGGCGATTGCCAGGCGCTGGCGTTGACCGCCAGAAAGCAGCACACCGTTTTCACCCACCTGAGTGTCAAAACCCTGGGGCAACTGGTCGATGAATTCCTTGGCATAAGCGTCCGCCGCCGCTGCTTCGATGTCAGGACGAGGTGCGCCCGCCAGATCGCCATAGGCGATGTTGTTGGCAACGCTGTCATTGAACAGTGTGACGCTCTGGGTGACCTGTGCGATATGGCGGCGCAGGTTTCGCAGCGTGTAATCACTGATCTCCACGCCATCGAGAAGAATCTGCCCGGTGTTGTGTTGATAGAAGCGTGGAATCAGGTTGGCCAACGTCGACTTGCCACTGCCGGAGCGGCCGACCAGCGCAATCATCTGGCCCGGCGCCGCCGCGAAGCTGATGTCATTGAGCACCTGACGTTCTGTGCCCGGATAGGTGAAGCTCAGATTCTTGACTTCCAGATGGCCAGTAACGCGTTCACGCTCAACGGTGCCGCTGTCGAACTCAGGCTCCACATCAAGCTGTTCGAATATGCTCTCCGCACCAGCAACACCCTTTTGAATGGTAGAGCTGACTTCAGACAACTGTCGAATCGGCTTGGGCAGAAGGCCCGCAGCGGTGATGTACGCCACCAGATCGCCAGCAGTGGCATCTCCACGCAGGAACAACACCAAGAACATCAATACCGCCATGGCGGTGTAGATCACCAGTTGCAGCATCGGTGTGTAGACAGCGCCAGTCTTGGTCATGCGCAGCTGTTTGTCGGTGTTGCTCTGGCTGGCATTGGCAAAGCGGTCCTGCTCATATTTTTCGCCACCGAAGCTGCGAACCACGCGATAACCCTGAATAGTCTCGGAAGCAACGTGGGTCACGTCACCCATGGCGACCTGGATCTTCTTGCTCTGCTTACGGAATTTCTTGCTCGCACTGCCCACCATCGTGGCGATCAGCGGCAGGATAGCCAGCATCACCAGTGTCAGCTGCCAATTCATCCAGAGCAGGTAAATAAACAGGAAAACGATGGTCAGACCTTCACGAATGACGACCTTGATCGCATCCGTCGCCGCGCCGGTCACCATGGTCACGTTGAACGTGATGCGGGAAATGAGGTGGCCCGAGTTATGGGTATCGAAATAGCGATTGGGCAAGACCAGCAGCTTGTTGAACAACTCGACCCGCAGATCATGTACGAGCCCGAGGGAAACCTTGGCCAGGAAATAGTTGCCCAGGTAGGAACCCAACCCTTGCCACGCGGCAATCAGCACGATCAACAATGGGACCGCCTGCAGCAATTGCAGGTCGCGCAGGTACGGAACATTGGGAAACAGCACAGCTTCCGGATTGCTCAATCCATCAACGAAGTACTTCAGGATGCCCGCCAGCATTGGCTGGGTTGAAGCAAAAATCACGAAGCCGATGATGCTGAGCAGGAAAATCCCGATGTAGGGTCTGACGTAGTTCAGCAGTCGGAAATAGATTTTCAGGCTGGAGCTTTGTCCGGCGCCGGACGCTTTGTCGCTCATCGTAAAGCTCGCTGAGGTGGAGGAACGCGCGATTTTATCACAGGCTTCGCGCGGGGCTCTGGCCCAAACCATGACAATGGCCAGGCCAATCGGTAGCCAACTGATAAACCACTCTGCGCGCGGCGAGCCGGTGAGACTGGCCGCGTCGAACTGCATCGCCAGGGTTGAAAACAGCCAAACGCCTATCAGCCCACGGCCGATCAGGGTTTCGCGACCGCGCCAGGCTTCGCGCAGCACCGCCAGCCAGGCCACCGCCCAGAGCAGCATTCCGGGGATTCCCAGTTGAATGGCGGTGTGGGTGAACAAGTTATGCGAATGGTCAAAACGCAAACCATCGGCGACCACCACATCGTAAGGCGTACCCAGACCCAGGCCGGTCCACGGATGCAGGCCGATCATCTTGACCGCCGCGACAAATATTTCGGGGCGATACGATGAGCCACGGGCCATCATCAAGGGTTCAAGCAACCAGAAGCCAACGCCGGCCACCAATACAGCGGCAGCGGCAACCATATAAGCACGACGGTTTCGACACCAGATCGGCATGGCTACGACTGTGAAAAAGAGCGCCAGCACCGCGCCGCGACTTTGCGACATGACGACAAACGCGGCGGTCAGTCCGAGCGCCAGCAGCCAGAGCACCTGAAGGGGACGTCGCTTGGGCGGCCACATAAGCATCCAGACAGTGGCGAGTCCGACCACATAGGCGCCGAGAATCGGGTGGGAAAGCTCACCGATCCCTTCCAGGCGTGCATGCCAGAGGTTGTGGCGCACGCCAAAGAACTCGATCATCGACACGAGCGCGGCAACCGCCATGCCGATTCCCGCACATTGCATCAGGCGAATCACCCGCTCTGGCCGGGAATCGGCCACAAGTGCGAAGAACATTACGAACAGGCCTATGTACAACATGCGCTTGAATTCGCGGCCCGGCTCTTCGGCATGGGACCAGGACAGACTGATGGTCGACCAGAGCCCAAGCAGCAGCAGGGAAACGCAAAGCGTGCGTTGCTGACGCCAGACCTCACCCAGCCGGGCACGTGCCGACCACGCCAGTACCAGACCAGGCACCCAGATCAATGCAACCAGGCCCTGTTGATAAATCTTGTTGGAGGGAGCGAATGCAATGGCCAGCAAAAACCACAGCAGCCCGGCAGATAACCAGACTTGTGCCCAACGGCGTGCGTACATCCTGACTCCTAATTTTCAGACCAGTCCAAGCCCGGCATGGTGAAAGCAGCAACTTTTCGGCATCATTGCGCGTCAACCTGTTCGCATTTCCCACAAGGCTGTCTACTGATGCAATGCTTTCGGCTCTCAAAGGCCGCTTTAAATCAAATGATCGTCGGCGCCAAAGTGCTGGAGGCCGACAGCTATGGCGCGAAAGTGTACATGTTGCAGGATGGCAAAATCCTTAAACTGTTCCGCCGCAAGCGCTGGTTTTCGTCCGCGCTGTTGCGCCCCTACTCCAAACGTTTCATCGATAACGCGGCAAAGCTTGAGAAACTGGGCGTTCCGACCCTTAAAGTGACGCATTTCTACACCCTGGACAAACCCGGCATGACGGCCGTCCTGTATCGCCCATTACCCGGCGAAACCCTGCGTCATCTGGCCAGCCAGCCAGGTTTCAGCTGGCAACAGCGACTCCCGGCGCTTATCGAGCTGGTGCGCAGTCTGCATCAATCGGGGATTTATTTCAGATCGCTGCATCTGGGCAACATCGTCGTCACGCCGGAGCAAAAACTGGGATTGATCGATGTCGCCGACATGCGTTTCTTGAAGGCTCCGCTTTCCGAACGCCTGAAGAAGCGCAACGTCCAGCACTTTTCAAGCTACATCAAGCGCGAAAACCTGGCGCAAGAATTCCCGCTGCTGGCTCTGGAGCAAGCGTTGCTGGCGGCCTGAACACCTGCGTCAGCCATTCAAATGACTGACAGCAGGTTCCTGGAGTCCTCGCAAAACCGGTTCCAGGCTGCTGCTGGCGCAAGAGCCTGGAATTGGGAGGCCGACACGCTGTCGCTTTCCTGTGCGACCAGGGTTTCGATGGCGTTGACCCACGCAGAAACATCGGCGACAGGCACATAGTAACCAGCGTCGCCCAGCTGCTCGCGGAACACTTCCAGGTCGCTCACCAGCACCGGCACGCCGGCAATGACTGCTTCCTGCAACACCAGCCCCAAACCTTCCTCCCGGGAAGGAATCACCACCCAGTCGAAGCCGCGATACAACTTGGCCAACCCTGGCTTGTGCCCCGGCAAGAATACTTTGCCAGTCAGGCCCAATTGCTTGATCTTGCGCTCCAATACCCCCCGATCCGGCCCTTCGCCAATAATCACCAGATTGAGGTCAGGATGGCGCGGCAGCGATTGGGCGAAAGCGTCCAGCAGGTAATCGAAACCCTTGTCTGAAACCAGTCGCCCCACCGCACCGAGCACGCGGATGCCATCTGCAGGCAGATCCAAAACCCGACGCGCCTGCTTGCGACTCAGCAACCGCGTACAAAAAGCCTCAGGCTCCAGCGCACTGCGCAATGCCTGCACAGGCAACTGCAAATCTTCCTGCAACGCCATGGCCAGGGTTTGCGAGACCGCCGCCAGAGTCAGGCGCTCAGCCGGAAATTGACGAAATAGAGAGCGGTGCTGCTCGCGCAATCGGGTAGCGCCGTGAAAAACCACGACAGCACGAATCCCGGTCATGTTTTTCAGGATCGGCAACATGACCCGCGCGACGCCGAGGCCGTCCAGCAACATCACTTTTGCGCCACTCTCCAGCAGCGCCTTGCGCAACCGCGCATGCAACCAGGGTTTGAGCAAGCGCCAGACATGTCGTTCTTTAAGCAGTCGAGAAGAGAGGCGCCATTCACGCGCGTCTTTCACAGGTTCGGAACAGTCACTGATATCTCCCTGGAGAAACCAGGTCTTGATCTCGATACTGGGGTCAATCTGCGAAATGATCTGCTGATGAACCTTGTGAACCGAGGAAAACGGCGAGCCACTGGCCCACATCACATTAATGATGCTCATCAGGCGCCAGGCTCCGACGCAGGAAAGCCAACGTCTGCACGGACATAATCGATCTTTGGTAAAGCCAATGCACACTCCAGACGGCAGCGTAAGCCCAGTATTCACTTGTCCCGGTGAGCAATGCGCCAGAAAAACAGGCGAACGAGGGGTATCCAGTGAAACTTGAAAAATAATAGATACAGTTGCAGCGCAGACTCACGCCACACTTGAATTTCAATAGTACGACTGCGGGTTTTCACCTGCACCGCACGCCACTCATGCCGTCAGCCAAAACCTGTAGATTACAATCCCAGTGTTGCGCGAAAACGCTCAAGCCAGCTCAAAGGTGACGGTGCTCTCAGCGCAGGCTCAAGCTCTTTGACAATACGCTGGCCAATCGTTGCAAA
Organism: Pseudomonas sp.; assembly: GCA_036387095.1. Taxonomy (GTDB): domain Bacteria; phylum Pseudomonadota; class Gammaproteobacteria; order Pseudomonadales; family Pseudomonadaceae; genus Aquipseudomonas. Next base: position 32,238 of record DASVUK010000033.1, read on the forward strand.
ACTGAATTGCGACATTGCCAGATTTCGGCCATTGGCAGCAATACGAGCCGCCAACTGCGGATCACCGCGTAACACGGCGAGCTTGGCCTGCAACTGCGCGATACTGCGGTAAAGCACAACGGTGTCCATGTCCCGCAGACCCAGCGCGAGATTTTCGCCTTCCCCCTGATCATAGGCCAGCAACACACAGCCGCAGGCCATCGCCTCGAAATTCTTGATCATGTATTCGCCCATGCCGACATCGGCACTCACGAAGAATCGAATCCGGTTGAGCGTATCGCAGTATTCCTCGCCTGACTTGGTGCGCGTCACCACCAGGTTTTCCACTTGACCCAACTCATCAAGCAAGGCCTTGCGACCGCTGTAGGCCACGCTGTTGGTGCTGCCAACGAAAGCCAGTTCGATATCCCGCTCGCGCCCTTGATCCTGCAACAGGTTCTGGTCATAGCCTTTGGGGACGAAAACGGCGTCGAAGCCTTCTGTCCGCAAACGCTCGCTCACTATAAACCCGGAGCAGATCACTCGTACCCACGGAACTTTCCGATAATGGGCGCTGAATTTTCCGGTGTACTTGCAGGAAATGTAGTTCTGGTAAGCATCGTGTTCGAGTATCACCAGATTGGGAACCGTGCGGATAAAGCCAACCTGGCGGATTTCCTGCTTGAAACGCAGGAAGAAGACAATGCGGTCATATTGGCTGACGTCCACCTCGCGACGGAAGTAAGCCCGCAGGTTTCGCTGATCAGCCGAGGTCAGCCAGCGCAGATCACACTCGCAGTGCGCGGCGATGCCTTCGTATAGGCGATCCAGAATGGCTCGTTGTTCTTTCTGGACCAGAAGTAGAACTTTCATTGTTTTCCTTGCAGTACCGCAGCCTGCTGAATCAGATGTCTCTGCGCCAAAACAGCTCATGCCGACGCACAGCCTTTCTGTAGAATTCGTTTTCACCTTCAGCCGGCCAGCGACGGCCCGCCAAAGCGCCTTGCAACCAGCGGCGCAGCTTGCGCTTGAACGGCATCGGCGGCTGCAAGTCATGCATCATCCCCAGCGCCATGGCTTTGTCGCGCTGCCGGGCAACGGATAACTGCAGGCAGTAAGGCGTGAGTTGCAGCGCAGGGTCGAAAACCGGTGGCAAACCCACGCCACTGTAGGCATCACCCATGGGCCAGCGGTCATTGTCATGCAGGTGATTGGCATAGCCCAATATCACTTTCGGCTGCCATTCCAGACCTTGCAACGCTTCAATCACCGCAGCCTGCGCGCAGATGTGATCCGGATGGGGATCAATGGCCGGATGCGGCATCACCAGCACCTCAGGTTGAGCATGCAAGAGCAGTGCCCGCAGATCCGCCAGCAGGTTATTCCAGGTCGGCGCGCCATCAACATCGCCGGGTAGCGACAGCGAATTGAACTGGCGGAACAGCCGCGTATCGTCCAGTTCAGCCTCGCGGGAAGCCACCGGCTGATCAGGCGCGGCCTGCATGGCCGGCAGTTGCAGGCAGAAGTAACCAAGCTGCACGCACTGTGCCTGGGGGACGCCGCCCCAACGTGGTACGGCAATACTGTCCCAGGCTCGCAGCCGGCCTTTGATTCGCGCAGCCTCGGCCCGACTCATCCCCATCCGCTGGTAATGCTCGGCTTCGATCTCACCGGCGGTCAGGGTCACGATCCACGCATCCTGCGCCTGGCTGTACAAGCCAAAGGCCGCCAGCTCGGCATCGTCGGCATGGGGCGCGATCACCATCACCCGTTGCTGACGGGCATCCGACTGACGAAACAACCACAAACGAGGCGCGCCGTGCAGGCGACAGAAACGCCCCCGCAGCCGCAACGAACCGTCGGCAAGGGCTGCGCCTAGACCGCTGAGATTCAGATAACGCACGCCGTCCACGCCACGTTCGAATGCCTGGCAATCCGCTACGTCATTCCCGACCAGCTCGACCGCCGGGTCTAAAAACCGCCCCAGCCAGGCACTTTTGAGTTGGATTGCCACGATCAGCGTTTCATCGCCGGTCAGGTTCAGCGGCCCGTCGACGCGCAAGTGCTCGCCCGCCAGGGTGATGCCAGAGACTTCGCAGGCAGGCGAAAAGTTGTAGTGATAATCGTCTTTGGGCGAATAGAACAGGTGATCGGCAAACCAGGCTTCGTGAGCGACCCACGCCACCAGCGCCAGAAGCAGCGGCAGCCACCAGGCGACCAGCACGCCGACGACGATCAGTAACAGCAGACCAATCAACAGCGCCACGCGCTTGTTACGGCGATGGCGCTTGAGGAGCTGTTGTTTGCGGCTCAAATCTGGAATACCGGCACGGGGTTGCACCAACGGTCCTTGTATTCGCGGTCGGCGCGACCGAACGAGAACCGCAACGGTTTGCCCAGAGCGCGGGCATCTTCCCAGGCGCTTTGGGTATTGATAAAGCTCAGCACGCTGCCTGGGCTGAAGTCCCTTGTTTCAGGGTCGACGCCGCCGTTGACGTACTCGACGCTGATCCACTCGGGCGCTTCAACGCGATACACCAGTTGAATGGCAATCGGGGCATCGTTGAGAAACACCACCGAGCCCACCAGGAATTCACGCAACAGCTCGATGACTTCCGCCATGCGCTCGGCTCCGGTCGCGGCAAATCCCCAACGACGCTGGAACAGCTCGCAATACATACGCGCCATCTCAGCGCTGCTGAACTCACTGACCGGACGAACAATGCCGCCTGCCTCTTCCAGCAGACGCAGTTCCCGGCGCTGGTTGTAGCGAAACTTTTTCGACAACTCTTCAGGCGTGCGCGCCATCGCCAGCGATTCTGCCTGTGGCTTGAAGGTACTGACACGGCCTTCATTGAGCGCCGACAGGTAGCGCCCACGATGGCGGACGGGCACCTGCGCATCGGCGGCAATGGGCAGGATCAGCTCAGCGTTGCCCAGATCGAACAAGCCTTTTTTCCCCCGGTTTTTCAGCACGTCCTTGGACAGCGCCAACGAACGCCCCCAGGTCGGGATCGCGGCTTTTATATCGCCGTCCTGCTCCCAGGCCAGATAACGCACCGGGATTTGCGCCAGACCGGCCAGACGCTCGACGACCAACGGGTGAGTCGCCACGCTACCGCCATAACGTTGCCAGACCTGTTGATAGGTCTGAGCATCGATCAGGGTCCAGCCACGCTCACGCCAGCCTTGAAATCGGTTGAGCATCAGGACTCCATCGTCAGGCTGGTGACTTGCGGCAAACGCCAGAACACATCGCGTACCGCCTGATCGGAGAATCGCTCGCGCAGGCGCAGCAGCATCAAATCAGCGCACGCCTGTCGCTGACCGACATCGAGTGTAGACAAGTGAAGCAGACCTTGAGCCAGGCGTTCGGCATCGCCCAGCGGAAAAAGTACGCCAATGCCTTCGACCACTTCCTTTGCCCCGCCGCAAGCAGTCGCCAAAAGCGGCACGCCAGCGACCATGGCTTCGAGCAGGACCATGCCGAACGGCTCATGGTCCGAACTCAGGGCAAACACATCGAACGCTTTGTAATAACGCCGCGCGTCCTGAACCTGCCCGAGGAACAGCACCTGGGAACCGATCCCCAACTCCAGCGCCAGCTCCTTGAGATCCTGCTCAAGACGACCCTTGCCGAGAATCACCAACTGACTGCCTTGCGGCAAATCAGGCAATGCCTTGGCAAAGCCCCGCAGCAGCGTCGCCTGATCCTTGTCCGGATGCAGACGCCCGACATTGCCGACAATCCATGCCGACGGCGAAAGGCCCAACTCTTCACGAGCCTGCTGCGCAGAAAACTGACTGGCTTGCAGTTGCTCGATATCAATGCGGTTGTACAACGTCTGAATACGCCCTGTAGGCCATTTCGGCAGGCTATTGCGCATGTCGTCGCGCACCGCATCGGACACGCCCAGCAGGCTCAGACGCCAGCGAAAAATATGCGCGAACAGTTTGCGGCTGCGGCGTTGATAATCGCCGAACGCATGGTGCACGCCGATAACGGGCAGGCGAGTCGCCAGCAAAGCGATGTATACCGGCTTGAAACGATGGGCAATGCAGAAGCTGAAATTGCGCGACGCCACGATCTTGCGCAGATCGCGGATCGCGCTGATTTTCAGGCCGCGAATGGCCTTGGAGCTGTGCTCCAGAAACAGCACTTCATCCGAGGCGCAGCCCGCTGCGACCTCGGCATCAGCGGTGCCGGTCAGGAAAACCGTGGTGACACGGTAGCCCTTGCCGGCAAACAGACTGGCGTATTGCCGGGCGCAGTCCAGAAACGGGCCGTCATAGCCGTGACAAAACTGCAGCACATGACGCTCAGCCGAGCGTGTCATAGGTTTCCACGCCGTCTTTGACCACCAGAATGTCTTCCATGATCAGGTATTCCAGGTCCGAGCCGAAGAACATGTTCAAGGCATCGGTTGGCGAGCAGATCATCGGCTCGCCACGACGGTTCAGCGACGTATTCAACGACACACCGTTGCCGGTCAGGTTTTCCAGAGCCTTCATCATGTCGTAGTAGCGCGGGTTGTATTCGCGCTTGAGCACCTGGGCGCGGGAAGTGCCGTCTTCGTGGACGACTTCCGGCACACGGGTTTTCCATTCTTCAGCCACTTCGAAGGTGAACGTCATGAACGGCGCAGGATGGTCGATCTTGATCATCTGCGGTGCGACGGTGTCGAGCATCGACGGGCAGAAAGGCCTCCAGCGCTCGCGGAACTTGATCTGGTGGTTGATGCGATCAGCCACACCGGCAACGCTTGGGCAACCAATGATGGAACGCCCGCCCAACGCACGCGGACCGAACTCCATGCGACCCTGGAACCAGGCCACCGGATTGCCTTCCACCATGATTTTGGCGATGCGCTCCGGAGTGTTGTCGATCTGACGCCACACCGGCTTGCTCGGGTGACGCGCGCAGGCCGCGATCACGTCTTCGTTGCTGTAGGACGGACCGAGATAGACGTGCTCCATTTTCTCTACCGGCACGCCGCGCGCATGGGACACATAAGCCGCCGCGCCCACCGCAGTGCCCGCGTCGCCGGAAGCCGGCTGCACGAACAACTCTTTGACTTCAGGACGGGCAATGATCTTCTGGTTCAGCTTGACGTTCAGTGCACAGCCACCCGCGAACGCGATCTTGCCGGTTTCCTTGAGGATGTCACCCAGATAGTGATCCATCATCTGCAACGCCAGTTTCTCGAACAGCGCCTGCATGCTGGCGGCGTAATGGATATAAGGCTCGTCGGCCACATCACCAACGCGCTTCGGACCCAGCCATTCGATCAGCTTCGGCGAGAAGTAGAAGCCCTTGCCGTTCTCTTTATAGCGACGCAGGCCGATCACGTTGGCCAGTTCGGTGTTGATCACCAGCTCGCCGTTTTCGAAGGTCGCCAGACGCGAGAAGTCATATTTGCTGGCATCGCCATACGGCGCCATGCCCATGACCTTGAACTCGCCGTCGAGCATTTCGAAACCGAGGAATTCCGTGATCGCGCCATACAGGCCGCCCAGGGAATCCGGATCGAAAAACTCTTTGATCTTGTGGATCTTGCCGTTTTCGCCATAGCCGAAGAAGGTCGTGGCGTACTCACCCTTGCCGTCGATGCCCATGATCGCAGTTTTCTCTTTGAAACCGGAGCAATGGTAAGCGCTGGAAGCGTGGGCCAAATGGTGCTCGACGGGCTCGATCTTGATTTTCTTGGGATCAAAGCCCAGTTGCTCAAGGCACCAGACAATCTTGTTGCGATAGCGCTTGTAACGGCGGTTGCCCATCAGCAGTGCATCAAGGGCGCGATCCGGGGCATACCAATAACGCTTGGCGTAATGCCAGCGCGCTTTGCCGAACAGGCTGACAGGCGCGAAAGGAATCGCCACCACATCGACATCGGAAGGCTTGATGCCCGCCTGTTCCAGACAGAATTTCGCCGACTCGTAGGGCATGCGGTTCTTTGCATGCTTATCGCGAACGAAGCGCTCTTCTTCAGCCGCCGCAACGAGCTTGCCGTCGATATACAGGGCCGCGGAAGGATCATGGCTAAGGGCGCCGGACAGGCCAAGGATCGTCAATGCCACTAGGGTCTAGCCTCTTTAGTCTGCATGCAGGCGGCAGGCGCCTGAGAAAAATGTGTGCCCCCGCACACGGGCGAGGAACAGCTAAAGCGCGGGATTATAGCGTAATGACAAGCGGATTTGCTTGGCGGTGAGTAAATGCTGTGTACGTCTGGCGAGCGGGAGGCATCTAGACAGCATTGTCGTTCTTCGCGAGCAAGCTCGGCTCCTACAGAGGACGGTGTTAATCCAAACCGGATCCATTGACACCCAAACCTGGCGCATCCCTTGGCCTGCGCGATAGGCGTCAAGCTGCAATTCAGGATCGCAAGCACGTCTGCAACAACTCAAGCAATTGCGCCCAACTTCGGCAGATGCGCTACCGCCAGACGTTAGGCAGGTTTCACTGAGGACAGGATTGCGGCTCCGGCAGATGCAAAGCGGTCTTGATCGGGTATTCGGGGCTGCCAAAGGCGTAGCAAGACGTGGTGACTTCAAGCTCATCACAAGGCAGGAAATGCACGGTGATGCCGCAGACCTTTTGGCCGGTGTAGTCCGGGACCGCGACCTCCTTGCTGTGGCGGCGTTTTTGCGCTTTTACCTTTTTCTTCCATGCCAAATATTTGGGCCTATCAGCAAAGCCTGGGAACTCACCGGCAAGCTCGCTCATACCACTGACTCCCGTCTCCCAATCCACCCGCACCGTCATCCCCGGCTGCCAGCGCGCCGGGGCGATATAGCAACAGCCACCCCCGCCGCCCTGATACGGACCGATGACATCAATGGCTGAACGACCATCAACGCTGAAGCGGTTGATGGCCCAGTGGGTGTGGTTAATGGCGTCGATGGTGCTGGCGCTGGCGACTGGTACAAGCCAGGCAGTCACGTTGAAAAGCGCCATGAGTAGCGCGGGTTTTACCGCGGGCATGACTGCGGCTCCGGCAAATGCAAAGCGGTCTTGATCGGGTATTCGGGGCTGCCAAAGGCGTAGCAGGACGTACTGACCTGCAATTCGTCGCAAGGCAGGAAATGCACGGTGATGCCGCAGACTTTCTGGCCGGTGTAGTCCGGGACCGCGACCTCCTTGCTATGGCGGCGTTTTTGCGCGTCAATTTTTTTTCCCAAGCCAGATATTTTGGCCAATCGAGATATCCAGGACTGTCGTCGGCATAAGCGACCCCCGTCTCCCAATCCACCCGTACCGTCATCCCCGGCTGCCAGCGCTGCTGTGCGATATAGCAACAACCGCCACCGCCGCCCTGATACGGGCCAATGATGTCGATGCCCGAACGACCATCGACGCTGAAGCGGTTGATGGCCCAGTGGGTGTGGTTAATGGCGTCGATGGTGCTGGCGCTGGCGATTGGTACGAGCAGGCAGAAGGCCAGACTGCAAAGCGCCGCCTTTACATCGAACATTGAGGGTTTAGTCATGAGATGTCCGCCCTGTCTGAGCCCAGCCAGGCTCAGCGTTGCGCAACTTCACGAGGGCCAACGCCTCGCGCTCGGTATCCACCAGCACACCGGCCGCTGTGGCCTCAAGCAGTGCGGCATAACAGATCTGAAAGCGCTGTTCGGCGCCGGGTCCGGGAGGCAGGTCTTGCACCAATATAGTGGCTTCGCTGGCGCAACAGAAAATCTCCAGCTGGTTGTCTGTCAGCTCGATGGGCTTGAGGTCTTCATTTGTTGTTGCGGGCGTCTCGGCGATGCCTGACAACCTGATCGGCGCACCATCGCGATCCAGCCAGCTCCAGAACACCACGGGCCGTAGCCACCGTTGTTGCTGATCCGGTTGCAGGACGTGGCTGAACAACAATGGAAACAGGCGCGGATCGTAGTAACGCAACAACCCGGTGTTGCCACCGTTGCTGGCTTCCACGCAACCCCCGAGGTGCTTGGCCAAAAGCGGGAAGGGCCAGAGAGAGGCCAGCACCAGAAGCAGATCGCGACCTTCCAGTTCCCGCATCAGGCCGATCAGCCATTGCCGCTGCAGGGGCTGTGCAAGATCAACATGCACCAATAGCGGAGCCACATCTTCGTGGCCTTCTTCCGGCAGCCCGGTGAATAAGGAATGCCATGGCATCGCAGGCTCAACGCTGAGTACGCTGGGAAGCAGCGGCGTGTCGCTGCCGGATTGATCAATGATGATATCCAGGCAGGTAATGGAAAGTTGCGCGCAGGACGCTTCCAGCAGGTCGAACCATTTATTGATGTGCGTAGCGGTCATGCTTGTGCCTCCCTGGGCAGTAATCCCCTTGGCGGCAGATGCGTCCAGGCCAAGGAGCGCATGCTGCCGATCACAATGAGTTCAGCCCGAGTGAACTGGAGGCGAACAAATGGCCAGCAAGCGTGAATGAACTACTGCCGGGTGTAAGTAGGGAAAATCCGAAGGCAAAGCAGGAAAAAAGCAGGATTCTTGTGCGTACCGAACTACGCACCACTGCAAGCATCAACCAAGATTGGGTTGAGCTCGGGGAAAGGCAGGACTTTGCAGGTTGATGTCCGAGGCGTCAGTCGGGATTGCCCGTCAGGTTTTGTAAGATGTTTCCGAGACTTCGAGTGACAGACATATTCCCGGACCAATATGCCCTTTTTGGGCTACGCGCTTGATGCGCAAACAAATATCTACCCCCTCCCAACACCCCAGCCCTGATTGATTCCCCCAAAGAATCAAGCGGGCAAGCGCCCGCGCCATATGCCCCGTGTTCTGGGGTAATTCAGGAAAACCAGACTGTATGCAAATGTTCACCCCTGTTCCGAATGTCCCGACCGCCACGCTGCCGCTGGCGTCTGCTGCGCTGGCGCGATTGAGTCAGTCCAGCACTACGTTGTCGAGTGAACTCGACGCTTTGCCCAAGCCCCATGACGCACTTCTGGATGTGATCGATAGCAGCCAGGATCAACTGCAAGGGCAGATGACTCAACTGCTGCAACGCCTCGAAACCTGGTGGGCGTCGCCCAGCGCGCAGGGCCCCAACCGTCGCGAGCTGTTCATCAGTACGCTGCAACAAGCGCTGCACGACGAGGTCACGCTCAAGACCCATGAGCGCAACCTCGGTGCCGAATACGCGGCGTGTCTGCCCCCGGCGCAGCCCGAAAGCAGCACCGATACCGACCGGATCATTTCATCGCTGCACATCAAGCTCAACGATCAAACCCTGGTGGAAATCAAGGGGGCGCTGGTCATGAGCATCGGTCAGGCGCAGACCTTGCTGGCTTTGCCGGGTGCCGGCCTTCTCGACTTCCCGACACCGCAGGCCATGCTGGACGCTATCGTCAAGAGCCTCAACGACGAGAGCCTGTTCAAGGCCATCCTGATCAATGCCGACCGCCACTATCTGGACCTGGTAAGCAGCGTCAAGCACGACCCGGATCTGTTTCTCGAAGCCTTTGTCGCAGCGGATGTGCAGTTGCTGCCGATTACGACGAATCCGTTCCGGCATGCGTTGAATCGCCAGTTGGACAAGCAGCGCCAGGACCTTCGCTACGTCTGTGAAAAGGGTCTGGATGCAGACCGGAAGACGCGCGAGAAACAGATTGACGAGCCGCCAGCCAGCTGGCCCGCACTGGAGGCGGCCTACGTCGCTCGGCTTATCGACGAACTGAACCTGCGGATGAGTTTTGGCCCCTATCAGCGCAGCGCCTATGGCAAAGCTCAAAATCTGCAACTGATGCGCGAACTGGTTCGCAGTCAAATTACCGCGCTGGGCTATGCCGCCAAAATGCAGGGCCATATCCAACCGGGGGATCTGGATGCCATCGAAAGCATCGCCCGTTCAGAGAATCCGGCAAATACGAGGCTGCGGGTGCAGCAGGTCAGGCTCAACGCGCGCGAGACCATGGGCTCCTTGCTTGTCTTTCGAAAGGAAGATGCTCAAGGCAATCTGCAGCGACTGGTGATGTTCGCCTCGGACGCCCCGAGGGAGCAGCACTTTCAGGGGTTCGATAACGAAACACAATTACTGCACGAGCTGGTCCTCTGGTGCGCCTCTGCGCAGATGAGTGAATACCTGTTGCAACAAGTCGAGGCATCCGGTCGGCCGGCACTTGAGCAAACATTGGAGGCACTGCGTCTTAAACCCTATCCTGCGGCCGACTTTGTTCAGTTGGTTGACGTAAGCAGCTACGACGCAGGCATCCAGGCATTTGTCGATGGCTACGTCCGGGTGGCGCTGGCCGAACAGGCGCGGCACACGCCGAACTGGTATTTGCAGGCCAGTGCGGCCCAGCGCCAGGAGTTGGTAGCCCTGGAAGATGCCGCAGCGGGCGCCACCCACAACTATCAGGCCAAGCCCCACACCCGGATTCAGCCTTTCAACGACTATGTGCATGAGCGCGCCAGCCAGCAGATCAGTAAATTGCTCGGCGTGCCGATGGGGACAGTCGATCCCGATCTCATCATCATCACCTCCGAACGGGAAACCCTGACTTATACCCAGATGCTGCTCAATGGTTACGACGACAGCATCAACTTCATTCATTCCAGTGCCGACACCCAGGCCACGTTCAGCGGACCGGACGGCGTGGACCTGAAAAGGCTTTCCCCTCAATCGGTGGCGGGATCAGTACGGGGCAAATGGCTGGGCGACGATTACATCGCGCTGATCCGGAGCACCTTGCTCGACGCCAATTCCCCCGGTTACGAGTACCGCCGCCAGACCAGTCTGCTGCTGACCCAGTTGCAGCTCAAGGCCGCCGCTCTGCGCAGTTACCTGAAGGGCGACATTCACGAGCATCAATACCAGTGGCTCAAGGCATCCATCGACAACGCTCATTTGAGCGATGCCCGAGTCCGGGAACGCTATCCGTTTTACCCGCTGCAAATCCACGTGGATAAACCTTTGATCGCTTCCGGGTTGAGCGGTGTCGATCAATTAGTGATCTCCAGCACCAAGCTGACTCATATCGAAACGGTACAAGGCTGTTTCGTGATTTTGCCCACTGAGCCGAGGCAAGCTGCGTTGCTTTATACGCCGATGGCGCCGGACGGCGTGGAGTTCCGCCTGTTTGCCGACTTCACCACATCACTTCATAACGACGGAATGATCGATTACTACAAGGATCGCTGTCGGGCAAAGTCTCACAAGATCTTGTCGCACTTTCTCCATGACATGAAACAAGGCAAGGCAAGCAAACCGCCGTTCATTCCCAGAGACGGCTTTACCGACATGGCGCAGATCTGCTTCAACCGCCCGATTGAACGCAAGTTGCGGGATGTTGAAGAGTCCACCACCAGCCGCAACGAAATGATTACCCGCATTGTCTGGAGCAGCGTCGAGATCATTGCCACTGTCCTGACACTGCCCTTTCCGCCAGCCAGTTTTGCCGTGGGGGCACTGTTGGCATTGCATGACAGCATGCGCGCCTTGCAGGCGTTGACCGAGGGTGATCAGGAAGCAGCCAGCGGCTGGATTCTTTCTTCGCTGCTCAACAGCGCCGGCGCGGCGGGGGATTGGCACTCAGGGCTCAAAGGCTTTGGCAGGCTGGTGAACCGACTCGACTCGCCATCTGGTCGCCGCTCTGCACCGAACACCGTCAAGCAGCCGGACCCTCTGCCGCGTTATGACGAGTTGTTTCCCGTGCAGTTGCAGGACGAAACGTTCCGGGTAGGCAGGCCAGACGCCAACGGTCATGCGCTGGTCTATCGCGGCAACGGCGAAGAGCACATCCAGGCAACCGGGCATTACGCAACGCGCAGGCCCAACGGCAGTTGGGAGCCGCTGGGCCAGCACGCCGCTACGCCATCCGCCAACGCGGTGGGCAGCGCCCGTGAGGTGAATGTCTCCCTGAGCAACATCACGCCCCAGGCCCAAGGTCATGCCAACGGCGTCAGCATCGTCAACGGCCGGCATTACATTGCCCTGCACGGCAAGACCTATCAGGTGCAGTACGACCCAGGACTGAACTGCTGGAACATCATCGATCCGGCCAATCCGTTCGCCTTTTTTGGCAAGCAGCCAGTGCGCCTGAACGAGCAAGGGAAATGGCAATTGATCGAGCGCTCGCGCCTGCATGGCGGCGGTCTTGACGACCCGAGCGGTTTCAAACCGTTGAAGGAGGAAGCGGCGGGGCCGAGCACCTTAGTCACCAATGTGCACGATTACGAATTGCCGCAGCATCTACAGCGCAATCTGGAAGTCATCTTGAACAGGGTGTCCTTCGACCCGACCGGGATGGGAATGGAACACTATTTCGACGTCCTGTTCGCCGACATGCGCCAGACCTTCGACACCCTGCGGGAAAACCTCTACCGGGACGCCAATGCCTTTTTCGCCCAACCGGTGCTAACGCCGCGCCCACTGCTGCCGTCGCTGGAAAGCGTAGCCACCATCGACGGCCTGATCGAAAACGTTTTCGCTAAAACCAACGGACTGATCATCAGCGAAGCGCCCAAGTCGGTATCCAGCAAACGGCTGCTGATTCTTAATATGCGCTTGCTCGCCGAACAGAAAGTCGAAGTGCTGTATATCGAGCATCTGTTCACTGATCTACATATGCAGAAGCTGGCCAAATATCAGGCAATGGGCGGCAAGGTCAGGACGGGGTCACATCAAATCAAGTCCCACCTCAAGCATCTCAATGACGGAGCGCTGGATAATCTCACCAAGGAATATGACTACTATCACCTGATCAAAGCGGCCCACCAGCACAAGATCCAAGTGCGCCCGTTAAGCTCTTCGGTAAGCTATGCGCATCTCAATCACCCGGTCGCGACAGCCGTTGGGGACAACGCCGCAGCCACCAAAATGAGTAACTTCCTGGCCCATAAAATCATCCGCGACGATACAGCGAGTAAACCTTCCCGGCGCTGGGTCGCACTGCTCAACCAAAGCAACGCCAACACCCATCAAGGCGTTGTCGGGCTGGCCGAACTGGAGGGGGCCATCAGCGTGCGGGTCGAGGACGTGCCAGCGGGCAGCCCGACCCGTACCAGCCGAGACATTACGGGCGCGCGGATTGACGGGGGCATCATCAAGGGTGACTTCAAGCTGGAGCTGTCCAACCCGATCATACGGCCGCAAACAGAGGCCATAAGCCGCCTTGACGAGGCATTGTCCAGGCAACTGGACGGCAAATTTTTAGACGGTGTCATCAATCCTTATGCTGGCGAACATGGTTTCAGATGGGATGAGGTCCACGGCTGGCTGCGCTACGAACCGGAGAGCTGGATAACCGACAGCGCGCCAACGGCCATTGCGCAATCCCTGACTGACACTACCTATGAGGTAGCGCTGGAATCCAGAGCCGTAATGCATGAACTGATCGCTTTCGAACCAAAAGGTCTCGATGCGGGCTATCTGTTCAACGATGCTCAACAGAGCGTGGTACGAGGACGGTTTTTCCAGCTGCGCCGACAGTTGCAAAAGGATGCACGCAACATCGTTTCCGGCGACCTGCCTACGCGTCCAACGCTGCCAGCCATCAACCCGCAAATCGGCCTGGATGAGTTTTTGGAAAGCCTCTATCAACACACCGACGGCGTGGTGATTGGCGAGTCCCATTCATCGGTTGCCAGCAAGAAGCTGATCATCGACAACCTGCCGCAATTGGCCCGTCAGAACGTGAAAACCCTGTACATGGAGCACTTTCTTACGGATATGCATCAGGCAGACCTGGACCGTTTCTTTGACACCGGGCAAATGAGCAAGCGGCTGCTGCACGACCTGAAACGAATGGATAAAGGCCACCTCACCGACCCGGACAATGTCTACAACTTCGAGAAGCTGGTGATCCGGGTCCGCGAGCATAACGTTGAGATTCGTGCGATCGACTGTGCGGCCAGTTACCACCTCAAAGGTATCGAAAACAACACGCCCACCACTCGCCAGCAAATGATGAGCTACTTCGCCTCGCGCACCATTCGCAAGCATCAGGAGGTCATAGGCGCTCATAAGTGGATCGCGCTGGTGGGCAACAGCCATTCCAATACGTACCAAAACATCGTGCCGGGCCTTGCGGAGCTTGAGGGCGCAATAGGTTTGCGGGTCCTGGACGCTCCCTCCGGCAAAGCCCGCGGCGTGACGCTGGACCCAGGCGAAGAGGTCAGGGACGGGCTGAGCAGTCAGACCGCATTTCTAAAGGGGGATTATCGGGTTGAGCTGGAAACCCTGCCGGCACCTGTTTCCGTCAGGCCACCGATGCCGCTGAGCGTGGAACAGCGCCTCTCCAGGCCCGGTATGTTCTTGATCGAACAAAGTGAACAAGGTCAGCAGGTGATTGTGCACCGGTCCAGGGACAACGCCGTTCACCGCACCCCGGTCATGCTCAATGTCGATGGCAGGGTTTATGTGGAACGCATGACCTGGACCTCGGTCCACTTGCAGCCTTACGAAGACATGGACGCGTTGATCGCCGCACTGGAGGAGTTGAACCTGACACGGGTGGCATAATCCGCCAACGGCACGCCTCAGGCCTGGACCTTCGGCAAGCGCTGCTCCAGCAATTGGTGCAGCGCGCTTTGTTCCGGCCAATTGCGCATGAAACGAGCGCGATCACGGGCAAATGCCGAGGCGAACGACGCCTGGGAGCTGTGCTGACACATGGCATCCAGGTCGATCAACGCCCAGCGATCTTCATTCCAGAACACATTGTGCCCTTTCAGATCGCCATGGCTGATACGTTCACGGACCAGCTGTTCGAACAACGCATCCAGTGCCAATAACTCCGTCTGCGGCGCGTCGCCTGATTCAACATAAGGCGCAAAACGTTCGATGATGTCCGGCCCCGGCAGAAACTCGGTCACCAGATACGCCTTGCGGCGCAGGCCCAACAACCGCTGTTCTTGCACAGCCAGCGGCTTGGGCGTGGCGATGCCGAGAAACATCAGGCGATTGCCTTCACGCCAGGAATGCCAGGCGCGGCTGGGGCGCCAGAAGCGTTTGAGCCAGTGCGAAAAATCCTTGATGTTGTAGCGCTTGATGACCAGCGTGCGGCCGTTGACCTCAACCCGACCAACACTCGCTGCACCGCCGGTCTTGTACAAGTGACCTTGGTCGAGCAGCGCGTCGGCCTCGGCCAAAACCGGCAACATTGCGGCCTCCTCTTCCCGGCGAATCGCTCTAAATCCGGAAGGCCCGTCAACGACGCTGAACAGACTGCAATCACGGCCGGTCTTGTCGAGGAAATCCTTCAAACGCCAGCTGCGTACCTTGTCGATCTGCTTCTGCAAGGCTTCCATGGGCAAGCCATGCTCGCCGTTACTGAGCAGATAATGCACCGACAATTCCTCGGTGAACGGCTCAAGCGACTTGGGCAACTGCGCGAAAAACACGCCGAGATTCTCCAGCACCCTCTGCCGCGACAACGGCTTGCCGGCTTCTTCGGCGCGAATCCCGGCGCCGTCGATCAGGTACAACGTGCCGTCGTGGCGCAGCAGGTTGTCCAGATGCAGGTCTTCCTGCCACAGGCCTTTGGCGTGCAGTTGACCGATGGCTGCAAGCGCTTCACCGAGCACGGTCTGTTGCGCGTCGGTGAGCGGCAACTGGCTTTCCACTTCAGCCCAGGCATCGCCCAGGCTTTGGGAATGTTCCAGCAGCTCGAACAACAGCCAGCCGCCCTCACCTTCCTGCAATCCATCCGCCAGCAGCAGCGGTGTGGTCAAGCCTTGTTGAGCCAGCAGTCGAACCCCGGCCAGTTCCCGCTGGAAATGCCGCGCAGCCTTGGGGCCGACCAGCAATTTGGCGAGCACCGGACGACCGCGCCAAACGCCCGCGCCAACGTAACGTTGCCCCGGCAATACGCGCAGCAAGGTCAACAGCTGCAAGTTGGCCGGGCCCGCAGCGTCGGCCAATGCCAGGTTCATCGGCATCGCGGGGGTACGCCCCGCCGCCTTGAGTTCAGACAAACGCATCAACGGATCTCTTTCTGGTCATTGCGCAGCGAACCGCGCTTGTGACTGCCGCGCTTGCCAAGGCGGACACACCATTGCTCGACAACGGGGCTGTCTTTGCCTGATTGCAGATACGCCGCCAACAATTCGCGAACATGAGACTCGCTCCACACGGGGGCGCGACGCAGCAACGGCTCCAGATCCTTGACCCGATCACGCTTGCCGAACAGCAACGGCCGGGTTTTCTCCAGATCGATCAGTTGCGCCAGATAAGCGTCAGCCTTGGCCTTGAGGAAAATATGTTTGGGGTAGAAACAGCCGTGAACCTGGCCCGCGCCATGCACCGTGCGCGCCAGCTGGCCACAGGCCTGCAGGATCGCCGATTGCTGAAGCGTGGTCAGATCCGGCCACTGCTGCAATAAGGTGTCCAGATCCGTCCAGCTGTCCAGCGCACGGGTCAGCAGAATCGCCCGGCGCTCGGGACCGATCTTGCGCTCGCCGTAGAACACCGCGTGCAACGCCGGAATCGCCAGCTTTTCATAGCGACTGATGTTGCGAAACTCCCGGGAAAACGAAGGCTCGCCAAACGGGTGATGCCAGGTATGCATCAGGTAATTGCTCTGGCGCTTGAGATAGAAGCCTGAGCCTTCCAGCTCCAGACGAAACACGCTGCTCCAGCCGCCACGGCCGGTATTGGGCTCATCGACGGCATCGAGCTGAACTTCCCACAGCGACTGAAAGTCGGCCAGGCCGTGGCGTTCCAGCAAAGGCCGGTCACTTTGTGCAATGAAGTCGGTCATTCGCGCCCCTCGAAAAAGCTGACGATATGGCGGATACGTTTCTTGTCGGAATCGTTGAGCCGCGCCCGCTGCCGATACTGCAAGTAAAAGCGCAGGCGCTGGGTGGCGGACAAATGGTATTTCGCCACTTTGTCCAGACACGCCAGATCCTTGGTGATCCGGTAGCGCAGCATGAAACTCCACCAGAAGGCGCCGTTGGGGCAATCGATCAGGAACAGCGTGGCTTGATCGTCCACCAACAGGTTGCGCCACTTCAAATCATTGTGGGTGAAGTGCTGGTCGTGCATGGCCCGGGTGTAACGTGCCAGCTGCTGGCTTATGCCATCCACCCAACGTCGATCAGCTAACAGCGGATCGTTGCGCAGCGCCAGTGCCGACAAATCTTCGGTATTGGGCAGTTCGCGCGTGATCAACGCGCCCCGGTCATAAGACGCGCCCTTTCGTTCAAGGCCCCAGGCGACCACTTCTGCCGTGGGAATGCCCCATTTGGCGAAGCGCTTGAGATTCTGCCATTCGGACTTGACCCGAGGCCGGCCCAGATAACGGCGCAAACCCTTGCCCGCACCGACGTAGCGCTTGACGTAATAATTCACGCCATCGCGCTGCACGCGGATCACTTCTGACAATGGGTCGCGGGTCAGCCGCTCACCTTGCAAGGCGAACACGGTATCCAGATTGCCGAAATCGTCGGCAAGAAACGCATAAGCAGGTTCCAGATTCCAACCCGCCATCAGAGTGCATCCCCATAGCGCACTTTGCGCTGATACAGCTTGTCGGCCTTTATCTCCAGCCAGCCCAGCAGCTTGGCTTCCCGAGCGAGAATCTCGCGCAGGGGTTGCTGGAAATAGCCTTTGAGAAAGCGCAGTTTGTCGCGACGGGTCAGGCCGATGTCCAGCGCGGAAAAATACAGCGCAGCCAGATCCTTGTTCCGCCAGCGCGGGGTAATCACCCGACGCGTCTGGGCGCGGTGCAGGTCGATCACCGACAAGCGGAAATCGTCAGCCGTCACCGGTTTATCGGTGTGCAACAGAAAGTGGCAGATATAGCAGTCGCGATGATTGACCCCGGCCCGATGCATCATGCCCAGCATGCGCGCCACTTCAGCGATGAACGCACGCTTGAGGCGCGGCTCTGGCGGTTCGTTGCGCCAGTTGATGCTGATATCTTCCAGGCTTTCGGTGGGCGCCAGCTCCTCGGTAACGATAAACGAGTGCTGCGCCGCCGGATTGCTGCCCCGCTCGCCGTACGCCACAGCGGTCATGGTCGGCACGCCGACTTCCTTGAGCCGCGCAATGGCTTCCCATTCCTTGCCTGCGCCCAGCACCGGCAGTTTGGCGGTGATCAGGTTCTTGGCCACTTCGCCCCAGCCGATGCCGCGATGAATCTTGACGAAATACCCGCGCCCCTCGACTTCGGTGCGCAGCGTGCGCCGACCTTCGAGTTCGCGATACACCTGGCCGTCCAGACGCTCGACTTCGGCGAACGCATCGCGTCCGGCCCAAAGGGTCTTGAACGGCTCAGCAAGGAACAACTTCATGGGTAGTGCTCCGCCAGAATCACATCGGCCGCGTGCTGCGGCATGCTGTAAAGGTCCGCCGTGTCCGCAAACGCCAGACCATTGCTGCTCCACGCCGCTCGCGCAGCGCCGTCGGCCAGCATCGTCTTCAGATATTCATTGAGCTGAGCCTGATCGAACGGCTCGTCCAGCACCAGCCCGCTGTCGGCTTCGGCGATGTAATGGGCATAACCACAAACCGCACTGACCAATACCGGCAAGCCTGCAACCAGAGCTTCGAGCAGAACGGTGCCGGTGTTTTCGTTATAAGCCGGGTGAATCAGTACATCGGCGCCCATCAGGAAGCGCGGGATATCGCTGCGCCCTTTCATGAAGGTGACGTGATCGCCCAGGCCCAGCGTGGCGCTTTGCAGTTGGAATACCTTGGGGTCGTCCTGCCCGATTACAAACAGGCGTGTGCGTTTTTTCAGCTCGGCGGGCAATGCCGCCAGGGCTTTCAGGCTGCGATCGACGCCCTTGGTCTTGAACCCGGAGCCAATCTGCACCAACAACAAGTCGTCGTCAGCCAGACCGAACTCCTTGCGAAAGTCAGCGCGAATCTGCGGCGCTTCAGGCGGCGCGCGACGATCCTGAGCAATGCCCGGCGGCAGCAGATGGAAACGCGACAGCGGCGTGTCGTAATACTTGATGAACAGCGGTTGCTGCACTTCGGAAATCATCAGCACTTGGGTTTTCGCGTCTTTGGCGAACACCGCTCGCTCGTACTCGGCGAAGTGGCGATAGCGCCCCCATTGGCGATACAGCGAGTGGCGCAGGGTTTGTGCCTTGTCTTCAAAACAACCGTCGGCGGCGTAGTACACGTCCAGGCCGGGCATTTTGTTGAAACCGATCAGGCGATCCACAGGCCGCTTGGCCAGATCCGCCGCCATCCAGGCGCTGAGTTTTTCATTGCGCCGATGGTTGAAGAACGCTTTGACCGGCGCAACCAGCACTTCGAAGCCCGGCGGGATTTCACCTTCCCAGATCAGGGTGTAGACCCGAATCTGATGCCCACGCTGCTGGCATTCCAGGGCGATGCGCATGAAGTCGCGTTGCAGCCCGCCGAACGGGAAGTATTTGTAGAGTACGAAAGCCAGTTGCATCAGACGGGTTCCTTTGCCAGCAACAGCGCGCCCAGTTGGCTCGCTACTCGCTCGGGATTCAAGCGAGTAAAGCACACCGGCCACTCGCGTTTGAGATCCAACTGACGGCGGTCTTCTTCCGTCGGTTGATACGTGCATTTCTTTTGCAGACAAGGCGCGCAGGCCGGGTAATCGGCGGCCAGATGCACTTGAGACTTGCCATAGGCCCCGGTCAGCACCGGATTCGTCGGCCCGAACAGCGACAGGGTCGGCACATCCAGCGCAGCGGCCAGATGACCGATGCCGGTATCCACCGCTACACAGGCCTGAGCGCTGGCCAGCACTCTGGCGACGCCAGCCAGGTTGAGTTTTGGCAACACCACGGCGTGGGCAAGCCCGGCGGCGATGCGCTCGGCACGGGCTTTTTCCGCCGGATTACCCCAAGGCAGATGCACTTGCAGGCCGCGTTCGATCATACGTTCGGCCAACTGCCGCCAATACAGCTCCGGCCAATGTTTGGTGTCCCAGGTCGTGCCATGCAGGAACAGCACGAACGGAACCTGATTCGAATCAGCGTTCAGCAGGCGGCTGCGATCCAGCCCGTAATCCCCCAAACCGGCCGGGACTTGATACCCCAATGCCTGAGCGAATAACTGACGCAAGCGCTCGACTGCGTGCTGTCCCCGAGCCACGGGATAGGCACGATCATAAAACCGGCTGGCCAGTGGCTCCCGTGCGGAGTTTTTATCCAGCCCGGCCACCGGCGCGTTCACAAAGCGGGTTAGCCAGGCACTTTTCAGCAGGCCTTGGGCGTCGATCACCAGGTCGTAATCGGTGTCGCGCAAGCGCTGCTTGAAGCGGCGCCATTCGCCGGTCTTGAACGTCTGCCAGAGGTTTTTGCGCCAGCGGCGAATCGCCACCGGGATGACCTCGCCAATGGCCGGATGCCAGGTCGGAATTTCCGCGAAACCTTCCTCGACCACCCAGTCGAACTGGATGCCCGGCACGGCGCGCGCCGCATCGGTAATGGCCGGCAGGCAGTGAATCACGTCCCCGAGGGACGAGGTTTTGATCAGCAAGACCCGCAAATCAGGCGACCTCCACCGGCGTTCCGCCCATACGTGCCAGCGCGTTGATCACCGCTTCAGGCTCAAGCAGGCGCAGGCAGTTGTAATGACCGAAACGGCAGGTGCGGTCAAAACACGGACTGCATTCGATGCCCAGCCGGACGACTTCCACTTCATCGGCCAGTGGCGGAGTGAAGGCAGGAGATGTCGAGCCGTACACCGCCACCAGCGGACGGTTCAGCGCTGCCGCCACATGCATCAGGCCGGAGTCGTTGGACACCACCGCATCGGCGCAAGACAGCAAATCAATGGCTTCGGCCAGGGAGGTGTCGCCGCTCAGGTTGACGGCCTCCTCACGCAGGCCGGGAATCAAGCGCTCAAGGATGCTTTCACCCACCGGATGATCTTTCTTCGAGCCAAACAGCCAGACCTGCCAGCCTTCACGGATCTTGGCTTCAGCCACCTGAGCATAATGCTCGGCGGGCCAGCGCTTGGATTCGCCAAACTCCGCGCCGGGGCACAAAGCCAATACCGGACGATCCAGCGTCAGGCCGAACTTGCTCAAGGCTGCGTCGCGGGTCGCCATGTCGATGCGCAGGCTCGGCTTCGGATAGGGCTGCGGTAAGTCCGCACCCGGTTCGTAGGCCAGGGCCATGAAACGCTCGATCATCAGTGGATAGCGTTCTTTGTCCAGCGTTCGCACGTCGTTGAGCAGCACATAGCGGAATTCGCCGCGCCAGCCGGTACGTTTCGCGATACCGGCAAAGAACGGCACCAAGGCTGATTTGAGGGAATTGGGCAGCAGGATCGCCTGATCGTATTGACCCTTCATGGACTGACCGATCCTGCGTCGCGTGCCCAGTTCGAGCGCGCCATGCCCCAAGGGAAAGCTAAGCGCCGCGCGCACTTGCGGCATGCGCTCAAGAATCGGCCGGCTCCATTCAGGCGCCAGCACATCGATTACGCATTCGGGATAACGCTGTTTCAGGCTCTGGAACAGCGTTTGCGCCATCACCATGTCACCGACCCAGCTAGGCCCAACGATCAGAATTCTCATGCTTTTTCCAAAACGACCAGGGAGGCCGGTCAGACTGCGTGACTTTCCCACACAACCTGACGCCTCCCTGTCTTAGCTTTATATAGGTGCGGCAATGCGCAAGTCTGCCGCTGCAGGTTGGGCATTAATCCAATCCCAACTCACCCCAGATGCGCATCACTTCACGGCGTTCAGACTCAAACTGATCGCCTCGCACCACACCGGCTTCATTTTGTAACGCCTGACGATGCGCGGCCGAGCGGTAGCCTTTATAGGCTTCACGCAACAGGCTGGCATCGGCGGCAGGCATCAAACCTGCCTGCTCCAGCCCTTCCAGAATCCGGATGTTATCGGTGTAACGCAGCAGTGCCGGATGTTCCCGAGACCACGCCAAGGCCGCGTATTGCACCATAAATTCGATATCGACGATACCTCCGGCGTCCTGCTTGAGATCAAACGGCACAGTGGGCAGGAAGGCATTGGCACCGGTTCCGGCAGCGGTGATCCGGGTGCCGAGGGTCCCGCGCATCTTGGCCCGCATCTCGCTGACTTCCTGGCGCAGCTTGGACAAATCGCGTTCGCGCCCCAACACCGATGCCCGGACACCTTCAAAAGCTTCGCCGACTTCTCGACTGCCCACCAGGACCCGTGCGCGCACCAACGCCTGATGTTCCCAGGTCCAGGCTTCGTTTTCCTGATACCGGGCAAACGCACCGAGGGAACTGACCAATAGGCCCGACGCGCCGGACGGCCGCAGGCGCATGTCCACTTCGTACAGTTGGCCCGAGTTGGTTTGGGTGGTCAGCAAATGAATGATCCGTTGGCCCAGACGCGTAAAGAACTGCGCGCTGTCGATGGGCTTGGCGCCATCGGTTTCAGCTTGGGGATCGCCATCGTGAATGAACACCAGATCCAGGTCAGAACCATGGCCCAGCTCGATCCCGCCGACCTTGCCGTAACCGACGATGACAAATCCCGGATCGCACAGGCTGCCATCCGGACGCGACGGTGTGCCGTGGCGCGCAACGGTATGCCGCCAGGCCAGGGCCAGTACTTGCTCCAGAATCGCCTCGGCCAGCCAGGTCAGGTAATCGCTAACCTTCATCAAGGGCAGACTGCCACTGATTTCCGAAGCCGCGACCCGCAAGCGGTGGGCCAGTTTGAAATGTCGCAGGGCCTCCATTTGCTGCTCAAGGTCATCTTCGGGAATGCGCGTCAGACGCTCACGCAACTCAGCGGCCAGTTCTGGCGCCTGAGGCGGACTGAACAACCGGCCTTCATTGAGCAATTCGTCGAGCAGCAGCGGGAAGCGTGCAATCTGCTCGGCAATCCACGGGCTGGCCGCGCACAGTGTCAGCAGGCGGCGCAGCGCGTCAGGGTTCTCCGTGAGCAGCACCAGATAAGCAGAACGCCGCGCAACCGCTTCCACCAACGGCAGTACACGCTCAAGAACCAGATCCGGATTGTCGTGTTCCACGGCCTGGGCCAACAGCCTGGGGATGAAAGCATCCAGCCGTTCACGACCCAGGCGCTGCATGGAGCGCAGTTGCGAGCTGTTGCGCAGGTCAGCAAGATTTTTCAGGGCCTTGGCGGCATCGACGAATCCGCCCCCCAGCAATTGACGACAAGCAGCTTCTTCATCCTGAGACTCTTCCCACAGCGGCAGCCATTCGCCGCCGACAACCACTTCACCGTCGTCCTGTTGCTCATCATCTGGATCAGAATCCGGGTCAGAGATGACCTGCCGGAAATGCCAGGACACACGCCCGCGCCAATACACGAGCTGCGCGTGGAAAGCCTGCCAGTCGGCGAAACCCAGCATGAATGCGATGCGCGCCTGATCCTGCTCGCCCTCGGGGAGCATTTGCGTCTGCCGATCGGCAATCGCCTGGATCGCGTGCTCGGTGTAACGCAGGAATTCATAGCCCTGCCGCAATTCATCGACCACCGCCGCAGGCAGATAACCCTGCCCTTCGAGGGTTTTCAGCACCTTGAGCAACGGCCGCTGCTGCAGGCTTAAATCCCGCCCGCCGTGAATCAGCTGGAAGGCCTGGGCAATGAATTCCACTTCAC
The DNA here is from genome assembly GCA_036387095.1 of Pseudomonas sp. Lineage (GTDB taxonomy): Bacteria > Pseudomonadota > Gammaproteobacteria > Pseudomonadales > Pseudomonadaceae > Aquipseudomonas. The sequence continues at coordinate 55,712 of DASVUK010000033.1, forward strand.
GGATGCCGCCAGCGCCGAGCTTGATGTTCTCGGCCATGCCTTTGCGGCGCACTTCCTGCTGGATCAGCTGTTTCATGGTGCGCAGCGCTTCGATGGCAGAAAAATCCAGATAGCGGCGATAAACGAACGGCCGCAGCAAACCGAGCAACTGCTCGCCCGCCGCCTGATCGCCGCCCACCACTCGCGCCTTGATCATGGCGTAGCGTTCCCAGTCGCGACCTTGATCCTGGTAGTACTGCTCCAGCGCATTGAAGCTGAGCACCAGCGCCCCGGATGAACCGTAAGGTCGCAGTCGCATGTCTACGCGAAACACAAACCCATCGACCGTGATCGGATCCAGCGCCTTGATCAGGCGTTGGCCCAGGCGAATGAAAAACTCCTGATTATCCAGCGGCCGTTTGACGCCGACCGTCTCGCCGCCTTCCGGGTACGCGAAAATCAGGTCGATATCCGACGACAGGTTCAGCTCTACGGCACCCAGCTTGCCCATGCCCAAAATGACCATCTGCTGCACGTCGCCGCTGCGCCGTCCGGTGGGCGTGCCGAACTGCTGGCAGTGACGTTCATACAGCCAGCGGTAAGCCAGATCGATGCAACCATCGGCCATCTCGGACAGGTCGCGGCAGGTTTCCACAAGATCGGCCTGCCGGGTCAGGTCGCGCCAGATAATCCGCACTTGCTGACGCGTGCGTTGGCGACGTAGATTACGCCCCAGCTCATCTTCGCTACCGGCGTGGGTCAGTGCCATGGCAATTTGCTCGCGCAGTTCACCCGCAACGAAGCTACGCTCAAGCTCCCCTGTGTCGGCGAGTTCGAGCAGCATGTGCGGATCGCGACAAACCTGCTCGGCAACGAAATCACTGGCCGCACAGACCCGCTGGAACGCTTCGTGACGTGACGCGGGCCAGGCAGCGAAAGACGCCTTGGCGTCGTCGGGCAATGCGGCTAAAGATGTACGAAAAGACTGCTGCGTTCGAGTGATTAAAGGAAGCAGGATGGCCGGCAAATCGGCCAGCGAAGGTAGGCTCATGGTCTATCCTTGATCGGCGTGCGTAAGGCGATGTGCCGTGTGGTGAAGATCCACGTCACTTGCAGGACTGTCGAACAAAAGTCATAAATTGCTGGAATTGTGTTCTTTGCAGCAGCCAGCATCAGTTTTGAGTCCGAAAATATTTGTTTACTACCAACGGTAACCATTTATCTCACAACCTGAGAGGAGCGTTTTAGACGCTTACCTGTAGTTTTACTACTCCCCTCACAACTCGAAAGGCTGAAATAGTCGACGATTTGTAGTAAAACTACACGCCGCCGGAACAACCTCCGGTCATCCAAGAATTTATGTCGTCTGCCCACAAGGCCAGTCGCAAACTCAGGCAACCGATTCTGGAAGCCTTTCCGCCCTGGAGCAAGCCATGCAAGACCTCGATCCCGTCGAAACCCAGGAATGGCTGGACGCCCT
>DASVUK010000034.1:0-50376 GCA_036387095.1 Pseudomonas sp.
GCCTGTGCAAGCAGCGGCCATCCCGCTGGCGCTGGAAGGGCGTGACCTGCGGGTGACTGCGCAAACCGGTAGCGGCAAGACTGCGGCTTTTGTATTACCGATCCTCAATCGCCTGATGGGCCCGGCCAAGGTTCGCGTCGACATTCGTGCCGTGATCCTGCTGCCGACGCGCGAGCTGGCCCAGCAGACGCTCAAGGAAGTCGAGCGTTTCTCCCAGTTCACCTTCATCAAGGCCGGGCTGATTACCGGTGGCGAAGACTTCAAGGTCCAGGCCGCCATGTTGCGCAAGGTGCCTGACATTCTGATCGGTACGCCGGGTCGTCTGCTGGAACAACTCAATGCCGGCAACCTGGACCTCAAGCAGGTTGAAGTGCTGGTGCTGGACGAAGCCGACCGCATGCTGGATATGGGCTTTGCCGAAGACGTCGAACGTCTGGCCGGTGAATGCCCGAACCGTCAGCAGACACTGCTGTTCTCGGCCACTACCGGCGGTGCGGGCCTGCGCGAGATGATCGGCAAGGTGCTGACCGATCCACAGCACTTGCAGGTCAACAGTGTCAGCGAGCTGGCCTCGGGCACGCGTCAGCAGATCATCACCGCTGACCACAACAGCCACAAAGAACAGATCGTGCATTGGCTGCTGGCCAACGAGACGTATCAGAAAGCGATTATCTTCACGAACACCAAAGCCATGGCCGATCGCCTGTATGGCCGTCTGGTCGCGCTGGATTACAAAGCGTTCGTGTTGCACGGCGACAAGGATCAGAAGGACCGCAAGGCCGCCATCGATCGCTTGAAGCAGGGCGGCACCAAGATTCTGGTGGCCACCGACGTGGCAGCCCGTGGTCTGGACGTTGAAGGCCTGGACATGGTCATCAACTTCGACATGCCGCGCAGTGGCGATGATTACGTGCACCGCATTGGCCGCACTGGCCGCGCCGGTGGCGAAGGTCTGGCGATCTCCCTGATCTGCCACGGTGACTGGAACCTGATGTCCAGCATTGAACGCTACCTCAAGCAAAGCTTCGAGCGCCGCACCATCAAGGAAGTCAAAGGCAGCTACGGCGGACCGAAGAAGGTCAAGGCGTCGGGCAAAGCAGTGGGCGTGAAGAAGAAAAAGACTGACGCCAAGGGCGACAAGAAGAAAACCGGCGCCAAGGCCCCAACCAAGCGCAAAATCGCTAATCGGCCAAAAACCGACGCCTTGTCGCTGGTGAGCAAAGACGGCATGGCGCCGTTGAAGAAGCGCAAAACCGAAACGCCAGCGGCCGAGTAGCAAAACCCGTAGGAGCGGATTTGTCCGCGAAGGCAGTGTTCAAGCCGCAGAAGACGGCCGTATGGCACGGCATCTTCGCGAATGAATTCGCTCCTGCAGGTGTCTGGTGTTTATCGCGCTACTCCGCCTTTTTCTCCGCCGTATCCAGTTCCTTGAGTCGCTGATCGATCAGCTGGCATTTGTCCGGCAGGTCCTTGGCCGCTGTCTCCAGATCCATTTTCTGCAACTCGTCGTTGATCTCTTTGGCTTTGGCCGGATTCTGCTCGGTGAGTCTCTGCACCTCCTTTGCCAGTTGCTCACGCTTGACCGTCGCCTCTTCGGGCGTACATGCCCATGACGGCACAGTTGTCAGGAGTGTCAGTGCGGCGGTAACGCTCAACAGGATTTTCATGGCTGCCTCTATTTCCTTTGGGGGCTTGAATGATTGAGGGTCACTTCCCAGGCAAAGTTCAGCCTGACCGCCCGGCTGTCGTCGCTGAACGGCGGACGCTGACGCGTGTCACAGACTTCAGTAGCAAGCCTGATGGCGGGACTGTCACAGGCCACTTATCCACGCTGGATGGAGGTAAGAAAATGGAAATGCCTTATGACTGGGACCTTATCGAACGTCTGCTGCACGAGGTGCAAAACAGCGCCGACGACTCGTTCAAGCCGCGCAAGTATGCGGAAGAGCATGCTGCGGCCATGGCTGCGGAGGGGGAGGCAGTCGGTAATCTTGACCACTTGAAAGCCATCGCTGGCGAATATGAAGCGTTACTGCTCAGTCGCGGCTTTATCCAGCCTCGTCCGGAAGATGAAGGCGGCAATGGCGAAAATTTTATCCTCAGCCCTCTCGGCGCAAGACTGTTGGCGTTGATCGACAGTAGCATTCCCGGCAATGACCATCCTCGCCAGGTGCTGGATGAACAGGGCGATGCGCTGGACCCGGCGACATTCGAAGAAGTAGCGGCCAAGGCGCAGATTGCCTGACACCGAACGCGAAACTCGTGGGGGCGACTTCATTCACCAAGGCCGTGGCGCAGTCATTAAAGCTGTAGCGTTAAATGACTGGCCTCTTTGTGAATAAAGTCGTTCCCACTTGCATGCGCCAGGCGTTGCGCAACGTCTACGCCTTCGCAGCTTTCAGGCAGCTCAGGTTGGTAAAGTCCTCACGCATGTCTGCCACTTTCTCCAGCAGGCGCTGGCGCTGCTCAGGTGTGCTCTGGGCGATCAGATCCACCAACAGCGAAATGGCGGCGTTTTCCGTCTGGTCATAGGCGACGCGATACTGCGGCGTCCAGAATGTTTCCCGATCCTGCAACAGCTTGCCTATTTTTTCAGGGAAGTCGCTGGCCTGTCGGTTCTGTACGGTGCTGACGAACAGGTCCTGCCAATGAGCGCGGTTATCCAGCCAGGCGCGATTTTGTTCGCCCAGGGAAGCCGACCAGCTTTGCACCCGCTGTTTCTGCGCAGCATTGAGCGCGCCAAGCCAAGGGGTCAGGCGTTTCTCCATGCGCTCGGATCGTTCGCTGATCTGCTTGTCCAGCGGTTGCTGTAGGAATTCCTGCTCGTGCTTGCGGCGGTCCTTGGCGAAGGTGTCCTGCATTTCGGCAACTTGTTTGTCGTCCAGCTGCGCCAATAGCTCGACCGCCGAGGGCGTGATCTGGCGAGAGATCTGCGCGATGGCCTGTTTGGCTTCTTCGGTTCGAGCGCGCAGCTGCACTTCGGTGACCTGATTGGTCTCCACCATCTGCTCCAGGCGGTCCAGCCAGGTGAGGTAACCCGGCAGCTGGGTGCTGCAATGCCAGCTCAGGTGTTCCTTTAGGCGCCCGCTCAGCCAGCTCTTTTGGGTGGAATTCATGCCCAGGTAGTCATTGAGCGACCAGGGAATGATGACGTCCAGATTTCGATAGGCGAGCCCGATGCGCGTGCATCCGCCCAGCACAAACAGCGCCATCAACAACGTTATGAAGGCTTTGAACGGGGTGTGCATGAAGACTCCTCGATAGACCGGCTTACCCTGTAGAGCGGGCCTGAGGATAGCAGTTCAGTCGATCAGAAAAATGCGCGAACCGCCTTGACCGTTAAAGTGCCTTCGCATTGGGGATTGTGGCCGCTGTATACGCTGCAATCATTGCCGCTCAGGCTCGATCCGCTGTAGATGAGGTTCATGTCGATGCCCATCCAAGGCCGCGTGATGTTCAAGGACCAGTCGTTGAACATACTGACCATTGCGCCATCGGAGATCTGTTGCGGCGTGTCGAATTGATGATTGGCGTATTGCATGCGCACGCCAATGCCCAGTTTCTCGATACCGCCCAGGTCCACGAACAAGGTGCTGTCCCGGCGTCCGACGTCGTTGCTGAAGGCCGCACCGACACGACTGTTCAGGATTCGCAGCCCCGCGTAGAACTCATGGGTGTCCAGCTGGCTCGTGTCGGGGTAGCTGTAGCGAATGATCCCCATCTCGTAGCCGAGGGTTTTGTCGAAAGGCTTCTTGAAGCCCATGTAAGAGTCGACTTCCAGGGTCGTGTCATCGGTGATACCGACACTGGGTGTCCACTGGCCGACGTAAAAACCGCTTTCATGGGTCAGGTCCAGGCCGCCGTGGAACGAACCGGTGCCGTTTGGCGTGACCAGGCCCTGGGCCATGCTGCGAGCCGGCGATGTGCCGAGCTTGAGATCGAAGGCCCCCATTTCCCGCTCCAAAACCTGGGCAGAAGCGGATTGACAGAGAACCAGAGCGCCCAGTGACAAGGCGTAATGACGAAAATTGAGCATGGTGCTCACTCCTTAGGTTGAGGAGTGGGATCGGAGCAGTCGTATCGAAAACGGCGCTTTGGCATGACACCGGCGACCCAACAGAAACCGCGAGCTAGAGCCTCGCAAGCATACCGGCGAATGCTGGCAGGATCGGACCGTTCGTCGATCCGCACCGGATCAGTTGGAAGCGGTGGCCGGTGGTGTTGCAATGATCAAGCCGCGAATCACCACGAGGGCCTGTTCGAACGAGGGGTAACCGCTCTTGGCGACATCCAGTTCGGCGTAGTCGGCGCGGTAGCGTTCGGACTGTTTCTGGTCGCTCATGCTCAATTGCTGAGCGAGCAAGGCGATGGCCAGTGGATGCTTGCGTTTGGCAGCATCCTGCAGCAGTTCGATGACGCGCGGCTGGTCGCGTTGTTCGCGAATCAACAGCACTGCCTGATAGAACTCGGCTTCACCGGATACGTCGTCGATGCCCGCACGGCGCAGCATGGCTTCGGCCAATTCATAGTTTTCCCGGTCGGCCTCACTGATCAGCAACTTGGCTTGCAGCATGTCGTTCTGATACAGCAAATGCTGCTCACGACAGGCGCTGCCCGCCGGGTAACTGTCATCAAGAGCGTCGTCACAGCCGTGGGAGGCACAACCGCCCAGACAGATCAGTGCGCCGAAAAGCATCCAGTTCTTCATTCGTGCATTCCGCAAAGGGGCTGGCTCTAAGGCTTCATCCTGCCCGTCGTCGCGCTACCCTGCCCGTCGTCGCGCTACTGTGCAACGGGCCTGAAACATCAAAGCACGTACACATGAGGCTGGGCGTGGAGTTAACCGGTGCAGCGAAGGATCGATGGCCCTAGCGCTCTGGAAATCAAAGCGCATAGAGATCGACAACTGGAGCGGGGAAAAATTACTTTTTGCCGAGGGTGATCTGTTTGGATGGGCCGAAAGTCTGGCCACTGACGCCTTTGGCGATTTCCTGGATTTCACCACCGGACTTAAGGAAAGCAGCAATCTGGGCGTTGATCGAGTCGCTCGTTTCAACGGCTGGAGCTGGCTTTGCTTTGGAGTTGGATGCTTTTACGCGCATGGCTGCCATTAACCTATATAAACTTGATACGGCCAGCAATTGTATATGAATGGCTTGACAATTGCTTTAGAAATATCCCCCTAAAACCCATTGTCATGGTATCGCTCATTATTTGTGCCTGAATGTCCATGGGCGCTAACTTACTGTTTTTAGATGGAAAGTTATTTCGGTCAGCGCATCATGGAATAATTCGCCGCATTTTCGGCCCAGGCCGTCTGACGAATGGGGGGCTGAGCCGTTGGGTTGGAGGTTCGAGCAAACTTCCGGTTTCACAGAGGGCTCATCATCCTGCTGGCCAGGGTTGTTGGCCCCGCGACCCTGAGCGGAAAACTCGGGTAGAATGCCGCCCACGTAATGAGGGTATCTGGAAATGGCGTTAATCGGTCGTTACAACAGCTTGCAAGTGGTGAAACACACTAACTTTGGTTTGTACCTGGATGGCGGGGCGGATGGTGAAATCCTGCTGCCCAATCGTTATATCCCCAAGGATATTCCCAGCGAAGACGAAGACTGGCTCAACGTTTTCGTTTATCTGGACAGCGAAGACAAGCTGTTGGCTACCACTGAAACCCCCAAGGTTCAGGTGGGTGAGTTTGCCAGCCTGAAAGTTGTCGAGGTCAACAGCATCGGCGTGTTCCTCGACTGGGGCCTGCCCAAGGACTTGCTGCTGCCGTACTCGGAAGAAAAACGCACGTTGCAGGCCGGTGACTATTGCGTGGTGCATGTCTATCTGGACAAACACACCCGCCGCATTACCGCCACAGCGCGCCTTGATCGTTACCTGGACAAAACGCCTGCGAACTACGCCCTCGGCCAGGAAGTCGACCTGTTGGTCGCTGAAGCCACGGACATGGGCTTCAAGGCGATTATCAACAACAAGCACTGGGGCCTGATTCACAAGAACGAAGTGTTCAAGTTCATGCGTGCCGGCAAGCAGGAAAAGGGGTTCATCAAGGAAATTCGTGCCGACGGCAATATCAGCCTGAGCCTGCAACCGGTGGGCGCTGAAGCCGCCAGCAGTCTCAACTCGAAGATCCTCAGCAAACTGCGGGAAAACAACGGCGTGCTGCCGGTTAGCGACAAGAGCGACCCGCAGGTTATCAGTGGCCTGTTTGGCGTCAGCAAGGGCAATTTCAAGAAAGCCATTGGCGCACTCTATAAACAGGGCCAGATTGTGATCCACGCCGATCGCATCGAACTGGTCTGATTGCGAGGTCTGGCAAGCGCCAGCGCGGCGTTGGCCAGACGCCGTATCCAATACGCCACCCTGTGAGCACGTTCGGCCTTGCCATCGTGCTCACGCAGCGGTGCGCAGATTCTTGCGAACATGCCGGGACATTGCGTCCTTAATCAGGGTCAGAGCTAATCAGCAGTCCCCGCGCAGAGTCGCGCCTTGAAAACACGGATGACCCCATGAAAAGAAATCTGACGGCTTACCTGAGCACACTGGTGGCGTTTCTGATCCTTGACGGGATTTGGCTGGGCTTGCTGATGGGGCCTGTTTATCGGGGCTGGCTCGGGTCCATGATGCTCGACAAGCCCGTAGTGGGCCCGGCCGTGGTGTTTTATCTGCTGTATGCAGCTGGGCTGGTGTACTTCGCCGTTCAATCGGCCCTGCGACGGCACAGCCTGCAACACGCAATCAAGCGCGGCGCCATGCTTGGGCTGGTTGCTTACGGTACTTATGACTTGAGCAACTGGGCTACCTTGCAAGGCTGGCCAGCGCAAATGGCGCTGGCGGATCTGGCTTGGGGGACCGTGGCGTCGGCTGTGGCGGCAACGGTCGGATACCTGGTAACCAAACGTCTGGCCTAAGCGAGCCCTAATGAGTTTGGTACCTGCTCGTTATGAGCAGGTAGCAGGTCAGGTCTGCACAAAGCCGGCAAAGCTCAGGTTTGCGCCGTTGGGACGCACGTCTTTGAGGAACGAGTCCTTATCGGCGCTTAATTCCAGGCTGACGGTGGACTTGCGCTGGCCTTTATTGCGTATCACCAGCCCCTCCATGTGATCGCGCAGGAAAACCGTTGTCACCTTCAAGTGCAGCAACTGGTCGGTGCTGGGGGTGTGCAGCAGCAAATGAACCCATTCGTACTGGCCTACCGCGAGACGGCTGACCGGTAAATCGAACCACCAGATGTTTTTGTTGGTGTTCAAAGCGGTGAAATGAGTGTTGTTGACACCCAGCACGGCACCGCCCAATTCCTGATTCCGGCGTGCGATGGCCTGCTTCTTATCGAGTTTCATAACATTCCTGTGGATCTGAATAGTCGGCGCGATGAGTTAATCAGCGCTGCCTGATTGCGTGGCGCATTCTCGGGGGTTGCCGGTCAAACTTAAAGTCAAAGTTGTGCGTTTGCCTGAAATCGACCGGACTTTTCCTGCTGGCAGCGGCCTGACGAGCGGCAGGACTACCGGTAAAAATAATTGAAACTCTGCGCAAACCACTCGGGTCAATCTTTATGTCGAGGTTACGACACCCGAATTTTACTCTGGAGAGTACCTATGAGCAGCACTGGCGATAAAGTTAAAGGCATGGCGAACGAGGCAGTGGGTAACGTCAAGCAAGGCGTTGGCAAAGCCACGGACAACTCCAAACTGCGTGCAGAGGGCAAGGCTCAGGAAATCAAAGGCGAAACCCAACAAGCGGTAGGCAAGGCCAAGGACGCCGTGAAGAAGGGCGTTGACAAGGCATGAAGCTATCAGTCCCGATCAATTGTTCGGGGTTGATACTTAAATAACGGTCATCCTCGGATGGCCGTTATCATATGGGGCTGGTCGAGCTGAAACTTTTTCGCCGACCCGCCGTCAATAATGCTCTGAAAACGCCTGCCAGAGCGGTACGGCTCTTGATTAACGCAGGTTCTGCCGAGTGTCACCATGGTCGTGTCGGCAATAAAAAGCGAAGGAGACGCCATGATTTTCTCGGAATTGCGCAAACTTCCGCTACACAAGGTGTTGGTACGAACCGTCAACGAGTTTCTCGACGACGAGATGTCGACCTACGCTTCAGCGCTGGCCTACCAGATGCTTTTTTCCTTGTTCCCGTTTCTACTGTTTCTGATCGCCTTGATCGGTTTCCTGCATCTCCCTGATTTTTTTTCCTGGTTACGCCTGCAATCGGAACTGGTCCTGCCGCCACAGGCGCTGGAACAGGTCAACCCGGTCATAGACCAGCTACAACAATCCAAGGGCGGATTGCTGTCGATAGGTATCTTCATCGCGTTATGGACGGCTTCGGCAGGCGTGCGCCTGATGATGAGTGCCATGAATGCCGCCTACGACGTGGTTGAAGGGCGTCCGGTCTGGAAGCGTATTCCCTTGTCGGTTCTCTATACGGTGGGCATTGCCATGATGTTGCTGGCTGCGGCCGCCTTTATGGTGACCGGCCCGCAAGTCATGAACTGGTTGGCGTCACAGATTGGCATGGAGGAGTTCATCGTCACGCTATGGACGATTTTGCGCTGGCCGTTGATTGTCGTACTGCTGATGGTGTCGGTGGCGCTGATTTACTACGTCATGCCTGACGTCAAACAGGAATTTCGCTTCATCACGCCGGGCTCCGTCCTGGCCGTCGTGGTCTGGATCGTGGCGTCGCTGGGGTTTGGTTACTACGTCAAGACGTTCGCTGACTACAACGCGATGTACGGCAGCATCGGCGCAATCATTGTTTTGTTGCTGTACTTCTATATTTCGGCGGCGGTGTTGCTGTTGGGCGCGGAAATGAACGCGGTGGTCGAGCACATGTCCAGCGAAGGCAAGGATGTGGGCGAAAAGGAAGTGGGTGATGGCGGCGTGGATTCGACCGCCAAGAACCACGTATCGGGGCTGGGCCGCGAGCACTCGGTGCCTGTGCCGATGAAGGCTGACGAGTCCTGAGCAGGACTGTGGCAGGATGATGTTTTTCGAACCTGGAAGCCCCAATCCATGATCCACGAGATTCTTAAAATGGGCGACGAGCGCTTGCTGCGTATCGCGCCTGCCGTACCTGATTCACTGTTTGGTACGCCAGAGCTCAAGGCTCTGATCGCCGACATGTTCGAAACCATGGAAAGCGTGGGTGGCGTCGGGCTGGCGGCGCCGCAGATTGGCGTTGATCTGCAACTCGTGATTTTCGGTTTTGAAAGCAGTGAGCGTTATCCCGATGCGGAAGCCGTGCCGCAAACCATTTTGCTCAATCCGCTGATCACCCCTCTGAGCCCGACCCTTGAAGAGGGCTGGGAAGGTTGCTTGTCTGTGCCGGGCCTGCGGGGCGCCGTCGAGCGTTATCAACGTATCCGCTACGAAGGTTTCGATCCCGACGGCCGACCGATCCAACGCATTGCCCAGGGTTTTCATGCCCGTGTTGTGCAGCACGAATGCGATCACTTGATTGGCCGTTTGTACCCGTCGCGTATCACTGATTTCAGCAAGTTTGGCTTCATGGACGTAATGTTTCCCGACATGGACCCTAACGCTGACGGGTGAGCGCTTTGCCGCCCATCACGTTCGCACCAGCGCCACCAGGGGTTTGTTCCGGCCATATCTCATCAGTTTCTCCCCGAGCGACTGAGGCAGTGGTCCGGCGGATGTGAATCCAGACGCCTCGTAAAACCCCTGCAGATCCGGATGGCAAAACAACCACACTGGCACCGACAACGTGTTCATGGCGTGTCTCATCAGTTGCCGGGCGATTGCGTGGTTGCGCCACTCTGGCGCCACGAACAATCCGGTGAGCCAATACCCTCCCTCGACGGGTGTCAGGGACAACGCACCGACGATGTCTTGGCGTCGCGCCACCCAGGATTGCGCCGTGCTGGACGAGCGCATCTGCGAGCGATGGGCGCGATAGAACTTGTCCAGCAATGGCCGGCAGTCTGGCGGCAGAATCGAGAACTCAATATCGGACATGGCGATGCGTTCGCTCCTCAGGTAATCCCATGACTGGCTGGCGGCGCATGATACAGCGGCTTAAACGGCACGGCGCGCTCGGCAGGGTGTATAACTGAGGTCAGATCCTTCCCCCTGGAGCACGCGTCATGAGCAAAGGCATGGATTCAAAGAAAGCGGCGAAGAAAAAACCGACCAAGACCCTGGACGAAAAGCGCGCCGATAAGAAAGCCAAGAAATCCGATACCGGGCTTTTCGGCCACTGATCAACGCGCATTGCAAACGATGGAGCCTGTGCAGGCTCCATTTTTTTGATCTACTGTTGGCCGTTCACGCCTCAGTCGAGTCAGCCCATGAATCAGGGTTTCACCCAATTACCGATGTACACCGCCCCTCCTCGCGTTGAGCAGGCCAGCGAGTCCTGGCTGGCGCGTATTGTTGAGCTGCTGGACACCGATCGCCTGCCGGGTGGGGAGCTTGAGTTGACCCGGCTCTGGCTGTCGCCTCGATTGCTGTTGGCCCAGACGTGTGGTTATCCCTTGATGACAACCCTGCGCCACAAGGTGCAACTGGTCGGTCGCCCGGTTTATCAGTTGCCTCACAGCAGCGCAGGCAACCACTGCAGCCTGCTGCTGGTGCGCGCTGACGATCCGCGGGCTCAGCTCGTGGAATTTCGAGGCAGCCACGGGCTGATCAACGGTGAAGACTCCAACTCCGGCATGAATCTGTTACGCCATCAAGTTGCGCCGTTGCAGCAAGATGGACGGTTTTTCGCACGTATCAGCATCACTGGCGGTCACCGCGACAGTTTGCGCTGGCTCAAGGATGGGCGAGGCGATCTGGCCGCCATTGATAGCGTGACTTATGACTATCTGGCCCGTGATGCCAGCGATGAAGTCGCCGGGCTGCGAATTCTGGCGCGCAGTGCCGTCAGCCCTTGTCTGCCCTACATCACCGCCCTTGGCGAGGACGGCGCACGGGCCGATCACATTCGAGAGGCGATGAATCAGGCGCTGCGGGATCTGCCGGAAGTTGCCCAGGTGCTGGCGATTGATGAAGTGCTGGCAGCCAGCGCAGCGGATTACCAGGTCTTGCTCGACTACGAGCATCAGGCAAAGGTGGCGGGGCTGGCGCTGTTACAGCCCTGAGCCGGGTGGCAATACCCAGATTCCCCTTAAGGCACAACTAATCTGCACTCCGCGCTGTCGATACCTTTTGCGGACACAACCTATCTGACTTCGGGCGAGCTGATCACGGCATCCCATAACCCGCCACCTAGAGGTGATCATGACAACCATAAAAACCCTGCTGGGCTGCTCGCTATTGGCGCTGGGCCTGCTTGTTCAACCCGTTTCAGCCGCAGAGAAAACTGCACCGATCCATTTCGGCGACCTGACCTGGGAGAGCGGCAGCCTGATTACCGAGGTGCTGCGCACCCTTGTCGAAAAAGGCTACGGCTACCCCACCGACACCTTGCCGGGCAGTACCGTGAGCCTTGAAGCTGCCTTGGCCAAAAACGACGTTCAGGTCATCGGCGAAGAATGGGCCGGGCGCAGCCCGGCATGGGTCAAGGCGGAGTCCGAAGGCAAGGTGTATGGCCTGGGCAACATCGTCAAAGGGGCCACCGAGGGCTGGTGGGTGCCGGAATTCGTGATCAAGGGTGATCCGGCCAAAGGCATCAAGGCGCTTGCGCCGGATCTGAAGTCCGTGGCCGATCTGCCGCGCTACAAGGATGTGTTCAAAGACCCCGAACAGCCTGAAAAAGGGCGTTTTCTCAACAGCCCCACCGGCTGGACCTCGGAAATCGTCAACACCCAGAAGCTCAAGGCTTACAAGCTCAATGACAGTTTCGTCAACTTCCGCACCGGTTCGGGGGCCGCACTGGACGCTGAAATCAGCTCGTCGATCCATCGTGGCAAACCGGTATTGTTCTATTACTGGTCGCCGACACCCCTGTTGGGCCGCTTCAAGTTGATCAAGCTCGAAGAACCGCCCTTTGACGCCGAAGCCTGGAAAACCCTGGCAGACGCCAACAATCCGAACCCCAAAGGCACCCGTTCGCTGGAGCCGCATCTGAGCATTGGCGTGTCCGCCGCCTTCCGTCAGCAATACCCGGAGCTGGTGGCGTTTTTTGAGAAAGTGGATCTGCCTATCGACCTGCTGAACCAGACCCTTGGTCAGATGAGCGAAAAACGCCTTGAGCCTAAAGCAGTGGCCCAAAGTTTCCTCAAGGACCATCCGCAAGTCTGGAAAGCCTGGGTTCCGGCAGATGTCGCCGCCAAGGTCAGCAGCAGTCTTTGACGGCCAGGGTACGTCACTCTCATGAGCGAGCCGCGGGTCATCCTGCACACTGAGCGTTTGACGTTACGCGAGCTGACCCTTGCTGATGTTCCCGCCCTGGCGGCCATTCTTGGCGATGCTCAAGTGATGCGCTTTTCAGTGCGTGGGCCGTTGAGCGAGTCGGCAGTGGCCGAGTTCGTACAGTGGAGCATTCGCTGTTATGCGGTTGATGGCTTCGGTCCTTGGGCAGTGATCGAGCGTCTGACTGGCGACCTGGCGGGTTTCTGCGCCTTGAATCGGGAGGCGGTGGATCGCGTTGAGGAAGTGGAAATCGGTTATCGCCTAGGGCCGTCGTTCTGGGGGCGAGGCCTGGCCACCGAAGCGGCTGCGGCGACCCTTGCCTATGGTTTTGAAACCCTGGGCCTGGAGTCGATCATCGCCATTGTCCAGCCTTCCAATGTGGCGTCGATACGAGTCATCAGGAAGCTGTGTTTCCGGGATTTCGTGTACAGCCAATACCACCGACTGGGGGTCAGGATTTATCGTCTGACCCGCAAACAGTGGCTGGAGGAGCATTCCTGTTCACGCCACTAAACGGCGCAGTTGCGACCGCCGGGCTGTGAAATGCCGCGTGGGCTGCTAAGTTCACAGCCTTGAACGTCATTCGCGGGGGAGGGGTCATGAGGTTTCGCAGCTCGATTGCTGCCTTGAACGTGCTGTTTGCACTGCTGGCGTTCGCGCTTGCCGATACCGACGATGCTGCACAGGCATCCGAGGTGGATGACAGCGCGCAAGCCTTCGTCCAGGACCGCCATCTGGGCCAAAGCCTTGGCTGGCTGGGCTATCAGGTGGCTTCGCGCACGGCGACATTCACCGCTATCGTCGAGGCCATCGGCAAGACCCAGGCCCAGGCGTTGGTCAAAGGCGAGCTGGAGCGTTTGCAACCTGAGTTTCAAGCACAATGGGATCGCAACCTGGCGGCCGCTTACGCTCAGTACTTTACCGCCGACGAGTTGCGCAGCTTGAACTCGGGCGATGGCGCTCAGATGCTGGCCAACAAGCTCAGAACCAAGCAGAACGATGTGGGCATGGAAATGAAGGCGCGTTCGGCTCAATTGCTCAAGCGCTTCGTCTCCCAAGCCCTGGACAATGCACAACAGACCCTTGAACACTGACCCTTCTATAGTTCGCGACGAGGTAAAACCATGGATCCATTCATGCAGGCAGCAATCGATGAAGCACAACTGGGCCTGGCCGAGGGCGGCATTCCCATCGGTTCGGTCATTGTCCATGACGGCAAGATCATCGGCCGGGGTCATAACCGTCGGGTGCAGGAGGGCAGCGCGATTAAACATGGGGAAATGGACGCCCTTGAAAACGCGGGTCGCCTGCCTGCGCGCACGTACCGGGAAGCGACCCTGTACACCACGTTGTCACCCTGTGCCATGTGCAGTGGCGCGATCCTGTTGTATGGCATCGGTAAAGTCATCGTCGGGGAAAACGAGACCTTCATGGGCGAAGAGGAGCTGTTGCGCTCGCGCGGAGTGCAAGTGGACGTCATCCATCATTCGGCTTGCGTGCAGATGATGAAAGGCTTTATTGCCGCCAAACCTGAGTTGTGGAACGAAGATATCGGCGAATAACCAATCACTTGCCGCAAACCCCAGCGAGCGTTTTAGCACCCACTGGATTTAAGCGGTGAATGCATTCCATCAGTCATGCCATTCATAACGATGCTAATCTCGACTCTTTGCTATTCATTTGGCCGTGAGCCGGGAGACACGGATGTCGGTGCAACTGCGCAATAACGTGAACGTCTTGGGCGATGGGGGCGTCACGTTGATTTTTGCCCATGGCTTTGGTTGCGACCAAACGATGTGGCGCTTCATGGCCCCGCATTTTGCGACGAGTTACACGGTTATTCTGTTCGATTTGGTGGGCAGCGGATGTTCTGACCTGTCCGCCTATTACCCGCGCAAATACGACTCCCTCGCAGGTTACGCCAGTGATCTGCTGGAGATCATTGATGAGTTTGGCGGGCCTGGTCCTGTCATTTACATAGGTCATTCGGTCAGCGCGATGATCGGTGTGCTCGCGGATCTGCAAGCGCCGGGGCGTGTGGCCGCCCACGTCATGATCGGGCCTTCGCCTTGCTACATAAACGACGGCGATTACATTGCAGGGTTTACTCGCAGAGACATCGAGTCGCTGCTGCAAACGCTGGACAGCAACTATAAGGGTTGGGCCAGCACCATGGCGCCGGCCATCATGGGGGCTGCTGAGCAACCGGAACTGGGGGAGGAGTTGACCAGCAGTTTCTGTCGTACCGATGCGCAAGTGGCCAGGCAATTTGCCCGCGTGACCTTTATGTCTGATCACCGCAAAGACGTCGCCCGGATCACCACCAAAACCTTGATCGTGCAATGCAGCGACGACCTGATTGCACCCGTCCAGGTGGGTGATTTCCTGCATCGGGCGATACCCGGCAGCACACTTCGTGTGATCGATAACATTGGCCATTGCCCTCATATGAGCTCGCCCAGCGCCTGCATCGATGTGATCGATGACTTTCTACGCGACTCGGGAGCACGTGCCTGTGTCCGTTGAACCTGGCTCATTGCCAGACAGCGATCAGCTTTTCGAGCATGCGGCGTGTGGTCTGTTGTTAACCACGACCGCAGGCGAGATCAAGCGCGTCAACCAGACGTTCTGTCTCTGGCTGGGAATGGAGCGTGGAGCGCTGCTGGGGCGTCGCTTTCAGGACCTGCTGAACATGGGCGGCAGGATTTTCCACCAGACCCATTGGGCGCCGCTTTTGCAAATGCGTGGTTCGGTGGCTGAAGTCAAAATCGAACTGGTGCATCAGGACGGTCGCGAGATCCCGATGATGCTCAACGGAGTCAGTCGGGACACCGCCCACGGTCGGTTTCATGAACTGGCGGTGTGCGGCGCCGAGGAGCGCAATCGCTACGAGCGGGAATTGGTGGACGCGCGCCAAGCCGCTGAAGCGTTGCTGTTGCAACAGTTGGCAGTCCAGAAAGAGCTGACCTCCGTACAGAACCGTCTGCGTCTGGCCAATGCCGAGGCAGAGATCCACGCGACCTTTACCGAGCAACTGGTCGCCATTGTCAGCCATGACCTGCGCAATCCCCTGGCAGCCATAAAAATGGCCGCCGGGCTTATCCGGACGGGCGAGTTGAGTTCCAGACAGGGGCGAGTGCTGGGTCATATCGACCAGTCGGTGGAGCGCGCCCAACGGCTGATCGTCGATCTCATGGACCTGACTCAGGTACGCATCGGTCGTGGCATTTCTTTATCGCCACAACCTATTGAATTGCATCGGGTTATCGCTGGGTGCATGGAGGAGTTGAGGCGAGGATTTCCCGGCCGTGTGCTGATCCATCATGCGGTGGGCGAGGGTGCTTGCACGGCGGATGCCGACCGCTTGTTCAGGCTGATCGAGAATCTGGTCAGCAATGCCTGCACCTATGGGGCGGCAGATGGCGAAGTGGTAGTCACTTCGGCCTTCGAGCCCCACGGGATCAGGCTTTCAGTGCATAACGCCGGCGAGCCGATGTCTGCGGAACTGTTGGACAGGTTATTCGAGCCCATCAGCCGCGACGTCGTTGCTGATGACGATGCCCACAGTGTCGGACTTGGTCTGTTCATCGTGCGGGAAATCGTCCGCGCCCATTGGGGGGACGTCAGCGTGAGCTCCACGGTACAGGAGGGGACGACCTTTACCGTCCGTCTTGCGCGGCCGCTGAATGATGGATGATGACCTGCGCTGGCGGGTTCTAAACCACTAATGTCAGCCACGCAGATACCAGCAGCAGTACCGCCATGGTCCTGTTCAAGCGTTGCATGCTACGGGGCGAGCGGCAGAATTTCGCGGCGCTCACCCCAAGCCAGGCCCAGGCACTCATGCAGGGGATCGATACCAGGAAAAATGCCAGGGACAGATAAACCACTTTCATGGAGCGATCGGCTTCGCTGCCGGCAAAGACGCTGACCACCGCCAACGCCATCATCCAGGTCTTGGGGTTGACCAACTGCAGGCTGGCCGCGCCGAACAGGCCCAGGCTCGGGCCCTGAACGGTTGCCGTAGCGGCGTCTATGGCCTGCGCCGGAGCGCTGAACAGCCGCCACGCCATCCAGCTTAGCCAGGTGATACCCAGCCAGGTCATGGCCGTTTGAACGGCAAGATGTCGAGCCAGAAAATCCCCCACACCTGTTCCCACCAACAGGACCAGCCCGGCCGCGCCAGCGCAGGCGCCCAGCACGATAGGGAGCGTGGCGCTGATGCCGTGGCGGGAACTGTTGGTCAACACCAGAATGTTGGTGGGCCCAGGTGTAATCGACGCGACAAACGCGAACAGCAGAAAAGGCAATAACGATTCCATGACGCCCTCGGATGATTGATGGTCCGTGGATCATCAAGGTTCGGTGCGCGTCAGTCTGGAAGATTTGAGCAACGTTTGCGGTAGTCGGCCGGGGTCATTCGGTAAGCGCGCTGGAACCAGCGACCCAGATGGCTCTGATCGGCGAAACCCAAGGCCGCCGCCACCTGCGCCGGCGATTCGCCATTGGCGAGCAGGCGCCGCGCCTTTGCCAGTCGCAACTGGATCAGGTAGGCATGGGGCGCCAGCCCAAACGCAGCCTTGAACGCCCGGGTCAGGCGAAAACGGTCTACGCCGGTTGCCTGGGCCAGATCATCCAGACCGATATCCTGCGCCAGGTGACTGTGCAGGAAATCCCGAGCATTGTGCGCAACCAGCGGCAGGCGCGGGTCCGGTGTCATCAGGTTTCGCCAGCGCAAATGGCTGGTCAGACTGCCCAGCAGGTCATCCAGAGCTGTCTGACGCACAATGCGCATTTCCTGACTGTGCACTGTGCGAAACGCATTGGCCGTCGCGCACGCCAGGCGCGAATCGTCAGCCAGGGTCGCGGCGAAAGTCAGCTGACAATCCGCTGGCGCCTGCTCGTACAGTGACCGTAACTCGCGATCCAGCCACCGGGGATCCAGATAGAGCGTCTGGTAGGTGAACCCTTCCGGCGCTGGCGCATCGCCGTCGTGAATCTCGCCGGGCTCAAGCAAAAATACCCGGCCTGGCGTACTCATGTGGCGCTGCCGACGACAATTGAATTGCTGGACCCCTTGCTCGGTGACGCCCACCAGGTAGCTATCGTGCCAATGTGGATCGTAGGCATGCCCTTCGAAATGCGCCCGAATCGTCTCGATGCCGGACTCGCGGTCCTGCTTGAGGTCGATCCAGTTGGCAGTGCGCATGGCGTATCACTCCAAGAAGGTGACTTTGTGAGTATTTGGTATCCAAATGGATTTATTTCGCATTTTGAATGCGTTGATAGCTTCGGCCAAGCCTGTGATCACGTCTGGAAGATTTGTGCACAAGACCCGGTTGCCACTCATCCAATAGCGCATTTTCAATTTCGCAACCTGCACGCCGCCGCTAGAATAGGCCGCTCTGACGCCCTGCTGTCATCTCTCTCATAAAGGTCCCTCATGAGGCAATCAATCGCTGAAGATGTCGCAACGATTGGTCGGATAAGCGCAGTACCCGCCATCCTGCAAGTGATCAGTGAGTCCACCGGTATGGGCTTCGCGGCCATTGCACGCGTTACCGAGACGTCGTGGACGGCCTGTGCAGTGCTCGACAAACTGGATTTCGGGCTCAAACCCGGCGGCGAGCTGGAGGTAGCCACAACCATTTGCCACGACATTCACATGTCTCACCAACACCGTCCGGTGATCATCGACTCAGTCAGCCAGCACGAATTCTACCGCTCACATCACACGCCACGGATCTACAAGTTTGAGAGCTACATCGCGGTGCCGGTGTTCCTGTCCACCGGCGAATTCTTCGGCACTATTTGCGCGCTGGACCCAAAACCGGCGCAACTGACCGGCACATCCATCGAAGCGATGATGACGTCCTTCGCACGCCTGTTGGCGATCCAGATCGAGGCCGAAGAGCATCTGGAGCGGGCCAGGGCCGAGCTGCACGCTGAACGGGAGGTGTCTGAACTGCGTGAGCAATTCATTGCAGTGCTCGGCCATGACCTGCGCAACCCATTGTTCGCCATCACCGCCAGCGCCGAGCTGTTGCTGCGCAAACCACTGGATGAAAAACCGCTGAAGATCGTCCAGCACATCCTCACATCAGGGCGACGGGCCGCTCAGCTGGTGGATGATGTGCTTGATTTCGCGCGGGGCAGGCTGGGCCATGGCATTCCTTTGAGCATCCAGGCCTGCACCGATCTCGACGAAGCGCTGCATCATGTGGTCTCGGAGGTGCAGCGCGTACATCCGACGCGGCGCATTCGCTCCACCATTGGCGGCCTGGCGCTGATCCGTTGCGACCGCGAGCGGATCGCACAGCTGTTGTCCAATCTGGTCGCCAACGCCATCGCCCATGGTGACCGCCAGGGTACGGTGCAAGTCGGCGCCGGGGTCGAGGATGGCAGGTTCATGATTCGTGTATCCAATCAGGGAGAGCCGATCCCGGAGTCGGTGTTGCCTCAACTGTTCCTGCCTTACTCACGTCCCGGCGCTGACCAGCCGCAAGCCGGGCTGGGGCTTGGCCTGTACATCGCCAGCCAGATTGCTATCGCCCATGGCGGCAGGCTGGAGGTGCATTCAACCCGCGAAGACGGCACGACCTTCACGTTTACCATGCCGCTGCTCTGACTGCTCCTGAGTCAGTCGGCAAGATCAAAAAACGTTCGGGCCAGGCACTCGCCGTTGATCAGGACATCCAGCTCATGCTTGCCAGCGTAATGAACGCGGGTCGTGAAATTGCGAATCTGCTGCTCGCGGCTGACCCTCACCGATTCACCTGCCGCCAGAGTCAGGGTCTTGAGCTTGAACACCTTGGCCGAAGTGCCCCCGGCTTTCTTTACGTAATGAAGGGCGTAATCAATGATCAGGCGCTGGCTCTGCCCGGCGGTTGACGTCAGTCGGAACGACAGGTTGATCCGGTCACCCAGGCGAACCTGTTCGGGGTTCACGCACAGCTGCTCAATGCGCACTTGTGGCGCATGGCCCGCTCCCATGATCGTCAGGGCGCGGCGGTTGCCTTTCTTGATCAGCGAGCGCAGGGCGTGACGGGCGATCCACGCCGTATGAGGGTTGTCCATCGACCAGCCTTCGATCTGGTCAAGCACCCACTCATGGTTGTCCTTGGTGATGTCGTTGAGGTGATTGGCCACTGATTTGCGCACATACAGGCTGCTGTCGGTCTTGAGGGCATCAAGGATCGGCAGCACCGGCGTCGGGTCGCGCATCAATGCCTCGATGCGGAATGACCAAGGCAATCGCGGCCGACTGCCTTCACTGGCCAGTCGTCGAACATGCTCGTTCTCGTCCTGCGCCCAGTCGCGCATCAGTTGCAGCGCCCGATCCATATCCAGGCGCAGAAAGTGGCGCACGGCAAACTCCGACGATCCGAAGGCGGTGAAGTATTTGAGCGCCTGCATGGAACGCTCGAAATCGTGCTGGCCATAAAGCGCTACGAACTCCGGCAAGATCAGGGTGACGAAACCGCTGTTCAGCCGTGGCGCCAGGTTGTACAGGATACCCAGCGCCTCGATGTAGTCCTGGGGCAAGCACGCCTGCAAGCCACGACTGACGCGGTTCAGGCGCTGCATGAGCGACAAGTCGTCCAGCCCTTGGGTGACATGGGCCAGAAACGTCGGAATGTCAAAAGCCGGGTAGACCGCCGCAGCCTGTTCGGCGATGTGCTGGAGCCGCGCGCGGTTGAATATTTCCTTCAGGGCGGGTGCGGCCTCGGTGACGTCGGTCATGGCGCTTTGATCTCTTGCGTGCTGATTAAATGAAAGATGATTGTGTCGACGTCGCGACGGCTGGGCTGACCATCCTTGTTACAAACCGGATGCCGCAATGATTGCTCATCGCGGTTGTACGCCGAACCTAGACCCTGGATCGTCATCAAAGGCCTGAGTCCTTACCGTTTCTGAACAGAAGGTAACTGATGAACAGTTTTATACGAAGCGTTGCTGTCCCCTTGCTTGGCGGCCTGATCATGGCCGGCCTTGCCAATGTTTCCCTGGCGCAGACCCTGCCCAATAGCACCCTGAATAACGGCGGTCCCAACAACAGCCCCATCCACCGGGCGAATCCGAACAGTCGCCAAGGCACCGAGTCGAGCATCCCTCCCGTGCGAGGGCCAAGTACCGCGCCCAATCCTCGTGCGCCGACCCTGGAAAATGGCGGCATCGGCAATGGTTATCCGACGCGGCAACAGCCTGCCCGTCCGTCGGGAGGCGACACAAGCCGCGACCGCAAGACCACCGATTGACCCTTGGCCAACCCGCAAGCGGGGTTCCCGCTTCTGCATAAGGAATTGTCTATGTTTCGCAAAACCTTGATTGCAACTCTCTGCGCCACTGCATTCCTGAGTCTGCCCCTGACGATCCATGCTGCGCAGGTGCAGGAGTTCAAAAGCGAGCAGGGCAGCGTCACTGTCGAGCAAGTGGCCAAAGGGCTTGAGCGACCTTGGGCGCTGGCGTTTCTGCCGGATAAACAAGGCATGCTGGTGACCGAACGGCCCGGCAATCTGCGCCTGGTGACTGCGGATGGCAAACTGTCCAGGCCCATTTCCGGAGTTCCGCAGGTCTGGGCCAATGGCCAGGGCGGTCTTTTGGACGTGGTGCTGTCTCCGGATTTTGCCAATGACCGGCTGGTTTACCTAACGTATTCCGAGGTGGGCAAGGACGGCAAAGCCGGGACCGCTGCCGGACGTGGTCGTTTGTCCACAGACATGAGCACACTGGACAATTTCACCGTGATTTTCCGCCAGCAGCCGAAGTTGTCCGTGGGCAATCACTTTGGTTCGCGCATGGTGTTTGATCGTGACGGCTACTTGTTCATTGCGCTGGGGGAAAACAACAACCGGCCCACAGCGCAGGATCTGGACAAGCTGCAAGGCAAAATCGTGCGGCTGTTCCCGGACGGCAAAGTGCCGCCGGATAATCCTTTTGTCGGTCAGAAAGGTGTGCGGCCAGAGATCTGGTCCTACGGCCATCGCAATCAGCAGGGCGCGGCGCTCAACCCGTGGACCGGCACGCTGTGGACCAACGAACATGGCCCCCGTGGTGGCGATGAGGTGAACATCATTGAACGCGGCGCCAATTATGGCTGGCCTTTGGCAACCAACGGCATTGATTATTCAGGGGAGCCCATTTCCGAGGCCAAGGGTAAATTTGTCGAGGGCACAATCCACCCTTTCCATGTCTGGGAAAAATCCCCGGCCATCAGCGGGATGGCGTTTTACGATGGGGCGCGCTTCAAAGCCTGGGATCACAACCTGTTTATCGGCGCATTGGTCGCAGAAGAGCTGATCCGACTGCAATTCGACGGGGATAAGATCGTCCATGAAGAACGACTGTTGGGCGAGTTGAAACAGCGTATTCGAGATGTGCGCCAAGGTCCGGACGGCTACCTTTACGTGCTGACCGATGATGACGATGGGCAACTGCTGAGAGTTGGTTTGAAATAACAGCCCTTTGGGTTGTCGGGATAAAACGAGTGAAACGCAGGGAGCGAATTCATTCGCGAGAAAGTTATATCAGGCATCGATGATGGTGCCTGAAGGATTTCTTCGCGGATAAACCCGCTCTCATTGCGTCAGAACTTTAATCAGCTGTCTTGTTTATCTTTCAGAACTTCGCCGGTCTTGGCGTCCAGGTCTACGTCCCATTCCACACCTTTGGCATCGCGCAGTTCAACCTGATAAACATAACGTCCGGCCTGGTTTTCCAGTTCGGTATCGTGAACGGTGAAGCCAGGGTGTTTGTCCAGTGCCATTTTATTCAGCTTTTCAAAGTCCATGACCGTACCGGCCTTGTGCAGGCGTACGACTTCATCTGGACCGATATCGGCTTGAGCAATACCCGCGACAGTTGTCAGGGCGAGGGCGGCGAACAGGGCATGTAAAGTTTTCATCGGGTCTTCCTTCTGGTTTATCTGATGTCATAGATCGATCAGCAGCTGGATCGTTCAGCTATCGGGTTGAGGCCATATTAACCTCTCAGACTTAATTCACGCTTAATTCCCTCAGTTTCGCCAATCCGACGGGACTTGGTCGCAAGTGCGTTAGCCCTGGAGTAAATCAAACCGGACCCGCCAGACCAACAACGGTTTTTTTCAGCGGCGCAAAAGCGCACTCTAGATCACTTCATTTCCAGCAGGAGAGAGCACATCCATGAAAATCGGTTTCGTAGGACTCGGCAACATGGGGCAGGCCATGGCGACCCATTTACTTAAAGGTGGGCATGAAGTCTGGGTCTGGAACCGCTCGCCCGATCCGGTACAGGCCATGGTCGCACTGGGGGCCAAGGCCGCTATTGATCCAGCCCAGGCTTTCGACAACGAAGTGGTGTTCACCATGCTGGCCGACGACCACGCCCTGCGTGGCGTGCTGCTCGAATCGGGCCTGCTCGACACACTCAAGGCGCCGCTCATTCACATCAATATGGCGACTATAGCGGTCGCTTTCGCCGAAGAACTCGCGGCCTTGCATGCTGAGCGTGGCGTGGCCTATATCGCGGCCCCGGTGATGGGACGGCCGGACGTGGCCGCCGCTGGTGCGCTGAACATCCTGGCCGCAGGGCCCGATGCCGCGATCAAAACCGTGCAGCCACTGTTCGATTTGATCGGCAAGAAAACCTGGCCCCTTGGCGAGCAGGCATCACGGGCCAACGTGCTGAAGCTGGCGGTCAATTTCATGCTCGCTTCAGCCATTGAAACCATGGGTGAAGCGGCGGTTCTGGTCGACGCCTATGGCATTGAACCGAGCACGTTGATCGAGCTGATTTCTGGCAGCATCTTTCCCGGCCCTGTGTACCAAGGCTACGGTGCAATGATCGCCGAGCGGCGTTATGAGCCTGCGTTGTTCAAGGCTTCGCTGGGCCTCAAAGACATCAGCCTGGCGCTGGCCGCCGCCGAGCATGTGGCGGTGCCGTTGCCCGTCGCCAATCTGGTGTATGGCAGCCTGCTCGATGCCCAGGCCAATGACGAAGGGCACATGGATCTCGCGGTTCTGGGGCAGGTGGCTGAGCGCCGCGCCGGACGCAACTGATCCAGACGGGTCGGTTGTCTCCCCTCTTGATCTCAAGCGCGTTGCGGCGACCCATCGCGCTTGAGTTTGCTATTCTTCGCGCCCCTGCGACCGGATGTCGCCCCCAGTCTTCCACCGTTACGGATTATTTATGACGGCCATCGTCCAATCTCGCCCCCAGCCGCTATCGCGCGCAGACTACAAAACCCTGGGCCTTGCTGCATTGGGCGGAGCGCTGGAGATCTATGACTTCATTATTTTCGTCTTCTTCGCGCTGACCCTCAGCCAACTGTTCTTTCCGCCAGAAATGCCCGAATGGCTGCGTCTGTTGCAAAGCTTCGGGATTTTCGTCACCGGTTATCTGGCGCGCCCGTTGGGCGGCATTCTGATGGCGCATTTCGCCGACAAACTTGGCCGCAAACGGGTGTTCAGCCTGAGCATCCTGATGATGGCGCTGCCCTGCCTGTTGATCGGGGTGATGCCAACCTATGCACAGATTGGCTATTGGGCGCCGTTGCTACTGCTCGGCCTGCGCATTTTGCAAGGCGCAGCCGTGGGCGGCGAAGTGCCCAGCGCTTGGGTGTTTGTCGCCGAGCATGCCCCGGCAGGGCATCGGGGTTACGCCCTTGGCGTGCTGCAAGCGGGCCTGACGTTCGGTTATCTGTTGGGCGCATTGGTCGCCACCTGGCTGGCGAAGGTGTTCACACCTGCGGAAATTCTCGATTACGCCTGGCGTATTCCGTTCCTCCTGGGCGGTGTATTCGGGGTGGTGGGCGTATGGTTGCGCCGTTGGCTGAGCGAAACACCGGTGTTTATGGCGTTGCACGCCCAGCGTGGCGAAATGGCGGAATTCCCGTTAACGGCTGTATTGCGCGAGCATCGACAGTCCTTGCTTCCGGCGGTCTTGCTGACCTGCGTCCTGACCTCCGCCGTGGTGGTCCTTGTGGTGATCACGCCCACCGTGATGCAGCAACGTTTCGGCATGAGCGCCGCCCATACGTTCGCTTTGAGCAGTCTGGGCATCGTATTTCTCAACATCGGTTGCGTACTGGCGGGTCTGTTGGTCGATCGCATCGGTGCCTGGCGCGGCGTGATGCTCTACAGCCTGCTGCTGCCGCTGGGCATCGGCTCGTTATATGCCAGCCTGATCGGCCAATGGCTCACGCCGGGTATCGCTTACGCCATTGCCGGCCTGGCCTGCGGCATCGTGGGCGTTGTTCCTTCGGTCATGGTCGGGCTGTTCCCGGCGAAGATTCGCGTCTCCGGTATCTCCTTTACCTACAACATCGCGTATGCGCTGTGGGCGAGCACCACGCCGTTGATGTTGATCGCGCTGATGCCGTGGAGCCCTTGGGTGTGTGTTGTTTACTGCGCCGTGATGGGCGCGGTTGGCTTGTTGACGGCTGCGGTGTACGGACTGCGCCGGGGCATGCAGGTCGACGCGGTTATGGCCGGGCGCTGAGCATGTCTTGTGCATTTGGTCTGGCGCGGTAATCACCCTGAGTCCGCGCAGGCTACGCTCTCTCATACGCCATGTGAGAGACAGGCATGAAGCACCATCGTGAGCAGAACACTAACGACACGCGATCCATCAATGCCGAAGTCGAGGGCCTCTACCGTCAGGAGTCCCGCCGGGTTCTGGCTACGCTGATCCGTCTTTTAGGCAGTTTTGAACTGGCCGAAGAAGCCTTGCAGGACGCATTCATCGCGGCGGTCGAGCAGTGGCCGCAAAGCGGTTTGCCGCACAATCCCCGAGCCTGGCTGATCTCGGCGGGGCGCTTCAAGGCGATCGACAGCCTGCGCCGGCGTTCGCGATTCAACGCCTCGCTGATCCAGATGGCACGCGAGCTTGAAGATCAAGTCCAGACACCCGAGCTGGACAGTGTCGAAGACGACCGGCTGCGCCTGATTTTCATCTGCTGTCATCCGGCCTTGACCGACGATGCTCAAGTCGCGCTGACGTTGCGTGAAGTCTGCGACCTGACCACAGAAGAAATCGCCCGTGCATTCCTGACCAAGCCGTCAACCGTGGCGCAACGCATCGTGCGGGCCAAAAACAAGATTCTCGACGCCCGCATTCCCTACGAAGTGCCTTCTTTCGCAGAGCTGCCCGAGCGGCTGGATGCAGTGTTGCGGGTGATTTATCTGGTGTTCAACGAAGGCTATTTCGCCTCGTCCGGGGATCACCTGACCCGCAAGGATTTCTCCAGCGAAGCGATCCGCCTTGGCCGGCTGTTGCTGGATCTACTGCCAGAGCCTGAGGTCGCCGGACTGCTGGGGCTGATGCTGCTCACCGAGTCCCGCCGTTCGGCGCGGATGACTGCCAGTGGTGAACCGGTGATGCTCGAACATCAGGACCGTAGCCTGTGGAACCGGGCGATGATCAATGAAGGTGAGGCATTGGTCGAGCAAGCCCTGCGGTCCGGTCGGCATGGTGCCTACTGCGTGCAAGCGGCCATCGCTGCGGTGCATGCACAGGCGCTCAGCGCCGAGGCCACCGATTGGGCGCAGATCGTCGGTCTGTATGACGTACTGCTGCGCCTCACCGATTCGGCGGTGGTGGAGCTTAATCGAGCGGTTGCAATCGCCATGCTCCGCGGCCCTCACGCGGGACTGGCGCTGATCAATGCGCTTCTGTCCCGTGAAGAGCTGCGTGACTATCACCTGGCCTGGTCAGCGAAGGCTGACTTATGTCGGCGTGCAGGCCTCGTCGATCAGGCGCGGGTCGCCTATCGCATGGCCCTTGAAAAAGCTCGGCAAAACGTCGACCGACGCTTTCTCACACAGCGCCTGCAAGAACTGGAGTCGCTAACCTGAGCCGTCGGACCACCTATTAGCGGCGTCGAAAAATTATCCGATAGCCTTGTCGATTTCCTCATCTGCTGTACGACTAATCCGTTGCATAGGGCAGAGAGCCCGTAACGGAGGACGTCATGAAATACCTTTGCCTGATCTACAGCAACGAACAGATCCTGCATACACACCCGGACAGTCCCCGTGATGACGAGTGTTTCGCCTATGCCGAGTCGGTCCAGGCCAGCGGCCATATGCTGGCAGCCGAACCGCTGGAGTCGGTTCAGACCGCTACCACCGTCCGCATGCGCAACGGCAAGGTCAGGATCACTGACGGGCCATTCGCCGAAACCAAAGAGCAGTTGGCCGGTTTCTACCTGATCGACGCCCGAGACCTCAATGATGCCCTACACATCGCGGCGCATATTCCGGCAGCGCGAGTGGGCAGCGTGGAGGTGCGACCCGTTCGGACTCTCAATCTGCAGCAATCGGCCCAGGCGGCCGACAGCAGAACGAAGCGACCACAGGAGAACCTTTATGAAAGCCGCTACAAACCTTGATGCCGGGAGCGCCAGCCAAGACATCCGTGCGCTCATCACGCACTGGACCCATGCGGTCCGAGACAAGAATCTGGACGCGATCATGGCGTATTACGCCCCGGAAATAGTCGCCTATGACGCGATCATCCAGTTGCAATTCAAGGGCGTCGAGGCCTACCGCAAGCACTGGGAATACTGCCTGGGCCTGTGTGAAGGGGCGATGTTGTTCGAGCCGCGTGACCTGGTCGTTCAGGCGGATGACACGCTGGGGTTCGCCCATTGGCTGTGCAGTTGTGGCGCAGTTGATAACGCGGGGCAGCAAAAATCATCGTGGATGCGTGCAAGCGCCGGCTACCGGCGCATAAACGGTCAATGGAAAGCGGTGCACGAGCATTTTTCCGCACCGTTTGACATGGAAAGCGGCAAGGCACTGTTCGATCTTCAACCCTGATCGGTGCTTGCTCATCACAGAGGAGAACCACCATGAGCGTACAAGCCATACCCGAAGGTTTTAACAGCCTTACGGTTTTTCTGGGTATCAAGGAAGCCGCCCAGGCCATCGAGTTCTATAAACAAGCCTTCGGCGCGACCGAGGATTTTCGCCTCGATACCCCCGATGGCCGTGTCGGTTATGCAGCGCTGCGCATCGGCACCTCGATGCTGATGATGTCCGAACCCTGCGAGCAAGGCGCGCTAGGCAGCCCGGAAAAATCCGGCAAACCTCCTGTGGGCCTGCACCTTTATGTGCAAGACGCCGACGCGACTTACCAACGCGCCCTCGATGCGGGGGCAGAGCAATTGACCCCGGTCACCGACATGTTCTACGGCGACCGCACTGGCACATTGAAGGACCCATACGGACACTGCTGGTTTATTGCAACTCATAAGCAGGATTTATCCCCGGACGAGATTCGCAAGCGCGCCGAAGAAATGTTCAAACAAGGTTGAGGGGGCTTATCTGTCAGCCCGCTTCTATTGATGATGCGGGCTGTTTCCTTTTTCCTACTTGTAATTTCTATCTTTCTTGTAAGAAATTTTATTATGTAAATTATTTTTCGCGGATGATTGTAATTGTCATTTCGCGAGTTTAGTCTCGCGTCATACAACGAAGGGTCATATTTTTCATCGCCTGGGTCTCAGGCGGTAGTTATAAGTTCGGTATGTTTGTCCCTGTAGGGCCGTTCTCTGTATTCGTTCATTGCGCATTGGCACATGTTCAATAGTCGAATCTGTTGGCGAAGGGAGTTGATGTAAGAGAGTTCCTACATAATTCATC
This sequence comes from Pseudomonas sp., assembly GCA_036387095.1. Taxonomy (GTDB): domain Bacteria; phylum Pseudomonadota; class Gammaproteobacteria; order Pseudomonadales; family Pseudomonadaceae; genus Aquipseudomonas. Next base: position 27,956 of record DASVUK010000034.1, read on the forward strand.
CGAACACTATGATTGGCGTCATGTGCGTCATGGTGAGGACAAACAAAGCTCAGGTCTTGAACGGGCGGATGCGCCCATCAAGTCTGTTGCATACACGATAACCACCGTTGTATATCACGCATGAAGTCATAGAGCCCGACTCAGGGCCGTTTCAAAGCCGCACAACACAATAACAAAAGTTTTGACTACGTTAGGGAGCAAGTCATGAGCGTATCGTTTATCAAGGACGACGGTCCATCAGGATGCCTGTCGGTAAATTTTCTGCATGAGAGGCAAGGGAACACTCTTCATGTTTTCCGGAAACTGGCGGCCAGACAAGCCGGGCTGTCAAAGGCTGAACTGAGCGACCGACAATCGCGACTCCTCGGCCCACAAGGAATATTGATGAACTTCAGCCGGCAAGTTGCGCGCCTGGGCAGGCAGGCGCCTTTACTGGATGAAGTGATGGAGCTTGAGGATCGCCAGAATCTGACATTGGTGGAAGACGCGGTCCGGTTCGTTCTGGGCCAGCATGATAGATGCGTGGCGTTCGAGAACCCGTTCAGCAGCCAGACACGTGAATTCCTGTGTTGTATTGTTTTTGATGATGTCGCCCCCTACACCCTGGTCGAGCGTTACGCCGCTTCAGAAGCCTTGCGTCAGCAGGACGGCCAGTTTTTCTTCGGTTTGATTGCCACAACACGTCATACGGTGGAACGCCGCCTGGTGTTCCAGGGGTTACTGGAACATTTCGACGGGCTGCTCCCTATTGAACAGAGCATTTATCCCGCCGATTACCGCTGCGCCCAAAAAAGCCATCTGGACCGGGAAGAGCAACTTTACGGCAAGCTTGAACTGGACAAACCCATCCGTGACTTACTGGAAGAACATTCGCCGCAATGGCTGCTGGAAAACATCTGCGCCCAACCCGCCACTTCGGCGAACAACCCGGATTGTCCCGATGAATAGATCCGGTTGATCCGCTTCAAAGGGTATTCATTTAAAAATAACGATAGGGCTTAACAGCTGCTGTCAGTGCGGATGCGAGTTTCATTTGAAACTCATAAATAAGCGACGGTGGCTGGAAAGTGTTTCACCAAGCCCCTGACATCGTCAGGGGGCAACTCGTGTTTGCACTCAAGATGCTGAAACCTCCATATCGAGCGCTTGATCCTCATTGGCTGCCGGTGTGGAGTCAGCGGCGCAGATTCGATTGCGCCCGGTGCTCTTGGCCATATACAACGCCTTATCGGCTTCGTTTAGCCAGGTTGCCGCATCGGACAGGCCGGGGTGATACGTCGCAATGCCGATGCTCAAGCTGATTTTCAACTCAGGTATGACGGCATCGCGGTAGTTGGACACTTCATGGTTCAGCCGCTCCATGATTTCCTCGGCCAGGGCCTGGCTCGTGTTGGGCAGGATCACGCAGAATTCATCACCGCCGTAGCGTCCCGCCAGATCGGATTCGCGCAGATTGGCGACCAGTGCAGCGCTCATTTGCTTGAGAAACGCATCGCCGATGATATGCCCATGAGTGTCATTGATGGATTTGAAATGATCGATATCGATCAAGGCAACCGTGGTCTGCCGGGAAAGTGCCTGGCAATTGCCAAACTCGATCTGCAACAGATCCTTCCAGGAACCGTGGTTGATCAGCCCGGTCAGGCTATCGGTGCGGCTCAGTTTGCCAAGGATATGCTTGTGCTCGCTCAGCTTCAGGGCAAGCCGGTAACTGGCATGGCCAACGAACAGCGGATAAATCACCAGTACGGGGAGGCACGCATAGATTTGCAGCGTGGTGCTGTCAGGCACGAGCGCAGGGGAAAGCAGCAGCATAGCGATGGAGGCGCCTATGGCCTGGGCAATGCAACCCAGCAGAAACAGCCGCTGGCCGCCGGCCGCAATGTTATGCATCCCCATCATTGCCAGGACGGTAACTGTCGGTAGCGGGCTGAAACCCATCGCTGCGACCCAGAAGCCGCCCGCGACAGAGTCAAACAAGATGTTGCGCCGCTCGGCGTGGTATGGCTGCGCGGAGCGCTTCGCCAGCCGTAATGCAATCTGCGGCCACAGCAACACATTGCACGTCATCAACACCCAGAGCCAGGTCGGCGGGTTCAACGGATAAAGCGACGCAGCGACGCTGATGCAACCAATGCTTACGCCAACACTGCGCGCCCAGTAGATTCGTTCGGCAAACGACAGCCCTTTGCCCTCGTAATTCTTCATGACGTCCACCGGTGAGTGTTGACCGGCCTGACACCATGGAACTAGACCGAAAGCACGGAGTTTGAGCCTCTGGCGACCATTATGGGAAGAGCCTTTTGCCATTATTAAAAAAACCGTCACAAATCAAAGCCGGTTTGTGACGGGTTGGGCTTTTTGATGCCGGCTTAGTTGGCTTTCATACGTTTGGTTAGTACGGCGGTGATGATTGCGAGCACGGCAATGGCTGCCGCCACATAACCCACGTCATGCAAACCCAGATGTTCAATGGTCATGCCGCCGATAACCGAACCCAAGCCAATGCCGGCGTTGGCGGCCGAGACATTGAGTGTGCCGGCCAGGGCTTGTGCCTGTGGCGCAGCTTTCATCACCCGGATCTGGCAAATCGGAAACAACGCCGTATGGGCAACACCCCAGACAAACAGGACGGCGCACAACATCGGTAACGAACCGGCCGCGGGGACGCTTGCCGTCATGCCCAAAGCCAGCAGCAGCGCGAACACAATGGTCGAACCCAGCGGGCTGCGGTCCACAAACCGGCCACCAAGGCCATTACCGATCAGGCCGACCGCCCCAAAGCCCATCAACCACCAACCCACGTGCGCCGAGGGCACCAGAGCGATGCGCTCCAGCGTGTCAGCCAGGTAGGTATAAGCAGCGAACATTGCCGTGAACAACAGGATCGACAGCACCAGGTTGGCGATAAAACGTGGATCGCCGAGAATCTTCGCCTGTTTGGCCAGGCCGACTTTTTCGGTGGGCGCCAAAGCAGGCATGGAAATCCACAGCAGCAAGGCCATCAACGCCGACAACACGGTCAATGCCCAAAACGCACCACGCCAGCCCACGGCATCGGCAAACAGAGTGCCCAGCGGAATGCCAAATAACATGGCGGCGGAAATGCCCAGATAAACCTGCGCGACCGCTTTGCCTGCACGCTCGGGCCCTGCCAGCAGGCTGGCGGTTTCACTGGCCGTACCCCAGAACACCGGCAACGCCAGCGCCGGAATGAAACGGGCGAATGCCAATACCCAGATGTTGCTGGAGACCGCTGCCAACGCGTTGGCCGCCGCGAAAATCAGCAAAATAATCACAAAGGTCCGCTTGCGATCCAGGTGGGAAAGCATCGCGGTCAGCGGCGGACCAAACAGCATTACCGTAAAGGCGAACAACGTCACCAGCAGCCCGGCGTCGGAAATGGAAATACCCAAATCCCGCGCCATTGAGGGCAGCAAACCGATGATCAGGAACTCGGTTGTCACGATGACAAAACCGGCCAACGCCAGAATGGCGATGGACAATCCGGCACCCGTGGATGTTTCGCCGCTGGCCGCGCCAGATGCAGTGGTGTCTAAAGAAGGCATACAGAAAACCCGAAATTAAGAATGTCGCTAGCCTATTAGAGAAACGACTTCTTATCTTGGGTGCTTTTTCCGGGCACTATGGAATCTATTTCATCAATTGCCGAGCAGCCATGATTTCCACCGACCGTCTCAAAGGCATCGCTACCTTCGTCGCTGTAGCCAATGCAGGCAGCTTTACCGGAGCGGCCGAGCGCTTGAGCCTCACCAATTCGGCCGTCAGCAAGAGCGTGGCCCGGCTGGAACGCCGGCTGGGTATGCGCCTGTTCGAACGCACCACCCGCAGCCTCGCACTGACAGAAGAGGGTTCGGCGTACTACGCCGTTTGCAGACGCATCCTTGACGAACTGGAGGACGCTGAAACCGCACTGGCGGCGCAACGCTCCGAACCGGCCGGGCATTTGCGTGTGGATCTGCCTGCATCGTTCGGACGATTGCAGGTTCTGCCGCTGATCCTGCAGTTCGCCGAACAACACCCGAAACTGCGCCCTCATGTGTCCTTCACCGACCGTTTCGTGGATCTGCTGGAAGAGGGCGTGGATCTGGCCGTCCGGATTGGCGGCCCGGCGGCTTGGCCTTCGACCTTGGGCCATCGCTATCTGGGCACCGAGCGGGTGATTTTCTGCGCCGCACCCCGTTATCTGGAACGCCATGGCGCACCGCAGACCGTCGAAGAGCTGGCCGATCACGCCTGCATTCTGTACGGCAAGTCTTATGGCAGCACCAGCCCGTGGTTGATCGTCGACGCCGCCGGACAGACTCATATGCGCACGATGGAAGGCCGCATCATCGTCGGTGACGCCGAAGCCCAGGTCGCCGCGGTCGTGGCCGCAAGCGGCGTTGCCCAGTTGGCGACCTGGCTGATCAAGGAACAATTGCAGCGCGGCGAACTGGTGGAAATCCTCCCGCACCTGGCCACCGAAGGGTTGGACCTGCACCTTGCATGGCCGCGTAATCGCGAGTCATTGCCCAAAGTACACAAGCTGGTTGACTGTCTTTCGGCTGCATTACGGGTGGATTAGTGCGCGTTTGAAGACGATGCGGTCCGTTCAAGCTGCTCAAGCAAGCGTTTCGCTGCTCGGCGTTGGACCGCCGCTTTAACCAAGGCAAGAAAAAACACGAACAGCATGCTGCCCAGAGAAACCAGCATGATCCGTTGTTTGCTGAGTTCGGTCTTGATGTGTTCAACGATACGCGGGCTGCCAAACTCCTCGCATATCGAGCTGAACCGCTGGGGTGGAAAATCCGTCTCGTCATCCAGGGCTTGCAGCGCTTCGGGCGACTCACACGTCTGCGACGACAGTTTGGGCTGGCCGAACGGCGAGAACTTTACGTCTTTCTCCGAGACATAAAAGAACGGCGTGTCCTTGAAACTCACCATCAGATAGTTCGACGCCGCCAGGGAAAACGAAAGAGCCACGACCAAGTACAGCAAGATGGCGGCGATCATTGCCGCCACGTTGATCCGACGCAGTTGTCGCAGGCTGACTTTCATCTTCAGCGCATTGAAGTCCCGCCAGTCGATGTAATTTTTCGCCAGCGAAACATCACCCAATTGCAGGCGATGCTGCGACTGCCACTCATGAAACGCCTCGGCCTGTTCGAGGGAATGCGCCGGAATATTAAACTCATACCGGAAATGCTCCAGCTCACGCGCCTCACGCTTCATCCGTTCGAACTTCTCATGGGCGAAATCAGCCTTGCCGCCCAGCAATCGCCACAGGCGATCACGCAAAAACAGCATCGATTTCGCGCGCCGATAAATGTAGACAAAGCCTGCGGCCAGCAAGAGCAGATTCAAAAAAACGATGATGGACGTGGGATTGGTGATGAACCAGTCGAAGGACGTATCAGCGGAAAGCGCAGTGGACATGAACGGAGTACCTTGTGTGATTAAAACGTCAAGGTTCCCTATCTTTTTCGCCGCGCCATAACCGACAGTTGATTGAGTGATGTCTGAAAAATCTTTAATACAAGAAAGGTATTTCTGACGGACACCGCCACGTCGTGCCAGTCGAGCCTTGACCTCATCCCGGCCTTAGGCTGCAATGCAGCGCCGGCTCGCTGAACACCTGAGCGAACCCTCCCCGACAGCATTGGGCAACAGGAAGTCGCCATGCCAGAACTCTCAAGCCTTATCGCTTTTTCCCTTATTTGTCTGGGCATGGTACTGACCCCCGGACCGAACATGATTTACCTGATTTCGCGATCCATCTCACAGGGACCCAAAGCGGGGCTGATTTCCCTGGGCGGCGTCGGTGTCGGTTTTCTGTTCTACATGCTCTGCGCTGCGTTTGGCATTACCGGGCTGGTCATGGCGGTACCTTACGCTTACGACGCCCTGCGTTATGCGGGGGCTGCGTATCTGCTGTATCTGGCGTGGCAGGCAGTCAAACCGGGCGGGCGGTCACCTTTTCAGGTCAAGGACCTGCCCAGGGACAGCAACCGGCAGTTGTTCCTCATGGGTCTGATGACCAACTTGCTCAACCCTAAAGTTGCCGTGCTGTACCTGTCGTTGCTGCCGCAGTTCATCACCCTGGACAAGGGCGCCAGCGTCCTGACCCAGTCATTGATGCTCGGCAGCTGTCAGATCGCCGTGAGCCTCAGCGTCAACGCCCTGATCGCCTTGGGCGCTGGCTCCATCGCCGTGTTCCTCACGCGACGCCCGACCTGGGCCGTGGTGCAGAAATGGTTGATGGGCACGGTCATGTTCGGGCTTGCGTTGCGGATACTGCTGGAAGGGCGGCGGGCTTGATAACGCAGCAACAGGTTAAACGTGTGGAGCGCGTCTGGTCGCCAGGTGACATGACGGGGCCGCACGACCTCACTTTTTGTTATCGGTGATCGCCTTGAGCAGTTCGTCATGAACCTTGGCGTCTTTTTGCAGAGAGATCACATTGACCATCGCCATGCGCTTGCCCGACGCCGCAGTGACCGTCGTGCTCAACACTTTGCCGCCATCGACGCTGCCGGAAATGTCCAGCTGTCGCACGCCCAAACCACGGCGCACCTTCTTCTTCTCGCCCAGCTCCTTGTAATCCTTGTAGCTGGCCTGCTGTTGCTCGCGGGTGGCGGCGATCAAGCCGTCCAGCGTCGGGCCGTCATTGCTCGACACCGTCTGGCCTGACGCCAGCGGCGTCTCGGTCACGATCACCACTCGCTTGGCGGCCTTGTTCATATACAACGAACCTGTCACCCCAGCCGCCCTCGCCTTGGCGTCGATCTCCGGCATCGGGCTTTTCACATAGTCCTTGGGCAACCGAAACACAAACTTGCCGCCCAGCATCGAGACTTTCTGCCCGCTCGGCGCTTTCTGAGCCTTCTGCACCGCGTGATGTTTGGTCGAGGCATAAAGGCTGGCGCTGCTCAGGCCGAGGGAAATGACGGCCGCGAACAGAGCGGTTTTACAACTGAAAAACCGCATGGGGTTTCCTCGGGAGTGGCGCTCTCGGCGCGAGATGGATGGCGCACATACTGACAGTAAAACGGCCGCATTCGGAAGAGATTTGGCCGGGTAAGACCATGGAATCCTGGCGGGCTGCGGGCCGACAAGCAGCCAGTCGTGCGAGGTCAGACCGTGACTTTCCCCCACTACTTGACCGTCATCGGCGCAAAAATCGCCCGAATCCCCCGACACTTCGGATACGCCGAACAGCCCCAGAAATTCCCGCCGGCATTGGCTCCGGTTCGGGCGACCCTCATGACCATCACCTTCCGGCAATGGGGGCAGGCAGGGGCTTCGGGTTCGCTGGGTTCGATGGCTTCGACGGCCAATACCGGCTCAGGCATCGGCTCAGGCTCCGGCGTAGCCACTTCGACTTCCGGTTCAAAAGCCGGCTCGACCCGGGCGGTCAGGTTCACCGGCTCCTTGATGGGCGTGGCGGCAGGCACTGGGCGCTTGATATCGGCAATCCAGCGATTCAACAGATCGCCATCCACCAGTTTCAGATTGCGCCCCGAAGCGAACTCCTTTGCCGCCGACGTAAACCGGCCACTGGTGATCACCAAACCACCGACTGCACCTTCTGCCGCCATTGCGCCATACAGCTCGCGAACCACCGGCACGCCAATCTTTATCGAGCGCCACTGCTTGCACTGCACCAGATACAGCTCGCCATTTTTGCGCGCCACCACATCAACCCCGCCATCCGGCCCGGCGCCGCCTTTCTCCAGCACGCTGAAACCCTGACGCCGCAACACTTCGGCCACCAGCAATTCGAACTCTTGCCAACTCATGCTCAGCAACGTATTGCCGTTGGTCGCTGCCGCCGAGTCCAGCAAGCGGCGTCGTTTACGACGGTTAAAAAACGATACCAGCGCGCCGCCGAGAAAAATGAACGGCACGAAAAACTGCCCAAACGTCGCCATACCCCTGAAGGCCGAATTCACCAACAGCGAGTCGAAATTGCGCACGCCTGCATAAGTGGGCAGCGGTGCCGTGGCAACCGAATGCAGGTACCAGCCCGACGCAATGGCAAGCACCACGCCAACCCACCAAGGCAGCTGGCTGACGATGTAAATCAGACCGGAGTTGTTTGACGATTTCTTACGGGACATGTCCGTTGCCTTGAGCCAGATGATCAGAAAGCTTCCATTGCCGGGCGCAATGGTGCGCAATAGACCCGCTCAAAGTAAAGGCTTAATGCCATGCTGCCCGGCAGGCGTGAGGCCGAAATCCTGCTGAAAGGCTTACCGAGCGCGCGGCTCCGGTCCCACAGTCAGGTGCAAATCCTGTAGGAGCGAGCTTGCTCGCGATCAGGCCGGGCCAGCCAACACATGAGCCAGCCCGCCACCCGTCCCGACCAGGCGCAACCCTCAACCAAACCCCATCGCCCGCCACCAAGGCCGACCCGCCCGACGTGACGCCGACTCAATCTGCATCTGCGGATGCGGCAACATCCTCGGCATATCCCGCAACCGAATCCACGGCTCACTCTGCCAATGCAACAGACTCACCGACAGCCCCGGCCATTGCAGCAGGCTCAAATTCGGCGCGCCGTCATCGACCGCCACCTGATTACCCCGCAGCGAAGGCACCACCTCATTGGTAATCCACTGCCGCAACCCGCGATTCTCCGCGTGATAGTGATGAACCAGCATCGCGTACACGCCCGATTCATTGAGCATCAACTCCTGCTCAACCCCGTAATGATGACCCAGCGTCATCACCCGATACTGATCCGCATCCAGCTTGCGCATCGTCCGCTCATTCAACGGCCACCCCATCAACCGCCCCAGATCGCGAGCGCAGAACCAGGCTTGGGTTTCCAGGAGAAGGGCGTGGAGCGGGCGGTTGTGGCGGTGGAAGGTGGTAGGTTGAATGGATTTGGGGAGTGGTTGCCTGTTTTGGCCTGATGAATCGAGTTTTGGCATTCGCGTGATCTCTACATTGTTTAGCTTTTGAGGGCTAAGGCGTCGGGAGTTAAGAAACCCCAATGTAGAAAGGCCGGACGTATTCCCCTTGCGGGTCTTGTATTGGTCCACTCCCGACATAGCAGAAATTTTAGGACGCGCAGCCAAAGGCCGCAGGTACAAAAGCCGCATTTTATCGGGGGCGGTCGGGCCGCTACATTGGGTTTCGCTGGCGTTTCTTAGGCGCGGTGCAAAGGGTAGGGGGCGGTGGTGGGGTGGGCAAGGGGCAAGGATGTAGGGCATTTCTGAAAATGCGTGATGTGTTGCGAAATCACACTCTTTTAGACCATCTGTATGCATCCGTAATGAGGCTTGCTGGCTTTCATTGCACTTCACCGGGCAGTTTGACGATCAATTGCGTCGGATTGACCAGTAAGATTCGTGACCGTATAGGCAAAAAAAGCTGCGCATGCTGGTTGTAATGACCGACAGAAATCGGCCGATTGTGTTGAAAAAGTCGGCCATGGTTTCCGCGGCAGAAAAGTACGCGCTTGAGATTGAAATCCTTACTTTGAGCAGAGGATTCCGGGCTCAGATTTCGCGTAGCTGCGCGCAAAAAAGGTATTTTCAGCAGTTAGTACGAGAGCAGCCTGGAAGGACCGACTTTTTCAACACAATCGGCCAAAAGCGGTCATTGTGTGGCTACAAAAGCAGGAGCTATTCACCTCATGTGGATAAACACTCCCGCAGCGCGCCCCCGATTCTGATGGTGCTACAATGCCATCACTTCAGAATCAGGGATGACTTACGTGCTCAAAATACGCATGCTTAAAGCTGGGAATGGCGATTGTATTAGCATCGCCACCGAGTCTGATTTTATCTTGATTGACGGAGGCACCGCTCAATCATTCGAAGATTGGAAAGAACAAGTAATTGATAAAACAAAAATTATAAATACCCTCATCATAACGCACATAGATAACGACCATGTTAATGGGATTATAAAGCTTCTCCAGCACGAAAAATGCCCTGAAATTCAAAGTATCTTGTTTAATGGCGCCGAACAGTTTTTCGGCAAAACAAATGAAGATAGCGCTATAAGTTATTCAACAGATCGTAAATTACAAGCACTCGCTTGTGAGCTAACAGTCCCAGAGGAAAACATTCGGATAGGGTATTCAGAAGGAACATCACTATCGTATTCGATCATCACAAGAAAACTCAAGTGCAATGAAATAGTTTCCGGCGAGGCCCTTTACAGGGAAAGACTTCACTGCTTCAATATTGGTCAGATGAAATTTACAACTATCGGACCAGAAAAAACATCACTCGATGCATTAATAGCTAATTGGAAATATCAACTAAACTCAAAGCTAATTAAGCCTAAAATTATAAACAAAATATATTATGATGCTTTTGAGTATATGTTAGCAACCTAAGTCCGCCACCTATCAACCATCAGATATCCAATATAACATCGCGCACCATTGAATCTTTGGCTAGCGAGCCTTTTGTGGAGGATACATCACAAACTAACATGAGTAGTCTTTGCTTTTTAATAGAGCATGGCGATAAACGTGTTTTATGTCTTGGTGACTGCTACCCAAGTACAGTAATTTCGTGGCTTGATACCAGTAAGATTCAAAAGCTCAAGGTGGACGCTGTGAAAATATCTCATCACGGGAGTAAAAACAGTACCAGCATGGAGCTGTTAGATCGCCTCGACTGCCCCATTTATATGATTAGCACAAACGGCAAGTCTCATGGGCACCCAAATCTTGAAACTTTAGCCAGAATTGCAGAAGCAAACAAATCTAAAGCTACGCGAATAATAATAAACTATCAGCTTGAGAATATCCCTCAATGGTTCGCTAAAGAAATGCACGAAAAATACTCAAAAGTTACCATGGGAATAGATGAATGCGAGATTGAACTGTGAGCATTACAATCCCAGGCGAATACAAATCCGATTCGGTATATATTCTAGAGGCGATCAAAAAGGATGGTAGTGGCAATACTCTAAATGTAGTGCGCGGTACTTGCTTTGCGATATCGTCGAAGTTTATGCTTACTGCCAATCATGTAATAGTCGACTCGGACGAGCTAAGAATTTATTTCTCAAGCGATAACTTTGACCAAAATATCTTTTCGTCCGCTAAATGCATTCATTCAGATGAGGCAAAAGATTTCTGCATTCTTGAGGTTGAGGGTGTACTAGCGAGCTTTATTGGCCTTTACTCAGTCAGTATTAGTTTAGATGCAGAAGTTAAAGCTTGCGGCTTTCCAATAGAGAAACAGCATTATTGCACGCCCATAAGTGTAAAAGTGTCTAACGTATTTGAGCACATTATAAGCAGGCAGTACAGTTTCGAAGTTTCGCAGTCGAATTACGTTAGCACGTACAAGGGGATGTCGGGCTCCCCTGTGTTGCGTGACGGACTATGTGTTGGTCTTCTGCTCGTACAACAGGGCTGTAATACTTTATATGCTGTATCAGTCAAAGATATTTTAGCCGACTTGGCCGTGCTTGAGATCATCAATGCCGTGAATCTAGATATCAGGATCCAAGAAGGAATACATTATAAAGCGCCTGATCATCCGCCATCACCATTTACTTACTGCATAAATTGTAATGTCGGACAACCGATCATCAAAGGGATCGATATCGGATTCACGATGAAAGTTTGGAATCTTAGTAGTCTGACAGAAACTGTTTATGACTGGATCATTGACTACTGCCTATCACATAAAGAGAAAGCGAACTTTAGTGGTTCCGAAAGAGGTCTATTCAAACACGCAAGAGCTAACTACCCCGTTAACGATATGAATGCCCTGGGCGATTTATTTTTGCATATCGCTATACGCGACTCATATAAGACAATCCCTATCATGAACAAGGTCTTCGACATTAACAACAGGACCTTCTCTTGCACTCACGTTGTATTGAATCTTGACGACATTGAATTGTGGATTGGCGCTTCTTCAGTTAGTACCAATATCGAGGATGCAGTGGGATCTGCTATTAGGAATATTGAGTACATAATGAGTTTGACCACACTAAAGCAGCGTTTGTTTATGCTTACAGCTGAAATCGATGAGTCCTGGCCACATACAGACAAGCTCAGAAGATTGGCTAACTCTAATCTTACCATTGACGAACGATTCGACAAAATCATCATCCCCGTATTTTTGATGCATGACAGTTCAATCATTACCAATTACGACAAAAATTCATTTATTGAACTTTTCAATGAGCGCGTTCGAGAGTGTAGGGATATTCTTGTCGGCGGAATTAGAGCAGATCTAATTGACCTAATAGATTTGCGAATTTTCTATTTTCCCGTATCGGATATTTCAATTATAAATGAGGCGTTAGTGAAGGAGCTTAATTCGTGATCTCTTGGTACGAAGAATCAAAAGCCAATATAAGCAATCCAGAGTTTAATCAATGGGATGATTTTTTGCTATCGCTTGTGACTGAATACAACAGACACAAGCAGCAGCATTTAATACAAGATATTGTTATAAGGTCATTAGAGCGGAAAGGAGAGATGGAGAATTCTTTCATTTTGGATCATTTGCTAGGTGAATTAGGTTTATATCCTTATGTTGGAAATGTAGACAATACAAGTAAGGATTTATTTAGACGCAGTATCTTCACTACACCTCAAGATGAAAATAAAATATTTCATATTCGCCAAGCTGAAGTGTTTCATAGAATCATAAATGGCGAGAATATCATCCTGAGCGCGCCTACTAGTTTTGGGAAAAGCTTAATCATTGAAGCGCTAATTGCGACCCGGGAATTTACTAATATTGTTGTTGTTGTTCCTACGATCGCCTTGATGGATGAGCTTAAAAAGAAGCTTTATAAGTATAGTAATACATATAAAATTATTACTCAGGTCACACAAAAATCAGACCAATATAATATATATATTCTCACCCAAGAAAGAGTGCTTGAACATATCGATCTGGGAATAGTGGACTTCTTTATTATCGATGAATTTTACAAGTTGGCACCTACAACAAAATTGGATGAACGGTGTGATCGCTTGAATCTTGCTTTCAAAAAACTCTATGCGAAATGCAAACGATTTTACATGCTGGGTCCCAGAATAAATGGTTTGGCGGCGGGGATTGAAGACGAACTCAGATGTACATTTTTGAAATTTGACTATTACGCTACTGTATCTACTAACGAATTTTTCTATCCGATAGTCAGTAAGGGGAGAGACGCAGATAAAGACCTGGAAAGGGATACAATACTTTTAGCCATCTTAAAGTCTATCGGAAATAATGAGCAAACAGTTATCTATTGTAAGTCTCCCAAAAGAGCTAGCTCCTTGATGGTCAAATTGCTTGACTCCGGACTGCTAAATCAAAAGATTCGCAATGAGGATTTTTCAATCTGGCTTGGCGAAAACTTTCATCACGACTGGTCGCTAGTTGAAGGTCTTAAACACGGTATCGCCTATCATCACTCGCAATTACCTAGAGCAGTTGCTTCGTTGATAGTTGACTATTTCAATAGCTCGGATATCAATATTATTATTTGCACGTCTACACTCATTGAAGGAGTGAACACTAACGCCAAAAACATTATTATATATGATGACTGCATTACTAGAAGAACCAAACTTGATATGTTTACATTTAACAATATTGCGGGCAGGTCTGGAAGGATGTTTGAGCATTTTGTGGGGAATGTTTATATCCTTGGTGAAAAGCCTCAAAATGAACTACCTTTCATCGATATGCCGATCGTCACGCAGAGTGAAAACGCATCTGACTCACTCCTGCTACACATGGGCGCTGAAGTTAGCGAACCAAATAAAGAAAAGATAAAAGGGTACTATGAGCAAGAAGCCATCCCTATTTCTTTAATTCTGAAGCACCAGGGAATCCACCCAAGTAAACTCATCGAGTTTGCTAACGCCCTAATTGATAAGTGCAATGCTTGGAACGGTCTTATGCGCTGGGATGGTATATATCCAACTAACCCTCAACTAATGCACTTGTCCAAAATCTTATTCAAATATTTCAATGTGTCGTCAATGGGTGGCGGCGCCGTCCGATCCGACACACAATTACATAAAAAAATTATTGACGTCATCAATAAGGTTGATGACAAAATATTAATTATCCGGGACCAAAAATTTTGGGTTAGTCGCTCATCTGACTACAACATTGATGATGCAATACAGGCTGTTTTTAATTTTAAGAAAAACCTAATAAACTACAATCTTCCCAAAATAATATATGCAATAAGTGATATTCAAGAGCTGATCTTTAAAAGATTCTCCTATCCTTTTGGCGATTACAAATCTTTTGCTTCCACGCTTGAAAATTTCTATTTCCCACCAGCTGTAAACTCGCTTGAGGAATTCGGAATACCGATTCAGATCACAAAGAAGATCCTTGCGAATCATAACTTTGACGACATGAATGTAGACCAATACATAATAAAACTTAAGGCTATATCTATGAAAAATCTGACTTATCTTACTGAATTTGAAGCGCGCATTTTGAAACACGCTCTTTCTTACACATAGAAGTCGAAGCCGTGAAAGATCCTAAGTATTCGGTCAATACACCTATTTCAAATTTTTAGGGCCATGATGTCCACCGCATAAGTGGACACCATTTATAACCTCCTCACTGGGTTCACTACGGTGCCACTGCAGCTGTGAGAAAACTGCAGTTTAATCTGCGCGAGCGCTGTGACCAGGTATTGGTGGCTCTCACTTGCCTTCTTGTGTTTGCTGAGGCCCTATGGTGACTTCGTCAATAATCGCTTTTGAATAGCCCTGGGTTTTCTAGATACTTTCCAAACTCTACCGGTGACTGAAGCGTTTCAGTTTCACAGAGAGACGGAGTGACCGCTTTTGGCCGATTCTGTTGAAAAAGTCGGCTTCGAATTCCACGCCAGAAAAGTACGCGCCTGAGATTGAAATCTGAATTTTTGGCAGAAGGTTCAGGACTCGAGTTTCACGTAGCAGCGTGCAACAGAGGTGTTTTCATCCATCAATATTCGAGTGTTTTGGAAAAACGACTTTTTCAACACAATCGGCCGGTTGATGCCAGTTACGAGGGGCAGCAACCTTACCAGGCAGTAGAAACCGAGATATTTTTTGCCGCCTATTGTCAATAAGTGATGTGGCCCGCAATTGGTCGGCAAGGATGCAATTTACTGGTCAGTAGCAATGTAAATGGATGGTCAAATCCAGTGCAACTACGCGTGTACGATCTAAAAGCTTTTAGCTAAAGCTGCTAGCTCTTTTAGATTTACGGATTCACGCAGCAGATTATTTTTCGCGTCGCCCTGAGAACCGTAATGGATCTCTTTGTGACACGTAGGGCAGATTGCCCCAATGTATTTCGGGTGATCTAGCCCGCCGTCAGATAGACGATTGATATGGTGGGGTTCCAAATACGGCGAGCCTGCCTTGGTAGTGAAGGGCGCCGGTTGAGCGCAGCTCTCACAGATTCCTCCAGCCCTGCTCAACACATAATCTTTGACCGCTTGGCTTCTAGCATGAATCGTGCGCGTTGATGTCGATGTCCCTTTGCTGACGGAAGCAACTGGTGCTTCGTAGGCTCGTTTTCTCAGGGTATTGATCTTCATCTCAGAGGTTTCAACCGGTAAATCGTCATCCGGTGCCGATTCATATGTCGCGAGGTCTGCTACAGGTACCAGGTGGAATATTACGATCTTTCGAATACTTCCGTTTCGATCAGGTCCATCGTGCCAAGAGATATCTGCACAGACATATTCTCCGACGTACAGCTGGCCCTTACCGAGTGTTTTGAACAGGTGCAGCGCTCGACCAGTAACTGCATGCTGTTGAATTGCTAGGTTTCCGCTGGTCAGCGTCATGTGACCGACCTGTCCCTCGCCTGCGTACGAATAGACGCCATTTACTTGATCTACCTTGTCCGTATATCCATACCGTTCACCTGACTCTCCCGAAAATAGAAATATAGCCGGTGCTTTTCTGGACGGTGCTATGCCGCTTTGGGAACTTCCGCCAAAAGGACCATGGATTTCAGTCTTACGGTCATATATCTCGCCTCTTACAAAGTCGAGTTTTGGCGTCTCTCGGAGGTCAAGGACCTCGTATCTACAGGCTCGAAAATATCCATTTGTTGATTTTTTATTGGTGAAGTCACGTTTAGCAATGCTTGTTGCAAGTGACATTATTTTTTTCGCAGGGTACAGCTTGGCACCAACGCGTATCGCGAATTGGTGTGCGTTGATCGACTCCCATCCAGCCCATTCAGATTGTCCCCTGAGTTTTTCATCGAACTGGCCCAGAGCCTGCTCAATCGCTTTTTTCTCAACTGCTGGGATCGCCACTGCGTCGTCCTTGTAGGAAATATCTCCTGCAACTGTACGAAATGGATGAGGCTTATGGCTACTACAAACAGCGCTTTCGCTGGAAAAACTAAATACGAATCTTCGATCAATAAAAAAGGCCGCCTTTCGGTGACCTTCATTTAGCGAGACGCATATTCGGTTGCCGCTACAAAATTATCGGTCATCACTCATCACACCTATTCCCCCCAATCCCCTTCAAAAAATAAACCACCCGCTCAGTCTCCTCAAACCCCAATGCCTCATGCATCTTATGACTCGCCTCATTCTCCACCAACGCATCCGAAGCCAACTCTGTACACCCCATTTCCCCAGCCCACTGTTCAACGCCAGCCACAAGCTGCCGCGCTATACCTTGCCCGCGACTCTCAGGCTGAACATACAGGCCTTCAAGAAATGCCACAGGCGAGGAGTGGGTGCCGTTGACGTAGTCGGTTCGGATTGATGCTTCGGCGAAACCCAGGGCGTTGTCGTTTTCGTCCGTGAAGACGAGTACCAAGTAGCGCTCGGGTTTGCTGAGGATGGTCTGTATTTCGCGGTCGCTGTCTGCGGCGGAGTCGGGCCATAGCGCAGTGCGCAGGGGGAGCCAGCCGTTGTGGTCGAGTAATGTGCAGCGTTTGATCATTGCGGGAGCAACCTTGGGATTAACGATTGATGATCATAAGGCGTGATAGGTCAGGCCTGGAAGGTCGGTTGTGTGAGGTAGATCGCTTCGCGAACAAGGTGGAGCGCCACCCCGGTCGCTCCTACAGGGGAGCTGCGTATCATTCAGCGGGCATTAAAAAGCCAGAAGCTTGATGCTTCTGGCTTTTGGTTACCGCTTCAAGGCTATGCAGCCCTGCTGATCAATCCCAGCTAAGTGCGCCGCCGGTTTGATACTCAATAACCCGCGTCTCAAAGAAGTTCTTCTCTTTCTTCAAGTCCATGATTTCGCTCATCCATGGGAATGGGTTAGTCGTACCTGGGTACTCTTCCTTCAAACCGATCTGGCTCAGGCGGCGGTTGGCGATGAATTTGAGGTAGTCCTCCATCATCGCGGCGTTCATGCCCAGTACGCCGCGGGGCATGGTGTCGCGGGCGTATTCGATTTCCAGTTGGGTGCCTTGCAGGATCATCTGGCTGGCTTCTTCCTTCATTTCGGCGTCCCACAGGTGTGGGTTTTCGATCTTGATCTGGTTGATCACGTCGATGCCGAAGTTCAGGTGCATGGATTCGTCGCGCAGGATGTATTGGAACTGCTCGGCGACGCCGGTCATTTTGTTGCGGCGGCCCATGGACAGGATCTGGGTGAAGCCGCAGTAGAAGAAGATGCCTTCCAGCACGCAGTAGTAGGCGATCAGGTTGCGCAGCAGTTCTTTGTCGGTGTCGACGGTGCCGGTTTCGAACTTCGGATCGGAGATCGAACGGGTGTATTTCAGGCCCCAGGCTGCCTTTTTAGCGACCGACGGGATCTCGTGGTACATGTTGAAGATCTCGCCTTCATCCATGGCCAGCGATTCGATGCAGTACTGATAGGCGTGGGTGTGGATCGCTTCTTCGAAGGCCTGGCGCAGGATGTACTGGCGGCACTCCGGGTTGGTGATCAGGCGGTACACGGCCAGCACGAGGTTGTTGGCAACCAGGGAGTCGGCGGTAGAGAAGAAGCCCAGGTTGCGCATGACGATGCGGCGTTCGTCGTCGGTCAGGCCTTCCGGGTCTTTCCAGAGGGCGATGTCGGCGGTCATGTTGACTTCTTGCGGCATCCAGTGGTTTGCGCAACCGTCCAGGTACTTCTGCCAGGCCCAGTCGTACTTGAAAGGCACGAGCTGGTTAAGGTCGGCGCGGCAGTTGATCATCATCTTTTCATCAACGGCAACGCGGGCGCTGGCGCCTTCGAGTTCAGCCAGGCCTTCAGCGACGTCCAGTGCGTCCAGCGCTTTTTTGGCGCGGATCAGGGCAGGGGAGTCTTTGTCGGTGATGTTGCGTGCTTCGGTCGCCGCAGCGCCACCGGCGCTGTCAAGGCGGTCCATGTTGGCTTCGTTGGCGTGACCGGCGTTAGTCGCTTTGGCGACTACTTCGCCGTCTTCTTTATCGAATTCGTCCCAGCTCAGCATGGTGGAAGCTCCTGAATTTCAAAGGATGTAGTGCCCACGTCGTGTCGCTAACGTTGGCAGCGGATTTCTGGATTTACTCGGGATCGACTGGCCTGTGGCGCTGTAGGTCGATCAATGGATTTGCCGCCGCGGCGGTTGGCCTCACAGGCGAACAAAACGGGTAGCGGAGGTTGCTTTCAGGTAAGACAGCATTGCGTGTGCCAATGGTCATTTGGGTACCCTGGAGCGAGCGCGGGATTATACAGATTTTGCCCGGCACTTGTTCATCCTGACGATGTTTGGGGTGTGATTTTCACTTTTTTATTTTGCCTTTACGGGTGCATTCTCAGTCGGGAGAAAAACAGCGCAAATGCAGTGAAAACCCTTTATCTAGTGTTTTTCAAATTTCGAAACACATCATATAGGTGATGGTGGCCTCCGGCAACGGGTGGCTACCAAGCAATTTGGATAACGGTTTTCGGCTTGACGGGGGTCAATATTTCTCTATGCCTTGGATCTCGGGGGCTGTGGCGATGGGAGGCTTTCAGGAGGGAATTTTCAGGTGACAGACGGTTGGTCCAGAGCGCAGGAGTGGGGAGAGGTAAGCCAATTCGGCTGGAAGTTATATGTATGTCCTCAGCTCCTCAGCGCCTGAGCCATCGCGAACACGCTCACGTTTATAGATAAGGGAGGGCTCGTTGGAGCGGGTGGCGGCATTCCGGTTTTCCCGCGAGTCAGTCGACGCGGTGTTCCAGGGATGCCGCGTTATCGTTCCAGGCAGGCAAGACAGGTCCCAACAGAAATTGCGACCTGCCCACAGGCTTGACTTAGCCGACTTTAAAGAACGCCACTTTCTGGGTGAGGCGGTCTGCCAGCTGGGCAAGCTCGTGGCTTGCGGCGGAGACTTGTTTGGACCCCGTGGCGGACTGCACCGTGGATCCGTGGATTCGGTTGATGTTCACCGCCACTTCTTCGGCCACGGCGCTTTGTTGAAGGGATGCGCTGGCGATTTGGGCGTTCATGCGATTGATGGCGCCCACTTCCTGGCTGATTTTGCTCAGCGCGTTCTGGGCGTTGCGGGTTTGCTCCACGGTGCGGCCGGCCAGTTCGCAGTTGTTGCGCATGGTTTGCGCGGCGGTTTGTGTGCCGTTCTGCAGGGTGCTGATCATGTCGCGAATGTCTTGGGTCGAGCGCTGCGTCCGGTTGGCCAGTGATCGGACTTCGTCGGCCACCACCGCAAAACCACGGCCATGTTCGCCCGCCCGCGCAGCTTCAATGGCGGCGTTGAGGGCTAGCAGGTTGGTTTGCGCGGCGATGGAGTTGATCACGTCGATGACGGTCTCGATCTCTTCGCTCTGTTTGGAAACGTGTTCCACGGTAAGGGTGGTTTCAGCCAGCGAGGTCGCCAGTTGTTCGATGGCCAGGGTGGTGTCGGCCACCAGTTGGTTGCCGCTTTCAACTTCGCTATCGGCCAGGCGGGTCGCGTTCGCTGCCTGGGAGGCGTAGCCGGTGACTTCGTTGACGGTGGCGGCCATTTGCGTGATGGCGGTCGCCACTTGCTCGGCTTCGCGGGTTTGCAGGTTGATCTGGTCGTTGTTGGTGATGGACGTGGCGGACAGCAGCGACGAGGAGTGGTTGACCTCTTGGGCGGCCATGCGCACTTGGGTGATGGTGTCTGCGAGGCGGGCAAGGGCAGTTTTCAGCACGCCCATCACGCTGTCGGGGTAAGGGGTGTCGATGCGTTGCTGCAGATCACCCGCTGCCAGTCGATGGATCGCCTGCGCCACTTCGGTCGGCTCGGCGCCCAGGGTGGATTTGACGAAGCGAATGATCACGGCTGCCAGGATGATGCTCAGCAGCAAGGCTACGGCGGTCGCCAGTAACATCAGGCCGCGAAACTGGCTGGCGGTGGCCTGCACATCGCTGAGCTGTTTCTTGATCGAGGCTTCTTCAAAGTCGATCAAGGCATTGATGCGCTTGAGCCACTCGCTGTAATGGGCCGATACCTGAGTCAGCAATAACGCCTGTGACGCCGGGATATCCCCGGTGCGCCGCAGGTCTATCAGGGTTTTGGTGGACGCAAGGGTTTGCTGCTCGATCTCTTTAATGGCGCGCATCATGGATTGTTCTTGTGGACTCACCGGAGAATTGGCGTAGAGCTGGTCCAGCGGTGCGGCCGAATCCACGTAGTCCTTCTCCAGTCGGGTGACTTCGCGCAGGTGGTTTTCAAGGTCCTGGGAGTTGCTCACCAGTACTGCGTCGCGGATCGCGATAGCCCGGTTATGCACACTGCCCCGGAAGTTGATGGCGTAGCGTTGTACTTTCGCGGCGTTGTCGTTGACGTCTTCAAGAGTGGAGTCGATGAAGCCGACCCGTTGAATGCCCACTGCAGTGATCAAGACAAGCAGCGATACGATGGCAGCAAAGCCCAGACCGATGCGCGATGCGAGGGAAATCGGGTTTTTCATGAGTTGGACTCGTGGGGAACGAAGCACTTGAACGCACTGGTATCAATACGCCATCTTGGGGTGAGTCGAAGGTATCGTGATGTCACATCGCCGCCCAATGAAGGGAGACTACGGCATTCATAGGGGCATGCTATGGAATTGTTTTAGCCGCTGATGCTGGATCGCCTTTTTGTGCCGCATGTCAGGTTGTAGGCGACTTTTTGTTGCGTCTGGCTCACTCCATCGCGGGCAAGCTCGCTCCTGCATGTCCGGGAATAGCGAAGGTTTGCGAAGGGGTCAATAGATGCTTGTGGCTGCGCTGACGCTGGCGCGGGGCAAGCTCACTGGGTGGGATTCGAGCGCGAAGGGGTGGCGGGAGGCCGGGAGGGTTTGAGGCTCCCGGTTTGCACGCTCAAACAGGTCAACAGCGTGTGGCTTGTTCGCGAGCAAACTCGCTCCCACTCAGAGTGGTGGGAGCGGGCTTTGGCTTATGCCTTATTGGCAAGCCTCGCAATCCGGCTCGTCGATGGCGCAGGCTTTAGGCACTGGCGCTGGACCGGCCGGAGCGGCTTCGGTTGGGCGGGGGGCGGTGATCGCCGAGTCGTCCGGGCCGAGGCCACCGCTCGATACTGCGTTGAGCTTGCCGGTGTTGACGGTGGATTTCTCGGTGCTGGTCGCGGCCAGGGCACGGAGGTAGTAAGTGGTTTTCAGACCACGGTACCAAGCCATGCGGTAGGTCACGTCCAGCTTCTTGCCCGATGCGCCAGCGATGTACAGGTTCAGGGACTGAGCCTGGTCGATCCACTTCTGACGACGGCTTGCCGCGTCGACGATCCACTTGGTGTCCACTTCGAAGGCAGTCGCGTAAAGCTCTTTGAGCTCCTGCGGGATGCGTTCGATCTGCTGTACCGAGCCGTCGTAGTACTTCAGGTCGTTGATCATGACCGAGTCCCACAGGTCGCGGGCCTTGAGGTCGCGAACCAGGTACGGGTTGATCACGGTGAATTCGCCCGAGAGGTTCGATTTCACGTACAGGTTCTGATAGGTCGGTTCGATCGACTGCGAGACGCCGGTGATGTTGGCGATGGTGGCAGTCGGTGCGATGGCCATGATGTTGGAGTTACGAATGCCCTTCTGCACACGGGCACGTACCGGCGCCCAGTCCAGGGTTTCGTTCAGGTCAACGTCGATGTACTTCTGGCCGCGCTGTTCGATCAGGATCTGTTGGGAATCCAGCGGCAGGATGCCTTTGGACCACAGCGAACCCTGGAACGTCTCGTATGCGCCGCGCTCGTCGGCCAGGTCGCAGGACGCCTGGATCGCGTAGTAGCTGACGGCTTCCATGGAGCGGTCGGCAAATTCCACGGCCGCATCGGAACCGTAAGGAATGTGCTGCAGGTACAAAGCGTCCTGGAAGCCCATGATGCCCAGGCCTACTGGACGGTGCTTGAAGTTGGAGTTCTTCGCTTGCGGCACCGAGTAGTAGTTGATGTCGATCACGTTATCGAGCATGCGCACGGCAACGTCGATGGTGCGCTTGAGCTTGTCGGTGTCCAGCTTGCCGTCGACGATGTGGTTCGGCAGGTTGATCGAGCCCAGGTTGCAG
>DASVUK010000035.1:0-34586 GCA_036387095.1 Pseudomonas sp.
GGTTGAAATACCCTTCCCCACCCCCATATGAGTTTGCACCAGGGCATTTTCGCCCCGCTGCGTGGAGACTCTCCCCTTGACCACCATCGTTTCAGTGCGCCGCCACGGCAAAGTCGTCATGGCTGGCGACGGCCAGGTTTCACTTGGCAACACCGTCATGAAAGGCAACGCGAAGAAAGTGCGTCGTCTCTACCATGGTGAAGTGATCGCCGGTTTTGCCGGGGCCACAGCCGATGCGTTCACTCTTTTCGAACGCTTCGAAGGGCAGCTTGAGAAACACCAAGGTCATCTGGTGCGTGCCGCTGTCGAACTCGCCAAAGAATGGCGAACCGACCGTTCTCTCAGTCGTCTTGAAGCCATGCTTGCCGTTGCCAACAAAGACGCCTCGTTGATCATCACTGGTAACGGCGACGTCGTTGAGCCCGAAGATGGCTTGATCGCCATGGGTTCCGGCGGTCCGTTTGCACAGGCCGCCGCCCGCGCCTTGCTGCTCAAGACTGAACTCTCGGCCCGTGAAATCGCCGAAACCGCATTGCATATCGCTGGCGATATCTGCGTGTTCACCAACCACAACATCACCATTGAGGAGCAGGACCTCGCTGAATGAGCCTGCTTTGGCCGCTCGATTGAGTGGCCATGTAGCCCTTGATTCAGCTGGAGGACCGCCAACTACCATGTCAATGACTCCCCGCGAAATCGTCCACGAACTCAACCGCCATATCATCGGCCAGGACGATGCCAAGCGCGCCGTCGCCATCGCTCTGCGTAACCGCTGGCGCCGGATGCAACTGCCGGAAGAGCTGCGCGTTGAAGTGACCCCCAAGAACATTCTGATGATCGGTCCGACCGGTGTCGGCAAGACTGAAATCGCTCGTCGCCTGGCCAAGCTGGCCAACGCGCCATTCATCAAGGTTGAAGCCACCAAGTTCACCGAAGTCGGTTATGTCGGCCGCGATGTGGAGTCGATCATCCGCGACCTGGCAGACGCAGCCATCAAGCTGCTGCGCGAGCAGGAAATCGTCAAGGTGCGCCATCGCGCCGAAGACGCCGCGGAAGATCGTATCCTCGACGCGCTGTTGCCGCCTGCGCGCATGGGTTTCAACGAAGACCATGCGCCCAGCGATACCAATACTCGTCAGCTGTTTCGCAAGCGCTTGCGTGAAGGACAGCTCGATGACAAGGAAATCGAGATCGAAATCAACGAAGCCGTTGGTGTTGATATTTCCGCGCCGCCAGGCATGGAAGAGATGACCAATCAGTTGCAGAGCCTGTTTGCCAACATGGGCAAGGGCAAGAAGAAAAACCGCAAGCTCAAGGTCAAGGAAGCGCTGAAACTGGTGCGCGAAGAAGAGGCTGGCCGCCTCGTCAACGAAGAGGAGCTCAAAGCCAAGGCACTGGAAGCTGTCGAGCAGCACGGCATCGTGTTCATCGACGAAATCGACAAGGTCGCCAAGCGCGGTAACTCCGGCGGTGTCGATGTGTCCCGCGAAGGCGTGCAGCGTGACTTGCTGCCGCTGATCGAAGGCTGCACGGTCAATACCAAGCTGGGCATGGTCAAGACCGATCACATCCTGTTCATTGCTTCCGGCGCGTTTCACCTGAGCAAGCCGAGCGATCTGGTGCCTGAACTGCAAGGTCGCCTGCCGATCCGCGTAGAACTCAAAGCTCTGACGCCCCAGGACTTCGAACGCATCCTCAGCGAGCCTCACGCATCGCTGACCGAGCAATACTGCGCACTGCTCAAGACCGAAGGCCTGAACATCGAGTTTCAGCCGGACGGCATCAAGCGCATCGCGGAAATTGCCTGGCAGGTGAATGAGAAGACCGAGAACATCGGCGCTCGTCGCCTGCACACCTTGCTGGAGCGCCTGCTGGAAGAGGTTTCGTTCAGCGCGGGTGATCTGGCCAGCGCGCCGGGTTCGGAGCTGATCAAGATCGATGCCGACTACGTCAACAGTCACCTGGGTGAACTGGCCAACGACGAAGATTTGTCGCGGTATATCCTCTAAACGCAAAAACCTGTAGGCGCGAACTTGTTCGCGAGGCGTCAGGCCTGACAGCATAATTCGGACAGAATGACGTTGCCTGAGCCGTCTCCCTCGCGAACAGGTTCGCTCCTACCGGTCCATGAGTTCACGAACGACCATGCCCAAACTCCCCACCGCCATCCAACTGCACAAAGCCTCGAAAACCCTGACCCTGAAGTACGGGCCGGACGAGGAATATCAATTGCCGGCTGAATTTCTGCGGGTGCATTCGCCCTCAGCTGAGGTTCAGGGTCACGGCAAGCCAATCCTGCAATTCGGCAAACTGGGCGTCAGCTTGACGAAAGTCGAACCGGCCGGTCAGTACGCACTAAAACTGACCTTCGATGACGGCCATGACAGCGGATTGTTCACTTGGGACTATCTCTACCAACTGGCGCAACGCCAGGAATCTCTTTGGGACGATTATTTGCTTGAGCTAAAAAAAGCCGGCAAATCGCGCGATCCTTCCGAGCAAGTCGTCAAGCTGATGCTGTGATCGCTCTAGTCCGCCGCTCCTGGCCGTTGGGCTTTTTAGGACGCACTTTCTAATTCCTTTTGTTTCAATGTTCCGCGCAGCGGCCAATGACTGGCGCTGCTTGCGAATTTTTGAAATCTCGCGTAACCAATGACTCTGGCAAGTTCCCTGCATTGAAAAACATGCAGCACAAAGGGCCGTACATCGTAACCGTCGCAGGGAGCGCAGCAGTTCAGAAGCGCAAGACGGGCGGCGTTCGTCCACCCTTGGGAACATGTGGTTTTAGCCATCATCGGTAACCCGAGCAGTAGTGCTGGCATTGGCCTGTGGCGCTGTTTTATTCACAGGGAAGTCAGCGCTCGTCTCAGGACAATGGAGCGTCGTAGATGAGTAGCAAAAACAACGATGACCTGCAAAGCCAAGCTTCTGAATACACCTTGGGACTTAATCCCGTGGTGGGCTTGCGACGCAAAGATCTGTTTACCACTGCCCGCATGGTGTTGCGCCAGGCGTTGAAACAGCCTTGGCACAGCACCAAACATGTGGCGCATTTCGGCCTTGAACTCAAGAACGTGTTGCTGGGCAAATCAACGCTGCATCCTGAAAGTGACGATCGACGTTTTGCCGATCCAGCCTGGAGCCAGAACCCGCTGTACCGCCGTTATCTGCAAACATACCTGGCGTGGCGCAAGGAACTGCATGAGTGGGTGGGCAGCAGCAATCTTTCGCCGCAGGACATCAGCCGTGGTCACTTTGTGATCAACCTCCTGACGGAAGCCATGTCGCCCACCAACAGTGCGGCGAACCCTGCTGCGGTCAAGCGCTTCTTTGAAACCGGCGGCAAAAGCGTGCTAGACGGCCTTTCCCATCTGGCCAAGGATCTGGTTCACAACGGCGGCATGCCGAGCCAGGTCAACATGGATGCGTTTGAAGTTGGCAAGAGCCTGGGGACCACAGAAGGCGCCGTGGTGTACCGCAATGACGTTCTCGAACTGATCCAGTACAAACCGATCACCGAGCAAGTGCATGAACGTCCATTGCTGGTGGTGCCGCCTCAGATCAACAAGTTCTATGTGTTCGATCTGAGCCCCGAGAAGAGCCTGGCGCGCTTCTGCCTGCGCAGTCAGGTACAGACGTTTATCGTCAGTTGGCGTAATCCGACCAAGGCCCAGCGCGAATGGGGCCTTTCCACCTACATCGATGCTCTCAAGGACGCGGTGGAAGTGGTCATGGCCATCACCGGCAGCAAAGACATCAATATGTTGGGCGCCTGTTCCGGTGGCATCACCTGCACCGCATTGCTGGGGCATTACGCCGCACTCGGCGAGCAGAAAGTCAACGCCCTGACGTTACTGGTCAGCGTGCTCGACACCACGCTGGACACCGACGTGGCGCTGTTCGTCGATGAGCAGACTCTGGAATCGGCCAAGCGTCATTCCTATCAGGCCGGTGTATTGGAAGGTCGCGACATGGCCAAGGTTTTCGCCTGGATGCGCCCCAACGACCTGATCTGGAACTACTGGGTCAATAATTACCTGCTGGGTAACGAGCCACCCGTATTCGACATCCTGTTCTGGAACAACGACACCACGCGGCTGCCGGCAGCGTTTCACGGCGACCTGATCGAAATGTTCAAGAACAACCCCCTGATCCGGCCCAACGCCCTGGAAGTCTGCGGTACACCGATCGACCTCAAACAGGTCACCAGCGATGTGTTCTGCCTGGCGGGCACCAACGATCACATCACGCCCTGGATGTCCTGCTACAAGTCGGCGCAGCTGTTTGGTGGCAAGACCGAGTTCGTGCTGTCCAGCAGCGGCCACATTCAGAGCATTCTCAACCCGCCGGGTAATCCCAAGTCGCGTTATATGACCAATCCGCAAATGCCCGCCGACCCAAAGGCCTGGCAGGAAAACGGAACCAAACACACCGATTCCTGGTGGCTGCACTGGCAAGGCTGGCAGGCCGAGCGGTCGGGAAAACTGAAAAAGACCCCGGCGCATCTGGGCAATAAAGCGTATCCGGCAGGCGAGGCATCGCCGGGCACTTACGTACAC
Source organism: Pseudomonas sp. (assembly GCA_036387095.1). Classification (GTDB taxonomy): domain Bacteria; phylum Pseudomonadota; class Gammaproteobacteria; order Pseudomonadales; family Pseudomonadaceae; genus Aquipseudomonas. The sequence continues at coordinate 4,560 of DASVUK010000035.1, forward strand.
GAACGCTAAGCGACGGCGACGAATGGAGTCAGGAAGTCTCCATCACCGCCGTTACATAATCATTGGACAGTCACATGCAGCGGGGCACAACCCCGCTCTATCTGGTAGAAGCTCAGGACGGCTTTCCCAGCGGTTTAACCCACAGGGCTTCGCGCATGCCGCAACCGTTTATTTTTCGAACCATTGATCTGAATGGTCACAGCATTCGCACCGCAGTGCGCCCCGGCAAACCCCATTTGACACCGCTGCTGATTTTCAACGGCATCGGTGCCAACCTGGAGTTGGTGTTTCCGTTCGTCGATGCACTGGACCCGGATCTGGAAGTGATCGCCTTCGATGTGCCGGGCGTGGGCGGCTCTTCAACGCCCAACCGGCCCTATCGTTTCCCCGGCCTGGCCAAGCTGGCCGCACGGATGCTGGACTATCTGGATTATGGTCAGGTCAATGCGATTGGCGTTTCATGGGGTGGCGCACTGGCGCAGCAATTTGCCTACGATTATCCGGAGCGCTGCAAGAAACTGGTCCTGGCCGCGACTGCGGCGGGCACGGTCATGGTGCCGGGCAAACCTCGCGTGCTGTGGTTGATGGCCAGCCCGCGACGCTATATCCAACCGTCCCACGTGATTCGCATCGCACCGGAAATCTATGGCGGGGCGTTTCGGCGTGATCCTCATCTGGCGGCCAACCATGCGGCCAAGGTCCGCTCGTCCGGCAAGTTGGGATATTACTGGCAGCTGTTTGCAGGCATGGGCTGGACCAGCATTCACTGGCTGCACAAGATCCATCAACCGACGCTGGTGCTGGCAGGAGACGACGACCCGCTGATCCCGCTGATCAATATGCGTCTGCTGGCCTGGCGGATACCCAATGCCCAGCTACACATAATCGATGACGGTCATTTATTTTTGATCACCCGGGCCGAGGCTGTGGCACCGATCATCATGAAATTCCTGGAGCAGGAACGGCAACGTGCCGTCATGCATCCTCATCCCGCACCCAGCGTGCGCTGAACTCAACGTTTTAATCCAAGGCTCAAGGAGTCTGCGTTCACGATTGACAAGATGCATCACTGACTGCGCGCGAAGATCGGAGTATCGCACGGCGCAGAACGACGCAAGCCCGCTCGAACAGGGGCTTGCGTAGCTGTATTGGTTCGATGGCCCGACGAAGGAGTGTTGCCCCCATGCGAGAAAAACCCGTAAAGAGCACCGACATCACTGCGGTGACCTACATCAACGCGCAAAGCGCTATCACCGGCCTGCGTGGCCGGGACCTCTTTTCAACCTTGCGTAGCGTGGCTGCCCAGGGTTTGCGACATCCATTGCGCAGCGCTCGTCACACGCTGGCGCTCGGTCGCCAGTTGAGCCGTGTCCTGCTGCTCGGCGAGACGCCCTACACCCTGAGCTCCCGCGACGCGCGTTTCAATGACCCGACCTGGAGCCTCAACCCGCTTTACCGTCGAGGTCTACAGGCTTATTTGAGCTGGCAACATCAGGTCAGGCACTGGATCGATGACAGCGACCTGTCAAAAGATGATCGGCAACGGGCGCACTTCATTTTTTCACTGATCAACGACGCCGTGTCGCCCTCCAATACCTTGCTCAACCCGATGGCCGTCAAGGAGTTGTTCAACACGGGCGGCAGCAGTCTGTTCAAAGGCCTGAGTCACCTGTTCGATGATCTGCTGCATAACAATGGCCTGCCCCGCCAAACCACCAAAGATGCGTTTGAAGTAGGCCGCACCGTGGCGGCGACGCCTGGCTCTGTGGTGTTTCGCAATGAGTTGCTGGAATTGATTCAGTACAAACCCATGAGTGAAAAACAGTACGCCAGGCCCATCCTGATCGTGCCGCCGCAGATCAACAAGTACTACATCTTCGATCTAAGCCCCCACAACAGCTTCGTGCAGTACTGCCTCAAGAACGGCCTGCAAACCTTCGCCATCAGCTGGCGCAATCCCGACGTGCGTCATCGCGAGTGGGGGCTTTCCAGCTATGTTCAGGCGACGGAAGAAGCCATGAATATCTGCCGCGCCATCACCGGCGCCAGGGAAGTGAATCTCGTAGGAGCCTGTGCCGGCGGCCTGACCATCGCGGCCCTGCAAGGGCATTTGCAGGCCAAGCGTCAATTGCGTCGAGTCTCCAGCGCCACGTACATGGTCAGCCTGCTGGACAGCCAGATCGAAAGCCCCGCCACGCTGTTCATCGACGAGCAAACCCTTGAGGCCGCCAAGCGCCGGTCCTATCAACAGGGCGTGTTAGACGGACGGGACATGGCCAAGGTCTTTGCCTGGATGCGCCCCAACGACCTGATCTGGACGTACTGGATCAACAATTACCTGCTAGGCAAAACCCCACCGGCCTTCGACATTCTCTATTGGAACAACGACAGCACCCGCTTGCCTGCGGCCTTGCACGGCGATTTGCTGGACTTCTTCAAGCACAACCCGCTGACCCATCCAGGCGGGCTTGAAGTCTGCGGGACGCCCATCGACTTGCAGAAAGTGACCGTGGACAGCTTTAACGTCGCAGGGATCAACGATCACATCACACCCTGGGATGCGGTCTATCGTTCGACCTTACTGCTGGGTGGCGAACGTCGCTTCCTGCTTTCAAACAGCGGCCACGTGCAAAGCATCCTTAACCCTCCGGGCAATCCCAAATCCACGTTTGTCGAGCATGAAAAGCTCAGCAGCGATCCACGCGCCTGGTACTACGATGCCAAAAGCCATGACGGCAGCTGGTGGCCGACCTGGCTGGAGTGGATCCAGGCCCGCTCCGGCACACAACGGGAAACATTGACGACCCTGGGCAACGCCAATTACCCGCCGATGGAAGCTGCGCCGGGAACCTACGTGCATGTGCGCTGAACGGGCGCACGTGCTCCGCACATTCGCGGGTGCGCATCCATTCGCGAAGAAGCCAGTGCACCCGACGCTTCTGTGCAGCCCGCCTCATCGCCTTCGCGACTGAATGGGCGCCCACGCACGCGCCCTTCCCTTGCCCGAAATCAAACAAGAAGACCGGATGAAAACCCGCGACCGCATACTCGAATGTGCCTTATCCCTGTTCAACCAACAGGGCGAACCGAACGTTTCAACCCTGGAAATCGCCAACGAACTGGGGATCAGCCCCGGCAACCTGTATTACCACTTCCACGGTAAAGAGCCGATTATCCTTGAGCTGCTGGAACGATTTCAGGCCGAACTGGCGCCATTGCTCAACCCACCGGACAATGCGCGGCTGGGGGCCGAGGATTACTGGCTGTTCCTGCACCTGATCGTCGAGCGCCTGGCGTACTACCGGTTTCTGTTCCAGGACTTGTCGAACCTGGCCGGACGCCTGCCGAAACTGGCGCGAGGGATTCGCCATCTGCTCAATGCCATCAAACGTACCCTGGCCTCGCTGCTGGCCCGACTTAAATCCCAAGGACAGATCGTCAGCGATACCCAAGCATTGGGACAACTGGTGGAGCAGATCTCAATGACATTGCTATTTTCGCTGGACTATCAGCGCATTCTGGGCCGCGAGGGCCGCAGCCAAGTGGTGGTCTATCAGATCATGATGCTGGTGGCACCGCACCTGACCCCTTCCTCCCGCGATGCGGCGCAGCAATTGGCGATGCATTATCTTGAGGCGTGATTGCTGAATCAGAAGCTGTTCGCGAAGCGGTATTTCTGTGTTCGCAGCACAAAAAACCCGACCTGCTCGCACAGGTCGGGTTTTTATTTCCAGCCTGGAATCAGGACTGGCTGGCGGGCGTCGACGCTGTCGAATTGGTAGTCGCTGCCGGTGTAGCTGCCGTACTGCTGGCAGACGTCGGTGTGGTGCTGGCTGCCGGTTTCGCGGTGGCCTTGGGTGCGGCAGGCTTTCTAGGCGCAGCGGGTTTTTTCGGCGTGGACGTCTTGGCCGCTACGGACCGGGCCTTGCTGGCAGTCGTGGTGGCGGCTTTGGTCGCTGCATCAACCGGCTTGGCCGCTGCGGCTTTTACCACAGGCTTGGCCGCCGCAGTCTTGCTGGCCACTTTATCGGCAGTCTTGGCGACGGTCTTGGCGGCAGCCTTGACCAGTGGCTTGGCCGTGGCTTTGGGCCGGGACGCCACTGCACGCGTAACGGGTGGCACCGATTCACCGGTCAGCTTCTCAATCTGCCGGGTCAGCAGATCAACCTTGCTGTGCAGCGCCTTGACTTCATTGCGGCTCGGCACACCGAGGCGAGAAATGGCACTGTTCAGACGCTTGTCGAACGCGCCTTCCAGCTCGCTCCATTTGCCCATCGCAAGATCTTTGACATCGCCAACGCGAGACTTCGCAGCCTTGGCCTTGCCTTTGACTTCGTCGACCTCTTTCTCGATATCAGCCTTGGTTTCTTTCTCAGCCTTTTCGCCATCCTTGACGAGGGTTTCAAAAAGCTTACTGCCATCATTGCTAATTTTGGAGTAAGCACCCAAGCCAGCCAGCCAGATTTGACGAGAGTATTTTTCGACTCCGCCGATCCAGGAGCTGCCTTCTTTCTCAACTTTTTTCTTGCCAGCCATCCCGCTCTCCTTATTTTTTATTTACGACACGTTCGAGCAATGCCGTCAGCCCATCGAGCTTAGCAGAGAGTGTCTCGACGTCATGTCTGGAAGGAATGCCAATGCGATTCAAGGCACTGGCGACTCGCCGGTCAAAGGCGCTTTCGATTTTATCCAGGCGGCTTTCAACGTCATCTACAGCATCGGCGAAGTCATCATTGAGCTCATCGAGTTCGGTATTGGCCGCCTCGATTTTTTCGTCGATGACCTGCTTGGCTTTCTTTTCCGTTTCCTCACCGGTACGGATCAGCTCTTTGATGTACTCGCTGCCTTCCTGCTCGGCCCACGAATAAGCGCCCAGGCCGGCGAGCCAGATTTTGCGCGCATAGAGTCTGACTTCGGAAAGCGTTTTTTCCTGCTCGACTTCGGCTTTCTTCTTCAACAACCTTACTTTGGCCATGGTGCACCTCGCGTTCGAAATGTTGGAGGATCATCCCCGTGGGAATGGGGTATGGGCACAAAGTAAGCGCAAAAATTAGAATGCTCACCCTAGGTTTGGAGGATGTTGAAAAGATGTAGGACGGCGACGTAGGAATTTGCGAAGGCACTGAAGAAACTGTCGGCGCGAGCTTGCGCGCGGTGGCGTCAGATCCGCTGAAAAACATTTCGAACGACACACCGAATTGCGAGCAAGCTCACGTCTACAGGGGACTTTTAGCGAATCAGGCCGCCAGCGCTTTATCCAGCTGCCGTTCGACTTCAGCCTGAATCTGCCCGCTCATGGCAGACAAGAAGAAATTCAGCTCCAGATCGACCCGCACCAGCGAATCCTCGACATCCACGGTCCCTTTGGCGCCTTTGCCATTGAGTTCGACGCTGTCGCCGTTCCACTCATGGGCGATGCCATATTTTTCCGCCAGCTTTTCCACCAGCACCTCAGCCTTCTCCCGGGCCTTTTCTTTGCCCAGGGCGTGCGGGCGTTCAACGGTAATTCGGGCCATCACATGACTCCTTCAGCGCAAGGTAAATCGTGCTGCAACTATAACAGCCACCCTGAATGAAGAAACTGTTGACGATGAGCCTTGTCAAGACAAAGCCAGCCCCGACGATTAGAATGGCCGCACTTTATTCCGGTGACCGCGATATGAACGATCCGCGCAAAGGCAGCGATGCCGAACCCACGACTCACTTCGGTTACAAAAATGTGCCGGAAAGCCAGAAGGCCGAGAAGGTTGCGGAGGTTTTCCACTCCGTAGCGGCCAAATATGACTTGATGAACGACCTGCTGTCCGGTGGTATGCACCGACTCTGGAAACGCTTTGCCATCGAGCTTTCAGGTGTGCGCACGGGCAATCGTGTCCTGGACATCGCCGGTGGCACGGGCGATCTGACGAAGAAGTTCTCCCATCTGGTCGGCCCGACCGGCGAAGTGGTGCTGGCCGATATCAACGAATCCATGCTCAAGGTCGGTCGCGACCGTCTGCTGGATCTGGGTGTGGCGGGCAACGTCAAGTTCGTCCAGGCCGACGCTGAAAAGCTGCCGTTCCCGGACAACCACTTCGACTGCGTGACCATCGCCTTCGGCCTGCGCAACGTGACGCACAAGGAAGACGCGCTGCGTTCCATGCTGCGCGTGCTCAAACCCGGCGGCCGCCTGCTGGTGCTGGAATTCTCCAAGCCGACCAACAAGTTGATGTCCAAAGCCTACGACGCTTATTCGTTCGCCTTCATGCCGCTGATGGGCAAACTGGTCACCAACGATTCGGAAAGCTACCGCTACCTGGCGGAATCGATCCGTATGCACCCGAATCAGGAAACCCTGAAATCGATGATGGTCGAAGCCGGTTTTGACCGCGTGACCTATCACAACATGACAGCCGGCGTCGTCGCGCTGCATCGCGGCATCAAACCCTGATGCTGTTGCGTGGCATGCTCGCCGGTGTCGAGCACGGTCTGAACCGCGTGCTGCGCATGGACAGCACGGCACTGCCGCGCCTGGAGCGTCTGGGTGGCAAAGTGATCGCGGTCGACTGCCGCAACCCGGCATTCCAGCTGTTCATCTTGCCCAGTGACGAAGGCCTGATGCTCGCCGCGCACTGGGAAATCGAGGCCGACTGCACCTTGCGTGCACCGGCCGCGAGCCTGATACGACTGGGCTTGAGTCAAGACAAGACTGCGGTGCTGCATGGCCCCGACGTCGAAATCGATGGCGACAGCTCAGTCCTTCTGGAGCTTTTTGGCATCCTCCAGGACCTTGAGCTGGACTGGGAATTCGAGCTGTCACGCTGGCTCGGCCCGGTTGCCAGCACGCTGCTGGGCAATCATCTGCGCAGCCGCGCCCGCTGGAGCAACGAAAGCTTCGCCAGCCTGAGTCAGAACCTTGCTGATTACTTGAGCGAAGAATCGCGCACACTGGTGGGCAAGCACGAAGCCGAAGCACGATTTGCCGAACTCGATCAGATCAAACTCGATCTGGAACGCCTTGAGGCGCGCTTTGAGCGCCTCGCCCAATCCCTTAATTCCAGCGATAACGCATGAAGTTGCTTGCCGTCCGCCGTCTGTTTCGTATCCAGCGTGTCGTGATCCGCTACCGTCTCGATGACTTGCTGTTCGCCCTGCCGCTGCCCTGGTGGATGCTCGCCCTGCGTTTCGTAATGCCGTGGCGCTGGTTTCCGCGCAAGGTGTCGGAGCTGCCGCGTGGCGCGCGCCTGCGCATGGCGTTGCAGGATCTGGGGCCGATTTTCATCAAGTTCGGCCAACTGCTGTCCACTCGTCGCGACCTGCTGCCCGAAGACATCGCCGACGAATTGATGCTGCTGCAGGACCGCGTGCCGCCGTTCGACCCGCAATTGGCGATCAAGCTGATCGAAGAGCAGCTGGGCGCGAAGATCAGCGAGGTGTTCAGCCGCTTCGACGTCACGCCGCTGGCTTCGGCATCGGTGGCGCAAGTACATGCCGCCAAACTCAAGACCGGCGAAGAAGTCGTCGTCAAAGTGGTGCGTCCGGGCCTCAAGCCAATCATCGGCCAGGATCTGGCCTGGCTGTTCATCCTGGCCCGCACCGCCGAACGCATGTCAGCCGACGCGCGCCTGCTGCACCCGGTGGACGTGGTGGCCGACTACGAGAAAACCATCTACGACGAGCTGGACCTGCTGCGCGAAGCCGCCAACTCCAGCCAACTGCGCCGCAACTTCGAAGGTTCGCAGCTGTTATATGTACCGCAAGTCTATTGGGATTGGTGCCGGCCCAAAGTGCTGGTGATGGAGCGGATCTACGGCATTCAGGTCACGGATCTGGCGACCCTTGCCGATCAGCGCACCGACATGAAACTGCTCGCCGAGCGGGGCGTGGAAATTTTCTTCACCCAGGTGTTCCGGGACAGTTTTTTCCACGCTGACATGCACCCCGGCAATATTTTCGTTAGTACCGTCAACCCGTGGAGCCCGCAGTACATTGCCATCGACTGCGGCATCGTCGGCAGCCTGACCCCGGAAGACCAGGATTATCTGGCTCGCAACCTGTTTGCCTTCTTCAAGCGTGACTACCGCCGCGTGGCACAACTGCACATTGATTCGGGCTGGGTGCCGGCAGAAACCAAGCTCAATGAGTTCGAAGCGGCGATTCGTACCGTGTGCGAGCCGATCTTCGAAAAACCGCTCAAGGATATTTCGTTCGGCCAGGTGCTCATGCGCCTGTTCCAGACCGCCCGACGCTTCAACATGGAAGTTCAGCCACAGTTGGTGTTGCTGCAGAAAACGCTGCTGAATATCGAAGGTCTGGGCCGTCAGTTGTATCCGGATCTTGACCTGTGGAGCACGGCGCAACCGTTCCTGGAGCGCTGGATGCGCGAGCGGGTCAGCCCAAAAACCTTGTTCCATAACCTGCAATCCCAGGTCGAACAGATTCCGCATCTGGCCAACATGACCCGCGACCTGCTGGAGCGCATGTCCCAGCCCCACGCCGCCGATCCACCGCCCCCATGGCGCGAGCGCGGTGATGGGTGGGCCTTGCGCTTGCTGGGCGCGGGACTGCTGGCGGGGGGCGCGATCATGGCATCGACCCTTGTCGCAGACGGCACCCAACTGGTCGCGCTCGTTGCATGGCCAGCCTGGATCATGCTTGTAGCGGGTTTGTATCTGGTCGTGCGCCGATAGCCAGCGGCGCTAGCCGCTGGCACACTGTTCAACCCGCCGAGGCCTCAAGCCCGGCTGCCGGAGTAGATATGAAAGACTGGCTGGACGAAATCAAGTGGGACAGCGAAGGCCTGGTGCCAGCGATTGCTCAGGATCACAAGACCGGGCGCGTATTGATGATGGCGTGGATGAACCGTGAGGCCCTGAGCCTGACCGCCGCCGAAAATCGCGCCATCTATTGGTCGCGTTCACGTGGCAAACTCTGGCGCACAGGCGAAGAATCGGGTCACGTACAGAAACTCCATGAACTGCGCCTGGACTGCGACGCCGACGTGATCATCATGATGGTCGAGCAAATCGGCGGCATCGCTTGCCATACCGGCCGCGAAAGCTGTTTCTATCGCGTCTATGACGACGCCGGCTGGAAAATCGTGGACCCGGTATTGAAGGATCCCGATGCCATTTATCACGCAGGACACTGACACATGACTGATACCTTGTCCCGCCTGGCCCAAGTGCTTGAATCGCGCAAAGGCGCTGCTGCCGACAGTTCCTATGTCGCCAGCCTTTACCACAAGGGTCTGAACAAGATTCTGGAAAAAGTCGGCGAAGAGTCGGTGGAAACGATCATTGCCGCCAAGGACGCCGCCGTCAGTGGTGATTGCAGCGACGTGATCTATGAAACCGCAGATTTGTGGTTTCACAGCATGGTCATGCTTGCCGCGCTGGGTCAGCATCCACAAGCAGTGCTCGATGAACTGGATCGCCGCTTCGGCTTGTCGGGCCATGCGGAAAAAGCTGCGCGTTCGGCTGACTGACTTTCAATTTTCGAGCTTGAAACTTCTACGAGGAATGCTTCATGGGTATTTTTGACTGGAAACACTGGATCGTCATCCTGGTTGTCGTGGTACTGATCTTCGGCACCAAGAAACTCAAAGGTCTGGGTACTGATGTGGGCGAGTCGATCAAGGGCTTTCGCAAGGCCATGAGCGATGAAGAAAAAGCCGATCAAACGCCGCCGCCCGTGCAGCCGCAGCAACCACCGCAGGCTGCGCCACAGGGTTCACCCCTGAACCAGCCGCATACCATCGACGCGCAAGCGCACAAAGTCGAAGAGCCAATCCGCAAAGACTAGGTCGTATCGAATGTTTGGTATCAGCTTCTCCGAACTGCTGCTCGTCGGCCTCGTCGCCTTGCTGGTGCTAGGGCCGGAGCGCCTGCCCGGTGCTGCGCGCACAGCCGGGCTCTGGGTTGGCCGGTTGAAACGCAGCTTCAATGCGATCAAACAGGAAGTTGAACGCGAAATCGGCGCCGACGAAATCCGTCGTCAGCTGCACAACGAACACATTCTGTCGCTGGAGCAGGAAGCGCGCAAAATCATGTCGCCGCAACCGCCCGCCGCGCCGCCCGCTCCCGAAGTGCCCGCTGAGCCGGTCGTCTCGACGGTGCCGGTTACCCCGCCTGCGCCAACGCCAACCGAGCTTGGCCCTGCCGCTCCTGCTGGCAGTACGCCTGTGGTGCCAGCAACACCTGATGCCGCGCCGCACGTTGAACCGACGCCGATACCCAACGCGCCTTCCGCCAACGATTCGTCACTGCCCCCGCGAGCCCCATGAGCGATATTCCGGAAAACGACCAGCAAATGCCGCTGGTCTCGCACCTCACAGAACTACGTTCGCGCCTGCTGCGATGCGTGTTGGCGATCTTCGTAATCTTCGGCTGCCTGTTTTACTTCACCCAGAAGATCTACACCTTCGTCTCGGCACCTCTTCGGGTGTTCCTGCCCGAAGGCGCCACGATGATCGCCACCGATGTGGCCTCGCCGTTCATCACGCCATTCAAGCTGACCATGATGGTCGCGCTATTTCTGGCCATGCCGGTCATCCTGCATCAGATCTGGGGCTTTATCGCGCCGGGCTTGTACAAGCATGAGAAACGCATTGCTGTACCGCTGCTGGTATCGAGCATCATCCTGTTCTATTCGGGTATGGCGTTTGCGTACTATCTGGTCTTCCCCCTGATTTTCCACTTCTTCGCCAGCGTAACGCCCGAAGGCGTATCGATGATGACGGATATCGCCAGTTATCTGGACTTTGTCATGACGCTGTTCTTCGCCTTTGGCGTGGCGTTCGAGATTCCGGTGGCCGTCGTGCTGCTGGTGTGGATCGGCATTGTCGACGTCAAGTATCTGCGCAAGGTCCGCCCTTACGTGATCATCGGTTGCTTCGTGGTGGGCATGATCCTGACCCCACCGGACATTTTCTCCCAGACCCTGCTGGCAGTGCCGATGTGGCTGCTCTTTGAAATCGGCGTGCTGTGCAGTTCGATGATCACCAAGCGGGGCGATCATCCTGAAGATCAGCCTGCCGACGAAGACAAGCAAGACCAGCCGCCCGCGACTCAATCGTGAACCTGCTGCTGCTCGAAGACGCCGACTTCATTGCGCCTGACCGGGTCATCCTGCGCGACCGCCGCCTCACGCATATGCAAGAGGTGCATCGCGCAGCTGTAGGCGACAGCCTGCGGGTGGGGCGTATTGGTGGCTTGATGGGCAGCGCCGAACTGCTGCGCCTGGAAGATCACGAAGCCGAACTGCGCGTGAGCCTCGACAGTCCGCCGCCAGCCAAACTGCCGCTCACCCTGCTGCTGGCGCTGCCGCGCCCCAAAATGCTGCGGCGGGTGTTCCAGACCATTGCGACCATGGGTGTGCCAAAAGTCATCCTGATCAACAGCTATCGGGTCGAAAAGAGCTTCTGGCAAACCCCGTTTCTGGAGCCTGCGGCCATTCGTGAACAGTTGATCCTCGGCCTTGAACAGGCTCGTGACAGCGTGTTGCCCGAAATCATCATCGAGAAACGCTTCAAGCCGTTCGTTGAGGACCGTCTGCCGCAACTGGTTGAGGGCACCCTTGGGCTGGTGGGTCATCCCGGGCAGTTCCCGGCGTGCCCGAGAGCCGTGCAACAGCCTGTAACGCTGGCGATTGGCCCGGAAGGCGGCTGGATTCCCTACGAAATCGACCTGCTGAACAAGTCCGGATTACAACCCGTACAGCTGGGCGAACGGATCCTGCGCGTCGAAACCGCTGTCACCGCACTCCTTGCCCGCCTCTTCTAAGACAACCATCCAGAATCAGCGCCTTCAGTTCTTCTTCCCACAGCCGATGTAGGAGTACGCCTACAACTATTCGCTTCAAGGAGTTGCACCATGCCGCGCTGGTTCACCCAAGCTCTCGGAAATATGAGCGTCAGCCTCAAGCTGGCCGTGGGCTTCGGCCTGGTGTTGTTAATGACTGTGCTGATTACCATCACCGGCTGGCTGAGCGTTACGGCCTTGATCGAACGCGGCGACAAGCTTGCCGCCATTGAACAGGTCAGCGACCTGACAATGGAGCTTCGCGTCAAGCGCCTGGTTTACGAGCGACAGTCCGATGCCGAAGCGGCTGCGGCTGTGACTGCAACCTTGGACAATGTCGATGCCGTGCTGAAAACAGCCCGCGCCCTCGTTGCCAGCCCCGAAAGCTATATGTGGCTGGATCAGCAACAACAGTCCGCTGCTGAATATCGCCTGGCCTTTGCTGAAATGACCAAGGCTATTGCGTCCCGCGAAGCCAGCCGAGGCCTGATGGGCGACGCTGCCGACAAAGCCGTGGCGGAAATCAACAAGATCGAAGAGTCGCTGTTGCAGGGCGACGACATGCTTCAATTCAATGGGGCGGTTGAAGTCAGCAAACTGATCCAGCAGGCCCGTTATCAGGTGCGCGGTTACACCTACAGCGGCAAAGCCGAGTTCGAAAAGAATGCCAACGCGGGCATCGACCAGGCGCTGGTCGGCATCAATACCCTGGCGGGCAGCCTTCCGCCGGTCTATCTAGGGCAGTTGCAGGCAGCGACCGCTGGCCTCAAGGCCTACCAGAGCGCCGTGGCGCAGTATCGGGATGGCCAGCAGGCGAGCAAGCAGGCCCTGGAAAGAATGGCCAAGTTAGGCCAGGACCTGCTGGATGTCAGCGACAAACTGAGCGCCGACCAATACCTCAAGCGCGGCACAGACAGTCAGAACGCCAAGTCGGTGCTCACCCTGGCGACCGTTCTCGCGTTGCTGTTCGGCGTCATTGCGGCCTGGATCATCACCCGCCAGATCGTCGTTCCTTTGCTGCAAACCTTGAACATCGTCGAGCGCGTCGCGTCAGGCGACCTGAGCAACAACCTGACCATCGACCGCAGCGACGAACTGGGCAAGCTGCAAGGCAGCATCCAGCGCATGACGGTCAGCCTGCGCGAGCTAATCGGCGGCATTCGCGACGGCGTGATACAAATCGCCAGCGCAGCCGAGCAATTGTCGGCGGTGACCGAACAAACCAGCGCCGGGGTTAATAGCCAGAAGGTCGAGACCGACCAGGTCGCCACCGCCATGCACGAGATGACCGCCACGGTGCAAGAAGTGGCCCGTAACGCCGAGGAAGCCTCGGAAGCGGCTGTGGCAGCCGATCAGCAGGCCCGCGAAGGTGATCGCGTCGTCAACGAAGCCATTGCGCAGATCGAACGTCTGGCGGCAGAAGTGGGCAATTCCACCGAAGCCATGAGTGAGCTCAAGCGCGAGAGCGACAAGATCGGCAGCGTCCTGGACGTGATCAAGTCCGTGGCGCAGCAGACCAACCTGCTGGCCTTGAACGCCGCCATCGAGGCCGCACGTGCCGGGGAAGCCGGTCGCGGATTCGCCGTCGTGGCCGACGAAGTGCGCAGCCTGGCCCAGCGCACGCAGAAATCCACCGAGGAAATCGAACAGCTGATCTCCGGCTTGCAGAGCGGCACGCAGCAAGTGGCGACCATCATGGACAACAGCCGCGAACTGACGGTCAGCAGCGTCGACCTGACCCGTCGTGCTGGCAACTCACTGGAAAACATCACCCGAACCGTTTCGGCGATTCAGGCCATGAACCAGCAAATCGCCGCGGCCGCCGAAGAACAGAGCGCCACCGCCGAGGAGATCAACCGCAGCATCCTTAACGTGCGCGACGTCTCGGAACAAACTTCCGCCGCCAGCGAAGAGACCGCCGCATCCAGCGTCGAACTGGCGCGACTGGGTAATCACCTGCAAGTGTTGGTGAGCAAGTTCAGGGTTTAATGAAACCACTTGTGTAGTGATTTTCTGTGGGAGGGATTTATTCCCGAGGGCGGTATTCCAACCCCTGAATAGATGTTGGATGTCGTGGCCTCTTCGCGAATAAATTCGCTTCCACAGAGAGTTCCCTTCTTGAGGGTACGTTCAAAACGTGACGCCGATCACCCCGCGCTTCACCTCGGAATTCTCCTACGACCGCTTCAGGTCGCGCTTTTAAACCACCTGCCGATGCGCTGACAACGCAGGCCATGGCTCGTCCTCGGTCTGCCTGTCTGGCTTACCCGCAGGAGATTCCCCATGTTTGGATGGCTCAACCACGCGCTCGGCAACACGAGCGTCAAACTCAAACTGGCGCTGGGCTTCGGTCTGGTTCTGTTACTGACCCTGGCCATCACCCTGACGGGCTGGCACGGGCTGGACAAGATGATCGAATGGTCCGAATCGCTGACCGCCACCGGCCAGCTGAGCAACATGACCAAGGATCTGCGCGCCGAACGCATTATTTTCCGAACCGACAGCAGTGAGCAAAACACCAGGAACGTCGTAGACCGCCTCAATGCACTGGAAACCCAGCTGGAAACGCTGCGAAAAGAGGCCGACGACAGCAATATTCTGCGGCTATTAACCGAACAGAGTCAGATCGTCAGCGCCATGGAGAAGACTTTCACTGACCTTGGCGCCGATCACGAAGCTCGCAAGCAGTCACGCAAGCTTCTGGATCAACAATCCGAACAGGCGGTGCAGGCCGTGGCCCAGGTTGAAGCCGAAGTGCTCAAGGCGGTCAGCCAGGAACAGGACAATGGCGAACGGCTGGACGAATTCACGAACATTTCCCAGCTCAAGCAGCAGATCCAGGCCGCACGCTATCAGGTGCAGGCCTACACCTTCAGCGGGCAGGAGTCCTACGAGACAGCGGCAATCAGCGCTATCGATGAAGCCCTCAAGGAGGTCCAGCAAATTGCCGAGGATCAGTCCGACGAGAATCTAAAGGGCTTGCAGCCAGCCAGGGAATCACTTGAGCTCTATCGAAACCAACTGACCCTGTTCAAGGGCTCTCAGGTCAAAGTTGAAGCGGCACAGGAAAATCTGGAGGCGCTGGGCGACAAAATGCTCGCGTCGGTTGCAGAGTTGATCAGCCTGCAAAGCACCCAGCGTGGCGCTGACGCCGCGACATCCCGAACGATGCTGACCGGCGTGGCAGGCCTGGCCTTGTTACTGGGTTTGCTGGCCGCTTGGGTGATGACGCATCAGATCATCACCCCCCTGCGCGTGACCTTGAACGCTGCCGACCGTATCGCCAAAGGGGATTTGAGCAAGGATATGCAGGTTGTTCGCCGCGACGAAATGGGTCAGTTGCAGCAGAGCATCCAGGCCATGACCCTGAGTTTGCGCGATCTCATCGGTGGCATCGCCGATGGCGTCACACAAATCGCCAGCGCCGCTGAACAGCTGTCGGCAGTGACTGAGCAGACCAATGTCGGCATCAATAACCAGAAAGACGAAACTGACCAGGTCGCCACTGCCATGAATCAAATGGCCGCCTCGGTGCAGGAAGTGGCACGCAATGCCCAACAAGCCTCGGAGGCGGCCGTGCATGCCGATCATCAGGCTCGCGAAGGTGATCAGGTGGTGGGCCAGGCCATCGGGCAAATCGAAGAGCTGGCGCAAGAGGTGGCCAATTCAACCCAGGCAATGAATGTGCTCAAGCTGGAAAGCGACAAGATCGGTGGCGTTCTGGATGTGATCAAGTCCGTTTCCCAGCAAACCAACCTGCTGGCGTTAAACGCCGCCATCGAAGCGGCACGGGCCGGGGAAGCCGGGCGCGGTTTTGCGGTGGTCGCCGATGAGGTCAGAAGCCTTGCCCAACGTACTCAGGAGTCCACCGAAGAAATCGAGGAGCTGATCGCCGCCCTGCAAAATGGCACCCAACAAGTGGCCACCGTTCTGGACAACAGCCGCAGCCTGACCGACAACAGCGTGCAATTGAGCCGCCGCGCCGGTACCGCTCTGGAGCAGATCACCCGCACGGTATCGAATATTCAGGACATGAACCGCCAGATTGCCACCGCCAGCGAAGAGCAGAGCGCCGTGGCCGAGCAGATCAACCGTAATGTCTTGAGCGTGCGCGACGTGTCCGAACAGACCGCCGCCGCCAGCGATGAAACTGCGGCGTCGAGCGTGGAGCTGGCGCGACTGGGGACGCATTTGCAGGCGTTGGTGGCGAAGTTCCGGGTCAGCTGATGGCAATGCGCGATCTTTCATGCCCACAAGACAGGTGGGGGCTTATGAGCAAAGCGAGGCAGCGATTGCGTACTGGCTGATACACCGCTTCGCGACCGTCGTAACCTCGCTGACTCCTACCGGGTTCCTGTGTCGGGTTTTAGAGCGCAGGCGCGTGTATGACTCCAACAAAAACGGCGCCCTTGCGGGGCGCCGTTTTTCATTTCCAGCCATCAGCTATCAAGCATGAACCAGCGTAGGTTCAGGCTCGTGCTCAGCAGGCTTGAGAGGCAACAACGGAGCATGTGGATCCGCTTCGATGGAGGCTCTCCAGGCCGCCAGCCATTCTGGATGGCTTTCGTTCCAGACCTGTTCGTGCAAGCGCGCCAAGGCAACCGGGTCACTGAGCAGCATCAGACGCTCATGGTTGTCGAGCTGATCAGGACCGGCTTTCAGGGCGTGGCGCACTCGCTCGTTACGCAGGTGCTCGATAGGCTCGACAATGCGGTGACGTGAAGTCGCCAGCGCACACGCCAGAGCATTCTGCTGCGGATCAACCACTGCCCGGATGAAACCCTGCTTCAGTGCATGCCAGCGGTTTTCATGGGTATACAGATCAGTAGAGATCAGCTCTTGTGGCGGAGCGTATTCTTCCGGAATCAGGAAGAGTTTCTCGTCACGCGCTTTCAGGCCCAGGTTGGTGCGGCTGGAAATCACCGAAACCGGGATCGACAGCATCAACGAACCGACGATCGGCGCGAGCCACCACAGGAAGCTCGGGTTCAGCCAAGCCACCAACAATGCCCAACATGCGCCCAACAGCGTTTGCGGACCGTGGCGTTTGACCGCCTCAAGCCATGGCGTGGAGTCATCATCGCGCTGTGGGGAGTTCCAGGTCGCAGCCCAGCCCAGGAAAGCCGCCAGGACGAAGCGGGTGTGGAACAGCATGCGCACCGGAGCCAGCAGCACCGAGAACAGCATTTCCATCAGCATCGACGCAGTAACTTTGAACTTGCCGCCAAACCCCGTTGCGTCCTTGGCCCAGATCAGAATGACGCTGAGCAGCTTAGGCAGGAACAACAGGACAATCGTCGTCGAGAACAACGCAACGGCTTTTTCCGGGTGCCATTGAGGCCACAACGGATACAGCTGACGCGGTTCGAGGAAGTATGTCGGCTCCATCAGCGTATTCACCGCCAGCAAGGCCGTGGACAACACCAGGAAGAAAAACCAGAGCGGCGCCGACAGGTACGACATCACGCCGGTCAAGAACACCGCGCGGTGAACCGGGTGCATGCCCTTGACCAGAAACAGCCGGAAGTTCATCAGGTTGCCGTGGCACCAGCGACGGTCACGCTTAAGTTCATCCAGCAAGTTCGGCGGCAACTCTTCATAACTGCCCGGCAGATCGTAGGCAATCCACACGCCCCAGCCGGCACGGCGCATGAGCGCAGCTTCGACGAAATCGTGAGACAGAATCGCACCGGCAAACGCCCCTTTACCGGGCAACGGCGCCAGGGCGCAGTGCTCGATGAACGGTTTCATACGGATAATGGCGTTGTGACCCCAATAGTGGGATTCACCCAGCTGCCAGAAGTGCAGGCCGGCGGTGAACAGCGGACCGTACACACGGGTAGCAAACTGCTGCATACGTGCGTAAAGCGTGTCCATGCCCGAGGCGCGTGGCGCGGTCTGGATGATACCGGCGTCCGGCGTGGCTTCCATCAAGCGCACCAGACTGGTCAGGCATTCGCCGCTCATGACGCTGTCTGCGTCGAGCACGACCATGTACTTGTAGTCACCGCCCCAGCGACGGCAGAAATCATCGAGGTTGCCACTTTTGCGTTTAACGCGACGGCGGCGGCGACGATAGAAAATCTTGCCAAAACCTTTGGCCTCGCGACACACATCAAGCCAGGCTTGCTGCTCGGCTACGGCGATGTCGGAATCATTGGTGTCGCTGAGCACGAAGAAATCGAAGCGATCCAGATCACCGGTAGCGGCAACCGATTCGAACGTTGCACGTAAACCGGCGAAAACCCGAGGGACGTCTTCGTTGCAGATCGGCATGACCAGAGCAGTACGAGCGCCCTTTTCAATCGGCTCATTACCAGCGCTGGCGCCGGAGATGCGGTATTTGTCGCGCCCGGTGAGCAGTTCCAGGAAGCCCATCAGTGCGGTCCAGAAACCCGCCGATACCCAACAGAACAGGATGCCGAACAGAAACAGAATGCTGGTCTGCAGGGCATACGGCAGTACTTGCATCGCCGTCTGCACCAACGTCTGGTGGGTGATCTCGTCCAGCGAAACCAGAGACCAGCCCTGGTACGGCATGATGCCTTTCATGTACCAGCTGGCGACGATGGTTTGACCCAGCATCAGGATCAGCAGGATGTAGCGACGGGTCGAACCCACGGTACGCCAGCGCGCCTTGGGCAGGCGATCCGGGACAGGTTCCACCGGATTGCTGCGACCGGTCAGCCGGCGCCAGCCACGCACCAGAATATTGGTCCGCCATGGCTCCGGAACGACTTTGGTACGACGAATGGGGGGCGTCGCCTTCAGGCACACTCGACCGCTTGCATCGACGCCCAACATCTCGGCTTCTTGCAGCTCGTCGGCAGTGGTCAGCGTCAGGCGACGACCCACCGATGCCTGAGCGGCATCGGCCGGGTCGGCAACTGGCATGGCCGAAAGACGTTCATGCAACTCCGTGAACGATTTACAGGAAGCCAGTTCGGCCCGCTGCTCGTCGCTCATCGGTAGGTGTGCCAGATACTCGCTGAGCGACTCTGGCACCGGTAGAGAATTACTCATCGGCTGGCAACTGGTAGCTCCAGGTCTCGGTCAGGACTTGCAGAGTCTTGGCCGGTTCCGGATGGGTGGGCGCAGCGTCGGCTACAGGCTGCTGGATCTCTTTGCCGTCTTTGTCTTTGGTGACGTCAGTCTTGGCTACGTCAACCGGGGCAGCTTCAGTCTTGCCCGATTCGGTTTTCGCGGCTTCAACCTTGGCGGCGTCTGCTGGCGTACCGGCAGCGGCCTTGGCCAGATCAGTCTGTGCAGCGGCTTTAGGGGCTTCTTTAGCAGCCTCTTTGGATGCCGCTTTCTTCTCGTCACCTACATGTGCTTTGTCAGCAACAAGGACCGCAGGTTCCTTACCAGGCTCGGCAGGGATTTCGCGCAGCAGATAAGCGCGCATTTCGATTGGCTTGTTGGCGTCTTTGACTTTCATGCGCAGCGTCAGGCGATAACCCTTGGTAACCGGGTTGTAGCGCAGATTGTTCTCGACCAGATCCGTGTTGTCGTCGGTCGTGACCTGACTGCGAATCGTCTTGTCTTCCGGCAGGCGGGCCAGCACCGGGCCGACGAAATCGACCTGGAAGGCAACGCTGCCATCGGGCTGACGCACCAGATTGGACTGTTTCACATCACCGATCGAACGCAGGGTCTGTTTGACCCAGCCAAGATCCGGCGAGTGGATGGATTTTTCATCCATGGTCCAGTGCAGGCGGTAGTTGAAGTCCATCGGCTCGCCCGGTGCAGGCAGGGTTTCCGGCTTCCAGAACGCAACGATGTTGTCGTTGGTTTCGTCAGCAGTCGGAATCTCGACCAGATCAACGGTGCCCTTACCCCAGTCGCCCTTAGGCTCGATCCAGGCGCTTGGACGCTTGTCATAGCGGTCGTCGAGGTCTTCATAGCTGCTGAAGTCACGACCGCGCTGCAACAGACCAAAACCACGCGGGTTCTCTACGGAGAAGCTGCTGACCGACAGGTGTTTCGGATTATTCAGGGGACGCCAGATCCATTCGCCATTGGCTGCCTGGATGGACAGACCGCTGGAGTCATGCAGCTCGCGACGGTAATTGAGCACGCGCGAAGGCTGGTTGGCACCGAACAGGAACATGCTGGTCAGTGGCGCAACGCCCAGTTTGGTGACTTTGTCCCGCAGGAACATGCGCGACTGGACGTCTACCAGGGTGTTGGTGCCCGGACGCAGGGTCAGCTTGTACGCGCCGGTCGCACGTGGCGAATCCAGCAATGCGAAGATCACCAGGTGGTTGTCATCCGGGCCTGGCTTCTCGATCCAGAACTCGGTGAAACGCGGGAATTCTTCGCCGGACGGCAGAGCGGTATCGATAGCCATGCCACGAGCTGACAGGCCGTAGACCTGATCCTTGCCGACGACGCGGAAATAGCTGGCGCCAAGCATGGTCATGATCTCATCACGCTTGTCGTCTTTGTTGATCGGGTAAAGCACGCGAAAGCCTGCATAACCGAGCTTTTCGGTGGCTTTCGGGTCGACTTTTACGTCACCAAAATCAAAGCGACTGCTGTCGTACTTGATTTCGTCAACGCTTGTAGCCGTGACTTCGTTGATCTTGACCGGGGTGTCGAAATGCATGCCCTGATGATAGAAGGACAATTTGAACGGCGTCTTGTCGGCCGCCCACTCGGCTTTGTCCTCACGGAAACGGATTTTTTGATAATCCGCGAATTTCATGTCGCGGAATTCTGCAGGCAGATTGCTCTTTGGAGCTTCGTATTTCTGCCCGGACATTTCCTTTGCCTTGGCGGCTACGTCTTCCAGATCGAACGCCCACAAGGATGTGGAGCCGAACAGACAGATCAGGGCCGAGCTTGCCAACAGCGCGCTACGCAACCGTTTGCCAGGTGTCTTTATTGCATTACAGGGACTAACAATCACGAGCAACCCTCGCCGAAAACAGATGAAAAAACCAACGGCCAGCTATCAAGTGCCGGGTTGGCGAGCATTGTTCCGACTCCGAAAGGACGTAATGATTCCCCAAACGGTGTCGAACCAGCCTACTGACCATGCCGAACGGACCTACAAACGCCGATACCCGTAGCGCGCGATTATCTAGTAGCGCGCGTTACAACGCATCATGTGCATCAAAGTATTTCTCGCTTTGGAGCCTATAAATTCGGGGGACGCAGGGCAAATCGTCTTTTAGGTCTCAAGCAAAAAGGTAACAGGACCATCATTGACCAGATGCACCTGCATATCCGCACCAAATTGGCCCGTTGCAACCACCTCATGCGCACTTTTCGCCTGAGCCAATAAATAGTCGAATAACTCGGCACCCAGCGCCGGAGCCGCAGCCTTGGAAAAACCCGGACGCATTCCGCTTTTAGTGTCTGCTGCCAGGGTGAACTGTGATACGAGCAACAACCCGCCAGCCACATCCCGCAACGACAAATTCATCTTGCCATCCGCATCGCTGAACACCCGATAGTTGAGCAGCTTGTGCAACAGCTTATCGGCACTGGCCTGTGTGTCTTGAGGCTCGACGCCGACCAGTACCAGCAACCCTTGGTCGATTGCACCGACAATCTGCCCGTCCACTTCAACCCGTGCGCCGCGTACACGTTGTAGCAAGCCTTTCATTGCGGTTTCCTTGATTGTCGTGCAAGCGAGCATGCTCGCGAAAAGGCCGGTACAGCCGAACGAGTTCGCCCAGTCGAGATTTCGTCTTTGAGCAAGCTCGCTTCCACAGGCTTGCAACAATTGGGGTTATGCCTCTTCAGGCGGCAAATCCAGCAAGCGACGAGCGACTTGGGCTGCGGCGCGCACCAAGGCATCGGTAATACCCGGCTCCGACGCGGCATGACCGGCATCGCGAATCACTTGCAGTTCGCTGTTGGGCCACGCCTGATGCAGCTCCCACGCGTTGTCCAAGGGGCAGATCACGTCATAGCGGCCATGCACGATGATCCCCGGCAGATGCGCGATCTTGGGCATGTCGCGAATCAGCTGGTCCGGTTCAAGAAAAGAATCATTGGTGAAGTAATGACATTCGATGCGCGCGATGGACAATGCCCGTTGCGGCTCGGAGAAGCGATCAACCACTTGCGGATTCGGACGCAAGGTCGCGGCGCGCCCTTCCCAGGTGGACCAGGCCTTGGCCGCGTGCATCTGAGCAATCTGGTCAGAACCAATCAGGCGTTTGTGGAAGGCAGCCAATAAATTGTCGCGTTCGTCCAGCGGGATGGGCGCTACGTAGTCCTGCCAGTAATCGGGAAACAGGCGGCTCGCACCACATTGATAAAACCAGTCGATCTCTTGCTTGCGGGCCAGGAAAATGCCGCGCAGGATCATCGCATGAACCCGCTCCGGATGCGTCTGTGCATAAGCCAGTGCCAGCGTCGACCCCCACGAACCCCCAAACAGCACCCATTTTTCGATACCCAGATGCTCGCGAATACGCTCCAGGTCCTGGACCAGATGCCAGGTGGTGTTGTTTTCAAGACTGGCATGCGGTGTGGAGCGACCGCAGCCACGCTGATCGAATGTGATGATGCGGTACATGTTAGGGTCAAAATAACGACGGCTCTGGGCGTCGCATCCTGCACCGGGGCCACCATGAATGAAAACCACCGGCAGACCTTCCGGTGATCCGCTTTCGTCGACGTACAACACATGCGGCTGCTCCACGGCCAGATCGTGCCGGGCGTAGGGTTTGATCTGCGGATACAAGGTCTGCATAGGTGCTCCGTGAGTGCGATTCGGGGGCTTCTATCAATCTGCCGTTGGGCATCATAAACCCGAAACGAGGAATGTTCATGCTGTCACACCACAGCCTGCTTGCGACTGGAACGATCAATGCAAGCGTTTTGCCAATTACGTGGGTTCGCGAACCAGAGCGTCAAGCTTGTGTCGAAGCGTGGGACGCCTCCCCAGTTATTTCCGTGTTTTCAGGAAATAACCGGAGAGACGCCCTACAGTCAAAGAACCCATCCTTCATTCGTCTGACTACTTGAGGTCGCATTGATGTCTCAGGAACCACTCGTTCGTGACGCGGAGGTGGCTGCTTTCCGCGCCGCTGTTCTCGCTAAACTCACCTATGCGGTGGGCAAGGATCCCGACCATGCCTTTGAGCATGACTGGTTCGAAGCGGTGGCACTGGCCGCTCGCGACCATATGGTCGAACACTGGATGGACCACACCCGGCTGATTTATCGCAAGGTGCAAAAACGCGTCTATTACCTGTCTCTGGAGTTCCTCATCGGGCGCTTGCTGTATGACAGCCTGAGCAACCTTGGCCTGCTGGAAATCGCTCGCGAAGCCATGACCGAACTGGGTGTGGACATCGAACGCATACGCCTGCTCGAACCCGACGCAGCGCTGGGCAACGGCGGCCTTGGTCGTCTGGCCGCCTGCTTCATGGAAAGCATGTCGACCCTGGGCATCGCCGGGCACGGCTACGGTATTCGCTACGAACACGGGCTGTTTCGTCAGGCGATTGTCGATGGCTGGCAGCAGGAGCAAACGGAAAACTGGCTCGATTTCGGTAACCCATGGGAATTTGAACGCCCGGAAGTGGTTTACCCCATCGGCTTCAGTGGCAGCGTCGAAACCGTAATCAACGATGCGGGTGAACCGCACCAGGTATGGCGCCCTTCGGAAACCGTGCGGGCCATTGCCTATGACACGCCAGTGGTCGGCTGGCGCGGCAAGAGCGTGAACACGCTACGCCTGTGGCGCGCCCGGGCCGTGGAAGATCTGCACCTGGAGCGCTTCAACGCCGGGGATCACTTCGGCGCGGTGGCCGAGGTCGTGCGGGCCGAGAGTATTTCCCGCGTGCTGTACCCCAACGATGCCACTGAAGCCGGCCAGGAATTACGTCTGCGTCAGGAATACTTCTTCGTATCGGCATCGTTGCAGGATTTGCTGCGTCGGCACCTGAACATGCACGCCACGCTGCTGGACCTGGCCGATCATGCGGCGATCCAGATGAACGACACGCACCCGTCCATCGCCGTGGCCGAGCTGATGCGCCAGTTAATCGACAACCACGGCATTGCATGGGACACCGCCTGGAAAATCACGGTAGGCACGCTGGCCTACACCAACCACACCTTGTTGCCCGAAGCGCTGGAAACCTGGTCCGTGGGCTTGATGGAGCGGATGCTGCCGCGTCACATGCAGATCATTTACATGATCAACGCCCAGCATATCGATACGTTACGCGCCAAAGGCATTCACGATTTTGACGTGCTGCGCGCAGTCTCGCTCATCGAAGAAGACAACGGCCGCCGCGTGCGCATGGGTAACCTGGCGTTCCTCGGCTCCCACAGCGTCAATGGCGTGTCGGCGTTGCACACGCAACTGATGCGCAAGACGGTGTTCGCCGAATTGCACAAGCTGTATCCCGAACGGATCAACAACAAAACCAACGGCATCACCTTCCGTCGCTGGTTGTTCCAGGCCAACCCCAAGCTCACTGAAATGCTCAAGGAAGCCTTGGGTGATGAAGTGCTCGACAGCGCCGAGACGCGCCTGATCGAACTGGAGCCCTTTGCTGACAAGAGTTCGTTTCGCAAACAGTTCGCCGATCAGCGCCTTCACAGCAAACGCGCCCTGGCAGCGATCATCAACGAGCGCCTTGGCATCGTGGTCAACCCGGCGGCCATGTTCGACGTGCAGGTCAAACGCATTCACGAATACAAGCGCCAACTGTTGAACCTGTTTCACACCGTTGCGCTGTACCAGGCCATCCGTGCCGAGCCAGGCACTGACTGGGTGCCGCGTGTGAAGATCTTCGCGGGCAAGGCGGCGGCCAGCTACCACTCGGCCAAACTGATCATCAAGCTGACCAACGACATCGCGCGGACCGTGAACAACGACCCAACCGTGCGCGGCTTGCTCAAAGTGGTGTTCATGCCCAACTACAACGTCAGCCTGGCGGAAAGCATCATCCCGGCGGCGGACCTTTCCGAACAGATTTCTACGGCAGGCCTTGAGGCTTCAGGCACCAGCAACATGAAGTTCGGCCTCAACGGCGCGCTGACCATCGGCACGCTCGATGGCGCCAACGTGGAAATGAGCCAGCAGGTCGGTCTTGAGCACATGTTCATTTTCGGCATGACGGCCCAGGAGGTCGAAGCTCACAAGCAGGTTGGGGACTTCAGTGCCTACGCGGCAGCGGCGGCGTCCGGTCGACTCAATGACGTGTTGCAAGCGATTCGGGGCGGGGTGTTCTCGCCGGATGACCCGAACCGTTATGTCGGCCTTGTCGATCAGTTGCTGGCTTACGACCGTTTCCTGGTCTGCGCCGACTTCGACTCGTATTGGGACGCTCAGGCCAAGGTCGAGGCCAAATGGCACGACTCCAAGGAATGGTGGCGTTCGGCTGTGCTGAACACCTCACGCATGGGCTGGTTCTCCTCGGACCGAACCATTCGCGAATATGCGGGTGAAATCTGGAAGGCACTGGACTAAAGCCAGAGCCAGTGGAAGCGGGCTTGCTCGCGAAAAAGCAGCGACAGTCGGCAAATGTCTGAATGACTGTGGCAATGCTTTCGCGAGCAAGCCCGCCCCCACGAATCCCCGAGCACACCATTGCTCACCGTATCGCTATACTGCGCCGCAGCGTTCACCCTGAACGATTACTGACCGAAAAGGATGTCCCGGCGTGCAATGGATTTTGCTGGTGATTGGGCTTGGCGCCCTGGGCTACCTTACCGAAGACATTTTCTCTCCCTGGATGAACAGCAGCGTGGCGATTGCCATTGGCTGGACGGCCTGGCTGAGTATTCGCCTGACGAGGCTGCGCAATCAATCAGCGCAACAGCGCGAACAACTCGACGCAGCACAAAAGCACATCGAGTCCCTGCAACAGCGCATGACTCATCTGGAATTCCCGCCCACTTCCCCGTTCACCCACGCCGAACCGGCGCATGACCCTGCACCGTTGCCGGATGATGCCGTCATCGTCGCGACCAGCTCAGCCGGGCCGGAGCTGATTTGGGACCTGCCGGATGAGGCACAGGCTCACTCGCAATGGCCGCAGCCCGCAGCGCCTTTAACGCGCGCTCAAGCCACGGAGCCTGAGCCAAAGCCCGAACCCATCGGCCCGAATCTGCTTGACCAGGCCATTGAGAAAGCACGGGACTGGCTGCTAGGCGTTAATACCGTACTGCGCGTCGGTGTGGTTCTTCTGTTTCTCGGCCTGGCCTTTTTGCTGCGCTATGCCACAGAAGGCATGGTCGTGCCGATTGAAGCCCGTTACGCCGGGGTGGCGGCCAGCGCACTGGCCTTGCTGGGTTTGGGTTGGTGGCTGCGGCAACGCAACGGGCCTTTCGCCCTGATGATGCAAGGTGCCGGTATCGGCGTGTTGTACCTGACGGTGTTTGGCGCAATGAAGGTTCACGATTTGCTCGATCCCACCTTGGGTTTTGGGCTTCTGGTCGTTGTGACGGTGTTCTGCACGATGCTGGCAGTCACGCAAAATGCCCTGACCCTGGCCTGCGCGGCGGCACTGGGGGGTTTTGCGGCGCCTGTCCTGTCGTCTACCGGGCAAGGTAGCCATGTCGCGCTGTTCAGCTACTTCGCCCTGCTCAATGCAGGCATTTTCGCCATCGCCTGGTTCAAGGCCTGGCGTCTACTGAACCTCATCGGTTTCTTCGGCACCTTTGGCATCGGCGTGGCGTGGGGCATGCGTGCCTACACACCGGAGCTGTTCTGGACCACCGAACCCTTTCTGGTGTTGTTCTTCCTGATGTATCTGGTCATCGGCCTGCTGTTTGCCCGTCACAAGCTGCGCGAGTCGAGCAGCGCACCCGATGACGACAGCCGCGAAGCCATGCTGCGCTGGTCCCGTCGCCAAGGCGATTATGTTGACGGCACTTTGTTGTTCGGCACACCCATTGCGGGCTTCGGCCTGCAATACGCGCTGACACACACCATGGAATTTGGCGCAGCATTCAGCGCGCTGGCGTTGGGTCTTCTTTATATGGGCATCGCGCGCCTGCTGGCCGGACGTGCGCCGGGGCGCGCCTTGCTTCTGGTGGAAACCTGTCTGGCGCTGGGCGTGGTGTTCACGACGCTGGCCATTCCATTGGGCCTGGATGCGCAATGGACCACCTGCGCCTGGGCCATCGAAGGCGCAGCCGTATTCTGGCTGGGCCTGCGTCAGCAACGTCTGTTGGCGCGCATCTTCGGGCTGTTACTGCAAGCCGCGGCCGGATTGATGTTCCTCAATGAAATGAACGCCTGGTACTCGCCGTTGTTAGCCCACGGAGATTTCTGGACGCCTATGATCATCGCGCTGGCGGGTTTGATCAGCGCCCTGATCGTGCAGCGCATCAACGTGTCCGGACCGCTCAACAGTCATTACCTGTCGCCGCTGCTTATTGTTTGGGGCGGCGGTTGGTGGGGGCTGTCGCTGACCGTTGCGGCGCTGCGCTTCATGCCCGACGACCTGCTGATCACTTCGTTGCTGCTGCTCGCCGCCACCAGCGCTGCGCTCTGGACAGTCATCGCCCTGCGCCTGCGCTGGCCGGCTCTGGCCACGCTGACCCTGACCTTGACGCCAGTGAGCGGCGTGCTGATGTTGATCAGTTGGGTATCCAGCGACCACCTTTTTGCGAATTGGGCCTGGCTGGGCTGGATCGCAGTGCTTGCGGTTCACCTGCTGTCGTTGAAGAAACTGGCGGACAGGCTCCCTCATACCCCACGCAGTCTCGCTCACGTATTGGGTTGCTGGCTGGCGATCAGCGTGCTCGCGCTGGAACTGAGCCATGCCGTGGCGCAACTGTCCGAACATTACAATGCCTGGCGCTGGCTCGGCTGGGCGTTGCTGCCAAGCATGTACTTGCTGGCGATGACGTCGTCGCGTAACTGGCCATGGCCGATTGCTGCCTATCCGAAGCAATACCGCGTCTGGGTCGCCGCGCCTTTGGCGCTGTTGATGCTCGGCTGGTTCTGGCTGGCCAACGGCTTGAGCGACGGCACGGCTGATCCGCTGCCCTACCTGCCGCTGCTCAATCCGCTGGAGCTGGGGCTGCTGTTTGCATTGATGGGCGTATTTATCTGGACGCGCAAAATGCTGCCGCAACTGGGCATAACCGAGCGCCATGCACAACTCGCCGCCCAAGTGAGTGCCGGTGCATCGCTCTTCGTGCTGTTCAGCACCATGGTCACCCGCAGCGCTCACCACTGGGGCGGCGTGCCTTGGGCTATCGACTCACTGCTTGAATCGATGCAGGTGCAGGCCGGTCTGTCCATCGTCTGGACGCTGATGGCATTGGCGTTGATGATCGGCGGGCATGTGCGTAGCCGGCGTGAAGTCTGGATCGCGGGCGCCGTGCTGATTGGCGTGGTGGTTGCCAAGCTGTTCTTTGTCGAACTGAGCAATCGCGGCGGCATGGCACGGATCGTTTCCTTTATTGGGGTTGGCGTTTTGCTACTAGTGGTGGGATATTTCGCACCATTGCCGCCGAAAACATCGGCACCCATTAAAGACGGCTCACTCAATCCCGAGCCAACTACCCCATAAGGATCGCGTTCGTGAGTCGTCAGCTGCTCAACACTGTTGTTCTGGGTGCCGCGTTGCTTGCAACGACATTGGTGAGCGCACAGGACAACCTGGGTGATTTTGCCAGCAAGACACCCCTCAAGCTGACCGGCGAAGGCCCATGGTATCGCGTTGATTTACCCCTTAGCGTCCAGTTGAACTCGCGCCAGAACGCCATCGGCGATCTGCGAGTGTTCAACAGTGAGGGGCAGGCCCAGGCGTATGCGCTGACTGAAAGGGCGGCGCTGCATCACGAAGCCCCCTCGTCGACCGCAGTGAAGTGGTTTCCCCTTTACAGCGCCGCCGACAACATAGAAGCGGCACCCGGCATCCGCGTCCAACGCACGGCCAGCGGCACGGTGGTCGAAGTGCAGCCGCAAAGTGATATAGAGGCCGGCGAAGAAGTGCTGCGCGGCTGGCTGTTGGACACCAGTGCAATCAAGGCGCCACTGGAGTCACTGATTATCGACTGGAGCACCGAACACGAAGGTTTCCAACGCTTCAGCATCGAAGCCAGCGACGACCTGCAACACTGGCAAGCCTGGGGTGACGGACAAGTTGCGCGCCTTTCCTTCGCTGACGAACTGGTCGAGCAGCGGGAAGTCCCATTGCCCGGCCGCCCGGCGCGCTACCTGCGTCTGCTGTGGAACGCGCCGCAGACGGCGCCGAATCTGACCTCGGCACAACTGCTAAGTGCCAGCGTCGAGCAGGCAGAACTGCCGTTGACCTGGTCATCGCCGCTGAGCGGCAGCGTTGCAAAGCCGGGTGAATATGTATGGCAACTGCCCGTCGGCCTGCCTGTCGAGCGTTTGAAATTTGATATCGCCCAGGCCAACAGTCTGGCGCCGGGCACCTTGTATGGACGTCGCGGCGATCAGGATTCATGGCAACCCGTGAGCAGTGGTTTGCTGTATCGCCTGACCCAGAATGGGCAAGACGTTGTGCAGGATGAACTGCTGTTGCCCGGCGAGGTGGTTCGCCAACTGAAGCTGGAAGTCGACGAGCGTGGCGGTGGATTGGGCAACGAAGCGCCGCATGTGCGCTTTGCCGTGCGCGCCACACAACTCGTGTTCCTGGCGCGAGGCAATGGCCCGTTTACCCTGGCCATCGGCAATCCCGCTGCCAAGGCCGCTAACCTGCCGCTGTCGACGCTTATTCCCGATTACAGCGCGCAAAAAATGAACACATTGGGCAAAGCCGAACCTGCTAGCGCACCGGTGGTGATTGCACCGCAACCTGAGCCGGTGCCATTGGCGCCGGGAATCGACTGGAAACGCGCGGGGTTGTGGGCCGTGCTGATATTCGGCGTGATCTTCCTGGGCTGGATGGCGCTGAGTACCCTACGGGCGACGCCACCCAAAACCTGAGTAAACAACCCTCTCCGGAAAGCGGCTGCCACATCCAGACCGTCGGATATCTGACACGCCGCTTTCGCGAATGAAGGGGTGCCCGCAGCGTTGTGCAGGGTTCACCCGTTTCCGCGATTTCCAGCTACGCTCTGCTGACACGTGAACTCAATGGGTGTTAACCCAGTCTTATGGGCAGTATTACGTCCCCACTCGCGTTAAACTGCGCGGGTTTTTATCCCCCATATTCGGAGCTCTCCATGTCCCGCGTTACCCTGAGTCGCTATTTGATTGAGCAGACCCGCAGCAACAACACTCCTGCCGATCTGCGTTTCCTGATCGAAGTGGTGGCGCGTGCGTGCAAGGAAATCAGCCACG
>DASVUK010000036.1:0-108252 GCA_036387095.1 Pseudomonas sp.
CAGATCACGGGGATGCGACGGTGTTCCGTTGGCTTTCAGGTAGGAAGGACTGGCGCAGATCACTGAAGCACACTCGCCGAGCTTGCGGGCGATCAGGTTCGGATCAAGTGAGTTTGTCACTCGGATGGCAAGGTCGATTCCATCTTCGGCCAGGTTAACCGCGCGGTCGGCGATCTGCAGATCAACACGTTGCGGGATAACGCTTGAGGAAACCGACAAGCGCATCCGCCAGACAGAATTCCGCAAAAATCGACGAGGTTGTGATGCGCAAAAGCCCTTTAGGCGCGTCCTCGGCATGCGCGCCCTTCGCTGCCAGTTCCATCGACAAGGCCAGCAACTCCGCACGCAAATGCTCCTGGTTGGTTGCCAGGTAGACCTTGATGCCCCGCTCACGCTGGCGATCCAGGCCTGCAATCAAGGCCTGGTCCAGACGCGCATCGTTGGCGAACCAGTAGTCGATCAAATCGTGATGGGACACATCCTGAGCGATTGTCTCCAGCGCAGCCTTCAACAGCTCAGCAAGCCCTCGCCGCCCGGTGACAATGTCATTCCAGTACGGGACAAAGAACGCCTTTTGCAGATCAACCTGGCTCATTCCAAGGTCAGCTTCGAGGTCAGATGCCCAGCCTCTGCCATCTTTGGGTCGACCGCGAACGAGCGCTCCATCCACATCGACCATCAGTGCAACAATCATTTTGCATTCGCTCCTCTTAGATACGCTCGCTAGCGTGGTCAACGTTAAACGGCCTGTGGGTCAGCAACGCTAATGTGCGTTGCACAACACCTCTCCTGCATACGCTGCTGCTCATCCAACACTTTAGGACGGCTCATCGTGCCCAAGATTCTGACACGCAAGGCAGGCTACCAGCGATGGTGACGGTACTGTTCTTGCAAACACGCAAGAGGTTCGCGGCCGTGCTGGAAGGTCGCGGGGCGTCTTCATAACAGCCTTGCAAAAGAGGCTCCAACCGGGAAATCTCCATGACACTGACTGTCTACAGTTTCATCAAATCGCCATGTCCAATGACATCAATGCGCAAATCGTTGCGCGTCTCCCCTCGCTTGGGCTCAATCAGCCCATGCTTACTGCGGGGTGTTTGTTTCAAGCCGTCTGGAATCGAATCTGTGCCCGCCCAGTGGCTTGGGGCGTGAATGACTACGATGTTTTCTACATCGATGAAGACCTGTCATGGGATGCCGAGAACCGGGTCATTGTCGCTGCGCGAATGCTCTTTCAGGATCTGGACTTTAAGGTGGAAGTGAGAAACCAGGCACGTGTGCACCTGTGGTTCGCGGATCGATTTGGCGCTGTTACCCACCTTTGCATTCAGCGAAAGAGGGCATCGACCGCTTTCTGATCTGCTCGACCTGCATCGGCCTGGACGTCGACAGCGGCGAGCTGTATGCGGCCCATGGGCTGGATGAACTTGAGCACGGTATTCTGCGCATGAATCCGAATTTTCCTCAGCCGGATCAATTCCGCAAAAAGGCGTTGAGCTATCAAGCGAGGTGGGACTGGTTGCGAGTGGCAGAACTGGATTGAGCTGACACAGGCCCGATCAAGAAAAATGTCGCGCCGGCACCGACTGAGGTTGGCAGCCGACCACGCGATCTGATTCTGGAGAGTTTACTTCCTTTCATTCGTTGCTACTGCTTGAGGCATGATTCAACGCCTTGCAGCAGGCATTGAGAATTGGGCGCAAGCGATAGAGCAGGTAACATGCCAGCAAAAAAAGCACTGAATACGCTGGAAAACCGCAGAATAGAGCGGTCAACTGAACTGATCTGAACAGTTCATTGGTGTTTCTGACTGGGTTCGAACAGTGGGTCTTGATGCGGTTGTCGAGTCGATGACTCCGGCGCGTCAGCAAGAGCGTCCTCACCGTTAGTTCATTCGATATCCGCCGCCTTGCGACGTCTGTCTAAGCTTATGTGTTTTCAATATTTATGACACGGTGCCATGACTGGCTACGCTGACGGCCCTCCCGTTCGTGAAGCGTGAATCATGCAGACCCCATTCAAGGCAGCGCTCGTGGTTGTCGCCGCCCATCTGGCTGGCCTGTGCGCAAGCACCGCGCAGGCCGCAACCGAATACCCTCAGACCGTTCGCGTCGGCTACCAGAAAGGCAATAGCCTGGTGGTCCTGAAAAACCGCGGAACGTTGGAAAAGGCTCTCCCCGCCCATAACGTCACAGTGGTCTGGCAGGAGTTCGCGTTTGGTCCGCCTCTGGTTGAAGGTATAAACGCCGGAGATATCGACGTCGGTTTCGTAGGCGTAACCCCGCCGGTCTTTGCTCAGGCGGGCGCAGGGCCTGATGTGACCTACGTGGGCTATAGCGAGCCCTATCAGGACAACTACGCGATTGTGGTGCCCAAGGATTCAACCGCGAAAACCCTGGCGGACCTACGCGGCAAGCGCATCGCGGTGGCCAAAGGGTCTGCGGGCCAGTACCTGCTGATCGCAGCGCTGGAAGAGGCGAATTTAAAACTGGGCGATGTGGAGGAAGCGTATCTGGGCTACAGCGAGGGCCGTGCCGCGTTCGAGCGTGGGGATGTCGCGGCTTGGGTCGTGCCCGATCCACGCCTGGCCGACACCGAGCAATCGAGCGGCGCGCGCCCTTTGATCACGGCCCGCAGCCTGCCGATCCAGTCAAGCTTCTACATCGCGCCAAGGCCGTTCGCCAAGAGCTATCCGGAAACCTTGGCGACGGTACTGCGCGAACTCGACAGCACTGAACGCTATGCCAGAGACCATCAACAGGAAGTCGCGAAACTATTGAGTGACGACACCAAAGTGCCGGTGACGGTCTGGGTTCAGCCATTGGCTCGTCAGCGCTAGGGGGTGCATTACCCGCTGACCAGCGACGTGATTGCCGCCCAACAGCGCGTGGCCGACACGTTCTACCGCAACCCTTTACTGCCCAAGGCGGGCTTGAAGAGCTGATTCTGCGCGAAGATTCCCAGACCGTCGCCGCGTTCGTCGCAGAGCCAGTAATGGGCGCCAGCGGAGTGATTGTGGCGCCAGTCACATACTGGGAACGTCTCTAGGAAGTCTGTCGCCCGCACGACGTCCTCATCGCCGCTGACGAGGTCATCTGCGGGTTCGGCCGCACCGGCAAACGCTTTGGTTGCCAGACATTTAGGATTGCCTCGGACGCGACAATTCTTCAAAGTAACTGTCCTCTTCTTCTCAACCCGTTGCCGCAGTGCTCATCAACCAAAAGCTCTACGGCCCGATCGCCGACCAAAGTCATTCCCTCGGTGTGCTTGGAACAGGCTTTACCGGCAAACGGCCGCCCCGTTGCCGCTTGCGGTGGCGCTGCAAGATCATAGCCGGTGAATATAACGGCGAAATGGCCAGGCTCAAGGTGATGGTCGATACTCATAGCGTGGACTGAGACGTGGCAGGAGTAGAACTCCCACAGCCGGCGCGACGGTGCGAGAAAAGGCATGTTCGAACCCTTGCCGGCGGCTGCCCCATCGCGCTGCGGGCATCGTTGATCGAATGCTTCATCAGCGCGAATCCAAGCTTGGGCACCTGCTAGCCCCGGCCGACCACCTCGCTGATCTGGATCACCAGTTCGATGTGCGTATAATTCGCGATGTCAGCGAATATTGTTTCAGCGTGCGGCCCGAAGCCGTGCTGAAAAGCTTCGATCGAGTCGCAGAACAGGTGGCACATGGCGATGTAAACGGGGGGTGAGTCTGGGCTATTGCCCGAAATGCTTTTGTCTATCGTGTACCTGCTCAAATATTCAGCCATGTGCTGTTGGACAAGGGGCATGTGCTTATCGCGGTAGTACCCAGATCGAACTTGTCTCCCTCCTGATACGGATAACGAACACTGACTTTGATCATCCTGCAACCTCTCAGGCTATGCACGCGTTGAAAAAGTGATAGCGCTTAGGAATCGGCCATCCACATAACTCAGCGGCCTGACATTTCCTTCATTTACCTTGATCCAAAACCAACCTCACGAACAGGTCTGAAAGGACAACTGCGCAATCAGTCTGTTGTCCGGTTTTTTTGAATACCTTTCATTGGGCGCACTCAGAGGCTTCGAAGCGTGCGTACGCCATTTGAATTTTCGTAAGCTGCTCTGGCGCATGCACATTTGCAACGAGCTACGCAGCGGAGGACTTTAGAAACTTTTCAAAGAAGAAATCGCGAGCGGGAGTTGCCAGATGGCAAAAAAAAGCACGGTTTCTGACGGGTTTGGTCATAGCCGCGATGCGGGTCTGACGCTTAGAGTGCGGTACACCCACATCGACCCGAGCGCCTGATGGACGACCTGATCAAGCAACATCGCAATGAAGGCGTGCTGACCATCAAGTTTGACCGCCCCGATAAGCTCAACGCCTTGAATAACAGCATGTACACGCAACTCGCGGACATGTTGCTGGCTGCAGACGATGACGAGCACACACGAGTAATCGTCATTACCGGAGGAACCTCATGTTTCACCAGCGGCAACGATCTGGCGGACTTTCTGACGCATCCGCCAACCCATCTGGATAGCCCGGCCTTTCGGCTGATGCGTGTGGTCATCCACCTGCAAAAACCGCTCATTGCTGCGGTCTGCGGCGCAGCCATAGGGATTGGCACGACGCTGCTGTTGCACTGCGACCAAGTGTTGGTCACGCATGATGCCCGGTTACGCATGCCGTTCGTGAACCTGGCGCTATGCCCGGAATTCGGCGCCACCCTCCTCTTACCCCGCTTGCTCGGGCAGGCACGCGCGGCGCGTCTGCTGTTATGGGGTGAAGGTTTTGACGGCGAAACGGCGGTCGCCTGGGGCGTGGCCAATGAGATGTTCGCTGACGGTGACCAGTGCCTTGAGGCTGCTCAAGCATGCGCACGGCGCTTGCTGCTGTTGCCTGAGGAGTCGTTGCGACTGACCCGCCATATGTTGCGGCAGTCGTCAATCGCGGAACTGGAAAACACTATTCGCCAGGAGAACCTCTCCTTCATTGAACGACTGGCCAGCGAGCAAGCGCAAACGGCACTGCGAGCCCTACTCGATCGTGGCCGGTGATTCACCGCCGACCTGTGCCCGCGCAAGGACAACCTTATGAACCCGTCGCAAATCAGCGCCAACCAGAGCGATAATCGCCCTCCTTCGCGGGTGCGCAATGTCGGGGATGTCCAAGGCGCCAAACTCGATAAGCATGAGCGGTGTTCACGCATTAACGGACACCGCGAAAAAATGCTGGAGCTCTTCGCCGAAAAGGGCTTCGGACAAGTGGGCATGCGGGAGCTGGCGAGCCACGTAGGGCTGTCGGTCGGCTCGCTTTATCATCACTACCCGAGCAAACAGCACCTGTTGCTCGACGTGATCGAAGAGTTTTACGAGGAGCTGATGGCTGTGCTGGACTGCATTGAACAGCGGGCCCCTGCCAGGCAGGGCTTGTTGCCGGCCATTATCCAGGCACATCTGAAGCTGCATCTTGAAATGCCCTGCCACTTTCGTCTGGTGGAGCGTGACATTGGTTGTCTCAATGGTGAGCAGCGAGAGCAGGTCCGACCGCTGCGCGAACACTACGAGCGTTCGCTGTTCGCGCTTTTGAGACCCTCCGCCGCCTGTCTGGGCCCCAGGGCGGTGGCAGACGCAGCCATTATCGCTCACTTGCTCACCAGCGCGCCCGGCTGGCTCACGCAACAGTCTCTCGAACCGCGTGAGCGTGACGCACTGTTGCAATGTCTGGTCAGTGGCGGCATAGACCGAGTGCTCGACCGCGGCATTTGAAAAGGCGCAGTGCGCCATAGCGGCCGGGGTGGCCCGATGCCAAGGCCTGTGTCAACCAAAGCTGGCGGCGACTACCTAAGCGACTATAACTGTCATATCATCAGCTATTGCCATCACCCGAACCGGAAGTGAACATGACTCAGGATGTCATTTGCCAGCAGCTGCAGGACCGCATCGCGCTGATTACCCTGAACCGTCCGCACAAACGCAACGCCATCGACGTCAACAGCTCTCGTGCTCTGGCTCGGTTGGTCGAAAGCACTGAGGCCGACCCACAGATTCGCGTAGTGATCCTGACCGGTGAAGGACCACTTGCATTTTGCGCTGGAGCTGACCTCGATGACATCGCTCGGGGCATCGGCGAGCAAATCGTCGTCGGTCAGGCGGGTATGGGAGGCCTGATACACCGAGCGCGACGCAAACCCTGGATTGCAGCCGTTCGCGGCGCAGCATCGGGCGGGGGCACGGAACTGGCCTTGGCGTGTGACTTGATCGTCGCAGGCAAAAACGCCAGCTTCACCCTGCCTGAGGTCAAGCTCGGGCTGATCGCGGGTGCAGGCGGCATTTATCGGCTGATGCGGCGCATAGCTCCTGCGTTGGCCATGGAGCTGCTGTTGACAGGCAATCGCCTGGAGGCGCAACGGGCGGCGTCACTTGGACTGGTCAATCATGTAGTGGATGATGATCAGGTGCTTCAAACCAGCCTGGGCCTGGCCCGACAGATTGCCGCTAATGCACCGTTGGCCATCCAGGAAACGCTGCAGATAGCCCGCAAGGCGCTGACGCAGGACGAGGCGCAACTGCGCCTCGACGTTGAAGCGGCGTGCGTGCGCCTACAGGCTTCGGAAGATCTACTGATAGGCGTGCGTGCGTTTCAGGACAAAAGCACGCCCCAGTGGAAGGGCCGCTAGTCAGCGGTTGCTCGTGGCCAACAACTTAAGCTTCGGCATCGGCAGCGTGGTTGTCAGTTGACAGCGCTGCCCCGGGGATAAACGTGCGGGGCCATTGTGGGGCCCGACGATCCCTATCGAATAACGCCGGCGTCGCGCATGGCGGCGAGCTGTGCATCACTCACGCCGACCTCTCGCAACACCTCATCGGTGTGCTGACCGAAGCGGGGCCCTGCCGTGAGCCTGCCGATGTGCTGCTCGTCGAACTGCGCCGGCGACACGCCCACCATGTACTGGCTTTGCTCATCGATATCTACCGCGCTGATAAAACCATTCTCGAGGGCCTGAGGATCGGCCAAGACTTCAGCCGGATTCTGGACAGGCGCCCAGACGCCTTCCAACGTTTTGAAGCGCTCGCACCAATCTGCGTAATTGCGCGTGGCGAACACTTCGTTCAGTTCACCCACCAGGGCGCGCGAGTTGGCGTGCCGCGCCGCCGCATCCTTGAACCTTGGATCGGTGAGCAGCGCCGGCCGCTCGATATGCGAAACGAAATCGGGCCACCACTTCTCCATCAACACGCAGAGTGCCAACCAGCGCCCGTCGCGGGTGCGGTAGTTGTTGGCCAGCGCGAACGAGCTATTTGCCTGGGTCTCGATAGGGATTGTGGCGGCCCCGATGCTGGTGGCCAGCAGCGACTGCGACATCAGATAAGTACCTACCATATACAGCGCGTTGTCGACTACCGCCCCCTTGCCGGTGCGCTCACGACGAAACAACGCCGCAGCGATTGCCCCAGCCAGCGTCACGCCGCCGGTGAGGTCGCCAATCGAGCCGGGCTGTTTGGGCGGAGGCTGATCAGGGAGCGTCTGGTTGAAGGCCGCACCGGCCCGGCACCAGGCGGTCGGGTAGTCGAAGCCGCCGTCGTTGGACATGGCACCCTGAAGGCCGTAGCCGGTACCACGCGCATAGATCAACCTCGGATTGCGCTTGAGTAGTTCCTGCGGCTCGATGCCCAGCTTGGCCCGCGCGTCGGCGCGCAAGTTGGTAAGGAATACGTCCGCGCCTTCGATCAGCTTGTACAATTGCTCGCGACCGTCTGGGTGGGTCAGGTCCAGAGCGATGCCGCGCTTGCCTCGGTTGCCGGTCTCAAAAAATGGATTGACCCGCCCGTCAGCCCCAGGCAACCGCATGTGTCGGGATGCATCGCCACCCTGGGCGCGTTCCACCTTGATGACGTCCGCGCCCCAGTCGGCCAGCACCATCGCCGCGGCTGGCACATAGGTATGTTCCGCTACTTCTATTACCCGCACTCCCTTCATGACATCGTACATAGCCTCTCCCGTGAACAACCCGTAAACCATCTGTTTGCACTGGTTTGGCGTCCCACATTCAGCTGGGACGACGCCCAC
Source organism: Pseudomonas sp. (assembly GCA_036387095.1). Classification (GTDB taxonomy): domain Bacteria; phylum Pseudomonadota; class Gammaproteobacteria; order Pseudomonadales; family Pseudomonadaceae; genus Aquipseudomonas. Next base: position 8,049 of record DASVUK010000036.1, read on the forward strand.
CTTTTATCAAGCTAACGTACGCCGGGATCAGGACAGCCCTACCACCGGAATGACCGCACCGTTGAGTGCGCTGGACGCATCGCTCGCCAGAAATTCGAACACCGCCGCCAACTGCTGCGGCGACACCCACAAAGCCGGATCCACATCGGGCATCGCGCCACGGTTGGCTGGGCTGTCAATGATGCTAGGTGCTACGGCGTTGACGTTGATGCCGCGCTCACGCAGTTCCTGGGCCATGGATTCGGTGATCCGCGCTACGCTGCTCTTGGCTGCGCAATACGCGCCCATCGAGCCCTTGCCGGAAATGGCGGAGGCAGCCGAGACGTTGATGATTTTTCCTTCACCTGCTTCCAACATGCCTGGCACGACGGCTCGACAGGTGTTAAGCACGGTCGCGACGTTCAGCTCCATCATCTGCTGCCAGACCGTCCCGTCGGGGTCATGCACCTCACTGCCCATGGCAAAACCCCCGGCGATGTTACACAGCACTCCGGCCGCCCCATGGACCTGCAGCGCGTTACCCAGCGCATCCTGAGTCGCAGCGGCATCAGTCAGGTCGACCACCAGGAAATGCTTGTCGCCCCCGGTGCCTTCATAAACAGACCGCAACGCCTGCTCGCTGCAATCGGCCAGCAGGACCGGACGGCCTTGCGCCAGAAATGCCTTGGCAACCACACGGCCAAGCGCCCCTGCGGCGCCGGTTACGATTACGAGACTGTTCGACATGCTGATTCTCCTGAGTGATTAGTCTAAAGCTAACGGCGTACGTAACTGACCCTATGTCAGCTTATACAATACACTATCCAGTTTCGGCAACCCTGCGCAGGCTGGGGTCTCTAGTCCATCAGTCATCCCGCCAGCTGGCTCTTGCATCTTTGCTCTAGATCCACTAGAAATAACAACATGTTAGTTTTAGGCAGCGATCGACTCGCGGTGGCATGCGTTGCCCGAGCTCAAGCATGATGTTCGCCTTCCCCGTTGACGCTGGAGATTCCCATGAGCGCTGCCTTCACACGTGTCCTGCCACAGCTGGACGATCTCAACCGATTTTTCTGGACCAGCGGGGCCGACGGTCAATTGCGTTTTCTGCGCTGTAGCGACTGCGGTCACTGGCTGCATCCGCCAGGGATCATCTGCCCGCAATGCTTGAGCAGAAACCTGGCGCCGCAGACCGTTTCAGGCTTGGGATCGATCGAGGCTCTGACGATCAACTATCAAGCGTGGTCGCCTGAACAACCCGTGCCGTATGCCGTGGCGATCGTATCGCTGGATGACCATGAAAGCCTGCAGCTGACCACCAACATTATCGGTTGCCCGCCAGAATCAGCCTTCATCGGCCAGCGGGTACGCGTGGTCTTCGAGGTGATCGATGACGTCCATTTACCTCTTTTCACGCCCATTTGAGAGCATTTGAATGCAAGAAGAACACGCTGAAAGTCTCGCTTCGATCCGCGAACAGGCCAGGCGCCTGCTCAATGACCAGGCCACGCCCGAGCACCTGAAATCGTTACTTGACACCCCCGCCAGCTTCGATCTGCTGTTGTGGCGGCACGCCGTCGATCAAGGCTGGCCCAGCGTGGCGGTCGCAGAGCAGGATGGGGGCCTGGGCCTGGGCCTTGGGTGGAGCGGGCTAAGCGTGCTCTGCGAGGAAACCGGGCGCGTTACCGCCTCACTGCCATTGATTGGCAATGCCGTGGCCGCCCGGGCGTTGCAAAACAATGAGGGCGACTGGCATCCCCTGATCGAAGCGCTGGCCAACGGGAGCAAGATCGCCTGTCTGGCCCTGTCAGACCCACTGGACAGTGGCTTGGCAAGCAGCTTGTCGATGCAGGAACGCAGGGGTGTACTGCAGGGCGAAAAGGCCCTAGCTGCCTTCGCCAATGTTGCCCAGGTCGCGCTTGTCCAGGCTCAGGGTGAACAGGGTAACGGCCTTTACCTGGTCGACTTGTCGCACCCAGGCGTCACACGCCACATATGCAACACGCTTGACAATCCGCGTGCCGCAGCGGCGCTGCAGTTCAGTCAGGTTCCGGCCACGCGGCTTGGGGGCATCGAAACACTGCTCGACACTGCCAGCGTAGCCGCCCTCGCCTGTGCCAGCGAGCAGATCGGTGGGGCTCAGGGCAGCCTTGACATGGCCTGCAACTATGCCCGTGAGCGCCGAGCCTTCGGTCAGCAGATCGGCAGTTTCCAAGGGATCAAGCACAAACTCGCCGAAGCTTATTGCCTGCTGGAAATCGCCAGGGGCTGCGTCAGCGAGGCGGTTCAGGCCTGGGACGCTGGCCTGGCGGACAGACGTCAACTAAGCGCCGCAGCGCGTATCGCTGCTACCAACGCCTATGACTACATCGCCCAAGAAGGCTTGCACGTACACGGAGGCATGGGTGTCACATGGGAAGCCATGCCCCATCACCACTACCGCCGCTCGCGCAGTCTGGCGCTGGAGCTTGGCAGTGTTCATTACTGGCGTGAGTGCCTGTTGAGCGAAATCGGGCTGGAAACGGCGAACCACGGATAACGGCGGACACCCTTATGAGCGACTCTCTGGAGCACTATCGCGAAAGCGCAAAAAGCTGGCTGGCCGAACACGCCCCACGGTACGCCGGTCAAGCGCGCCACGGGCTGGATTTCAACCAGGATCTGGCGCTGGCGCGTAGCTGGCAGGCGCTCAAGGCCGAGCACGGGTATGCATGCATCACCCTGGCAAAGGAACACGGTGGCGCTGGCGGCAGCGAGTTGGAAAAAGTGGTCTTCAGCGAGGAAGAAATGCGCTATGACCTGTCGCTGAACTATTTCGGCATCAGCCTCAACAACCCTTTGCCGATTTTCCTGCGATATGCGCCACAGCACTGGACCGAGCGCCTTGCCAAGCCCACCGTGCGTGGTGACCTGATCTGGTGCCAGCTCTTTTCCGAACCCTCTGCAGGGTCGGATTTGGCCTCATTGCGCCTCAAGGCGGTGGCCGTCGAAGGTGGCTGGCGCCTCAGCGGACAGAAAGTCTGGACCAGCTGGGCGCAGGTCGCTGACTGGGGCGTGGTCATCGCCCGTACAGACCCGAGCCTGCCCAAGCATTCTGGCCTGACCTATTTCTTCCTGGACATGAAGTCGCCCGGCGTCAGCGTCATGCCGATCCGCCGTCTGGGCGAAGAAAAGGACCTTAATGAAGTGTTTTTTGACGATGTGTTCATTCCCGATGAACAGCGCCTGGGCGAGATCAACGGAGGTTTCAAGGTTGCCATCGAAACGCTGATGATCGAACGCTACGCGGTGACCGATGAATCCGGTTATGCGCCCAGCCTGGAACAGTTCGTCACCTTGGCCGGCAAATGCAGACTCAATGGCAGACGCGCCATTGAGGACGGCGAGGTCCGAGCCGCTATTGCCGATGTCTTCGTACAGCGACAAGGCTTGCGGGCTATCCATCGCCGAGCGCTGGACGCTTTCGCCAAGGGCCTGCCGCCAGGTCCCGAAGGCGCGATGCGCAAGCTGCTGCTGGGCCGCACGCGGCAGGCCCTGAGCCGCCTCGCCCTGGACCTGCAAGGTCCTAACGCGATGAGCCTGGCGGCTGACGCCCATGCCAAGACTGACTTTGCCAGCGCCTGGCTCGACCCCAGCCTGCGCATCGCCGGCGGAACCGATGAATTGCTGCTCAACACATTGGCCGAGCGCGTGCTGGGCCTGCCGCAAGATGCACGGCCAGACAAAGGCCAGCCCTTTAACGCTACTCGATAATTGACCCAAGCGGCCCGCCCGCCACCACCGAAGGATCTCGCTCATGCATTTCACTCTCGATCCGGAAGACGAGCGCTTCCGTCAGGACGTTCGCGCTTTCCTGCGCGCCAAGCTGCCTGAAGATATGGCCGAACGTAACCGCAGGGGATACCATCCGCTGCGTGAAGATACTCGCCAGTGGACCAGGATCCTCCACGCTCAAGGCTGGACTGGCGCCAACTGGGCCAAGTCCTGGGGCGGGACCGGCTGGTCACCGGTGCGGCAGTTCGTGTTCGAGGAGGAAAGTATTCTGGCCGGTGCGCCGGCCGTGGACACGGCGGGCTTCAAGATGATCGGCCCGGTCATCATGACCTTCGGCAGTGAGGCAATGAAAGCCGATTACGGTCCGCGCATTCTCAGCGCAGACGTGTTCTGGGGCCAGGGCTTTTCCGAGCCCAACGCTGGCTCCGACCTTGGCTCCCTGACGACCCGCGCAGAACGCGATGGCGACGATTATGTCATCAACGGCCAGAAAATCTGGACGTCGTTCGTTGCAACTGCCGATATGATCTTCATCCTTGCCAAGACCGACCCGCAGGCGCGACAACGGGGTATATCGATGATTCTGGTCGACCGCCACGCGCCTGGCGTGACCATTCGCCCTATTCATGACATTGGCGAAAGCCACAGCCTCAATGAGGTGTTCTTCGACAACGTACGGGTGCCGGTTAGTAATCTGGTGGGAGAAGAAGGCATGGGCTGGACCTACGCCAAGTTCTTGCTGGAAAACGAGCGTGCATTCAGTGCCGAATGGCCGCGCAACAACGCACACCTGGCTCGCTTGCGCAGCTTGCTTAACGAACGCCAGAGCGATGGTCGACGGCTGATAGACCGCCCCGGTTTCGCAAGTCGCCTGGCGGCACTCGACACCGACCTGCTGGCGTTGCGCTGGCTAAGCCTGCGGGCGCTCTATGAAAAAGCCGGCGGGCAAGCGCGCCTGCCGATGGGCTCACTGCTGAAGATCCGTGGATCGGAGTTATTGCAAAAAATAGGTGAACTGCAAGTTGAAGCGTTGGGCAGTCACGCCTGTTACGTCTACGCCGATCCCCTTGGCGAAGATCGGAACCAACAGGCATGGCCGCCAGGGCCAGCTACCGCTCCCGGCATCATGGCGGACTACATGTATCGACGCGCCACTACTATTTATGGCGGTGCCAACGAAGTTCAACGCACGATTATCGCCCGTTCTTTCCTGGAGCTCTGAGCATGGATTTTCAACTGAACGAAGAACAAAACATGCTTAAAGACAGCGTCCGTCGGTTCATGGAGGATAACTGCGCCTTTGGCCAGCGCGGGGCGACGGTCGACAACGGCGCCTTTGATGGAGAGCACTGGCAGCAGCTGGCCGAACTGGGACTGCTTGCCCTGGGTCTGCCAGAAGACCTGGGCGGGATGGATTGCTCGGCCATTGAAAGCGCGCTGGTGATGGAAGAATTGGGCCGGGTACTGTGCGTCGAGCCCTATTGGGCAGTGGCCGTCCAGGCGGCACAGACGCTGCTGGCCACCCACGACCCGAAAGCACGATCGGTGTTGCAGGCCATGGGGCAAGGACTGGCCCTGCCGGTGCTCGCCCACGAAGAAGCAGCGGCGCGCGGCGAACTGGCGTACGTGCAGATGCGCGCTTTCGAAACTGCGCAGGGCCGCTGGCGAGTGAACGGCGAAAAAGTCGCTGTGGTCGGTGGCAACGTCGCCGACCTGTTTATCGTCTCGGCGCGCACCTCCGGGGCAGCTGGAGACCTTGAAGGTATCACCCTGTTCCTGCTGGACGCCGAAACTGCCGGCATCGACAAACGCAACGTTCGCCTGATCGATAACCGCTGGGCCAGCCATCTGGTTTTCACCAACGTGGAAGCCACGGCTGCCCAAGTGCTGGGCCAGGTTGGCGAGGGCCATGCTGCCCTGAGCAGCGGCAACGCGCACGCCATGATCGGGCTGTTCGCCGAAGCGGTTGGCGTCATGGAACAAGCGCTGTGGATCACCCGCGACTACCTGAAGATTCGCAAACAATTCGGTCAGACACTCTCCAGCTTCCAGAGCCTGCAACATCGCATGAGTGAAATGCTGATCGAGCTGGAGCTGTCGCGCAGCATGTTGCATCTGGGACTCGCCAGCCTTGAGCTTGAGCAAGCGCAGCGCGACCGGGCGCTGTCCGCCGTCAAAGCGCATATCGGCAAGAGTGGCCAGTTCGTCTGCGGACAGGCCATCCAGTTGCACGGCGGGATCGGCGTGACCGAAGAATATATCATCGGTCATTATTTCAAGCGCATGACGCTAATCAACGCGGCGCTCGGCACCAGCATGCATCACTATGAACTGCTGGCAGCAGCGGAGCGCGCGGCATAACGGCGCCCCAGGATAAGTCGTCCTGGCAGCGCCACATTCTTCAGTCACCATGCACAGGCCCTGGCAACGGATTTGAACCTCGGTCCGAGCGCCAGGCTGGCAGTCCCGCAAGTGCAGCCGTGGTGCCCATTCGGGCGCCACGCTCTTTGAGCAGTTGTTGGAAGTGCGCCATATCCTCCTCGGCGAAAAACGCACGACCATCGCCGTTGTAGATGATACCCAGCAGCTGAGCGCCTTGCGGCCCCGCCACCCATGGGCCGAAACTGTCGCCGTATTGCAGATAGATATGACTGCCTGAGGTGCACAGCACGTCGCCCACGGTGATCTCGCCTCCCAGCACGTACACTACATGGTCACCATGATGACCATGCCGGGGCGCCATCGCGCCGGGCTCCCAGCTGTTATGGAAACTGAAATAGCGCGGGTTCATTTCCAGAAAACGTTCCCACACCGAAGCGCTGCGCCCGTCTTCGTATTCGATGCGCAGCACCTCGTTGGCAGGCTTGTCGTTGATATGGGTGATTTTAGGGCCGCCTAGCATGTTTCATTCCTTCTGAAGAAACTCAAGGATGGCATCCGCGCTGGCGGGCCATTTTGCCTCTCACCTACGGCGAAGTGGCCCAGGCGCGAGGCGTTCTTGTCACCGGGTTTGCCCCGTCAGCCGCCGTCGGAGAACGGGTTGGGCGTTAACCCATGCGCGAACGTCGGCAACTGATAGGTTTTGCCGTTGGCGGCAATCGTCCCCCGGTAAAAAGGCGTGAACCTGCGGTGGGTGAAACGCCAACCTTCAGGGCCTTCGCTCAGAGTGTCTTCATACATGCCAAAGCAGCAGCCCAGATCCTCTGCGTCCTTGAGTTTGAAGTACTCGCTGATTGTCCAGGTCGCATGGGCGGTGTCTTCTGCAAGGTCAATGACCCCGGCAGAAGCGGTTTGAGTAATGAACTGCAAGGGCTGCAGCACCGAGCACAGGGCTTCGGCGACCGCCAGCCGGCCGACGATATCCGGAGCATAGAAGGCGGTGAGCACCCCGCTGTCGGTGTAGGTCTGCGCTGCAGCATGACCGTCACGGCGCATGATGGCGTGGCTGTAGGCGCCAGTCAGCCGCTGGATACGGGATTCGGCAATCATGCGATCAATGGCGTTCATCGGTCATTCCTGGGTCACGAGGTCGATCGGAAGGGCTCGTCAGCTTCTTGACCTGGGCATTTTCAGCCCCTGCTCGGCGATCAGGCTGCGGTGAATTTCACTGGTACCCCCGTAAATCGTCATGCCGATGGATTGCCTGTAACCCAACTCGATATAGCCCAGGCCATCCTCACCGTGCAGCAAAGAGTCAGGTGCGCACAGATCCATCAGGTCAACGGCGTCGCGGTGGTATTGCTCGGTGGAAAACAGCTTCGACATCGGGCCGTACGCGGCACGTCCCGGCACCTGCCTCATGACTGCCCAGGTCGACCGATAGCAGAGATCGCGTGCCAGTGTTGTGTGCACCGCCACCTTCGCCAGCCGCCGCCGCACGTCCTGTTGTCGTATGGCAGGCTGCCCGTTTCGCTGGGCACGGTTTGCCCACTCAACCGCATGCTTGAACATTGTGCTGAAGCTGAGTCGGTACTGGTCGCCGCTGTGCTCAAGCTCAAGGGTGGCTGCCATCACCGCGGTACCGCCATCGATAGCCCCGACGCGGTAGTGATCCGGCACCTCCACCTGGCTGAAATAGGTGATATTGGTGCGCTCGTCCTGCAGGGTATAGACCGGGTGAATCTCGATGCCGGCAAGGTCCATGGGCACCAGGAACAGGGTCAGACCTGCATGTTTGGCAACCTCAGGGTTGGTCCGCACAAGCAGCAGGCAGTAGTGGGCCAGGTTGGCCGCCGTGGTGAAGATCTTCTGGCCATCGATCTGCCAGTTGCCATTGGGCAGCCGCACAGCACGGGTTTTCGCGGCAAACACATCCGAACCGCAGGAGGGTTCGCTAAAGCCCAGGCAGGCTAACGCTTCGCCGCTGGCAAAACGCGGAAGCGCCTCGTCCTTCGCTTGCTCGGTGGCAAAGCGCATCGCAATCTGTGCCACCTGATTGGTGATGGGCGCCGTGATGCGCTGCCAGTTGAACGCTTCGAACACCTCCTGCAGCGCGGCCATCTCGAATGGGCTTTTGTCACGTCCGCCATAGCGAGCCGGCCAATGCGGGAACAGCAGGCCGGCGTCAGCGAGCTGGCGATTGAATTCGGGATGGTAACCATCCACCGAGTGGTGAGCGTGAGCCTTGAGTTCGTCGGTCAGATGGGTTTCGAAAAACTGGTGAACTTCTTTGGCGAATATTTCAGCGTCTGGGCCGTAGCCGAATGTGATGCCTGATTCGCCGGCGACCGGCAATGCGGTATTGCCCCCATCCCACAGCCGCTCAGCCAGCCGATCGAGTTCTTCATGGGGGTCACCTGCCAGTAGGCTCCACCCCTTGCCACGGCGGTAATACAACTGGATGTCGTATTCCAGGGAAACACCGTAGCCACCAAACGTGTGCAACGCCTTGGCGACCGCACGCGCAGTGGACTGCGTCGCCCACCACCAGGCCATCGATACCATCGCCGCAGCGTCGGCGTTGCCCTGCCCCATGCTCCACACCGCGTGCCAGGTCAGCAGCTGTGCGCCTTCGATTTCTGTCAAGGAATCAGCCAAGGGATGGGCGATGCCCTGGAAGCTACCGATGGGTTTGCCAAATTGAATACGCTCTCTGGAGTACTCGGCAGCCAGCTCGATGGCTTGGCGCGCCAACCCGAACAGCGCTGCGGACTTCAGCACCTTCCATTCCTCGACCGCCGCCTGAAACAGCGCCACGGCCATAGACCCGGAGGCGATGACGCGCTGGTCAAAGCGGTGCAGCGTCGCGTCGCTGATGACCACGGCGTCTGCGCCGAGGTTGCCCTCTGGCTTACCTGCATGCTTGACCGAAACAGCCACCAGGTTCTGCCCTTCAAGCCGCAGAACCGCGTACGCCACATGCGCTGCTGGCAGCGCGATCGAGCTGTTGTGGCTACTCCCTTGAGGCGCTAGGGTCACCACTTCACCAGCCCGAATACGAGCGAGTAGCTGCTGCGCAGCCTCCGTGTCCAGCCCGGCCAGCAACCCGGCCACCGGCATGCTTTCAGCCAGCGGGACGGACGCAAGATGTTTACCGGCCTGTTCCATGACCAGCACCGCATCGAGCAAGGTCATGCCTCCCCCATCCACACTGGCCGGGGCTCGCATCGTGGTGATTCCCAGGTCAACCAATTGCTGCCACAGCTGGCGGTCGAAACCTGTGTTTTCAGCGCCGCGAACCCGGCTACAGCTGGATTCGGTGGCGAACAGCCTGGCGACAGTATCGCGCAGCATCTGCTGCTCTTCGGAGATATTCAAATTCATCTGGCAGGCCTCAACCTTGCGACTCGGGTAGCCGAACGACCAGGCCGTCAAGCTCTTCTGTAATGTTTAGCTGGCACAGCAGCCGGCTGTTGGACTGGATGTCGAGCACGCTGGGCAGCATGACGGTCTCATCGCCGGCTGGAGGTGGCAGGTACTTGGCCCAGTGAGGATCGATGTAGCCATGGCAGGTGCCGCATGCACAGCTGCCGCCACAATCGCCCAACACGCCGGGAACCAGATTGTCGACCGCCGCGCTCATCAGCGAGAGCCCGACCGTGGCTTCAACGACATGCTCGGTGCCGTTGTGCTCGATAAAAGTGATGATTGGCATCGTCAAATCCCTGGCGTCATCACAACTGCTCGCAATCGATAGTGGTGCATTCTTCGTCCATCACTTTCATCGGCCCTTGAGTTACAGCGTCGGCTTCGTAAAACTGTTTACACCAGGTCCGCAGCGCGGTGTATCCCGCAACATCTTCCTTGGCAAAAATCGGCCGCTGGACAAACTTCTGGTGGCGCCAGATGACCGCATCTTCCTCAAACAGCACCCGGGTCTGCTGCGCCATCTGGCGGGTAGCCTGTGGCATCTTGTCGGGCGACTTGGAATCACGGCGAAAGTAGTAGCTCACCCGTAAGTCTGATCGTTGATCGTCAATGGGTGTGCACGACAGCACCAGGCGGCGCGCCAGAACCGGGTGATCGAAGATGGAAAAGTTCAAGCCCACCCCGGTGTTACGCGCATGCAAATGCATGGCAACTTCCTTGGTCACTTTCGAACGGAATCCGGTGGTCGCGCTCCAGATCGGCCCCGTGGTATCGAATGACAGCAAAACCGGGTCTTCGGGAGCGTTGTGCGCAAAGCGGAAATGCATGGTGTCGGCTGCGTTTTCGGTAATCAGTTGAGGGTGAATAGCCTCATCGGGTGCGAAAACGACAGCATCGGGATAACACGGATAATAGTCGTCAGGATTGGCAGGGTGTTCAGGGTGCGCAAAGACGTCAGGTAGCCATCCTTCGCGAGGCGGCCCGCCCGCAGGGTCATGCCAGAAGAAAATAATGCCGTGGCGTTCGGTAATGTCCCATTTACGCAGTTTTTTGCGCACCGGCGTGTCTTGATAAGGAATGCGCGCGTTTTCGCCCTTGGTATTCCACTGCCAACCGTGGTAGGGACAAGCGATGCAATCGCCCTTTACCTTGCCGCCATAGCCCAGGTGAGCACCAAGGTGGTGACAGTGAGCGTCGAGCACTGCCAGTTCACCCGTCTCGCTTCGAAAAGCCACGAGATCATGGCCGAAATACTTCATGGGTTTCACCTGGCCAGGAGCAATCTCATCACTCCAGCCGATCTGAAACCACCCGGTAGGCTTCATCGAAAGATTTAACATCGCGCTTCCTCATCTCATCTCAGCGACATGACAGTGACGTCATGGTAGTTATTGGCGTGCTCGTCTTGGAATTATGAGTTCGGCCAATCTGGCAAATTGCAGTGAAGTGTAAAGTTGTTGTGCCCGCCGCCGTCGCGACGCATTTTAAAATCTTTAAAGTGCAAGCCTGGCTGGCCGTATATCGGTGCAATATGTCTGGCCGCCAGCGGTGAAACCTGGAGTTCGGGTACCTGCCCCTGGACGACAAAGGCCCATGCAACGGCGGCACAGGCTTTACCCAGCAGGTCGCAATCGCCCCGATAGCATGCCAGTGCGCCAGATGCCACAGCCTCGGGCGCCCCGACTCACCCGCAACGGCAACACGTGTGAACAGGGATTGATAAGTTGGGCTGCATATCGCGACACCTTATAATTATTTTAAAAATGCCGATCTTCAGGCTTTGTGCTCGCGGCTGCGGTAACCACACCTCGCGTGAACGAGCTTTTTACATTTATTCATTCGCCTTGGTTACCTTGAAAGTTAGTAGTTATGCTCACTCCATGTCAACTATTAACCGGCCCCCCTGGCATCATTCGAATTAGCGCCCACTAATATGTCGCGCCAGCCGCGTTGAGTTTGCAGGGTGCAATCGTTTTTGGCTGAGCTAAATGTCACATATAAGTGGCGGCTAATCATTCACAATTGACAACTAAGGATCGCTTGGAATTTACTGATCAAGGCATGCGATCCCACATCTACTGCAAGCCCTTGTGCCTGCGCATCTTATTCGTAAAGAACAACACTCAATGGCTCTGAAACACGCACGACGGGTTCTGAATGAGGGGCTGCCCACAAGATGCTGCTTGCGTTTGATGCCCCTGCGTACACCTTGCCTGATCAAACCCCATCGCCAGACACGCTAAACAGGAAGTCATGATGCAGACCGGGACTTGTTCCAATCCGATCAGTGCCCCTACCTTTTGGGGCCTGGTAACCGAACGCACCGCACTAACGCCTGATGCGCCAATGTTGCTGAGCCAAACCGGTACCAGCATGTCGTTTGGGGAATACGCCGCCAAGGCAACGTCGCTTGCTGCCTGGCTTGCTGAACAGGGCGTGCGTCAAGGGTCACGGGTGACCTGGCAGCTGCCGACCACGGTGCAAAGCGCAGTCTTGATCGCGGCATTGGCCCGCATCGGGGCTCAGCAGAATCCCATCATTCACCTTTACCGTGAACACGAGGTGCGTCAGATTTTGTCGCAGAACCACCCGCATTTTCTTATCGTTGCCCAGCCCACGTCCGAGGGCGCTGAGGCGCGGGATTTCACTGCGGTGGCTGAGACTGTTTCGCAAACGCTGACGCCAGCGCCTCGGGTTATCACCCTGCCGCCTGCCTTGCCAGCGGGAGATCCGGACCTGCTCGACGATGCCCCTCTTCAGGGCGACCTGGCAGCCTGGGTGTTTTACACCTCTGGCACGACCGCCGCCCCCAAAGGTGCATTACACACCGACGTGTCGGTCATGGCAGCGGGTCGGGGCCTCGCCACCAGCTATCAGTTCTCAAGCGAGGATGTAGGAACAATCGCCTATCCCATCGCTCATATCGGCGGACCGATGTACCTGTCGATGCTGATGGCCTCCGGCGGTTCGGCCCTGTTGATGGATCGTTTTTCGCCGACTGATGCGATTGATCTGTTCGCCAGATACAAAGTTACCGTCAGTGGCGGCAGCACCGCACATTACCTCGGCTTTTTGAACGAACAGGCAAAACACCCCGGCCAACGCCTGTATCCCAGGCTTCGGCTTCTGGGCGGAGGAGGCTCACCCAAGCCGCCTGAGGTATATACGCGTGCCAAGGTCGAGCTGGGAACCACCATCTGCCACAGTTACGGGATGACCGAGTGCCCTGCCCTGACCATCGCGCCTGTCACCTCTACCGATGAACAACTGGCCCATGCCGATGGCATCCCCCGCGATGACCTGCAGGTGCGTATTGTCGATCGTGACGGTGTGATCATGCCTGCAGGCCGCGAGGGCGAGATCCGTGTCCGAGGTACGGGCATTTTCCTTGGCTACGCGGACAGTTCGCTGAACATCGATGCATTCGACGCCGACGGCTTTTACCGCACTGGCGACCTGGGGCTACTGCGAAAGGACGGCTACCTATCGGTTACAGGGCGTCTGAAAGACATCATCATTCGGAAAGGTGAGAATGTATCAGCTAAAGAGATTGAAGATCTGCTGTGCGCCCATCCAAAAATCTCAGATGCGGCAGTCATTGGACTGCCCGATGCCGATCGAGGTGAACGCATCTGTGCTGTCGTCGAGCTCAGGCACGGTGCCGACACCTTCGAGTTTTCTGAAATGGTCAGCCACTTCAAGGCCGTAGGCGTAATGCAGCAGAAGATTCCGGAGCAACTGGAGATCATGAAGGGATTGCCGCGCAACGACACCTTCAACAAAATTCTCAAAAACGAACTGCGCGAGCGATTTGCACAGGCCCCCTGGAGCACGGCAAAACAGTAATAACTGTGGATCTGTAATTTTTGATATGGTTGTATGGTGTACCGCCGCTGCTGTGTTCCAAGCGTTGGCAGCGGCACCAAAGGCGCACATTGGTGTGGCCTTGGTCTTGCACCCTACGTATTAGCCTGGTGGGCCCTTTATGCAACCGGAGTTACCTGCTCATGCAGACCACGAGGCATTGTTTCAGCCATTGGCTGAGCCCTCTCGGCGTGCCATCTTTGAGCTGTTGATTCAAGGTCCACGGGCTGTAAAGGTCATTGCCGCAGAACTGCCCATTACCCAATCCTGTGTGTCGCAGCACCTCAAAGTGCTGAGGGTCGCTGGACTTGTGACTGAGGAGCGGGAAGGTAGATCGCGAATATATTCGCCAAATCCGGCTATTCTCGAGCGACTCTCGCTGCAGTTCGGCACGCTTCGCGACAGGGCACTGGACCACTCGGAACGTGGCCAGGCTGACGCCTGCGCGCTGACAAGCTATGACGAGATCGATTCGTCGATGCAGCACTGGGCCCAGACTTGGCAGGAGCATGATCCACTTTCGGTGGGGCTGATCGTGCGCCTGCGGCTGGTTGCCAGATACCTCGAGACGCTCTCGGAACGGTCTGCGGCCAGGTTTGACCTCTCCAGCGCCCAGGTACTGCTCCTCGCCACGCTGGACCGGCCAGAGACGCCGCGCGACAGCACCCTGACCGAGCTATCGAGGATTTGCCATATTTCGCTGCCCGCGACATCCCGGCACATCGAACGCACCGAACAACTGGGGCTGATCACACGACGGCAAGATCAAAATGACGCCCGCTCCCAACTCATCAGAATCACCGACAGTGGGCGCGAGCTGCTTCATCAGATAATGCGCTCTCAGAGAAAGATCGAACATGCCCCGATCTACGACATGTCGGTGGAGGAGCGGCTGCGGTTGACCAGGCTATTGAGACCCTTGCTCAAGCGTCTCAAGGACAATTTGGGCGATTGAGTGCAGCCACTGGCGCAGTACCCTTCTGGCCAAGCCTGGGGCCGCCATTCGTGCCCCGCCCTCGCGCGCTGCGGATGCGGTTATGGCTCAAGGTATCGGCATGCCGCCCAGCGAAGGGTTGCACGCCGATTGCAGGTTGTCGGTAGGCTTCGACCCCTCTTTGGCCTAAATTGCTTGGGTGCCTGAGCCCAGGGGAAACAACGCGCGGCCCCACTCGACGTAGGACTGTGCATCGTTGATCTGGATCAATGCCCCATCCGGATAGGTGAAAGACCCGCTAGCTCGAGCCAGGAAGCCTACGTGCAGGGACAGGCCGGTTTTGGTGAGATAGCCATAGAGCGAACGCGGGCCGCCATTGATCATCAAGTCGGTCTTGCCGGCTGGAGACGACATTTTTAACTGCCAACGAGTAGGAACCTGCACGCCGGTTCTCGGATCCAGCCAGGAATCCAGAACGGTGATTTCTGTTTCACCCCCCTCGAAAGAAACATCGTCCCCTTTTGCGTTCACCTCACTGTGGGTACGTACACCCGGAATGTGGTAGACCATTGCCCGAAGCGCTGGATCCAGACACCAGATCCAGTGATAACTCAGCCGGTTGTTGTGATAGGTCGCCGGAAGGTCGGAGGTGTGGATGAAGTTGTCCCGCGAGCCTCTGCCATTTTTGATGACGTGCTCTACTCCGTTCACCCGGATCGTGCCCTCGATCGCTATCGGCTGGCCGTAGCCGGCCGCACCTTGGCTGTCCAGCGCTGCCCACTCGCCTTTCCATTGGACGGCGTTACCCAGGCCTGCTGCGTTTAGATCCAACTGCACGCCGTTGTGCTCGCCGCTGAATGTCCAGTAAGGCGGTTTGCAGACATGGGTGACACCGGCCAGTTGCCAGACGACTTCGCTCGCGCCGCGCCTCACTTGCGCATCGCCTACCCAGTCCGTGGCGAAACTGCGGTTACTGACGAAATCATTGTCCTCAATGATCCCCCGCTTGCTTCTAGGGGAAATGATGACGGTGGTCTGCAGCATTCCAGTATCAGACTCTACCTGCCACACGCCCTGCTTGCCGCCGCCCACGCGAAAAATCACCTGGGCAAAGGAGATATCGAACTCGTCGGTTTCGGCCAGGAACATGAAGGCACTGCCTTCCATGAAGGAACTGCCTGGCGGGAGTAAATGCTGGTGGCTGAATTCCTCATCGAGCGTCAGATTACTGCTGGCAATTGATTCCACTCAGGCGTTCCCCAGGTATGGTTTTCCGGAAGGGTATCCAGGTCTTTGTCAGTCGGTTTGCCTGGTGTACAAAGGATGCGCACACACGTGTCATGAATAGACTTCAAACAATCCGGCAGCGCCCATACCGCCGCCGACACACATGCTGACCACCACAAACCGGACACCTCGACGGCGGCCTTCGAGCAACGCGCTGCCCACCAGGCGCGAGCCGGTCATGCCAAATGGATGACCAAGGCCGATGCCGCCGCCGTTGACGTTGAATATCTGCGGATCGATGCCCAAGTGGTCGCGGCAGTACAACGCCTGACAGGCGAAGGCTTCGTTCAACTCCCAGAGCCCCACATCGCCAATAGTCAGTCCATGCTTGGCTAGCAGTTTTGGAATGGCGGTGACTGGACCGATGCCCATTTCTTCTGGCGCACAGCCCGTTACCATCAGGCCCCTGTAAGCGCCCAACGGGGTCAACCCGCGGCGTTCGGCAACCCGCGCCTCCATGAGCAGGCACGCCGATGCGCCGTCAGACAGCTGGCTCGCATTGCCTGCGGTGACACTGCCGCCCTCCATTACCGGCTGGAGTGCGGCCAGCCCCTCGGCGCTTGTACCGGCACGCAGGCATTCGTCTTCGCTGAACAGAAAATCCTTGTAGCTGACCTCCCCGGTCTGCCTGTCGACGAGCTTTTGCGACACCTGCAGCGGCACGATTTCTTCGGCAAACGAGCCACGAGCCTGTGCGGCAACGGCGCGCTGCATCGCCTGCAGGGCGAATGCGTCCTGGGCCTCGCGGGAAACACCATAGCGCCGTGCAACGTACTCGGCAGTCTCGATCATTGGCATATAGGCGGCCGGAACGCGCTCTATCAGGTCCAGATCCTTTTCGCGAACCGCCCACTCGACGTAACTGGGGGTCAACGCGCTGACATTCTCAGAACCGCCGCCAATCACGATGTCCATGCCATCGACCATGATCTGCTTGGCGGCCATGCCGACGGCCATCAAACCCGAGGCACACTGACGATCGACAGTGGCGCCGGCGACGCCCACGCCAAGGCCTGCACGCAGCGCCGCCGCGCGCGCCAGATTACGGCCAGCGGTCCCGGCCCCCATGGCCGCGCCGATGACCACGTCCTCAACTTCCCCAGGATCGATCGCTGCGCGCAAGGCGCTGTGCACCAGCGCGTGGGCCGTCAGGCTTGGCGACTTAATGTCGTTCAAGGCGCCTCGATGGGCTTTGCCGATTGGCGTGCGCGCAGTGGAAACAATGACCGCTTCTCTCATGTTTTTCTCCGGTAATTCAAAGGGGGCTGGGCCTCAGTTGCGCGGTGCACTGGGGAGTTTCAGAACAGCCTTGGCCAGAATGTCGCGCTGGACTTCGTTGGCGCCGGCGTAGATCGAGACCGGTCGGGCCATCATCAGCGCCCAATGCAGGTCAGTGAGCACTGAGCCGATCTGCACATCACCGACGACGCCTGCGTAATCGCCCGCAACCTCGGTGCAGAATTCGGTGATGCGTTGCAGCAGTTCCGAGATGTAAACCTTGAGCATTGACGCCTCTGGGCCGGGTGCTTCATCGGCCTGGGCAATGTGATCGCAAATTTGCGCGTAGAAAAGTCGATAGTCGTGCAGGTCTGCCTGCAGGCTGGCAAGGCGGTCGAGGACCCCGAGGTCTTGCCCAAGGCCCAGTTCTGCTACCAGCCGCTCGGCAAGATCCAGCGCACTGCCGGCCATTGCCGCGCTGCCCAGCCAGATTCGTTCGTGGCCCAGCAAGGCCTTGGCCAGGCTCCAGCCCTGATGCAGCTCACCCAGCAGGTTGGTCGCCGGCACCCGGACATTGTCAAAGAACACTTCACAGAACTCATCCTCGCCAGCGATGTTGGCAATCGGACGAATGCTGACACCCGGCGCGCTGAGATCGATGAGAAGGAAGCTGATGCCCTGCTGCTTTTTCTCAAACTTGCCGGTGCGTACCAGCGCATAGATGTGAGTGCATTCTGCGGCGTGGGTGGTCCAGATCTTCTGTCCATTGACCACAAACTCATCGCCTTGCTGATCTGCGCGGGTGCGCAAGCTGGCCAGATCGGAGCCGGCCCCGGGCTCCGAATAGCCCTGGCACCACATGTCGTCGCAGGCGAGAATGCGCGGCAGGATGCGTGCACGCTGCTCTTCGGTGCCACCTTTGATAATAGTAGGACCGAGCTGGGTTTCGCCGTTGTCGATGATACGTCCAACACCGGCACGCTCCATCTCCTGCTGATAGATCAGCTGCTTGCGAAACGAGATGCCCATCCCTCCATATTCCCGTGGCCAGCCTGGCGCTCGCCAACCGTGCTGGTTAAGCAATCGCAGCCAGCCCGTCAGTTCGTCGCCGCGCAAACGCAGGAATGGACGTCGGTCGTTCTGGCGCAGGTGGGCGGGGTAATACTCAACCAGCCACGCTCGCAACCGGGCGCGAAATTCTTCATCACTCCATGCTCGTGGGTCGGTAGAGGTAGACGGCTCGAATGCCGGCGTCTGCGCTACTGCGTCAGTGCCCTTTAGCGCAGCGAACCGCCGACGATGATCCCAGACAGATCCCAGCCACACCGATCCGAACATCGCTGCCCGCAAATACAGGCCGATGTCCACTTCTTCAGCAAAGCCCATCGCCCCATGCAGTTGCACAGCCTGCTTGCCGGTGGTCACAGCGGCTTGTCCACAGCGAGCCTTGGCGGCGCTGATTGCGGCCTGGGTCAGCGGTGCCAGCGGAGCTTGCTGGTAGCACGCCAAAGCATGTTGCCAACTGGCTTGAGCCAGGGTGTGTTCGATACTGAGGTCGACGCAACGATGCTGAACGCTTTGGAATGAGCCCAGCGGGCGGTCGAACTGCATGCGCTGTTTGAGAAACTCCATGGTTTGCTCCAAGCAGCCTGCGGCCTGACCGGTCAATTCAGCCGCCAGGGCAATGCGTGCACCGGCCAACGTTACCTGGAGTGCATCCGCAGCCGCTGGGCCGGCGAGCAAAGGCTGAGCGAACAGCAAAGGCACCTGATTGAAGTCGATGTGGTACTGCGAGCCAACGCCGGTGGCAACCGCCTGAATGCGGACACCCGGCGCATCGGCGGCAACCGCAACAATGACCGGCCGATCCTGCTCATTCGCCGAGACCAGCAGCACCGACGAGGGCTCGGCCCCCACCACGAAAATCTTGTGCCCGGTAAGCCGCCCGTCCTGGACCTTGCAGTGAATGTCATCGGCGTGAAGCTGGCCAGGCCGCTCCTGCCAGGCCACCGCCAGCAAACGCTCGCCGCTGCACAGCCACTGTGCCAGGGGTTCGCGGTCCGAACCGGATTCAGCCTGCGCCAGCAACAGCGAGGGCATTATGCAGCAGCCTACATAGGGTTCGGCGAACAGCCGTTGGCCCATCACGTCACACAGTGCCGTTGCCTCGCCCAAGCCCAGACCACTGCCGCCCAGAGATTCCGGCAGTAGTAATCCTGTCCAGCCCAAGGCCGCGATATCACGCCAAAGCGAGGATTCAACGGGTCGCGCACGACCAATCCAGCCGCGCAAGCGCGATGGGCTGTGCGATCCTGCCAGAAAATCCTCCGCCGATTGGCGCAGCATGGCCGACAGCGATTGATCCATGATTGCTCCCATTGGGTCTCCTGATATTCGCTCAGATTAACTAACAGTCTGTCAGCTTTTACCTTATGCTGTGCCCGTGTCAACCAGAAATTACAACCCGCCCGCCGTGGGCCAGTTTGATCGAGAGGGTTTCATGCCAAGAGGATTTGAAGCTGGAAAACGTCCTGCGTTGCTCATCAGCGAATGCCAGCGTGGGGTCATCGATCCGCTGCTGTCGGACTTTCCCGGACTTGCCGAACAGGTTAAGCAACGCGGAATATTGGCGCGCATAAACCGTTTGGCAGAGGCCTTTCGCTCAGCCGGCTTGCCAGTGCTGCACCTTCATGTCGTGCACCGTACGGGGTACGTCGACTTGCCGCGCACCAGTGTGATCATTGCCCGTTCAACCAAGCAAAACCGGATGATTGCAGGCTCCGAGGATGTCAGTGCGGTTCCTGAGATGACGCCCGCCCCCTCAGATATCGTGCATGCCCGCAGCTTTAGCCTGGTGGGTTTCCATGGCACCGATCTGGACTCAACCCTGCGCAACATGGGCGTGACGACGATCGTTCCGGTCGGCGTATCGACCAACGTGGCCATCTCCGGCCTTTCGCTGTGCGGGTCCGACTTGGGTTATCAGGTCGTGGTGCCGGAAGACTGCATTGCCGGTGCTTCGCCGCAGACACATGAATTTATCGTGGCCAACCTGCTGCCGCTCTACAGCACGGTCAGCGACAGCGACGCAGTGATCGAGGCGCTCAGTGAGCGTATTGCTCACGCAGAACGTGCTTGAGAATTTTGTTCAGGGACTGATTGCGGGGAAGTTCCACGACGATCTCAAGTTGCTCTGGAATCTTCTGCCGCATCACCCTGGCTTCCAGGAAATAATCGACCATTTCCTCAAACTGCAAGGCGTCTACTCCCGGTTTCAACTCGACAACGGCACAGACCCGCTCCCCGCGCAGCTTATCCGGCAGGCCAATGACCGCTACCGCCGAAACCTTGGGATGGGTGAACAGCAGGTCTTCTATTTCCTTGGCCGAGATGTTCTCGCCCTTGCGGATGATCACATCCTTGAGACGACCGGTCAGCACAATGCGCCCGTCCGCGCGACGCATGCCAAGGTCCCCGGTACGGAAAAAACCATCGCCGTCGAACGCGGCGCTGTTCAGCGCCGGGTCCGTATAACCGTGGAACACCGCACGGCCTCGTACACGTATTTCACCCGTCTCGCCCTCCTCGGCCTCACCCCCTTGCGGGTGGACAATGCGCAGTTCGACATCCTCCATCGGCACACCATCGGCATTGGCCAATTGCTCGTCGCTGTCAAGCGCGTTGCCTGCGCAAATCAACGGAATTTCGGTCATGCCGTAGTTATGGATCAAGCCGCAGCCGATTTCGGCGCGCACCTGATAGTAGAGCTCCGGCGGCTTGGGTGCGCCTCCACCGCAAAGCAGGCGCAGGCCCGGCAGAAGTGGAGTGGTCGGTTGCTGCCGCTGCTCGGCCAGTAGCAACTGGTAATGCACCGTACTGCCGCCAGCGAGCGTCACGCCATAGCGTCGGAAGACCTCTGCTGCCTCTTGCGCCTGGAACCGGTCAAGCAGCACAGCGCTCGTGCCGGCGGCCAACATCATCGTGGTGTACATCGCGCCACCGATGTGCGCGTAGGGAAACGCGATACTGCCGACGTCCGAAGCCGAGACGCTCATGGATCGGGCCAGATTGCGCCCGCCGATCATCAGCGTCTCGTCGGTGTGACAGGCTCCCTTGGGCTCAGACGTGGTGCCGGATGTGTAATACACCCAACGCACTTGCTGCCCTTCGGCCGGTGCTGGCGGCAAGCTTGATGCTGGCCCGTTTGGCAGCGTCGCCCCCATGACGATGACCTGGGGTGGCGCCTGCAGCTGCTGGCAAAGGCGGTCGGCCATCGCCGGGAAGTCACGTTCGCCGCTGTCTGGAACCAACAGAAAACGTGAGCGACTGCGTTCGACGATGCCCTGCACTTCCCGCTCTCCGTACAACGAAATGATCGGGTTCTGCAAGGCGCCCAGTCGCGCCAGGGCCAGCGCGGTCATGACTGCCGGCAGGCCGGTGGGCAACATCCAGGTCACCCGGGTCCCGGCGCCGATGCCACGTTCAAGAAAACCGGCTGCCAGGCGCTCAGCGATATCCCGTGCCTGACTGAAACTGATGTGCAAATGCTTGCGCCCGTCGATGAACATGGCCGCCTGCGGGGTTGCTTCAACACGCCGCTCGAGCAATTGCCACAGGGTCGGGGCTTGTAACAGGTCCATGTACGATGCCTCTGCAGATGATTACCAGGCGCTGCGATGACTGCCGCCATCGACCGGAATCAGACAACCTGTGGTGTAGCCTGCCAACGCGGAGCACAAATACACCGCCAGCGAGGCTATTTCTTGGGGATCACCGGCGCGACGCACCGGGATGTTCTTGGTCAGGCGGGCGAGCATGGCGTCGCTGGCCATGCCTCGTTCACGGGCCATGCGCCCGACTTCGTCGAGCATCGTGCCCGTGGCGATCCAACCGGTCGCCAGGGTATTGACCGTGATGCCGTGCGCGGCAAATTCGTCCGCCAGCGATTTGTTCAGTGTCACCACCGCGGCACGGGCCGTGGTCGCCGCCATCAGGTTCAAGCCCGATGCGGGTTCCTTGGCCGCGGCGGTGCCGATGGTCAACAGGCGGCCCCAACCTTGCTCGCGCATATGGGGTACCGTGCATCGCGCCAGATGCACCACGCTCATGACAAGACTCTGGAAATTGTGAACGAAGGCGTCGGCATCGCCCTCCAGAAAATCACTGGGCTGACCGCCGTGCACATTGGTAATCACGATGTCTGGCGAGCCATACAACTGCCGGGCTGCCTGTACCGCGCGCTGCACGTCCTGGGCTAGGGTCAGGTCAGCGACCACCCCGCTGGCGATGCCTCCCGCTTCGCGCAGCACCGCCACTGTCTGGTCAACTGCGTCGCCGCCCCGTGCTGCAACCATGACCTTGCAACCCTCCGCCGCCAGCAGCTCGCAGCAGGCGCGGCCAATGCCTTTGCTGCCCCCAGAGACGAAGGCGACCTTTCCTTCCAAACCAAGATTCATCGATAAGCTCCACGCATGCAGCAGGTAAACCGACAGGCAGACAGGTGCCAAGGGCAGTCCCGCTGCCCCTGGCATTTTCATGTATCAAACGGTGCTGTGATGTTTGACGGCGCGCGAATCACCCTCGCCTGAGGATGCATCCAGCGCTCGCGATTCGCCGGTCATCGCCAACGGCTCGTCCGGGTCTTGTTCGACCTCATCGGCCGGTGTTCGCAACAGGAAGTGTGACAACGCCGGGATCAAGACCAGTGCGCCAACCATATTCCAGAGGAACATGAAGCTCAGCAGAATGCCCATGTCAGCCTGGAACTTGATCGGCGACCAGATCCAGGGAATGACCCCGGCGGCCATCGTCAGCCCCACCAGCCCGACGATACGTCCGACGAAATCCAGCGACACTTCATAAGCGCGGGCCAGAGTGACGCCACGGCGCTGCAGGCCCAGCTGAACACTGAGCAGATACAACGCGTAATCGACCCCCACACCCACCCCGACGGCGATTACCGGCAGGGTCGCGACCTTGATGCCGATGTTGAGCATCACCATCAGGGCTTCGCAGAGAATCGAGGTGATGATGAGTGGGATCAATGCCACCACCACTGCCCGCCAGTTACGGAACGTGATGAAACACAGCAGTGCCACCGCACCGTACAGCACCAGGTGCAAGGTCCAGAAACTGCGTTTGACGACGATGTTCGTGGTTGCCTCGATCCCTGCACTGCCGGCTGCCAGTAAGAAGGTGCGCGACGGGGTACTGTACTCGGCGCTGTAGGCTTCCACTTCCTTGACCACCCGTTCAAGCGTGGCCGCCTTGTGATCGGCCAGATAGGCCACGACCGGGGTGATCACGCAGAAGCGATCGACCAACTCCGGACGGTCAGTGGCGAACATGTTGAACGCCTGGGCGCGGTTACTGGCGTTGCGCGGGATCGTCTGCCACTTGGGGTTGCCCTCGAACAAACCGGAGGTCGTCAGGCGTATGCCGTCGGCCGGCGAGCTTGTAGTTTGCACCCCAGGCAGCTCACGCAAACGCGCGCTCAGTCGATCAGCTTCGATCAGTGACGCGAACTCAGTGCAATGGTTGGCCGGGGTCTTGAGCATCACCACGAACTGGTCGGTCGACAGCCCGTAGTTCTGAGTCACGAACGCCACATCACGGTTATAGCGGGACTCGGGCCGCAACTCCGGTGCCCCGGGATTGAGATCACCGAATTGCACATGATGGCCGATCATCAGACCACCACCTGCGAGCACCGCAGCACCGGCAATTGCGCAGATGGCCGGACGGCGCCGGGTGAGGTGGATCAAGCCGGCGCGCACCCGCTGATAGGGACTGTGGCCCGATTCAACCTGCTCGGAACTCTGGATGCTGCGCCGGGCTGCCTCATCGCTGACGCCGAAGTATGACAACAGCACCGGAATCAGGAACAGCTTGGTGAAAATCAGAATGGCCACCCCCAGGCTGGTGGTCAGCGCCATGTCGCGGATTACCGGGATGTCGATAATGATCAACACCGCAAAGCCGACGATATTGACAAGCAAAGCTGTCAAGCCAGCCATGAACAGCCGGCGAAAGGTGTAGCGCGCCGCGACGTACTTATGCGTACCCCGCCCGACGTCCTGCATGATGCCGTTCATCTTTTGCGCGCCATGGGACAGCCCGATGGCGAAGATCAGAAAAGGTACGAGAATCGAATAAGGGTCCAGCGAGTAACCCAGGACGCTGAGTAAACCCAATAGCCAGACGACCCCCAGCAGCGCGCAGAACACCAGCAGCAGGGTGCTGCGCAGGCACCGGGTGTAGGCCAGCACCAGCGCCATGGCGATCAGTACCGAGAAACCGAAGTACGCCATCACCGAATACAGCCCGTCGATCAGATCACCCACGATCTTGGCAAAGCCGATGATATGAATTTTTACGGTGTCGGTTTCCAGCGTGCGGACCTGATCTTCCAACTGACTGGAAAAGCGGGCGTAGTCCAGCGGTTTGCCGGTTTCCGGATTGATGTCCAGCAACGGCACGAAAATCATCGACGACTTGAGGTTGTTGGCGACATAGCTGCCAATGATACCGGCGCGGTTGATGTTTTCCCGCAAACGGTCCATGGACTGCGGGCCACCGTCCCAGCGATCGGGAATCACTGGCCCGCCGCGATAGCCCTCCTCGGTGACCTCTGTCCAGCGCAGACTGCTGGTCCACAAGCTGCGCATCCAGCCCTGGTCCACGCCGGACATCAGGTACACGGCGTCATTGACCTTCTGCAATGCCAGCAAGTAGTCCTGGTCGAATATGTCTCCTTTGGTGTTCTCGACCACGATACGGGTCGCGTTGCCCATTCCTCGCAATGCATCCCTGTGCTCCAGGTAGTTCTGGATGTAGGGATGAGATTGCGGAATCATTTTTTCGAAACTGGTATTGACAGGAAGCTTGAGCGCGTTCCAGCCAAAAAACAGCGTCAGCATCCCGCAGAGCAGGATGACGCTGATGCGATGATTGAACACTAGCCGTTCCAGCCAGTTGCCGCTGTTCTTGTCGAATTTGGCGGGGTCCGCGATAACGGGCATGTGCAGCGCTTTCAAATCAACCATGTTTGCCTCTGAAATGACCGATGTCACGGACTTCTATCTCACAGAGATTTCCCGCACCCCGGAAAAACCGACGCTGACCGCCTTGCCATCCTGCAAGCAGGCCAGACTGGTGAACCGACCTGGACGTGAAACGGCGAGTGGGCTGAAGGTGCTAACTGCCATATCGCTGATAGCGACCTTGCCATCGACGCCGGCCAGCAGGAAACGTCCGTCGGGCAAGGTCTGTACGTCGCTGAGCGCCGCGTTGATGCCTGTCGGTACTGAGTGCCAAGTCGCGCCACCGTCCACCGATTTGTAGGCAGTACCGCGCAGACCTGCGGCAACCAGCACCCCAAGCGTGGCCTTGATGCTAAAAAAGCTACCGGTGTAGCCGGTTTCCAGCGGGACAAACCGCTGGGCCTGGACGTCCAGCTTGAACACCAGACCGCGCTCGGAGGCGATGAACATTTGGGCACCGCTGCCGGTGATCGCCATGTAATGGAGAAAATCCGGGTTATCCACCCGCTCCATCCAGGACTCCCAGGTCTTGCCACCGTCATGAGTCGCCAATAACGTGCCGAAAGTGCCGACTACCACGCCATTGTTCTCATCGGCAAACCAGACTCCCATCAATGCCTGCTCGGGACCGTCCTGGTAGTTGAGCTTGATTGCTTCCTGATAGCTGGCGGCTGTCGGGTCACCGGCTGCGGCGAGTTTGTCGAAATGCTCGGCCAGCATCGTGTTCGCCTCATTACCATCGAACTGCTTGACCCAACTGCTGCCACCATCCGCGCTGTGCAGGATTACGCCATCGTGACCCACCGCCCAGCCTTGCTGCGCGGTCGCAAACTGTACCGCCAACAGATCACTGGACACTGGCGTGGGTGCCTGACGCCAGGTGGCTGCGCCATCATCGGAAACAATGATCAAGCCCCTGGCGCCGACTGCGATCAATCGCTGCCCAGCCTGAGTCACACTGTTGAGTTGCGCGCCCTTCAGATTCAAAACAGTAGCGGCCGGCCGATCCAGCGGATCAATGAACTCGGTTTGGGCAAACAATGGGGTCGACAGCCCTAGTATCAGAACAGCCGCCCACGCAGACATACAACGCACAGTCGCCATTTCATCCTCACAGCACTACTGAGCCAGGTGAAGTCGAGGAGCCGGGCGCCCAAGCACCCGACTCCTCCCAGGTATCAACGAACTCCGGAACCGGATAGCGCACCCGAGGAGAAGTAGTTGGCCGGATACGGCCCGACGGTGTAGAAGCCCGTCATCTTCGGTGCGCCCATGAGCGATCCGTTGGAATACACGTTTTTGGTCATGTCATACAGGACGTACTGGCCGTTGCGGTAGGCGGGTTTTTCATACTGCTGGACGGATGGCTGGTACATCAGATGGTGAACCTTGCCAGCCTGATCCAGCGCGACATAGGTCAGGATGCTCCAGCTGTCCTCGTCCAGATAGAATCGCTTGACCTTCTGCACATGGCGTTCGCCTGGTTTGAGCGTGGCCTCCACTTCCCAGACCCGGTGCAGCTCCCACCGCAGGTAATCCGGATTGAGGTGCTTAGGCGTGTTGATCGCAGCAGGATCCGCTGCCCACGTCTTGTATGTGTTGTATGGCACATACAGTTCGCGTCGACCCACCAGCTTGAAGTCGAATTTGTCCATCTTGCCGTCAAAGCCGTTGATCTCGTCGAACAGCAGCACACCACCGCTGGAGGTACTGACCGTGTCGTATTTGAACTCCGGCGCCAGCCGCACACGTCGTTGACCAGGTACGTAGCTCCAGGCCATGTTCTCCCGCTCGTGCGTCTCAAGGAAGTTGTGACGCATCTGCTTGACGCCCGCCGACGCCGCCGGCGAGGTGGTAATGGCAATCAGCGCCCAATACGGCTGGTTGCCCGGGATGGTGTCGATCGAATTGTCCCAGAAAAGGTTACGGTTCTCGATTTTCTGGACGTTGGTCAGGGTCACGCCACCGGAGTTATCAACCAGGTAAGCCGCCTGAGTCCCTTCAGAGTAAGGCACCTCATATTTTACGTTGGCGTTCCACATCGCTTCGTAGCCGGTTTTCGGGATCGGAAAGGGGACCTGTGCATGGGCGTTGATCAAGCCCGGGGCGGTGCCGACAAGCTGCGGGTTTTTCGCGCGCTGAATCGTATTGTCATACACCCATTTCGGATAGCAGGCCGTCCGGTGAGTGGGGTAGACGTCAAGCCGATAGCTCTCAGGATACCGTTTGAACAGCTCCTGGGTGCCTACGTCCAGCTTGTCCTTGTACTGCGCCATGTTCGCAGCAGTGATGGAAAATGAAGGTTTCTCATTAGCGAAGGGATCGACATAGGGCGATCCGCCCTTGTCGCCCATGATGGGTTTGTATCCAGCCGGCGCGGTACATAGGCCGCCGTCCCAAGCCGGAATGGAGCCGTCGGCGTTGCCCGCTTTCACTGCGCCCAGCGGCGTCAGGCTGGTACCCAGTTGCTTGACTTCTTCATCGGTCGGTGTAGCCAGAACCTGGCCCGCAAACAGAAGGCCTGCTGCCCCCCAAACCATCATATTTTTGTAATTCATTGGTTAACCCTCACATCAGGCCGGTAAAGGGAAGCAAATCAGTAGGTTGTCTTATAAGTAAACGACAGCCAGCCATGGTTGTTCTGTACTGCACCGCCGTTGGTGTAATCGCTGGTGGCATAACCCCGAGCTGAATTGTTTTTGTAATCGGCGTGCGAGTCTATCCATTTGACGCTGAAGTTATGGAGGTTCTTCCACTTGCCGCTGACGCCCACGGAGTAGTTGTAAGCGCCCTCGTTTGTACCACCCAGCGTCGGACTGTTGCCATCTATACCGTAGGCCAGGGAAACTGGCGCAGAGACATCCCAGCCTGGAAACAGTTGTGGCCATTCAGGCGTGAAGCCTAACTGCATACCAAGCGAGTGGTCATCAGAGCAGTTTTTGCTGTATTGCGTCACGCATCCATGACCGCGACCGTTAAACCGTGCAGCGTTCTCGGTAATGCTTTTCAGTTTGTTGTAGGCAAGCTCTGCCTGAAAGGTACCGCCTTCCCACAGTGCATTCCTGGGCAACAGATAGATGCCGTTGACCAGGGCATGCAAACTGTCGCCGCGCGCGCCTTCGGCTTGCGAATAGCTGGCATCCCCCGTCGATATGACGGTGTATCCGGCGACCGAATTGAGCGCCGTGTTCTTGCGATAGGACAGCTCGCCCGCAACGCTGACCGTACCCAGATTTTTGGTAAGGCTCAGGCCGTAGAGTTCGGTATCGCGTGCATAGTTGTAACGAACGGCATTTGGCACGCCGGTGAAGGTCCCCGGCGCGACTTGTACCAGGCCCACCTGAGTAAAGCTCCACGGCAGCTTCTCAGAGAACTTGCGGTAGTAGAGACCAGCGGTACCTTCAAGCCAGTAAGGGCTCCACCGCAGGTTCAGACCAAAGTCTCCGTGGCTGTCAGGCTCGATGTCATCGCCGTTGGGAATCCGGAAAATACTCTGCGGGGAACCCAGATCGGAACGCGCGCCGTCAGCAGATGAGAAATACGTGCCGCCTGGTACCAGCCGAAACGGCTTCCAGTCCAGCAAGTACTGCGCTGCGATCGAAAGCTCATCGGTCAGCTGGATTTCCGTTGAAATCTGCTTGAGCGGCAGGAAGAGCTCCTTGGCCTCGGTCCCCGGACTGGTCGCCGCCTTGATGGTGTCCACCGGACCTTGAGAGTAGGCAATGCTGTTGCCGATAGAGAACAGCGACTCGCCCCAATAGACGTTGTGCTGGCCCGCTTTCACATTGACCCCGACGCTGCCCAACTGAAAGCCGGTAAATGCAAATGCGTCGAGAATTTCGCCGGACGGCCCGGCAATGTAACGATTGGCAAAGCCGTTGTAATGGTTGTGCGTGTAGTTGGTGCTGCCCGCGAGCGCCGAATTGGGCTCGTCCTTGCCCTGGTAGGCATCGTCATACCACCCGGCGGCGCTTATGCGGAAACCATGCCGTTGCTGCCAGGCAACGTCCAGTTCGCTCAGCACGTCGACCCGGTTGGTGACCAGGTCGCCTTTGTCGAACTTATGCTCGGTGTCGTCGTAAAAAGGAGAGCTGTCGAAATCCTTGTTGCGCCCTTCCATTCGCCAGCCCGCGTTATAGCGGAGGGTGTTGTCCCAGCGGGCAGTAAAATCAGGGTTACCGGTTTCTATTTCCACGGCCTGCGCATCGTTGCCCCCAACCGCGCCTCCCAACAGCAGCGCAATCGAGCACGACAAGTAGACCGGTTTTCTGAAACTGACACTTCGGTCGCTAATGCTGAGTCTTCTGGTGTTTTTCACTGCCTGCCTCTCCGATTCAAGTCGGTTTTTTATTGTCGGCTATGACCCTTCCTGAGCAAGGGTCTAGACACTGGGCACGAGGAACAGCTGACTTGCACAAGGGCGTGCTCAAATAGAGCATTTGACCTGGACACTGTCAACGACGATCCTTCGGAACCGCTGCATCACAAGCTAACATATGGTCAGCTATGGGCAAGTCCAAATGACGCAAAACTTTCGAAGGATCTCTGATTACAGCTATTTTTCAATAGGTTGTCTTGAAAAACTTTTTCGCAAAACTCTCGCATGCTTACTGAGTGACAGTTATCAGATAATTTGTACGCATCCTTCATATCGCCGGGAGACCGGTTCATGACTGAAACGCCATGGCATTTGTGCTGATTTTGACGCTACGTTACCTACCGTCCCGGCAGCGCTGGCAGGGCCAGCCAAGATCCGCTAGCATTCGACCGATAGCTGATATATCGTCAGCTTTATCCGCTTATATAAACCGCCGACACCTACCGAGTCATCATCGGTGCCGAGGCGGTAATAATAAATGTCAGGAGTCAGCCGATGTCCACCGCGCCCTACCCTCATCTTTTCCAACCGATACGCCTGCGCAACCTCGACATCCCCAACCGCACGGTGATGGCGCCGATGTCGACTAACCTGGGTAGCATCGACGGCCAGGTGACACCGCAACAGATCGCGTTCTACCGCGAGCGCGCGGAGGGTGGCACCGGCATGATCGTGGTTGAATTCTGCTGCGTCGATTCGGCCAGCGGTCGCTCCGAGCACCGGCAGTTGATCCTGGAATCCACGACTCATATCGCAGGTCATCAACGTCTGGTAGAAGCCATCACCGGCGCTGGCTCCGTGGCCTGCCTGCAGTTGCAACATGGGGGCCAGGGCGCCAAGCGCGAGATCGTCAAGGACGGTATGCCCTGGGCGCCAAGTGACGTCAGCTCACGCTCCGACCCCTCTCGCCTGATCGCCCGCGGCATGACCGAGGATCAGATCGTATACCTGGTCGAATGCTTCGGCCGCAGCGCAGAGCTGGGCGTATTGGCCGGCTATCAGGCTTTCGAGCTGCACGGCGCCCACGGGTATCTGCTGACCGCCTTCCTTTCGCCCTACAGCAATCATCGAGACGACGCCTGGGGGGGGGATGAGGAGCGGCGCTTGAACTTCCCGCGGCGGGTAATCGAGCGCGTTCGCCAGAGCATCGGCGACCGACCGCTGATCTACAGACTCTCTGCGGACGAGTTCACCCCTAAAGGCTTGAACATCGACGACATGGTGCGCATTGCGCCGAAGCTGGTGGCAGCTGGCGTCGATGCCCTTCATGTCTCTATCGGGTTGGGCTGGACCAGCTTCGACAAGGTCATTGAACCTATGTCTACCCCCGAGGGCTGGCGCCTGCCCTACTCGCGACGCATACGCGAAGCGGTCAGCGTCCCGGTGATCAGTGTCGGGCAGATTCGCTGGCCAGAGACCGCCGAGCGCGCCATCGCCGACGGCGACGCCGACATGATCGCCCTCGGCCGGCCGCTGCTCGCCGACCCGGAATGGGCCAACAAGGCGCGACGTAACGCAGCGCTGGACATCCGCCCCTGCACCTCCTGCAATTATTGCGTTGCCATTAGTTCAGGTGCTCACGGCACGATCGGTTGTGCCGAGAATCCGCGCAGCGGCCATGAGCTTGATCGCCTGCCCGACGCCGGCAGCCGACGCGGACAGCGCGCCATCGTGGTTGGCGGTGGCCCCGGTGGCATGGCCGCTGCGCTGATGCTGCATCAGGCCGGCTTCAGCACTGAGTTGCATGAAAGCCGCAGCGAATTGGGCGGCGGCTTGATCGCCTCGGCGGCCCCTCCGTTCAAGGACAAGCTGACCTGGTACCTCGATTACCTGATTCGTCAACTCGACAAGAGCGCTGTGCGGGTGCACCTGAACAGCCACCTGGATGCCACCACCCTGTCCGGGCCCAACCCGCCAGCGATTGTACTGCTCGCTATCGGCGGTCGGGCCCTGCAGCTGCCGATCGAAGGCATTGACGCCAGTCATGTGCGCGACGCCTACGAGTTGCTGATGGGCCATACCCATAACTTCCCACCCGTCGATGAAACGCTGCCCCTGCTGATTTATGGCGGCGGCGAAACCGGCTGTGAAACCGCGGAACTGCTGAGTGAAAAAGGCTACGCCGTGGTCCTGGTCAGCCGTTCACCTGCACAGCAGCTCGCACGCTCTGCCGAGATGATTTATCGAGGAGTGCTTAAGACGCGTCTGGCGGGCAATCCACGTATTCGCATCATTGCCAACAGCAGCATCGTTGGCATCGCCGAGGATGGCCTGGTGCAATTGCAGCACAGCGACGGCAATCGCAGCCAACTGCAGACCCTGGGGGTGCTGATTGCCCAGGGCCGCAAGCCCGATGACACCCTGCTCAACAGCCTGATCGAGGCGGGCCTTGCCGTGGCGACCATTGGTGACGCACGCAAGGGCGGGCGCATCGGTGATGCCGTCCATGACGCCTATCAAACCGTGCTCGGGCTGTGCGCCAGTGATGCCCCGCTACGGCCACTGGCGTGCTGATAACCCATCGCACGGGATCTTGCCTAAGGAACTGATTATGCAACTGACTCTCTCCCCTCAAGACCGGGCCTTTCGCGAGGCGGTACGGGCGTTTCTCAAGGAAAAACTCACCGGCGACGTCATCCGCCGCAGTCGCACCGGCATGCATCCTCCCAACGAGCAAGACCGGCGCTGGTGGAACAGGGTGCTCAATGACAAGGGCTGGGCCGCACCGCACTGGCCTGTCGAATACGGTGGCACCGGCTGGACCCACCTGCAGACACATATCTTCGAATACGAGTGCAAACAGGCAGGCGCGCCGGAGCTGCGTTGGCAAGGCCTGCGCCTGCTCGCCCCGGTGCTCTACACCTACGGCAGCGAGCAGCAGAAGGCGCGCTATCTGCCTGCCATCCTCAACGGCGATGAGATGTGGGCACAGGGTTTCTCCGAGCCGGGCGCCGGCTCCGACCTGGCGGCGCTCAAGACCCGGGCTGTGCTGGACGGCGATCATTACGTGGTCAACGGTCAGAAACTCTGGACTACCGAAGGCCAGTATTGCGAACAAGGCTTCTTTCTGGTGCGCACGGAGAACAGCGATCGTCCGCAGAAAGGCATTTCGATGATGATCATCGACATGCAGTCTCCAGGGGTGACGGTACGCCAGATCCCAATGATCAATGGCGATGGCTCTACGTGCGAAGTGTTCCTGGACAACGTTCGGGTGCCTTCGCAAAACATAATCGGTGAAGTCAATCAGGCCTGGTCCCAGGCCAAATTCCTGCTGTCGAACGAGCGAACCTCCAGCGCCGACATCTATAAGGCCCGTGCTGACCTGGAGCGCATCCGTCTGATGGCGGCCGTCGAAGCCAGAAACGGCTTGCCGTTGCAGCAGGACGCCGACTTCGTGCGCCGCTTCACCCTCCTGCGCCTGGAAGTCGAGGCGCTGGAGTGGTCTGTGTTGCGCGTTCTACACGAAGCCCCGAGCCAGCACCCCATCGCGGCCTGTGCATCGGTGTTGAAAGTACGCGGGTCATCGTTGCAGCAAAAACTTACTGAGCTAATGACCGATGTACTCGGCCAGCGCAGCCTGCGGGTCTATAGCCGCGACGAAGCGTTTGCCGACCCGGTTGACGATCCGCTTTGGCCGGGGCATGTCCCCGGCGTGACGGCTGACCTCATGTACTTGCGTGCCTGCACCATCTTTGGCGGCGCCATGGAAGTGCAAAAAAACATCATCGCCAAACTGGCTTTCGGGTTTTGACCATGAACTTCGAACTCTCTGACGAACAAAGACTGTTGGCCGAAAGCGCCGAGCGCTACATGCGAGAACGCTATGCATTCGAAGAGCGCAGGCAGGTCATCATCAACGGCGCCCATTTTTCGCCCAGACACTGGCAGCAATTTGCCGAGATGGGTTGGCTGGCGCTCGACATTGCCGAAGCAGACGGCGGCCTGAGTGGCAGCAGTTTCGATCTGACGCAACTGATGGAGCCGCTGGGTGCGGGTCTGCTGCTCGAGCCCCTTGTCGACACGGCGGTGTTGTGCGCGCGCATCATCAGCGCAAGCGACAATATCGGCTCCCGCCAGCGACTGTTGGAGTCGATTGCCGCAGGCGAAACCGTCATGGCCCTGGCCCACCAGGAGCAGGACTCACGCAATGAGTTCCAGGTGCAGTTGCGCACGCGAGCCAGACGAGCCGGCGACGGTTGGGCACTCAGCGGGCAAAAGCATCGGGTCTTCCATGGGGGCATCGCGGGCAGCGTGCTGGTAAGTGCCATCCTTGAAGACAGCGACGAAACGGCACTGTTCGTAGTCGACGCAGCCGCCGCCGGCATCACCGCGAACACCTATGAGTTGATCGACGGCAGCCGCGCCGCTGACCTGCATCTGCGAGACGTGCAGGTGACGGATGCAGCCCTTTTGCTGCGCGGCGAAGCGGTGGACCAGGCGATCATGGCAGGGCTGGATCGCGCCATCCTGGCGCTCTGCGCTGCCAGCATCGGGTCCATGGAAGCGATCATGGCAATGACCGCCGACTACCTCAAAACGCGGGTGCAATACGGCAGGCCATTGGCGCAATTTCAGGCGCTGCAACACCGCATGGCAGAGATGTTCGTGGAAACCGACCAGGCCCGGGCCATGCTGTTCAGCGCAATCAATGCGTTCGAATCGGGCAATCCACTGGCCCGGCGTCAGGCGCTGTCCGGGGCCAAAGTGTTCATCACGCGCGCCCATTATTTCGTTGCCAGCCAAGGCATCCAGTTACACGGCGGCATTGGCACGACCGATGAATATGCAGTGGGTCATCACTACAAGGCTGCCGTCATGTTCGAAAAACGCTTCGGCGATAACGACTTCCATCTCAGTTGTGCGGCCAGCGACCTGAAACAATCCATAGGAGGCGCTCTGAATGCGTGATTACCTGCCACTGTCATTCGCCGATGACCTGGAACAACGCGCCAGTTTCTATCGTAATGAGCCGGCTTATATTCTGGAGCAAAACAGCATCACCCATGGCGAGCTTCTAGACAGTGCCAAACGAATCAGTTCAGCGATGCATCGGACCGGGCTGCGCCATCAGGACCGCGTCGGGATCCTCTCGATGAACTCCATTGAGTTCGGCCAGATCATGGCAGCCACTCAATGGGCCGGCTACATCCTTGCCCCTGTCAACTTCCGCCTGGCCCCGGCCGAAATCGCAAGCATCGTCTGTGACGGTTCCCCGCGGCTGTTCTTCTTCGAAGCGCAATATTTGCCGATCATGGAGCAATTGCGTCACGAATTAACCTCGGTGGAAACGTTTGTCTGCATTGGCGGTGCCAGTGAATGGGCCATCGCTTACCCGGACTTTATCGCTGAAGGTGATTCGGCCGGCCCGCCGATCCGCGCCACCGAAGAAGACATCTGCTGCCTGATCTACACCAGTGGTACCACCGGCAAACCCAAGGGCGTCATCTGGGGTCACCGCGAATACCGGCAGCTGGTGCAGGTCGACGCCTGGCTGATCGACATGCAGCAACCAGATGTCACGCTGATCGTCATGCCGATGTTTCATTTGGGCGGCATGGTCATCAGCCTGTCGCAGCACGTGCGCGGTGGCGCGGCGTATCTGCAACGCCAGTTCGAGCCTCTCGATGTACTCAAGGCCATTGAGAAGGAGCGTTTGAGCATCCTGCTGCTGGCGCCGACCATGGTACAGATGGTGCTTGAGCACCCTTATGTGACCCAGGCGGACCTCTCCAGCGTGCGCACCATCATCTACTCGGCTGCTCCCATGCCGGTGCCGGTGCTGAAAAAAGCCATTGAGGTGTTCAATGGCTGCAACTTCGTCAACCTCTTCGGCCAAAGCGAAATCTGCATGTTCTCGCTGTCCTCCACCCAGCATCGACCCGACGGCAGCGAGCTGGACCGCAAGCGGCTCGGCTCGGTGGGCAAGCCCTACCCTAACCTGTTGGCCAAGGTGGTCGATGACGACGGTAATGAGTGCCTGCCCAACCAGCCGGGTGAAATTCTTGCCAAGAGCAGCGCCATGTTTCGCGGTTACTGGAACAACAACGCGGCCACTCTGCAGACCTTGCGTGACGGCTGGTGCCATACCGGAGACATGGGACGATTTGACGAAGACGGTTACCTCTACCTGGTCGACCGCAAAAAAGACATGATCATCACCGGCGGCGAGAACGTCTATTCAAGGGAGGTTGAAGAAGCATTGCTGCAGCACGAGGCTGTGTCCGAATGCGCGGTGATCGGCATCCCCGACGCCAGGTGGGGCGAAAGTGTCTGCGCTGTCATCACCTTCAAACAGGGCGCCCGTTCGAGCGAAGATGAGCTGATAGACCATACCCGGACGCTGATCGCCAGCTACAAGAAACCGAAGAAAATCATCGTGGTCGACGCCCTTCCCAAGCTGGTCACTGGCAAGGTCAACAAGATCGAACTGCGCAGACTTTACGCCCAGCCCAACTGAGGCCAGCATCCAGGCCACCCCAAGCGCCCGTGCAGGTTGACGGGCGCAATCAGCACGGCGTTAACCAGGCGCCTGCCCAATTCGAATGATCAACAGTCGATCGACGTGGGATAACGGACCTGAACGCGTATGCAGGGGATTTGATCTACCGCATCACCGGTGCGCGTGACGTCGGGGTCATCGCGCTGGCAAACAATGGTTTTATGTTGTTTGACTCTGTAGCGCCCCTAGGTCGTGCCCGGCCCAACTGATTTCAGGGAGCTCCCTGTACGGGAAAGACCGACACTGAACCCAGCCCGCGGGACACCAGCCCCGCGACCCGGCCTGTCAGACTCCTTTGAAATCCGGCGCTCGCTTGTTCATGAAGGCATTGACGGCTTCACGGTGGTCCTGGGTCAGGTACAGCGCGGCCTGATTATCCATCTCGTAACGCAGCGCCTCGTCCAGCGTCGCCATCCCGCGGGACATCGCCGAGCGCACGAGAGCGACCGACAATGGGGCGTGGGCGGTAAAGCTCTGCGCCATGTGCACGGCCGTTTCCAGCAAATCGTCGGCATCGGTGATGAGGGTATCGATTATCCCCAGCCTTAATGCTTCCTCAGCTTCCACCACCACCGCGCTGTAGAACAACCGCCGCGCTTGTGCCAACCCGATACGCTGAGGCAGGCTCCAGAGCAGCCCCAAGTCCGGGACCAGCCCAACCTTGGCGAACGAAGAGACGAACTTGGCGCTGGGCACAGCCACGACGTAGTCGGCAGCGGCAGCCAAGGAAAAACCGGCGCCTGCGGCATAGCCCTGCACGGCAGCAATCACCGGTTTGTTGCCGGACACCATTGCCTTGACGACCCGATGCCCCAGCACCATCCGCGCGCGGCCAACAGGAAGCGGCCGCTCGGCCGACATACCGGAGACATCGCCCCCTGAACAAAAATGCCCATTGGCGCCGGTCAGTACGATCGCCCGACACTGCGCGTCGTCATTGAGCGTCTCCAGGCACTCTGCAAGCACCGCAAGCAGATCGCGAGACAACGCGTTGCGGGTCTTGGCATTGTTCAACGTCACAACCGCCACGGCACCGTGGCGTTCAAGCAAAACCAGGTCATTCATGTTTGGCTCCGTTGGCAAGAAGGCCGCGTAACAGCGAAATCAGTGCAATAGGCTGATCGATCATCATGTGATGGTGAGCATCGGGTATGCCGAAGGGTCCACGGCCATGGGGCAACTCGGCCACAATACGCTCGGCCATTGCCCTGGAAACGATTGCACTGCGCTCGCCATACACGAAGTCCACCGGGCGTTTGACCCTGGGCAGCAGGTTTGTGGCCAGTTCCTCATGCGCCACCCCGGACACCAGCATAGGGTCGAACTTCCAACACACGCCTTGCGCCTGCTCGGTCATCGATTGCCGGGCAATGTGATCGACGATGTAAGGGGATTCGATGGGTTGTTCAGGCAGCAGACGATACCGCGCCAGCGCTGATGCCTGATCCGGGTAGTAGCGTCGTTGGGTACTCTTGACTGGATCGAATGGTGGCGGATCTTCGGGGTACACCACCAGCGCGTCCAGAATGATCAGCCGCTGAAAAAGATCGGGGCGATCGGCACAGGCACGAAGCAGCCGGGCACCGCCGAAACTGTGGCCGACGGCAACGACCGGCCCAAGGCCGGTGTTTTCGATAAACCCGATGATATCGGCAGCGCCGACTTGAAACGGATAATGCGCTCGGTGGTCGCTGTCGCCCATGCCGGACAGATCCAGGGCGACCACTCGATAATGTTCGGTGAAGAACGGGGCGATGCAGTCCCACCAGTGTGCGTGGGCGCGTAACCCATGCAGGAAAAGCAGCACAGGTTTGTCCGCGTTCTGGGGCGACCAGCTCAGATAATGCAGCTGTATGCCGTCGACGCTGATGCGTAGCGATTGTCCCGGCTGGGCGATGGCCCAGCTGAACCAGCTGGGCACCTCCGGGGCGCGGCCACCTAAAGCAGCCTGGGCGAAAGAGATGCTCAGCATGCCCGATCAGCGCTGATTGAATTTAGGTTGGCGCTTCTCGCGGAACGCTGCGATGGCCTCGACATGGTCTTTGGCCGCCGAGGAAACGTTCTCGTACGCCATGCCTACGTCCATCATGCTGGCCGCCATCTGGCGCAGTGGCACGTTAATGGTCGACTTGCTCCAGCGCAATGATTGAACTGGCATCGCCGCCAGTTTGTCGGCGTATGCATCAACGTAGGCATCCAGTTCGGCCGCTGGAATGGCTGCGTTGACCATGCCCATCTCCACACCTTGCTTGGCGGTGAACTTCTCGCCGGTGAACAGGTAGTGCTTGGCGCGTGCATAGCCCATCAGATAGGGCCACATGATCTGCCCACCGTCGCCGCTGACGAGGCCGACATTGTTGTGCGGATCGCCAAAACGTGCGGTATCGGCGGCGAAAATCACGTCACAGAACACGGCTACCGTCGCGCCCAGGCCGATGGCGTCACCATTTACCTTGGCAATGACCGGCTTGTCGCATTCCAGCATGCCATTGACGATACGCTTGGCTTCGCGGACACAGCGATAGAACTCAGCCGGGTTGTCGTGCAACCACTGCATGTACTCGATGTCACCGCCGGCGCTGAACGCACGGCCGGCACCGGAGACGACAATAATGTCGCTTTCCGTGTCTTCGACCAGGTCGTAGAACAACCACGACAGCTCGGTGTGCGAGGGGCCAGCGAAGCTATTGAGTTTCTCCGGCTGATTGAAAGTCACGTTCAGAACACGACCACGACGCTCGAAACTAATCGTCTTATATTCAGCGAAATCCATCATCACCCTCCACAGGCTCTTGTTGTAAGACTTAACCGAAAGCTGACATTCGGTCAGTTATGTGTAGAATGTATAGTACCGGAAACGGCGGTGCAAGCCCGAACAGGTCGAAGAAAACTACAATAACGAACTGATATTCATTTTTTCGGAGGATTCATGAGAATATTCGCGGCAACCTCTCGATACGTTCAAGGTCCGGAGGCGCTGGATCAACTCGGCCCTCACTGCAAGGTGCTGGGCCGCAGCGCCTTGGTGATCACCGATGCGGATATGGCCAGGCTGCTGGGCGAGCGGGTGCAGGCTAGCTTCCGGGCAGCAGACGTTGCCTGTGCCATAGAAGTGTTCCCGGGCGAGATCACCCACGCAGCCATAGCGTCACTGGCGCAGAACTGCCTGCAGTTCGGTGCGGATATGGTGGTCGGCCTGGGCGGAGGCAAGGCATTGGATACCGCAAAGGGGGTGGCCTTGAAGCTTGGGTTGCGCTGCATCAGTGTGCCGACCATCGCGTCCAACGACGGGCCAGCCAGCGCGGCGATTGCCGTCTACGATGACCAGCACATCATGCAGGGCATCCTTCAACTGCCAAGAAATCCGGACCTGGTGCTGGTGGATACAGGCGTTATCGCCAACGCCCCAGCCCGCTTCCTTCGCGCCGGAATTGGCGATGCCATCTCGAAAAAATTCGAAGCCCAGGCCTGCGCCGCCGCAGGGGCCCATACGCTGCTCGGCACCCCTGCCTCGCTTACCGGGCTGATGGCCGCCGATGCTTGCTACCAGATCATCCGCAAACACGCGGCCGCAGCATTGCGTGCGGTGGAAGCCAGGCAGGTCACCGACGATCTGGAGGCGCTGGTGGAAGCGACGGTGCTGCTGAGCACCATCAGCTTCGAGAACGGCGGTTTGTCGGTGTCACACGCCATTGCCCGAGGCTTTTCATACCTGCAACGTGCCAAGGGCACCTTGCATGGCGATCACGTGGCCTATGGCTTGTTGGTCCAACTGGAGCTTGAAAATCGCCCTTGCGAGTTCATTCAGGAGCTGCGCGACTTCTACACTGAGATTGGCCTGCCCACCCGGCTTGAGGATTTCGGCCTGGCACAACCAAGCGCCGAGGAGATTCGCGAGCTGGCGGTTAAATCGATGGTCAGCCCAAGTGCCGCACGTTTTTCACCGACAGTCGACGCAGACCAGTTGGAGGCGGCAATCAAGCAGGTCGAGCAGCGTAGCCAGTAAGCGTTTAAAGCGCGGGTAGCAAAACGGGGAGCCTGGGCTCCCCGTCTGGTCGTCTGGTGTCATGCAAAGCGGGCAAGCAACTCCGCCATGCCAGGGGAAGGAACCATTTTCGCCGGGTCGTAGAACGGTGATAAGACCTTGATCAAGCGTTTTTTGCTGGCCTTGGATATCCGCGCCTTGAACAGCTTCTGGCGTTCGAGCGAAGCCTGACGTTGCTCCTCGGTCATGCCTTGGCGGTCGATCTGGTTCAGATAGTCAGCAACCCGCGCGGTGTGCGAGCCGATGTGCTTGACCGCATAACCAAAGGCCCACACCCGATAAAGCCAGGCATACAGGCCATTACCATATAAAGCCTTGTAGGCCTGGAAGCATACCTCACGATGCTCGAACTCTTCGGCCAGGTGCCACTTCCACAAATCCACTGCCGCCGCGTCGGCACCTTCCAGGTATTCGTCCAGTTCTTCGAAGAACACCTGACCGGCAGATGAGCCCATGGCTTCGAAACCTTCACAATAGGCGACATTGAAGCGCAGCGAACGCGTTTCAAGAAAACGCTGATAATCGTCCTTATATGGCTTCTCGAGTGCCTGCATGCCGGCGTAGCCCGACTTGTAGAGCATCTTGTTGAACGCCACGTGCTGTTTGCAGTGCTGCACTTCCTGCTTATTGAAGATCTCGATGCTCTCGCGCAGTTTGGGGTGGCCCTCACCGAGGGCATCCTTCACGCGCATCATGACCTTGACCAGAAATGGCTCGATGTGAGCTGGCACCGTGGAAAACGCATTATAGCTCTGGGCGAACTCACGCACCGGTGCCCAATGGGGACGGATGCTGGAAAAATCGAAGGTGGGTAGACGGACTTTCATCGCCACGGTTCCTCTTATTGTTATGGTTCGTGCTCGCCCAGGACGCAAAACTCGCCGCGCAAGCAAATAAATGACTG
Organism: Pseudomonas sp.; assembly: GCA_036387095.1. Lineage (GTDB taxonomy): Bacteria > Pseudomonadota > Gammaproteobacteria > Pseudomonadales > Pseudomonadaceae > Aquipseudomonas. The sequence goes on from DASVUK010000036.1 coordinate 48,784, forward strand.
TTTGTCAGTTGTATTCCGATCCTGGCCCAGCGTCAATCGCCGCGCAGCCTCTCGGACTAACGGCGCAGCGCCGTGTTGGCGCCCCAACGCCGAATGTCTTCGACGAAGTGCGCTGGCACCTCCATTGCCGGGAAGTGCCCGCCTTCAGGCAGCGATGTCAGGCCCACCAGGTTGTAGACCAGCTCAATGCGGCTGCGCGGGGCCACCGGCATAAGCGCGTCACCCGAGTACTGGGCGAAGGTGGTGGGCGTTTCACAGCGAACGCCAGCGGGTAATAGGGTAAAACCGTCTCTGACGACGCCTGGGTAGTACCACAGGGCACTGGTGAAGCTGCCAGTCATTACATACAGAACAATATTGCTCAGCAGCGCATCAAGATCGAATACCTGCTCAAATGGCCGCTGGCGCAAATCCGCCCAGTCATGAAAGCGTTCCAGAATCCAGGCCGCCTGCCCCATCGGATTATCGGCCGCCGCCCAGGCAATCGACTGGGGCTTGCTCATCTGTACCGCCGCATAACCGCTGAAGGCGCGCTGCGCAGCATCAGCCTGGCGTTGCCAGGTCAGTTCATCGTCGTTGGCGGGCGGTGCGAGTGACCGGAATCCGAGCAGGTTAAGATGGATCGCCTCTACGTGCTGGCCGTGATCAAGGCCTAACCAGGAGGTGACGATAGCGCCCCAGTCACCGCCCTGCGCCAGGTAGCGGGGGTAACCGAGCACCTCGGTCATCAGCGTATTCCACAAGGTTGCGGTATGACGCTGGGTGAAAACGCCCGCCGGTTTGCCGCTGAAACCGAAACCCGGCAGGCTTGGGATAATCAGGTCGAAGGCTTGCTCGGCACTGCCGCCATGGCGCGATGGAAACGCGAGCGGCTCGATGACGTCCCAAAACTCCAGGTGCGACCCCGGCCAGCCGTGGGTGAGCAACAATGGCCGCCGGCCTTCGGCTTCGCCCTTGACGTGGATGAAGTGCACCGCCAGTCCATCGATTTCGGCGACGAATTGCGGGTAACGATTGAGTCGTGCCTGGCAGGCCTGCCACTCGAACGACTCAAGCCAATAACACTGCAACCGCCGCAAGAAATCAGCATCAGCACCCAGCGTCCAGCCACTTGCAGCGGGCGCTGGCGGTAACTGGCAATCCTCGACCTTGCGCATCACACGCGCAATCTGGGCATCGTCCCATTGCACCTCAAAGGCTTTCATATCAGCTCCAGCTCCATTTGGGGTCGCGTTTTTCGATCTGGGCGAGTCGCGCTTCAGCAGAATCGTTGTAACGAGTCACTCGGCCGGTGTAATCCTGTTCGATACGATAGCCCTCCTTAAGGCCTAGGTCTTCGACGCGGGTCAACGACTCCTTGGCCAGGCGTAAACCGATCGGACTGTTACGCGCGATTTTGGCGGCAAGACTCATGGCGGCATTCATCAGTTGCGCAGGAGCGACGACCTCCTCTACCGCGCCCAGACGATGGAACTCATGGGCAGACACGGCTTCGCCTGTGAAAAACATCTTGCGGGTCTTGAACGGGCCGACCAGGCGCTGCAGATGACGCGCCCCACCGAGCACGCCTACCTTGATTTCCGGAACGGAAAAGCTGGCGTTTTCCGAGGCGACGATCAGATCGCAGCACGCCACCAGTACCAGGCCGGCGCCGATGGCCTTGCCATTGACCGCTGCAATCACTGGCAGCGGACAGTCGAGAATCGACCAGAAACACTCACGTACCACCGCCCCTGGATCCAGCAGGTCCAGGGTGGTGTCACCATCGGCCGGGGTGCGGGCGTGCCGACGCGCCGAGTCCTGCAGGTCGATACCCGCGCAGAACAAACGCTCCCCTGGGGCGGTGAACACAATCACGCTGGCTTCGGTGGTCCGCGCCAGGGCATTGAAGGTGGCCGTCAGCTCACGGATAGCCACCGAATCAAGTGCATTGACCGGGGTGCGGTCGAGGGTCACGACAGCGACCTTGTCGAAGATTTCCGTGTGTACAAATTGCATGGGTGTGCCGGTGACAGAAGCGCTCATGAACATCTTTCTCCATGGGGTCAAAGGGTTTGGGCTGTGCCCAGGATCAGGGTCGCCTGACTGGACAGGGTGCCGCCGTTAGCATGGGCCAGCGCCAACTGGGCATCGGCTACCTGACGCTGCCCGGCCTCGCCTCGCAGCTGCACACAGGATTCAACGATGGTGAACAAGCCGTACATCCCCGGGTGACAACATGACAAGCCGCCGCCATTGGTATTGACCGGCAACGTCCCTTGCGGGCCAATATTGCCGCCCGAAACGAATGGCCCGCCTTCCCCTTTGGCGCAGAAGCCCAGATCTTCGAGAAACAGCAGGGTATTGATGGTAAACGCGTCATACACCTGCACCACGTCGATGTCAGCCGGCGTAACGCCCGCCAGTGCATAGGCGCGCTGTCCGGATTCACGCGCCGCCGTCACTGTCAGGTCGTGGGATTGGTCGACGCCCGAGTACCAGGTTGCCGCAGCGCCGCCAAGTAGATAGACCGGGCGCGCCTGCAGGTCGCGGGCGCGGTCGGCCCGGGTCAGAACGATCGCGGCAGCACCGTCGGTTACCAGGCAGCAATCACGTACGCTCAACGGGTCGGAAACCATCCGCGCCTTCAAACAGTCTTCGATGGTCAGCTCGTCTCGCATGAAGGCGTCCGGGTTGAGCTGCGCCCATTTACGCGCTGCCACGGCGACCTCAGCCAAGTGCTCGCGCGTTGTGCCGTATTGATGCATGTGCCGCGCTGCCGCCAGCGCATAGGAGGAAAGCGGGGTCAGCGGCTTGTAAGGTTTCTCATAAGGAGAAGGCAGACGCATTGATACCAGGCCGCCGGAGGCCGTGCGCTGGTTGCTGCCGTAGATGATCAGTGCGGTATCGCAATAGCCACTTTCCAGCATCAGGGTGGCGGTGATCACGTGGGAATGAAACGCCGAGCCGCCGGTGCGGTTGTTTTCTGTGAATCGTGGCTGAATGCCCAGGTATTCGGCGGCACTCAAACCCGACAATGCGTCGTCTGGTGTGCATACGAATAGCGCGTCGACCTCAGGCAAGCCAATGTTGGCATCCTGTAGCGCCAGCACTGCAGCTTTCGCTGCCAGATCGAGCGAACGCATGCCCGCCGACTCGCCCATGCCATAGGTGGCAGCGCCGACGATTGCCACTTGGCCTCTAGGGAAACGCTCCATTGTTGTACTCCGCCTGGTTCCGGTGGATACCGGAGATTGATCTGGACTTCGAATTAATAACTAACATAGTATCAGCTATCAAAGCAATCAGCCTCGTCAGCAGCGCGCCCCAAGAGCGTCGGGGCCACTTCCGAAGCTGCCATTTCAAAGGACCGGTTCTCAATGAGTGAAACCCTGCCGCAGCGAGCTGATCAATCCCTGGCGCGCCCCGCCTGGTTCGAATGGGCGATGGAACACCCTGGTCGCTCTCACTGCATCGAGGCCAATGGCAGTCGCCTGCACCTGTTGTCCTGGAACGATGAAGCGCGTGACAAACCGGCGCTGTTGTTTGTGCATGGCTTTCGAGGTCACGCGCACTGGTGGGATTTCATTGCGCCGTTCTTCGCCCAGCAGTATCGGGTCATCGCCATGGACCTTTCCGGGATGGGTGACAGTGCGCGTCGCACCAGCTACGGCCCGCAGACGATGGCCAATGATGTCGTCGCCGTTGCCGAGTGGCTGCAGGCACCAGAGTTGATCGCGATCGGACACAGCTATGGTGGCTCGCGAGTACTGCGTGCCTGCGCAGACCGACCGGAACTGTTCAACCGGCTAATTATTATCGACAGCTACGTGGTTTTCTCGGATCAGGAGGCGCTCAGGGAACCGGCGAAGATTCGCGGCGACCGAGAATACCCGGACGTCGAGGCCGCCATAGCCCGCTTCCGTCTGCTGCCGCATCAGGCCGACGCCATCCCTTGCCTGGTCGAGCACGTGGCCAGGCACTCAGTACGCAAGACCGCTACCGGCGTGCGCTGGAAATTCGACGTCAATCTGCCTGCCGGGGGCGCACGGGAGTGCGATGGCGAACAGCTTCTACGCAGTATCGAGCGCCCGGTGGATTATCTGGTTGGCGAACGCAGCGTCGTGGTCAACCCAGTGCTCGCTCGCCGAGTCGCCAGTTATCTGAAGGACGTCCGCGGCCCCATCACGATCCCCTACGGACATCACCACCTGATGTTCGACCAGCCCATTGCATTGATCAGCACGTTACGCGCGCTGCTGGCCTAGACCCGCCTTTATCAGCCCGAGGATCCCCACCCATGGCCATCGATTACCCCCAGCTTCTGGAATTGCAGATTCCCGAGACACGTCAAAGCTATAACCACCGGGACACCATCCTGTATGCGCTGAGCCTAGGGTACGGCAGCGATCCGCTGGACGCCGACCAACTGCCGCTGGTGTATGAAGCTGAATTACGAGCCGTACCGACCATGGGCGTAGTGCTGGCACACCCTGGCTATTGGCCGCGGACCCTCGACACCGGGCTTGACTGGGTACGCATTGTCCATGCCGAACAGGGTCTGGTGTTGCACAAGCCATTGCCCGCCGAGGCCCGGGTGGTGGGTAAATCCCGGATCGTTGACATCATCGACAAAGGGGCGGACAAGGGCGCGCTGATCACCTACGAGCGGCGAATTCTCGAAGCCGACAGCGGCGAAGCCCTGTGCACCATCACTCAAACCATGCTCGCTCGCGGCGATGGCGGCTTTGGCGGGCCGCAACGCAGCGCACCTGCGCCGCATGCCGTTCCGGAGCGCGCCCCGGATCACGCCGTCGACCTGACGACGGCTGACAACATGGCACTGCTCTATCGCCTCAACGGCGACTGGAACCCATTGCATGCCGACCCGCAGGTGGCCATCAAAGCCGGCTTTCAACGACCGATTCTGCACGGGCTGGCCACTTGGGGGCTGGCCGGGCGAGCGATCATGCAGTCGGTATGTGCCTATGACGGCAGCCGTATCGCCTCGATTTTCGGGCGCTTTACAGCGCCGGCGTATCCAGGTGAAACCTTTCGCACGGAAATCTGGGTCGACGGCCCGGTGATCTCGTTCCGGGTTCGCAGCCTGGAGCGCGATGTGCTGGTCATCAATAACGGTCGGGCCGAACTCAGGGGCTAAGACCTCGGACAACCAAGGAGCAACTCATGACACCCAGCGATATACGACTCGACGGCAAGGTTGCACTGATCACCGCAGGTGCCAACGGTATCGGTGCCGGCATCGCACTGAACCTGGCACGCTTTGGCGCCCGGGTGGCGATCGCCGATATCGACCGCACCCACGGCGAGCAGTTGGTTGAAATCATCGAAGCTGAAGGCGGCCAGGCGCTGTTCCTGGAGACTGATGTTAACCACCCAGAACAGATCATTGCCGCCGTGTCTCGGACTGCCGAGCAATTTGGCGCTCTTGACATCCTGGTCAACAACGCAGGGGGCGTGCGCAAAGGAAGCTTCCTGGAGCAAAGCGAACGCAGCTGGCGACGTCACATCGACTTTAATTTCATCAGCATGCTGACCGCCACCCAGGCTGGCGCAAAGCTGATGGTCGAAGCAAAGCGTGGCGGGACCATTATCAACATCGCCAGTAGCGAGGGCCTGCGCGCGGCGCCAGGGTTCGCCGTGTATGCCGCGTGCAAGGCGGGCATGATCAGTTTCACGCGCTCGATGGCACTGGAACTCGCCAGTCATGAGATCCGCGTGCATGCGCTGGCGCCGGACATGATCATGACCGAAGGCTTGCGGCCCTATATGGATGCGGGGGGCGATGCAGGCAAGGCGGCACGTGACCGCTACATTCCGCTGGGACGCACCGGCTCGACGGATGAGCTGGCCGGGGTGGTGGTGTTTCTGGCATCGAAGATGTCGAGCTATGTCACGGGGCTGACCGTGCCGGTCGACGGCGGCGCCATTGCCTCAAGCGGCTGGAGCCGTTCCCCCGCCACCGGTGAGTGGGACCTTTACCACGCCTGAAACATGTGCGGACGCTGGCGCTTTACGCCAGCGTTCGGCACCCGGTCATTCGCTGGACAACAGCACTGCACCGGCCAGTGGGCCGCCGCCATTGCTTGCAACCGCCAGACGTGGTTGCCCGGGCACTTGCCTGGGACCGCCCTCGCCGCGCAACTGAACCACGGCTTCATGCACATGACCCAGGCCATGCAGGCGCCCGGCCGACAGCTGGCCGCCCTGGGTCGCCATCGGCAATTGCCCATCCAGCGCGATACGATGACCGCCCTCGACAAATGCTGCCGCCTCCCCGCGGCCGCAGAACCCAAGCCCCTCCAGCCACAGCAGGCTCAGGAAACTGAACCCGTCGTATAGCGCTGCAACCTTGACGTCAGTGGGTGTGTAGTCGGTACGCTGCCACAGCCGCCTGCCGGCTTCCTCTGCGCAATAGCGCGTAAGGTCGCCCATCTGATCCCAGGCATCACGTCCGGTGAAAGGACCACACATGGACTCGATACTGACCGCGCGCGAACGCAGGTCCGGCGCCGTATCACGGTGGGACACGATTACCACCGTGGAGCCGTCCACCGGCACATCGCAGTCATACAGGCACAGCGGCGTGGAAACCATTCGCGACGTCAGGTATTGCTCCATGCTCAACGGCTCGCGATAGATCGCGTTGGGGTTAAGCGCCGCGTTGCGCCGAGCATTGATAGCCACCGCCCCCAGCTGTTCCCGGGTAGCGCCGAACTCATGGAAATAGCGGCTTGCAACCAAGCCCACCCAATTGGCGGCCGAGGCGGCCTGAAACGGCACTTGAAACTCGCCGAAGCCCGATACTCGCCCCGCCCCGCCCACCGTACTGGAACGTATGCCATTGGCCAGGGCGGTCGACTCGGTGACGGTGCGAAAGCAGATGACATGCCGCGCCTGGCCGCAGGCAACCGCCATGCAGGCATTGATCAGGGCGCTCATTTGAGTCGCCTCGTTTCCAGCGCTGTACCAGCTTAATTCCAGCCCCAGTGATTCCTTGACCTGGCCGATGGACACCGGTGAAAACGCCGGCATGTCCGCCCGGTAGCCGGGCCAGCTGGCGACGCCGTCGATTTCCCTGCGGTCCAGCCCTGCGTCTGTCAGGGCTGCCAATATGGCGTCCAGTGTCAGGTCCAGGCCACTACGACCCAGCCTGCGTCCTACAGCCGATTGCCCGATGCCCGAGATGATCGCTTGGCGCTCAGGAGCCGTGGTCATGAAAATTCCTCTTGTTTTATATCGGGAGTCACCGCGCCGGCACGTCAGGTTTTGACGACAGGCAAATGTCACGGTGTTGAGTATTGACCCACCTGCAACACTGCGGCAGACTTCAATAAATGTCAAACAGTCAGTTATTGGAAAATGCGAGTGCGACGCTGCCCACCGACTGGCGCTAGATAGCGGGAAATCACTGTCCTCGCAGCGAGCGCAGTGAGGCACCTACAAAAACAATATACGAGGTGACGATCCATGGCAGCACGTGAACCCGGTTGGAGCACTGACCAGACAGACACCATCAATGCAGTGTTGCAGCGCGCGACCGAGAAATATGGCGACCGCCCGTTCATGGATTTTCTTGGGGACAGCTACAGTTTTGCAGACATCAATTCCATGGCCTGTCGGCTTGCCAATGGCTTGAGCCGGCTGGGTGTCAAGAAAGGCCAGACCGTGGTAACGCTGCTGGACAACTCCGCCGATGCGGTCTTCATCTGGTTTGCCATCAATAAGCTGGGTGCGGTCAGCGTGCCCGTCAACACCGCGCTCAAAGGCGACTTCCTACGCCATCAGGTCGGGGATGCCGGTGCTGCCGTGGTGATCGCCGAGAGCGATTATGCCGATCGCGTGGCTGCGATCGCTGAAAAACTGCCGGAACTCACCACTCTCATACATCGCGGCGATATCCCGACCGTGACCCTGGATCGAACACTGCTCAGCTGGAGCGAACTGCTCAGCGACGACTACAACGAGCCTGACGTGCAGGTAATGCCGCACGACCTCGCCATGCTCATTTACACCGGCGGTACCACCGGCCCATCGAAAGGCTGCATGGTCAGCCACAACTACACCTGCAGCCTGGCCCGCCAAATGCTGGTGATCACCAATCGTCAGGAACATACCATCACCTGGTCCCCCTTGCCGCTGTTCCACCTGAACGCGGTCGCCACCACGATCCTGTGCAACATGATGGTGGGCGCCAAAGTCGCTATCTATCCGCGGTTCTCGGTCTCCAACTTCTGGCCGCAAATCGAGCGGACCGGTGCCAACGACGTGCAATTGCTCGCCGCCATGATGCCGATGTTGGCCAGCGCACCGGACAACGAATACAGCCTGCGCTGCCGTGGCCAGGTGAAGGCGGTCTGGGGTGCGCCATTTCCCGAGTCGGTGCAGCAACAGTGGAAGGAGCGATTTGGCGCCCAGTACACTGTATGCGGCGGCTTTGGCCTGACCGAATGCTCGCTGCCCTCCATTCTGCCTTTCGGCACGGCGGGCAAGCCCGGGAGTTCGGGTCTGCGCAACACAGCAGACTTCGATGTGAGGATCGTCGACGACAACGAGGTGGAGCTGCCGCCTAATACGCCGGGCGAAATCATCGTCCGACCCCGCAAACCCAATGTCATGTTCGAAGGCTACTGGAAGCGCCCTGAAGATACCCTCAAGGTCATGCGCAACATGTGGTTCCACACTGGCGACATCGGCAAATTCGACGATGACGACTACTTCTACTTCGTTGACCGCAAGAAAGACTACTTGCGTCGTCGCGGTGAGAACATCTCCAGCTTCGAAGTCGAAAGTGCGTTTCTGCAGCACGAAAGCATTGATGAGGTGGCAGCCCATGCGGTGCTCTCGGACCTTGGCGAAGATGAGTTGAAGGTGACTATCACCCTCAAGGAGCCTGGTAATGCCCTCAGCGAAGAAGACCTGTGCCGTTGGGCCGCTGATCAGATGCCCTACTACGCGGTGCCCCGCTACATTGAGTACCGCACTGAACTACCGAAAAGCCCGCTGGGGCGGATCTTCAAGTTCCAGTTGCGTGACGAAGGCGTGACCGCCGCCACGTGGGACCGCGAGAAATCAGGACTCAAGCTGGCCAAACGCTGAAATGCCGACCGAGGAGTTTGCCATGCACAACACCACTGTCTGGTATACCGGGGGCGCCGGGAACCGCCTGGCCGCCGATGTATCCGGCCCCGAGGACGGCCCGCCAGTCCTGCTTTTGCACGGTGGGGGTCAGACCCGTCATTCATGGTCCCGGGCGCACAGGCATCTGGCGCAGGCTGGCTACCGGGTTGTTTCGCTGGATGCACGAGGACACGGCGAGTCGGACTGGATCGAAAATGGGGACTACAGCTCGCATGCCCAGGTAGAGGATTTGCTGGCCGTGGTCGCGACGCTGGGCGCCGCGCCCGCACTTGTGGGCGCTTCGATGGGCGGGGTCAACTCGTTGCTGGCCTGTGCTCAATATGCGCAATTGGCGTCCTGTCTGATCCTGGTTGATGTCACTCCTCGTCTGGAGCTCGAAGGCATTGACCATATCCTTGCGTTCATGACCGGGAATGCCGACGGGTTCGCCTCTGTTGAGCAAGCCGCTCAGGTGGTCAGCGCGTACAACCCGCACCGTCGGCAGACGGCCGATACCCGAGGCCTGGAGAAAAACCTGCGGCTGCGTGACGACGGCCGCTGGTACTGGCATTGGGACCCGCGCTTCATGGATGGGGATCACCGCGACAGAGTCGCACGCATCGGGCAGCGGATGCAGGAGGCCGCTGGCAAGATCGACATTCCGACGCTGCTGGTGCGTGGACAGCAGAGCGATGTGGTCAGTGCCCAAGGCGCAAAAGAACTGCAAGCGTTGATTCCACATCTGATGTTCGTCGACGTGGAAGGCGCCGGTCATATGGTAGCCGGCGACAAGAACGACCTGTTCAATGTCGCCATTATCGAGTTCCTTCAACGCCACTACCCGGCACGCTAGAAGAGGACAAAGCGCTACACTTCAAGGGCCCTCGCAGGCCCTTTTTTAATGAATCAAGAGCCGGTTACAGACGTCCAGCGCCGGGAGATCGGTCCACCAGGGCAGACCGGCGATAAACCGATAGACGTGCGCCAAGGCTATCGGTCTCGCTCTCCCACCAGTCCGTCCTGCGCAACCGAGGCGAGCAATTGTCGTGACTCGTCGTAGATCCGCACATGGGACAATGCTCTCCCTGATTGCAGGCTGGGGCTGTTGCAGACAAACAGCAGCCACTGATCAGCGCGGCAGGGTCGATGAAACCACAGCGAGTGATTGAGGCTGGCGACAAACAGCCGGTCACGAGCCTGCACTAGAGGAACATGGTGCAAGATCGCCGCGCTGTTTACCCAGAAGTCACTGAGATAGGCCAGCCCCGCCCCCTGCACCCGAGGATCCTCGGGCAATGGTTCGTGCAGCTTGATCCAGAAGATCAGGCTTGGCTCGCTCGACGGCTCGCACAGGTATCGATGGGGTTCGACGATGCGCAGTTCGATAGAGTCCTTTTCAAACCGCCCCCAGTCCGTTCTGCCGCCCTGGCGCAGCTGGCGCAGCGGCAGCAGCTCAGCAGGTCCTGGTACCTGGGGCGCGGCCTGGACATGAAAGAATCCTTCGATTGGGGCCTGGAAGGTGACCTGGGCATCGATCACCCGTCGCTCACCCTGCATGCCACTGACGTGAAAGCTGGCGAAGCGCTTGCCTTCTTGTAAGGGTGTAACCCGGTAGATGATGGGCAGCGTCGGCAGAGCGCCTTGCAAAAACAGACAGTGCAGCGTCGCGGGTTGTTTATCCGCGCAGCAATGCTGCGCCGCGAGCAAGGCCTGCGCCAACATCTGACCGCCGAAGACGCGGCCGTTGAGGTTGGCGTCGTGAACCTCGGCGCTGAACACAAACGGCGCTTGCTGCGCAATGCGCAGCAGATCGGCCAACACTTGCTGATCCCAGAGCCGGGCATGTACAGCGTCTTGAACGTTCATATGACCGATCCAGTCGTCAGAGAATGGACGTCGGGCGATCGATGTATTTGAACGTGCCAGAGGCGGTCGCCAACAGATCACCCGCTTCGTTGCGCACCTCGGCATCGCAGAACGCCAGCGAACGGGTGCTGGTGCGCAGGAAGCCCTGCGCATTGAGAAGATCCCCGGGTACGCCCCCGGGGCGCATGAACGTGCTTTTCATTTCTACGGTCACGCAGTGCTGCGCGCGCCCCGCCGAAAAGGTGCTGCACGCCATGACAACGTCCAGCAGCGTCATGATCAAGCCGCCATGGGCACTGCCCCCGCCGTTCATGTGGAAATCGCCGAGCCTGACTGAAAGGCTGGCACCTTGCTCAGTCATCGTGGGGGCCCCGAGGATTGCCAGGCGCTGCATCAAAGGGTCCATCCCTATGTCCGCCGTGAGTTTGGCCAGGAAATTCGCAGAGTCAGCCATGTCAATATTCTCGCTGTGCTTAGTGCTGGTCATATCGAGGTTCGCGAGGCGCCGTGGGCGAGAACGACCCGATCCTCGTCCGCGCCGCTCATGGGGACCGCATCGCTTTCCTCGCGCGGGTAGCGGCCCATGGTGAGCAGCAAGAACGAGCCCACTGCAAACGCCACGGTGCAATACACCAACATCGCATGGTAGTTACCGGTGCGGGCAAACAGGAGGGCGTAGCCAAAAGGCGCAAGCGTACTGCCCAGGCTGATGATGCCCATGTGTAAGCTGTAGACCCGCGCGTAGTCGCGCATGCCGAAGTAGCGGGCCACTAGAAACGCCGCGATGTCCATTTCCGCACCGGCCCCCAGGCCCACCAGGATCGAGCCAAGCGCCAGCGTGCCCATATCGCTCTGAGTCATATAGATCAGGCTGCCAAAGGCGGGGGCAAGCATCACCACAAATGCCACGCCAGGCGCCCAGAAGCGATCGATCAGATAACCGACCACTACCCGCCCAAACACCAGAGAAACGCCGTAGATACCAAATACGCTGGCCGCATCTGTCGCAGAAAGGCCCTTGTCTCGTAACAGCGGCACGGTATTGATCACCATGCCGATCATGGCCGTGACCGCCAGCAACAACGCGATGTTACAGACCCAGAAACGGCGTGACCGTGCTGCTTGCCGCAACATCATCCCCGGCAAGGCGACGATGTGTACGTCACTACCGGAAACCGTCGCGACACGCTCGACCAAAGGCGCCGCCGTGGACAACCAGAAAAATGAAAGAGGCAACGTCACCAGCAACGGCAACAGCCCCAACACCCAGTAGCCTGCGCGCCAGCCCCACTGCCCGATTGCCCAACTCAACAGGGAAGGCAGTACCAATGCCGCCAGACCGGTGCCGCAAAGAATGATCGCCAGCGCCAGACCCCGATTGATGTCGAACCACAAGTTGACCAGTTGCGTCCAGGTCACCTGCATGGTCCCCAATCCTGCAAATGCCAACAGTGCGTAGCCGCCGTACAGCTGCCAGATCGACCCGGTATTGAAGGTCATCAGGATATAAGCCAGCGTCAATGCCACCAGCGAACATAAGGTCACCGGGCGGATGCCATACCGTTTGAACAGCCAGCCAGTGATCTGGATGGAAATAACAGAGCTTGCGAACAGAAAGGAAATGGCGGGCTGGATTTCGCCCCTGGTCCAGCCAAAGGCCTCCTGCAGGGGAACGATCATTGAGCCAAAAGCGTAGAGCGGTGCGACGCTGACAGAGGTGCCGATGCCGATCAGGGCGAGGATGAGCACTCTCCACCCCAAACGAAATTCGGTGAAATTGATCGCTAATGACGTTCCGGGCTTTTCAGTTGAACGAGACATACTGACACTCCATCACTTTTTTTTGCCAGTCTGCCAGTAAACACCCGTGACTAACAGGGCGATTATCAAAAAAGCCTGGCTTTGTTACGCCATTGTCAGGGTAAATCCGGCGATCATGCGTAAGCTATAGCGCTGCGCGATGAATTTCCTATAGCTGACACTCTATTAGCTATCGGGCGCCATGCCCTTATCGCCTGCACGCTCACTCAGCGCTTATCGAACGTCACACTGGATTTGACTCGGTCCCAGGTCGCCGCAGTAACGCCTTCATCACGCAACTCATACTTTAGAATCCTCCCCACCGGGCTGCGCGGCACCTCCGTGCGGAATTCGATGTAACGCGGCACCGCATAGTAGGGCACACGGTCAATCGCCCACAGGCACAGCTCTTCCTCGGTGACGCTGCTACCCGGTCGCAAAACGGCCGTCACCTTGACTTCGTCCTCAGATAGCTCGGAAAAGACGGCATGCACCGCCACATCTTCGATCTGCGGGTGGGCGGCGAAGGTCTTTTCCATCTCATAGCTGGAAATGTTTTCACCACCGCGGCGCATGTAGTCCTTCTTGCGATCGAGGAAGAAGAAAAAATCATCCTCGTCGATCATGCCGATATCACCGGTGTGGAACCACATGTTGCGCATCACCTTTAGAGTGTCGGCGGGCCGGTTCCAGTAGCCCTCGAACATCACATGCGGCTTGAGCGGGCGGACGATCAACTCACCCGCTGTGCCGTAGGGCAACTCGACGTCGTTGTCGTCAACCACCCGAATATCGAAAGAGTCGCAGCGCTTGCCGGCACAGTTGGGTTTGTACGGGTCACCAAACGGCAACATGGTCACAATGGCGCACTCGGTCAGGCCAAAGCCGGCCCCGCCCACGGCATGCCGCACGCCAAACCGCTCGCGCCAGCGTTGCTGCAGCTCTGGTGGAAACGGCGCGCCGTAAACCTTGTCCAGTTGCCCATGGCAACGCTTCATGGCCTCGTTGTCGGGCGCGCCGGCCAGCAGTGGAACCATCGACGCCAGCAGGTTCGCCTCATTGGCGCCGCTGCGTTCGATGTCCGGCCAGAATCCGGAGACAGAGAAACGCGGGTACACGACCGCGCGTGCGCCAATCATCAAGTTGCACAAGACCGTGGTGACGGTTGCATTGAGGTGGAACAGCGGCAAGGGGGTCCAGGTGATCGATTCACGTGTGCGGCCCAGACAGACGATCATCTGCCGCGCCTCATTGCACGCGTAGTTGTGGCTGATCATGCAGCCCTTTGAAGGCCCGGTCGTGCCCCCGGTATAGATCAGCATGGTGAGGTCGCCCGGTGCGACACTGATCTGGGGATCGCGATCATCGTCACTACGCAGACTTTCAAGGTCGATCACCTGCTTGTCGCCCCGGTATCGAGCAGGAGCTTCACCGCGATGGACCAGATGCTGCAAGTCGGGCAACAGGTCAGCGATCTGGATCACGCGCTCGGCATACACCGTCTCGGCGATGACAACGCTGGCATTGGCATCGGCAATCTGATGACGAAGAAACTCACCCTTGAACGCTGTGTTCACCGGTACGCTGATGGCCCCCAGTTTGTTCAGCGCAAACCACAGCAGGACCGCATCACAGTTGTTGTCAAGAATGGTCACCACCGTCTGGCCCTTGACCACGCCCAGTGCTGCGAGCCCGTTGGCCAATCGACACGCCTCGCGCTGAATGTCATTGAAGCTGAGCACCTGGCCCAGGACGTCGAGAAACGGCTGGTCACCAAATTCGCGGGCTGCGCGCCTGACCACGTCGTTGACAGTATCGGACTCGCCCGCCGACCAGCCTGGCAGTGCCTGAGTGTTAGTAGTTGAAGGTAAGAGGGTCATGGCTGGGAACTCCGGTAATGGGGTGAGCTGTCGCGCTTGAGTCGTTCCCAACGCTGGCCGGCCAGCGCTAGGGAATTTGCATGAGTCAGGACGTAGAAGCGTTTTTCATGGATTGCGATCAGCAACAGCGCCGCAACCTGATCAGCAGTCAGGGTGGCGTGTTGCAAGGCTTTCTGCGCCGCGTCCTGGAAGGCCATGGCGGCAGCGCTCTGTGGCGCTGCCGACGACTGCGGATGATCGCTGGAGGGGCCGGTCATTGCCGTCGGCACCAGGCCGGGGCACAGTACCGAGACAGCGATATCCGCGCCCAGGCTGTCAAGCTCCAGATCCAGCGATTCGGACAACGCCACTAATGCCGCCTTGGCCGCTGCGTAGGGGCCCAGGAACGGAAGCGCCATCAGGCCACCCATGGAAGCCGTGTTGACGATATGGCCTTCCTTGCCCTGCTCCAGCATCATCGGGACGAAATAATGCAGGCCGTTAACGACGCCGAGCAAATTGACGTCCAGCACTCGCCGCCAGTTAGCAAGGTCATGCTCCCAGCTGCAGCGTGGCAGGTCGCCGGTGATCCCGGCGTTATTGCACAGCAGGTCAAGACCGCCGCAGGCCTTGACCTGCTCTGCCAGCGCGGCCATGGAAACCGGGTCGCTGACATCGGTCGCGATGGCCGTCACCTGCCCCGCCTTGAAGCTTCGAGCAGCGGCCTCAAGTCTTGGCCCCGGTAGATCTGCGAGCACCACATGCATGCCCTCGGCGACGAAGAGCCGCGCCATCGACAAACCCAGACCGCTGGCGGCACCGGTTACCACCGCCCTTTTGTTCGCAAGTTCCAACATTGAGGTCACTCCCGACTGGCTAGCGGACCGGCACTGTGCCGCCGTCGACACTGAGCGTCTGCCCAGTGATGAACCGCGCGCCGTCAGTGGCGAGGAAGACCATCACCGGGGCGAGATCGCGGTCGGCATCACCGAGCTTGCCACCCAGCGGTATGATCGATGCCAGATGCCGATCGTGCTCGGCCAACTGTTGGGACGTCATCTTGGCGCGGTGGGCGTCGTACATCGGCGTCCAGATCATAGGCGCCACGGCGTTCACAGTGATGCCATAGCGTGCCCACTCCTGCGCCACCGTGCGCGTCCAGGCCAGTACCGCGCCCTTGGAGGCGGCATAGTGGGCGGCGCCGGGCATCCCGGTCAGTCCTGCGGCAGAGCCAAAATTGATAATATGCCCGCCCTTATCGCGCATGTGCTCAAAAGCCGCCTGGTTGGTGTGCAGAGTGCCCCGTACATTGACGTCGAAGATCAGGTCCCAGTGCTCCTGCGCGATGTCCTCGGCCGCGGCCGTGCGCTCGACACCGGCGATGTTGGCCATGACGTCCAGCCCCCCCAGGGCTTCAACAGCCGTCCGGAATACTGAAACGGTTTCTTCCCGACTGGCGATGTCGCAGTGATAAAACGTCACCTTCCCAGGGTAATGCTCATTGATACGAGCCGCAGTGTGCTCGCCTTCGCTGTCCAGCACGTCCAGCGACGCGACCTTTGCGCCTTGTGCGGCGTACGCACGCACGACGCTGGCGGCTATCCCCCGCGCCCCGCCAGTGACGATGATTCTCTTACCCTGTAGCTGCATGATCCTGCCTCTTGTTTTTATAGGTATGCGCTCGACCGCTCAGCTGCCTAGGCTATTCCCCCGTCAACCTTTATCAGAGACCCGGTGGTGTAGCTCGAATACGGGCTGGCAAGATAAAGCGCCGTGGTGACGATTTCTTCCGGTTGACCTGGGCGCCCCAGGGCGTTGGCGCAGGTTTGCCTCATCTCCTCAGTCCACGCCTTGGAAATGTCCGTCAGAAAAGGGCCAGCGGAAATGGTGTTGACGCGTACGGCAGGTCCGTACTCTTGCGCCAGACCGCTGGTCATTGCGTTCAGTGCAGCCTTGGCCCCGGCATACGGCACGATTTGCGGCGAGGGACGCAGGCCGCCGGTGCTGCTGACATTGATGATCGAGCCGCCTTTGCCTGTCGCCATGCGCTGCGCAACCAGTGATCCAAGGCGAAACGGCCCCTTGAAGTTGAGGCTGACAACCTTGTCGAACAGCTCCTCGGTCACTTCGTGCGAAGGCACGGCCGGCGACATGCCCGCGTTGTTTACCAGCACATCGATGTAGCCAAACTCGGCATAGGCCACGTCCACCAGACGCTCGACCTCATGCCATTTGCCGACATGACACGCCACCGCCAGCGCACGCCGTCCCATGCCTCGCACCTGTTCGGCCACCGCCTCGCAGGCGTCCAGTTTGCGGCTGGCGATGATCACATCGGCACCCGCCCGGGCAAATGCCAGCACCATCTGGTAACCCAGGCCGCGACTGCCGCCGGTGACCAGCACGACCTTGCCGGTCAGGTCGAACAGCATCGCATTGTCAGTTGCATCGATCATTGGAAATTCACCGTGTCATTGGTCGAGGATGTGCGCGTAACGAGCCCGTGCCGCTGCGATCTTGGGCGGCAGATGCTCGCTGGGGAACATCCCTTCAGCCGGTTGGTATTGGCGCAACAACTCCCGCGCGACGGTCACCCGATGCACTTCGGTCGGGCCGTCGGCCAGGCCGAATGTCGGGACGTTCATCCACATGTAGGCCAGCGGAGTTTCAAACGTGGCGCCCAGGGAGCCGTGCAGGTGCAGCGCCCGCTGGACGATGTCGTGATAGATCTTGGCCATGCCGACCTTGACCATGGCGATATACGCCCTGGCCTTGCGCGGGTCGCCATGGCTGTGGTCGATGACCCAGGCGGTCTTCAACACCAGCAGGCGGAACTGCTCCAGTTCGATCTGGCTGTCGGCGATCATCGTTTGCACCGTGCCCATATCGGCCAGTAACGTCCCTTGAGTGCGACGGCTGAGCGCTCGCTCGCACATCATGTCCAAGGCACGCTGGCACTGCCCGACGATGCGCATGGCGTGATGGACCCGGCCACCGCCCAAGCGTGCCTGGGCCACCGCGAAGCCACCACCGGGTTCGCCCAGCATGTGGTCCAGCGGAACCCGCACCTCGTTGTAGCGCAGATAACCTTCGGTCGCTTCATCCAGCTCCAGACGCTCGCCCATGTAGGGAGCGTTGCGGATGATTTCCAGACCTTCGGCGTCTCGGGGCACGATGAACATCGACATGCGTTTCTGGATGGGCGCCTCTGGATCAGTGACGGCCAGCACCAGAATGAATTCAGCATAACGGGCGTTGGAAGAGAACCATTTCTCGCCGTTGATCACCCAGTGCTCACCCTGGCGCACCGCCGTAGTGGTGAACACCCGAGGATCAGCTCCGCCCTGCGGTTCAGTCATGGAAAAACAAGAAACGATATCGCCGTCGAGCAACGGCTGCAGATAGCGGGCTTTCTGCGGTTCGGTGCCGAACATGGCGAGAATTTCTGCGTTGCCGGTGTCTGGTGCCGCTGTGCCGAACACGGTTGGCGCCCACAATGAGCGGCCCAGTCGTTCATTCATCAGCGCCAGGGCGAGCTGTCCATAACCTTCGCCGCCCAATTCCTCCCCCAGGTGGCACGCCCACAGCTTCTGACGCCTGACCTGTTCCTGAAGGGGCCTGAGAATCGCCCGCGACGCTTCGTGGCGAGTGTTGTAGACCACGCTCACCGATGGAAAAAGCACGTCCAGCGCTTCAACTTCCTCAACCAGAAAACGGTCGATCCAGTCCAGCTTTTTCTGAAACTCAGGGTCGGTTGAAAAATCCCACATGATATTTCCCCATGCTAAGTGGCGGTGTGCGGCTCAAGCGGCTGCAATGAGTTGGCGTGCCTTGACCATCAGCCAAGTGGCATAGTTGTGCAGGTATTCACCCATTTCCTTGGTAGCCTTGCCAGCCAGAGAACGCGCATATGTACCCTCAAGCAGGCACGCGAGCTTGTAGCAGGCGAGTACGAAGAACCATGGCATGCTGCTCAGGTCGCGCCCTGTCAGCTCGCCATAAAGCGCGATCAACTGCGCACGTGACATGAACCCGTCCCAGGGGGTGACAACCGGCAGGCTGCCGGGCCCCGGCAGTTGCGGATCCCCCGGCTCACGCCAGGAAGTCAATACCCAGGCAAGGTCGAGGAGCGGATCGCCAAGGCTCGACAATTCCCAATCGATCAACCCGCTGATGCGTGGCGCCTTCAGGGAAAACATCACATTGGGCCATTGATAATCACCGTGGATGATGCCAATGCGGCCATCGCTCGGAATGTTGTCAGAGAGCCAGCGGCCTACCTCGTCGACATGGGGCAGTGCGCCCTGCTGGTACTCGGGCGCCTCCCGGTAGCTATCAAGCAGCGAACGCCAACGGTCAACCTGACGGCCATGCCAGTTTTCCGGGCGACCGAAGTCCGTGAGCCCGACCTTCTGATAGTCCACCTGACTCAGGGATGCCGCAGCGTGGACGAAAGCCTCCCCCATTTGCCGACGCCAACTGGCCTCGGTGGCATACAGGCCCTGCAACGGGCCCGCCGGCGAAAAACCTTCGAGCGGCTCCATGACGAAGAAATTCACGCCCATCATTGCGCTATCAGTGCAGACCGCCAACAGTGCGGGATGGGGCACATCGCTCCCCGCCAGCGCCTTGAGCACACGCGCCTCACGCAGCATGGTGTCGTTACTTTTGGCCCGTAAATGGCGAGGTGGACGGCGCAATACCATTTGCGTGGTGCCGCGATCGAGCATGAAAAGGTTGTTTTGCGAGCCGCCAGTCAATTGGCGGACTTCAGTAATAGGGCCATCACCCGGCAGGCCAGCCTCGTCCAGCCAGGGTTGCAACACCGACCAATCAAGCAGGCCTTCGAAATCGGGAAGCAGTGTCTTCATTTCAGGCTGCCCCCTCTTGCGAGAACGGTCTGGGCCCCGTGCAAGCCCGAGCGTTGCTGGCCTTGCACGTGTAGAAACGTCTTCGTCATCCGATCTCTCCCATTTTTTATTGTTGTTCGGTCACTCCTTGCGCAGTGGCGTTCTTGTCCTGCTCAAGGTTACGGCGCACTTGCCTCAACACTTCAAGGGTTTGCTCCAGAGCCGCGAGATCCAGTCCCTGGGATATACGCTCCGTCCACTGCGCACTCTCCCGGTTCACCTCGTCGTAGACCCGACGCCCAAGCTCGGTAGGCACCAATTGCCTTGAGGTCTTGTGATGCGGGTTGTCCTCGTAGCGGACATATCCCTCTGCAGCCAGGACATCGGCCAGGCGCTGAATGGCCTGCCGCGTGTAACCCAAGCTTCGGGCTATGCGCGCCACAGTAGGCGGCTCAGCTGCAAGCACCACCGAGGCCAGCACAAACGTTTGGCCAGGACCACTTAGGACCGTTGGCCGTTTGACACTCATGACTCGGCCGTGCAGGCGCAAGACTTCATCCACCAACTCGCCGAGTCGACCCCCAACCTCGGTGTGAACCGAATGATCGAACGTCGGCCCACGACCCTTCTCGGCCTTCTTGCCGGCCATACTGACACCTCGTTTTCATATTGACAACATGTTGTCGTTTAATACGTTGAAATTTTTTTGCTGTGACGTCGCGTCCTGGCGACTGACTGCCGACTCTACAGATACGACGAGGGGGAGCAAGCTCCCCCTCGTCAAATCCTGATCGCTTTTCAGATACCGCAGGCCGTATAACCACCATCGATCGGCAGTAGCGCTCCGGTGATGAACGAGGCTGCTGGCGAGCATAGAAAGACGATGCCTTGCGCAATCTCCTCCGGCTGCGCCCAGCGGCCCAGCGGGGTACGTCCCAACACGCGCGCATTGCGTTCGGCATCCGCCGACATCCCGCGCGTCATCGGGGTGTCGGTCCATCCCGGCGCTACCGCGTTGACGCGGATACCCTCCTTGCCCCATGCCACGGCCAGGCTCTTGCTCAACTGCACCACGCCGCCTTTGCTGGTGGAATAGGCAGGTGCCGTGGGACTGCCGAAGGTACTCATCACCGAGCCCAGATTGACAATGCAGCCGCCCACGGCGGCCAGTCGTTCACGCGCGGCATAACAGCAACGCATGGTTCCGAAAAGGTTGATCTCAAGGGTGCGCAGAAAACCTTCTTCAGTGAACTCACTGGCGCCACGGCCGATGCCCGCGGAGTTGACCAGAATGTCCAGCCTCGGTAATGCGGCAAAATAGGTCGTCACAGCGGCGGAATCACCCACATCGAGCACCGCGAACTCGACAGTAGCCAGCGCGCTGTCGTCCTGGCACGCCTGAACTTCGGCCTGGGATACACCGGTCGCCTTGACCATGCACCCGGCTTCCAGCAAGCGGCGGACCGTCGCCAAGCCAATGCCGCTTGTACCCCCGACAATCACGGCTGTTTTGCTTTTCAAATCGATCGACATAGCGTTTCCTACCCAAGTGCCTAGAGCATCCCCGTGACGCCCGCTCCCTATAAGATGACATAAAGTCATTTATACGCACCATCATAACGGCGCCCTTTGAACACTCGGAGGGTCTAGAATTCCTGAGGATTGCAGGGCATGAGTTTGCTACTCCAGCCGAGGGTTGACGTGAATACTTAGCTGACATATGGTCAGCTTTACCAATAACAACCATCTGCACCCCGAGGTCTGTATGGCAACCGTCAACTATCCGATCTACGACGTAGACCGCCACTTCTACGAGCCGCCAGAAGCTTTTCTGCGCCACCTTCCCAAGCAGTTCCGCAAAGAATTCCAGTACGTGCAGATCAACGGGAGGACCAAACTGGCGGTTGGCGG
This sequence comes from Pseudomonas sp., assembly GCA_036387095.1. Taxonomy (GTDB): domain Bacteria; phylum Pseudomonadota; class Gammaproteobacteria; order Pseudomonadales; family Pseudomonadaceae; genus Aquipseudomonas. The sequence continues at coordinate 70,190 of DASVUK010000036.1, forward strand.
CATACTGAGCGACTACATCCCCAACCCTACGTTCGATGTAGTGGCCGCACCTGGCTCTCACGAGGGCTGGTATCGCGGCGATAACCCTGAGGGCTTGTCCCTTCGCGAATTCGGTGGCGATCCCGTTCCTTCCGATCCCGCTTTTTTCAGCGGCGAAGCGCACCTTAAGGTCATGGACGAACAAGGTATCCATGCTGGCCTGTTCATTCCGACGCTGGGCTCGGTCATCGAAGAGCGCCTGTCGAACAAGCCCGATGCCATCGCCGCTCTGTTCCACTCATCCAACCAGTGGCTGGCTGAAGAGTGCGGCTTTGCCCGTGAGAATCGGCTATTCCCAGTCCCCATGATCAACCTGATCGACGTCGACAGAGCTGTTCAGGAGTTGGAGTTCGTGCTCGCGGCCGGCGCTCGCGTAGTCGGTGTGCGTCCAGCGCCGGTGGCGGGTGTGAGCGGTGGCCGATCGATGGGCTTCACCGAGTTCGACCCCTTCTGGGCGCGCGTCAACGAAGCAAAAATCTTCGTAATGCTGCACGTTTCCGACTCAGGGTACGACAAAATCAACAGTTGGTGGACGGCAGGTGGCAAGGGTGAATTCAGGCCTTTCGAGAAAGAGCCGTTCGGCGAAGTGTTGGACTGGATGGGCCGTGCCATTTCGGACACCCTGACTGCACTGATCTGCCACGGCGTCTTCGATCGCTTCCCGGATGTGCGCGTAGCCTCCCTGGAAAATGGCTCTGACTGGCTGGAACCCCTGCTCGGTCGCCTGCAGCATATCTACAAGAAGATGCCCAAGTCGTTCAAGCGTGATCCGGTAGAGACCTTCCGCCGTCATGTGTTTGTCTCGCCCTTCTACGAAGACCCAGTGACTCGCGTGATCGAACTGATCGGTGTCGAGCGGGTACTGTTCGGCAGCGACTGGCCGCATCCGGAAGGCCTGAGCCACCCATTGGACTTCTTCAAAGACATTGAAATGCTCGATGAGGCGCAAACCCAGCGAATCATGAGTAGCAACCTCAAAGGCTTGCTGGAAGGTGCTCGAGACTGAGCCTAGACAGGCGATACTTCAAGGCATGAGCGTTGCTCGTGCCTTTTTTTATCTGCTTGCTCATGGCGTCGGACGTGATGATCAACTGTGCTGGCGCATCTCCACGCGCGCACTGTGATTCTGCAAAACGCCAGGCGGCCATGCTGACGCTGCACGCCCCGCTCCCCTTGCAGGTCTGCTTACCCACTCTGCCCATCCGCAGCAGGCTCTGGTCGACCTCGCGAGACCCCTGGGCCTGCTTAAATGAGTTCAACGCACCAAGCGCTCCCCGATGAAGTGGGAAACCTTGGGAGGCTCGTCGCCGTAGTGAAATGCCTTGACCTTGTCCTCCGCCTGGCGGTCCGCCTGTGTGGTACGGGTTTGCTGGCGCAGATAGTCCGTCCATGAGTCAATGATAAACCGCTCAAGGTAATGGTCAGGTTGGTCCAGGTCTCGGTAGAGCCGCCAGAAGCTGGCGCCGTCGCGCCGACGCTGGGCGCCAATGCGGTTGACCAGACGCAGAAACTCTTCGCGATGATGCTGCTGCACTACATACACGATCTGCACTGCCACCGGACCTTCGCCCATTGCCAGGCCGGCAAAGCTGAAGGCAGGGAGTGCATCGGTCGATGGTGTGACTTCGTCGTCATCGCCAAGCCAGGACGGGTAGCGCCACATCACCAAAACTGACAACGCGACCGCCAGGGCTGCAAGCATCAGCGCGGTTCGACTGTCGAAATGAGTGGCCGCCGCGCCCCACAGTGCACCACCGATGGCGAGTGAGCCCTGGAACACCAGCATATAAATCGCCACTGCTCGCGCACGAATCCATGGCGCTACCGACGACTGTATGGCGATCAGGTTGCTGGTGCCAACCGCAAGCCACCCTGTGCCGGCAAAGAACAGCCCGACACACTGCACTGCGGTGCTGGACGCCAGCGCAATCAGCAGACAGTTGGCTGCATAAAGCAGTGCGGCCAGAGCCAGCATCGGGTTGAGCGCCATTCGTGCGCGCACCACGGGCATCAGCAAGGCCCCAACCATGGTCCCCACGCCCAGGCTGCCCAACAGCACGCCATAGCTGCCCGCGCCACCTGATTCACTGGCGATCACCGGCAATAGCGCCCATAAGCCGCTGGCGCCCCCGACAAACACAAAGGTGCGCAGGCATTGCTGGCGCATGACCGCCGAGTGCCTCACGTAACGCAGGGTGCCGCGCAAGCCGGCCCAGAGCGTTTCGGGTGGCAGTGTCGTGTCTCGCTCGGGGGCCTTCATGCGGATGACCACCAGCAACGAACCCAGCAGCAGCAGTGCGCATACTGCAAACACGCTGACCACGCTCGATACGGCCACCACGCTGCCCGCCAACGCCGGTCCCACCGCCCGCGCCGAGCTGTAAGACAACGACGAAAGCGCTAATGCCGACGCCATGAAAGGTCGCGGTACCGACTCGGCCTGAGTGGTATACCAGGCCGGCCCCTGCAGAGCGAAACCAATACCAAAACAGAAGGTCAGCCCCAGCAACAGCCAAGGCGTGACCAGAGTCAACGCCGTGCAGGTAATCAATGCAGCGGCGGTGCAGAACATCCCGACCTGCGTGACCAGCAAGTAGCGGCGCCGATCGAAGATATCGGCAAATACTCCGCCGGGTAACCCGAAAAAAAAAGCCGGGAGGCTGATAGCCGTTTGCACCAGCGCCACCAGCATTGGTGAAGCGGTCAGGGACACCATGAGCCATGCGGCGCCTACGTTCTGCATCCAGATCGCAAGGTTCATTGCCAGCGCGCCGAGCCATAAGGCGCGAAATGAGGCAAACCGCAGGGGGGCCCATAACGAATTCGAACTGTCAGTCATCCAAGCTCCGCCTTCTCTGATGCAGCCCTACCCTTGACGGGCGAAAGGAATGACCGCATATTTAAAACTAACTGTTTGACAGTTTTATATCAGATAGGACAACAAGAATAGACAGTGCGCGGTTTCATCCAGTCGATTAATGACGATTAAACAGTTTATATCCATGGAGAAGGCCTTCGATGACGTCAATTCGCCCCGACGCCGAGTTTCAGGAATTCCTGAAACAAGGCCAATTCATGCTTCAGCGCAGTCGCTCGAGTCAACGCTGCTTCTTCTATCCGCGAGTCGTTGAGCCACAAACCGGCAGCACTGATCTGGAATGGGTCGCAGCCAGCGGACTTGGAACCGTCTATTCAGCGACGGTGATCCGTCCAAAGCCTCCGGCGCAGCCTTACAACGTTGCACTGGTAGATCTTGATGAAGGCCCTCGAATGATGAGCCGGATCGAAGGCATGCCCGCCCAAGAGGTAGCAATCGGCCTGCGTGTCAAGGCACGAATCGTTGAAGAAGTTGAGCAGTTGTTTGTTGTTTTCGACCCCTACCATTAGGCGATAAATCATGAAAAATCCGATGTCTCTTGCCGGTCGCTCGTTTGTCGTGACCGGTGCAGGCCAGGGAATCGGCCTGGGGATTGCGCGCCTGGCCATTGAGCTCGGCGCCAATGTCGCGGCTGTCGACCTGAATCCCGATGCCCTTCACAGCGCTGCCCATGAGCTGGGCGAGCGGTATCTGCCGCTGGTAGGCAGCGTCAGCGATCAGGCCTTTGTACAGTCGGCCGTGAGTGAAGCGGTCGAACATTTCGGGGCCGTGCATGGGTTGGTCAACAACGCCGGCATCGGCCGGCCGGCCATGATCGAAAAGATGACGCTGGAGCAGTGGCAACAGGTGATCGACGTGCACCTGACCGGTTCGTTTTTTTTCACCCAGGCCGTGGGCCAGCACCTGCTGCTGCGTGCGCGAGCGGGCGACAGTGCGCCGGGCTCTATCGTTTTCATTTCATCGGATGCCGGTCGCCGGGGCAGTCTGGGGCAAATTAACTATTCAGCGGCCAAGTCAGGCATGTTCGGCATGGCGATGACAGCCGCCCGTGAATGGGCCAAACACGGCATACGTTCTAACGCCGTGTGTTTTGGCATGGTGGAGACCGCCATGACTGAAAAGGTGCGGACCGATCCCAGGTTTCTCGAGACCTACCTGGCGCAAATCGCGCTTGGACGCTTCGCCTCCCCCGAGGAGGTTTCAATACCAGTCTGCTTCCTCTTGTCCGAGGCGGCCTCCTATATCACCGGCCAGGTCCTCTCGGTCAATGGCGGCTACACCATCGCGGTATGACTATGAAAAATAACAATAAAGAAGCACTGTCAGGCCTGCGCGTGCTTGACATGACCCGTGTCATTGCCGGCCCTTACGCCGGGCAGATACTGGCCGATCTCGGTGCCGACGTCCTCAAGGTCGAACGCCAGGGTGAAGGCGATGATATTCGTCGCATCGGGCCGCCCTGGCTCAAGGGCACCGAGAACCAGCCCCATCAGGAATCCACCTACAGCCAGTCGGTCAACCGCAACAAGCGCTCGATCAGCGTCAACTTCGCCGAACAGGAAGGTGCAGATCTAATACGTCAACTGGCCTTGAAATCGGACATTCTCTTGGAGAACTACCGAACCGGAACGTTGGCCAAGTATGGTCTTAGCTACGAACAGCTGCGCGAGATCAACCCACGGCTGATCTATTGCTCGATCACCGGCTTCGGCCAGACCGGTCCGTACGCCAACCGGTCCGGCTACGACTATCTGATCCAGGCCATGGCTGGTGTCATGTCAGTAACCGGTCATCGTGATGAGCATGCCGGAGATGGCCCGATGCGCGTCGGTGTCCCTGTGGCAGATATCTGCGCCGGCCTGTACGCCGCCATTGCGGTACTGGCCGCGGTCAACCACCGCAATGAGAGTGGTGAAGGTCAGCACATTGATGTGTCACTGTTCGACTCTCAAGTCGCCGCGCTGCTCAATACTTTCTCTTCCTGGTTCAATGGCGGCAAGGAACTGGGTCGCACCGGCAACGATCACCCAAGCGCCTCACCCTATGGCGTGTATTCGGTGGATGACGGCTACATCCTGGTCGCGACCTTCAACGATCGCGAGTTCGCCCGGCTAGCGGCTGCGGTCGATCGCAGGGAATGGATCGAAGACCCTCGCTTTGCTCGCAATGGCGCCCGTGTTGCCAATCGCGAGGTGTTGTCCGCGTTGCTCACCGAAGCCCTGCGCGGGCGCACCAAGGAACAGTGGATCACTCATCTGAATGCGGCCACGGTGTCGTGCGGGCCGATCAACGGGATGGCCGACCTGGAGCGTGATCCGCATGCTATCGAGCGCGAAATGATCGTGCCGCTGGAGCACCCGGTCAACGGCACGATTCACACCGCCGCAAGCCCGATGCGCTTCTCCTCGACTCCGGTTCGTTACAAGCTGGCGCCACCAACGATAGGCGAACACACCAGCGAGATTCTCAGTGACTGGCTGGGCATGGCCCCTCAGGACATTGCAGAACTCCGTCAACGCAACGTTATCTGAGGGATCAGCCATGACGTCAACCTTCAGCTTCAAACCCCTGCAATTGCCCGCTAGCCTGGAGCCGCTGCGCCAGGAAGTACGTGGTTTCCTGCAAGACAGTGCCAGCCAGTGGTCGGGCTGGAAAATCGGCCATTCCTGGACCGGATTCGACCGCGAGTTCAGCCTTGATGTGGGGCAACGTGGCTGGATAGGCATGACCTGGCCCAAAGCCTACGGCGGTCACGAACGCTCTGGGCTGGAGCGTTATGTGGTGGTCGAGGAAATGCTCGCCGCAGGCGCCCCGCTAGGTGCGCACTGGTTCGGTGATCGACAGAGCGGTCCCCTGCTGCTGCGTCTGGGCAGCGAGGAGCAACGCCGCCGCTTCATCCCGTTGATCGTAAAAGGTCAGGCGTCCTTCTGCATTGGCCTCAGCGAACCCGATTCGGGCTCCGACCTCGCCTCGCTACGTTCGCGCGCAACGCGCGTCGATGGCGGCTGGCGACTTAACGGCCGCAAGGTCTGGACCACCAACGCACACCTTTGCGACTTCATGATCGGGCTGTTTCGCACCGGTGTAGGTGCCGACGCAGAGCGTCATAAAGGGCTCTCGCAGTTTCTGATCGATATGCGCTCCAGTGGCATCGATGTGCGGCCCATTCATGATTTGACCGGCGAAGCGCACTTCAACGAAGTCCTGTTCGATGATGTGTTCGTCCCTGACGACATGCTGGTGGGACAGCAAGGCGATGGCTGGAGCCAGGCCACGGCCGAACTGGCCTTCGAGCGCAGTCAGCCGGACCGGTACATGAGTAGTTTTCCGTTACTGCCACTGACCATCGAAGCCTTGCACGGCAACCATAAGGCCGATCGTCTGGCGGCACGCAAAGTGGGAGAGGCCTTCGCTGAACTTGCCGTGTTGCGCGAAATGTCACTGTCGATCCTGGGCCAGCTTCAGGATGGCCACTCCCCGGCCAAGGAGGCGGCCTTGGTCAAGAACCTGGGCAACGCCCATGAGCAGAGAATGCCGGAACTGGTGCGTGAGTTGCTCGACACGCCCTCGACCATCGAAAACGGCAACAAGCTCAGCGAGCTGCAAGGCTTTCTGGTGCAGAACGCGCCGAGCTTCTCACTGCGAGGCGGCACTCGCGAGATTTTGCGCGGCATCATTGCCAAAGGGTTGGGACTGCGATGAGTGAAGACATGAACATCAGCGAAATGCTCGCGGAACAAGTAAACCGGTTATTCACTGATCGCATGCAGCGCCAGACCTGGGTCGATGCCGAGGATGGCCGGCCCGCTACCGCTCTTTGGACAGCAACCGAGCAGCTGGGCATCACCCTTGCCATGAGCCAGGAAGCGCACGGCGGCGCGGGCTTGAGCTGGACGCAGAGCGAACCGATGTTGCGGTTGTGCGGTAGCCACGCCGTGCCGCTACCCATAGGCGAAACCGCGATTGCGGCATGGGCGCTGTCCGCTGCTGGCCTGGAAGTGCCCGAGGGACCCATGGCGGTGTCGACGTGCCTGTACCAGCTCGACCAGCACGATCGCCTCCAGGGTCGAGACGGGCAGCTGAGCTGGCTGCCGCAGGTCGAACACGTCGTGTTGCTCGCTGAGCGCCAGGGCGCGGCTTACGTATGCCTGGTAGACGCTCACCTGGGTGAGCGAACGCTCATCAATACGCTGGATCGCCTACCCTGCGCCCGATGGGCACTGAGCAAAATCGGCGCGCGGCGTTTTGCGGCCGCACCGGCGATGCTTGTCACAGCCACTCTGCAACCGCAGATCGCAATCCTCAGAAGCATCCAGATGGCCGGCGCCCTGAGTAAAGTGCTGGAAAGCTGTGTCGAGTACGCCAACACGCGGGTGCAGTTCGGCAAGCCGATCAGCTCGTTTCAGGCAATCCAGCACATGATTGCCGAACTGGCCTCGCAGGCGGCCGCAGCGCAGGTTGCCGGGCTCTACGGAGCCCGTCAGCTCGATGCTGGCAATCCTTTGCACGGTGCCGCGGTGGCCAAGGCGGTGGTTGGCAACGCTGCCAGCCGCGGGGCGGCTATCGCCCACCAGGTATTTGGCGCTATCGGTGTGACCGACGAGCACAGCCTGCACTACTACACTCGCCGCCTGTGGCAATGGCGCTCAGACGCCGGCAGTGAGCATGAGTGGGCCGAACGCTTGGGTGAACAGATTCTGGCCAGCGACGGTGCATCGATGTGGAGCCTGCTGACCCAACCAATCAACCAGCCAATCATGCAACCCGGCTAGCAGCTGCACCCCGATACCGGTCGGCCTTGGTTCAAGGCCGACAGCCATCAGGTTTTCTTCCTCACCTGGAGCTTCTGATCAGCTGCAGGAACTCCTGACGCGTGTTGGCGCAGTCGCGAAGTTGCCCCAGCATGACCGAAGTACTCATCATCGAGTTCTGCTTCTCGACACCGCGCATCATCATGCACAGGTGCTTGGCTTCGATCACCACGGCGACACCCACCGCATGGGTGACATGCTGGACGGCATCGGCAATTTGCCGGGTAAGGTTTTCCTGGATTTGCAGGCGGCGCGCGAACATGTCCACGATGCGCGCGATTTTTGACAGGCCCAGCACCTTGCCCGAAGGGATGTAGGCCACATGCGCCTTGCCGATGAAGGGCAGCAAATGGTGCTCGCACAGCGAGTACAGCTCGATGTCCTTGACGATCACCATTTCGTCGCTGGTCGACTCGAAAAGCGCTTTGCCTACGACTTCTTCCACGGTTTTGTCATAGCCATTACACAAATATTGCATGGCCTTGGCCGCGCGCTTTGGTGTGTCCAATAACCCTTCTCGCTCGACATTTTCGCCGATGCCGCGAAGGATGCCCTGATAGTGCCCGGACAGCTGCTCGCTCATATTGTCCTCACGAAATGCCTTGACGGACGCTAACGCCGATGCCTTGACCCAAGGCAAGAATGTGGGCTCGTTCACCCTTGTGAACGAGCTTGCAGGCCTGTTGCGCCGAATCAGCGCTTTTTCAGAATCGTCACCACACAGGCGCCACCCAGGCCGACGTTGTGCTGCAGACCCACGCGGGCATCCGGCACCTGGCGATCCCCGGCCAGGCCGCGTAGATGCCAAGACACCTCGGCGATCTGCGCCAGGCCAGTAGCGCCCAGTGGATGGCCCTTGGAAAGCAACCCTCCTGACGGGTTAGTCACGACTTGGCCGCCGTAGGTGTTGTTGCCATCGAGTACGAACCGTTCGCTGGTGCCTTCGGCGCACAAGCCCAGAGCCTCATAGCTGATGATTTCGTTGGATGAAAAGCAATCGTGCAGCTCGACCAGATCGAGGTCCTGCGGCCCGATCCCGGCCTGGGCATACGCCTGTTCGGCAGCCCTGGAGGTCATGCCGGCACCGACCACCTGGATCATGCTGCCTGATTCGTAGCTTTGTGGGCCGTCAGTGGTCAGGCTCATGCCTGCGATTTCAACGCAGTTGGCCAACCCGTGCTTGCGCGCATAGGCCTGCGATACCACCACCGCCGCTGCGGCACCGCAGGTGGGCGGGCAGCACATCAGCCGGGTCAGCGGGCCAAAGATCGATGGCGAGCCCATGACCTGTTCCAGGGTCAGCGGGTCGGTAAACAAGGCATAAGGGTTACGTCCGGCATGGCTGCGGGCCTTGACCGAGACGCGACCGAACAGTTCGGCACTGACGTGGTATTTTTCCAGGTATTCAGCACCTGCCCCGCCAAAATACTGCGGCCCGCTGGGCGCTTGTTCGTCCCAGCCACGAATACGCCGGGTGGCTTCGTCGATCCGGACGGTGATAGGCGTGCGGGCAGCAGCGTCGCTGGCGGCCAGGGCGCCGGGATTCATTTGCTCGAAGCCAACGGCCAGCGCAACATCGACCACTCCACTCATGACCGCCTGACGCGCCAGGAACAGTGCCGACGAACCGCTGGCGCAGGCGTTGTTGACGTTGATCACCGGGATCTGCGTCAAGCCGGCATGGTACAGAGCCGTCTGGCCGGAGCAGGTATCGCCGGATACGAAGCCTGCGTAGGCCTGTTGCACCTCGGTGTATTCGATACCGGCATCCTTCAACGCGCTTGCAATTGCCTGCGCCCCCATCACGTCATACATTTCGCTCTTGCCAGGCTTGGTGAATTTAACCATGCCGACACCTGCCACCAATACGTTATTGCTCATGCTGTTCTCCAGAGGACGTCGCGTCCGAAATGAGTTGATCGGTGCCGTTTCAGCGAGCGAAATCCATAATGGTCAACGCAGCTTCCGAACGGAAAACCTTGTCCTGTTCAGCCGCCAGTCGCTGGGCGCTGAATTGAGGATCCAGGCCACCGCCGCGAATCCCTTCGGCAGACACCAGCTTGAGTTCCCGCACACTCTGGCCCGAAGCGAACAGGCAATGCCCGGTACGCTGTCCTGAGAGTTCGCTGACCATGTACAGGACGACCTGAGCAACATGTTCAGGCGCCAGCTGGGCTTTGCTGATGTCGTCCATCAACGGTGCGGTCAGTGCCGATACCGCCGCCGGAGCGAGGGTCCAGACCCGCACGCCGAATTTCGCCGCCTCGATCGCCAGGACATTGGAGAAGCCCCAGGCGCCGCATTTGGACGCTGCGTAGTTGGCTTGTCCGAAATTGCCCACCAGACCGGAGGTGGACGAGGTGTTGACGATCACACCACCACCGTTGTCCTTCATCCAACCCAACACCGGCTGGGTGACGGCGTACATGCTCTTGAGGTTGACGGCGATCACTGCATCCCAGTCCGCCTCGCTCATTTTCAAGAATGATTTGTCACGCAAGATGCCAGCATTGTTGATCAGAATATCGGCCCGGCCAAAATGCTCCAATGCCGTGGCCAACAACGTCTGGCCGCCCTCCACCGTGGATATGTCCTGGGTATGCGCGACAGCCTGTCCGCCGCTTTGCTGGATGCTCTGCGCCACTGCCTGGGCAATGTAAGCACCGCTCTCGTCGCGACCTAGGTCGTTGACCACGATGGACGCGCCTTCGGCCGCCAACAGCGTGGCATACGCAGCCCCCAAGCCCCTTCCTGCACCGGTGATGATTGCGACTTTCCCACTCAATAAAGCCATTGCCTGTCTCCGAACTGTTCTTGTAATGAATAGAGCCCCTGGACGCGCGCCCGAACCCCACCTGCATCGCGAAAAAGACGCCGCTGCACAGCAAAAGACTGCACACCAACTGATCTATAGTCATTAAACCTTGATAGGCAGCCTGTTTTTGCCGGCTCTCGTGTTGATATTACACCACATAACTGACTATTTGACAGTTTTAAGGATAAAGGCAATGCTATGGATTCAGCAATCACTCCGGCCGAGGAATAGAACGTGCCTCTCGATTACCTGCTCATAAAAAACTGGTCCATCCCAGAGGCCAGGCAAACCTACAGCGAACGCGACACCATCTTGTATGCCTTGGGCGTCGGCACCGCTACCCGCAACCCGCTCGCGCCTGAGGACCTGCAATTCGTTTACGAGCCGGGACTGAAGGCCTTGCCCACCATGGCCAGTATTCTGGCCGGCGGCGCCTCCTGGCTGGCCGATCCCCGGACCGGAATCGACTTGAGCAAGGTTCTGCACGGCGAACAGTTCCTGACCTTGCACCAGCCCCTCCCCGCTCATGGCGAGGTGATTGGCCGCGACGCGATCGACGAAATTTTCGACAAAGGCGCCGACAAAGGCGCGGTGATGTACATGTCGAGGCGCATCTACTGCGCGCGGACCGAGCAGTTGCTCGCGACCTCCAGATGGTCGACGTTCATGCGCGGCAATGGCGGTTTCGGCGGCTCGACTGAAGGCCAGCCCAAGCCGCATCCGGTACCGGCCGACCGGCCCTGCGATCTGAGCATCGAGCTGGAAAGCCGCCCGGAGCAGGCCGTGATCTATCGTCTGTCCGGTGACTTGAACCCGTTGCACATTGACCCGGCGTTCTCGGCGCTTGCCGGATTCGACAAGCCGATCCTGCACGGTATGAGCAGCTATGGCATGGCAGGCAGGGCTGTGATCAAGCTGCTGTGCGACAACGATCCGTCTCGCTTGCGAGTGCTCAACCTGCGGTTCGCAGCACCGATGTTTCCGGGCGAGACGGTACGCGTCGAAGCCTGGCGCGAGACAGCCGGCCGGGCCAGTTTCAGGGTCATTGCAGTACAACGCGAGATCACCATCCTTAACAACGGCTACGTCGAGTTCGACGCATGACTGACAACAGGAAACCCATCATGGAATACCAGGACATCAGCTACGAGATCATCGGCCACGTCGCCCGCATTTGTCACAACCGACCTGGCAATGCCAACGCCGAGTCAGAGAATCTGCTCGCCGAACTTGACCACGCGCTGGACTGCGCCAAAAAGGACGACAACGTTCGCGTGCTGATCATTGGCGCAAAGGGCAAGCACTTCTCCGCCGGCCATGACCTGATGGACGGCATGGAAAAACGTGGCGAGTTTTCACCCGAACAGCACTGGTTATGGGAGAGCGAACACTATCTGGGCAACGCCCTGCGGATCTGGGATTTTCCCAAGCCGACCATCGCTCAGGTACAAGGTGCCTGCATCGCAGGAGGCTTCATGGTTGCCAACATGTGCGACATCATGGTCGCCGCCGACGACGCATTCTTCAGTGACCCGGTTGCCCATAGCCTGGCTGCCGCGTCCGTCGAGGCACTGGTTCACCCTTGGGTGATGGGCATTCGCAAGGCCAAGGAATTCCTGTTCACCGGACAGAAAATCAGCGCCAACGAAGCCAAGGAATGGGGCATGGTCAATCACGTGGTGCCCCGTGCCGAGCTTGAGCAATTTACCCTCAACATGGCCGAGCACATTGCCAAGGCGCCCCCCGTCGGCTTGCGTATGCTCAAACGTTCCATCAACCGCTCGGCCGACATCATGGGGTTCCGCAACTCGCTGATGGCGCATTTCGACACACACATCCTCAGCACCTCCACCCACGAGCACTATGCCGTAGCCGCCGCAGGCATGCGCGCTTCGCTGGAAGCCGCTAAAAAAGCCCAATCCTGAGCACCGGCGGACGGGCCTGCGCGCCCGTCCGTTGGCCCCACTGCCCGGAGAAAAGTCCGTGTCCCTCGATTATCAAACACTCATGAACTGGCCGTTCAAGGCCTGCACTCGTACCTATGACAGGGCAGACAGCATCCGCATTGCCCAAGGCTTTGGGGCCGGGGTGGACCCCGACTGGAGCAGCATCGATCGCCGGTACATAGAAGACACCCCGGCGTTGACCAGCCTACCCATGAGCGCCGTGGCCCTGGCTGATGGCGAGTTCTGGCAGCAAGACCCTCGAAGCGGGATTGTCTGGCAACAGATGGTGCATGCCCAGGAAAGCCTCAGGGTGCATCAGCCCCTGCCATTGGCGGGCAGCGTAGTGATCACTCAAAAGGTCAGGGATCTGTTTGATCGAGGACCGGACAAAGGCGCGGTCATGGTCCAGGAGCAACTACTCAGCGATCCGCAGGGGAACCCGCTGGTCAGCATCGAGGTGACGACGGTGCTGCGCGGCAACGGGGGTTTTGGCGGCGAGCCACAGCCGCATCTGCGCCCCGAAGCGATTCCGGACCGTACGCCCGATGCAACACTCTACGTTCGCACCCCCGAAGGGGCCGACACGATGTTCCGGTTATCGGCCAATATCGCTGTCGCGGCGCGGGCTCAGGCCGACACCCAACGGTACATGCTTCGCGGGCTGGGCTGCTTTGGCTTGGCGGGGCGCGGGGCGTTGAAACTGGCTTGTGACAATGAACCTGACCGACTACTGGCTATCGGCGTGCGTTATGCGGGACCGATGCTGACCAGTGAAACGATGCGCATCGACCTATGGCATGCACGACCAGGCTTCGCGTTATTCAAGATGCACGCCTGCGAGCGTGATATGCCCGTGTTGAGTCATGGTTACGTCGAGTTCGCGCCTGCGGCCTGATCTCAGCGCTGAGACTCTACCAGTTCCGGGGTGGAGATATCCGCGGTCGCTGCCTTGACTGCCTTGGGTCCACGCTTGGGCTTGCTCGGTACCGAGCTTGCACTGTCGGTCGGGTGGCCGACCAGCGTCTGCACGATGATCCGTGCGATCGCTGCGTTCACCCGTTTGGCACCCAGGCCGCGTTCCATGACAACGGGATCAAGCGCAGCCAGACGCTCCATCGCCGCATGCAGGACGGTCGCCTCGGCGTAAGCGTCGCCTTTTTTGCGACCGCCGGTGGCCGGGTGGACCGCAAGAATGAGTTTGGCGAACCGTTCGATGAACGGGATGTAGGTGTTCATCCGCAGCTCTTCGAATCGCGAATCGCCCCGATCAGCTTCCAGATTCCGGTAGCGCAGCACCTCGCGATGACGACTCCAGACCAGGTTCAACGATTCAATAATGCGCAGCGCATCATCCTCGTAGTGCGCCGGGTCCCACGGCTGATCAAGCAAGCGAGCCACTTCGCCCATCTCCTCACCAGCATCCAGGCTCAGTGCATACAGCACGTCTTGAACATCATCGAAATACATATAGAAACTGGCAGACGATGTGCTTGCCGCCTTGGCAATTGCCACCGCCGTGATATCCGGCAGCGGGTGTGTGTATAGCAATCGGCGAGTGGCGGACATCAGCCTTTGCCGGGTCTCCAGACCTTTGCGTCCGAGCGTCTGGCCCTGCTTGTTCATCGTGACGTCGTTTGCCATGGATTGAATCTCGCTCTTATCAAATCGAAAAAAATGCGGGCGTTGCTCACCCGCATTCGAAAAATTGCGCATCAAACGGTTGTTCAACACCAAAAGGCAACAAAAACAACAATCGGACAGCTATTTCTGAAACCTATACAAACTGCCCTGCACACGCAACAGTTGTCTGGCTATCGATCCGTAACTCGTGCAGTGAAATTTCAGCCTGTCCCTTGAAATCGATAGCTGACATAATGACAGTTATGCTGATATCTTAGTCGAGACCGACAACTACACAATTCATAATCAAAACCGCACGCTATGCATAGGAGACGGGCATGCCCTCCATGGTTCAAGACAAAGTGGTCGTCATCACCGGGGCCGGTAGCGGCATCGGCCGCGCGTATGCGCTGGCTTTCGCTGCCGATGGCGCACGGGTGGTGGTCAATGATCTGGGCCGTACTGCCGAAGGGGGCAGCGCTGCGCAGGCGGTGGTCAACGAAATCCACCAGGCAGGCGGCGAGGCGGTCGCCAGTACCGAGAGCGTGGCGCAATGGGATTCCGCGCACCGCATCATCGAGTGTGCCCTGGACCGGTTCGGGCGCATCGACACCGTGATCAACAACGCTGGCATCGTGCGTGACCGGTTCTTTTTCAAGATGAGTCTTGAGGAATGGCAAGCGGTGGTCGATGTCCACCTCAACGGCTCGTTCTTCGTCGCCCGTGCCGCAGCACCGCATTTCAAGGAGCAGGCCAGCGGCAGCTACATCCATATGACCTCCACCAGTGGCCTGATCGGTAACCCGGGGCAAGCCAACTATGCGGCGGCGAAAATGGCCGTCGTCGGGCTGTCCAAAAGCATTGCCCTGGACATGAAGCGCTACAACGTCCGGTCTAATTGCATCGCCCCGTGGGCCTGGACCGCCATGACCGCCTCCGTGCCGACCGACACGCCCGAAGCCGCTGCGCGCATGGAGAAACTCAAGCTGATGGAGCCGCGCAAGATCGCCCCCCTGGCCATGTATCTGGCCAGCGATGCCAGCGCCGACG
The DNA here is from genome assembly GCA_036387095.1 of Pseudomonas sp. Taxonomy (GTDB): domain Bacteria; phylum Pseudomonadota; class Gammaproteobacteria; order Pseudomonadales; family Pseudomonadaceae; genus Aquipseudomonas. The sequence goes on from DASVUK010000036.1 coordinate 85,349, forward strand.
TGTCCGGACAGATTTTCGGTGTGCGTGCCAACGAGATTTACCTTTTCTCACAATCGCGGGTCATGCGTTCGGTGCACCGTAGCGAAGGCTGGACAGCCCAGACCATCGCCGATCATGCGATACCCGCAATGCAGACCTCGTTCACCCCCAACACGCCTTCACCAGAGCTGACCACCTGGGACCCGATCTGAATCGGGGCCCCCTCTTTGCCATCAGACGCGAGATAACCAGATGAGCGAACCAGAAACCATCGGCATCGGCTTTCCATGGCAGGAGCTTCCCGTCGGGCGTACGTTCAGGACCCTCGGGCGCACCGTGACCGAGGCCGATATCGTCAACTTCATTTCTGCGACCGGCATGCTGGAGGTGCTGTTCACCAACGCCGAATTCCTCAAGGAGGCTGGCTTCAGTGGGCGGCTGGTGCCGGGCGCCCAGGTCTTCTGCTTTGCCGAAGGTCTGCTGTTCCAGACAGCCCTGCAGGGCGTGGGCGTGGCGTTTTTGAATACAGAGCTGGACATCAAGGGACCGACGTTTGCTGGCGACACCCTGCACGTCGAAGTCGAGGTGACCGAATGCAGACCCAGCAACGGCAAGCCTGGAATGGGCCTGGTACGCACCCGCAATCAGGTGGTCAAGCAGGACGGCACGGTGGTGATGGTCTACACGCCTCTGCGCCTGGTCAAGGGTCGCGCCAATCTGGCGGGCTGAGCGGGTTCATCGCAACGAGGTACGCAATGAAACAAGTACGCCTGTATGGGATTCAAGACCTGCGAATCGTTGATGTGCCGATGCCTGAAGCGGGACCGCTGGATGTCGTCGTCAAGGTGGCGATGTTTGGCATCTGCGGCAGTGACCTGGGCTTCGCCCGAGACGGTTACATTGGCCGTCCGGGCGGCCAACCGTTACCGCTTGGGCATGAGTTGGTCGGGACCATTCACCAAGTCGGCACTGCTGTACAGGACATCCGCCCGGGGCTGCGCGTGGTGGTAGACCCCATGAAAGGCTCCAGTCGCATCGGCACCGGCGACCCGGACCACGGCGGTTTTGCAGAATACCTGCTGGTGCGAAATGCCCGCCTGGGCGAAACGCTGTTCCCCCTGGCCGACTCCATGGATTTCCAGCGCGCCGTGTTGACCGAGCCGATCGCAGTGGGCATGCATGGCCTGAATCAGGCTGGCATCAATGCTCATGACCGGGTGGTGGTCTTCGGTGCCGGGCCCATTGGTCTGGGTGTGATCGCCTCCTTGAAGTACCGAGGGGTGGCCAAGGTGGTGGCGGTGGATTTGACCGACGAGCGACTGGAACGCGCGCGCCAATTAGGTGCCGACCACGTCGTGAACGCCGCAGGCTCAGACTTGCAGGCCATGCTGCAAATGTACCTGGGCAAGCGCACCGCCCAGCTTACGGGCCTGCCGGTGGTCGACGCATCGCTGTACATCGACTGCGCAGGCCACGGTCCGCTGCTGGAGCAAATGATCGAAATGGCCGGGGACAAGTCGCGGATTATCGTACTGGCCACACACAAGAAGCCGGTTCATCTGAACATAGTCCAGCTCATGCTCAAGGAGCTGGTCCTGATCGGCTCGCTCTCCTACCCAGATGAATTTCCCGAAGTCATCGAGATGCTCAGCAACCCGCAACTCGATATCAGCCCGATGCTCAGTCACTCGTTTGATTTCGATCAGTTCGCACAAGCCTTCGCCATGGCCCAGGTTCCCGAACTCTCCGCCAAAGTCGTCGTGCGAATGGCTTGATGCTTGCGCGATGACATTGCATTACCACGTTAGATGAAGGTGTTCGACGATCATGAAAAAATGGCAGTGTTTCTTTTGCAGTTACACCTATGACGAAGCTCTTGGCTCACCGGCCGACGGCATCGCAGCCGGAACGCGCTGGGAGGATATCCCGGGCGACTGGATTTGCCCTGAATGTGGCGCCACCAAAGAAGACTTCGCCATGCTGGAAGTGGCCTGAATCGGCCGATCGCCGGGAGACTGCACATGAACCATCCTGATACTCCTTGTACCCTGATCGTGGGCAGCGGCCATGCTGGCGGCGAGGCAGCCATAGCCCTGCGCCAGAACGGTTACATCGGCCGCGTGGTGCTGATTGGTGACGAAACCAGCCTGCCCTATCAGCGCCCTCCGCTGTCCAAGGCCTTCCTGGCGGGCGCGGTAGACAGTCATGCCCTGCTCATTCGTCCGGCTGATGCCTACCACAAGGCAAGCATCGAGACGCGCATGGGCGTTACCGTTGTGCGCGTAGACGCCGCGCAGAAAACCCTGGATCTGTCCGACGGCAGCAGCCTGGGCTACAGCCACTTGATCCTGGCCACCGGCAGTCACCCTAGACGCCTGGCCAGCCCTCATCCGGACAAACCTCTGAGTAACCTGCATTACTTGCGCACTCTCAGCCACGCTCAACAATTACGCGCGCAGATGAGCGAGGGCAGCCGCCTGGTGATTATCGGCGCCGGCTACATTGGCCTGGAAGTCGCATCGATCGCGATCAAACTTGGCCTGAACGTCAGTCTGGTAGAAAGCATGGACCGAATCCTGGCGCGCGTGACGGCCGGTGACATTTCAAGTTTCTATCAGCAGGCTCACCTTGCGGCGGGTGCCCGGCTGCACCTCAATGCTCATCTGGACCGGCTGAATCTGGACCCCACCGGTGAGCGCGTCGAATCGGTTCAACTCAGCGATGGCAATGTCATCGAGGCCGATCTCGTGCTGGTGGGAATCGGTGCCATTGCCAATACCGAATTGGCCGAGGAGGCGGGGCTTGCAGTCGACAACGGCATTGTGGTGGATGAGTACACGCGAAGCAGCGATCCATTCATCCATGCCATCGGTGACTGCTCCAACCATCCGAGTGAGCTGTACGGCCGTCGCTTGCGACTGGAGTCCATTCCAAACGCGATCGAACAGGCCCGCACCGCAGCGCTGGCAATCTGCGGAAAACCTGCGCCTTATCGCTCCGTGCCATGGTTCTGGTCCGATCAATATGAGTTGAAGCTGCAAACGGTTGGCTTGTCCATGGGCTACGACCAGACGTGCCTGCGTGGTTCGCAGGCACTGCGCTCATTCGTGCTGTTCTATCTGCGCGAAGGCCGGGTCATTGCGGCCGACTGTATCAATCGCCAGGCCGAATTCGCCTTGATCAAAAAGCTCGTCCTGGGGCGCCAGTCACCTGATGTACAGCAGTTGGGCGATGAGTCGATATCGCTAAAGGAAATCCTTGCCCAAGCCAGCGCCAGCGCTTGACAGCCCCACGTGGCGCCCGGCTTGCGGCGCCACGCCTTGCCTGCTAGTTATCCCGGTAATAGCCTACTGCGACCAGGTAAGCGCCCACCCGACGGAAAAACACATGCTTGTTTTCTACCCGATTGGTCAGCGGGTTCGTCCAGAAATATTGATACTCACCCGCGCTTTCGCGCTGGGTAATACGCAAGATGGGCGCGCCTAACGGCTGACCTTGAGCGTCCTTGAGCGTGGCGAAATCCACGCCCAGCATGCGCTGGTTGAGACCATGAGCAACGAAACGCTTGGTGCTCAGATCGATCACGAATGGGTAGAGATCGTCCTGGCGAAACGCCGGGTTTGCTTGATTGATCTGCGCCAGAGTCGAAGCGGGGCTTGAGGCGATAGCGGTTGCGACCTTGTCAAGCATCGAGCGGGCATTGTCCGGCGACTCCCGTGAAATGTAATAGCCGACCGCGAAGAGCTTGTCATCGACGCGCCGGTAATAGACCACCTTGTTTTCGTCCCGATCGCCGCTCCAGCTCTTCCAGCGATACTCGGCCTTCTGCACGCCCTGGCTCGCCTCGGTGGTTAGCGCCCTGGAGAACGTCGACGTCAGTTGTTGGGGCAATGCCTCACCGACGTTTTTACCGATCAGGTACGCTGAAGGTCCACCGCTGGCCAGCATGATGCCGTGCGTGTTGATGACGAATACGTAGCAATTGCTGTCGACGAAATCGCCCTGGCGGCTGAACGCAGCCATGGCATTGTCATGGTGTTCCTGATAATAAAGAACCGCGCGGTCCAGAAGTGCTCTGGCCCGTTGATCATCGTCCTGAGACCCGGCGGCACCTGCCTGAACAGCGACCGACAGCATCAGCCAGCACATCATCCGCCCAACCCGATCATGAAACAGTTTCATGCACCGTACCTACCCTGACTGATAAGACCTGAATTTAACTGACATAGTATCATTTATCCCATGTTTGTGGCTTGCCAGCATGACGTATGGCTAACAGACAACACGCAGTGACCGACATTAACTAACGATGTGTCTGTTATGGCTTGCCGATGCCCAGCAAAAGCTTTAATGTTCTCCGAGCTAATAACAACAACCTGAAGCAGCCCGTGATGCTGGCCCTGCCTGGCCAGCGGCCGCGTATGAATGGAGACCGCAGTCCATGAAAGTCGATGACATGATCCTGATTAGCGTTGACGATCACATCGTAGAGCCCCCCACCATGTTCGATCAGCACTTGACGCTGGAGCAGAAGGCGATTGCTCCCAAGGTACTCAAGGACAAGAATGGCGCCGACTTCTGGCTGTTCGAGGGCCGTCGCGCTGGCAACATCGGGTTGAATGCCGTGGTCGGACGTAACCGCGAAGAATACGGTTGCGAGCCCATTTCATTCGAGCAGATGCGCAAAGGCGCCTGGGACATCAAAGCCCGCATCGATGACATGAATGCCAATGGGCTGCTGTCTTCTTTGAATTTCCCAAGCGTCGTGACCTTCGATGGCAGCCTCTTTCAGCAATTCGATAACAAAAAGAACGCCCTGACTCTGCTCAAAGCGTACAACGACTGGCACATCGACGAATGGTGCGGCAGCTTTCCTGGCCGCAACATTCCCAACGCGATCGTTCCGTACTGGGACGTCCCGGCCACTGTCGAAGAGATCAAGCGCGTGGTTGCCAAAGGCTGTCACGCCATCAGCTTTACCGACAACCCTTCTCTCAAGGGCCATCCCAGCGTGCACGACGCTCACTGGGATCCGCTGTGGAAGGTCTGCGCCGAAAACAAGGTGGTGATTAATATCCACATCGGCTCCGGCGCTCAAGCCCCCCACGCTTCCACGAATTCTCCGATCGATGCGTGGATCACCACCATGCCCATTTCCATCGTCAACTCAGCGGCAGACTGGCTGCACCTCAAGGCGCTGCAGCGCTATCCAGATTTGAAGATTGCCCTGTCCGAGGGCGGAATCGGCTGGATACCCTACTTTTTGGAACGCGCAGACTTTGTGCACGACCATCACCGCGCCTGGACCTACGCTGATTTCGGTGGGAAAAAGCCAAGCGACGTGTTCCGTGAGCACTTCCTCACCTGTTTCATCGATGACAGGTTTGGTCTCAAGAACCTCGATGAAATTGGCGAAGACAACGTCGCGTATGAGTGCGATTACCCACATTCGGACACCGTCTGGCCCGAGTGCGCCGACCGTCTGGTGGAAACGGTCTCGCACCTGTCCACCAGTACCGTCGAAAAAATCACCCATGGCAATGCCATGCGGCTCTACAACTTCGACGCGTTTGCCATGATGGGGGGCCGGGAAAACTGCACCGTGGCCGCTTTGCGAGCCCAGGCTGCGCACATCGATACACGTCCGCAATCCTTCGGCGGCCCTGCTCCACTGGCCGAAGGCGAGACCCGCCGTTGCGTCACCTCAGGCGACATCATCAAGATGTTCACTCAAGTGGCCAAGGAAGACGGCAAGATCGAAGCGTAAGCCAGACGGCCCCTCAAGGTTCTGCCTTGAGGGGCCTTCAGCCACTCCCCGTTTGTTCCCCCTTCTAAACCGACCGCAAAAGTGCCCATCTTGGCTGCCTGGGGTCGGTTCGTTTGCCGTCTTGACGCGCGCCCAAGACATCCCTCCAGGACACGCTGCGCGTCTTGCAATCACCAGCAAGGTAAGCTTGCGCTCCCCCGCTGGTGAAGGGTTCAGAGCAGCCGTTCGAATTCGGGCACTGCTCCGAACAGATCCGCTACCAGCCCGTAATCGGCCACTTGGAAGATCGGCGCTTCTTCATCCTTGTTGATCGCAACGATGACCTTGGAATCCTTCATACCCGCCAGATGCTGAATCGCGCCGGAAATACCTACGGCGATGTACAGCTGTGGCGCCACAATCTTGCCGGTCTGGCCAACCTGCATGTCGTTGGGTACAAAGCCCGCGTCCACTGCGGCGCGTGAAGCGCCGACCCCAGCGCCAAGCTTGTCCGCCAGCGAGTAGAGGTGCTTGAAGTTGTCGCCATTCTGCATCCCACGCCCGCCCGATACGACAATCCTGGCGACGGTCAGCTCCGGCCGATCCGACTTGGCCAACTCTTCACCAACGAAAGCCGAAATACCGGCGTTGTAAGCTGCCCCTACAACTTCAACAGCCGCTGTCCCTCCTTGAGCACCAACCGGGTCGAAACCCGTGGCGCGCACAGTGATCACTTTTACCGACGCACTGGACTGCACGGTGGCGATGGCATTGCCTGCATAGATTGGACGCTTGAACGTGTCAGCGCTTTGCACTGAGATGATCTCGGAAATCTGGTCTACGTCGAGGGCCGCAGCAACGCGCGGCAAAATGTTTTTGCCATTAGAGGTGGCAGCAGCCAGTACGTGGCTGTAGCGAACCGCCCCGCTTGCGGAAACCAGAGCAGTCACCAAAGGCGCTATGTTTTCCGGTAATAGATGGTCGTAGGCGGCGTTATCGGCCACCAAAACTTTGTGCACTCCTGCAATCCGCGCCGCGGCCTCAGCAATGGCGCCAACCTCAAAGCCTGCGACAAGCAAGTGAATGTCCCCACCCATTTGCGCAGCTGCAGCCACGGTATTGAGCGTGGCTGCCGCTATTGCGTCGTTATCGTGTTCAGCAATTACCAGGACGGTCATTATTCACCTCCTCACTTCAAAGCACTTTGGCTTCGGTTTTAAGTTTCTCGACCAATTCGGCGACAGACTTGACCTTGATACCCGCGCCGCGCGCGGCGGGCGCCTCTACCTTCAGGGTCTTGTAGGTTGACCCGATGCTCACCCCCACCGTCTGAGGAGTGAGCACCTCAAGCGGTTTCTTTTTGGCCTTCATAATGTTGGGCAGCGAGGCGTAACGCGGCTCGTTCAACCGCAAGTCGGTAGTCACGATGGCGGGCAGTTTGAGAGAAACCGTCTGTGCGCCGCCATCGACTTCGCGAGTCACCCTGACGCTGTCGCAGTCGCCATTGACTTCGACCTTCGAGGCAAACGTCCCTTGGCCGTATCCGCTCAATGCGGCAAGCATTTGCCCGGTCTGGTTATTGTCACTGTCTATCGCTTGCTTGCCCAGGATCACCAGTTGCGGCTGTTCCTTGTCTACCACCGCTTTCAACAGCTTGGCGATCGGCAGCGAAGTCAGCTCCTGGTCTGTCTCTACCAGAATTGCGCGATCGGCGCCCAATGCCAGCGCCGTGCGCAGCTGCTCTTGAGCTGCGGATTGACCAATGCAGACAACGACTATTTCCGTCGCGATGCCTTTCTCCTTCAAGCGCACCGCCTCTTCTACTGCGATTTCGCAAAACGGGTTCATCGACATTTTTACGTTAGCCAGATCGACGCCGGACTGGTCCGCTTTCACGCGAACTTTGACGTTGTAGTCGACCACCCGTTTAAGAGGTACCAGAATTTTCATGAACATTCTCTTATGACGTAAACAGGATGAGGGTCGAAACGACCCGCCGTACCCATCTTGTCCGCCGCCCAAAAAAAGTCAACATTTATGACACCGATAACTGACATAATGTTATTTATAAGCACAGAACGTGCTATATTGACATCTGCCCATCCACCGCACCCCGGAGACAGCTCATGCTCTACGCCTACCAACAATATTTGATGGCCTGCGAACAGGCAGGGCGGATGCCACGGTGTCTTAATGAGGTGCAGACGGCGGGGTTGATCGAGCTGCTGCAAAATCCCCCGCCGTTTGAGGAAGCTGTGTTAATTGACCTTTTAACGACCAAGGTCAGGGCCAACGCCCAGGCCGTAAAGCTGAAAGAATGTTATCTCGAGGCGATCGTGGCTGGGGACGTCCACTGCCCGATCATTGGCAAACAACGGGCCAGCGCGATGCTTGGGCAATCGCTGGCCGACGCCTGATGGTGGGACTTATCGACTAGACGCCAGCGCGGTCACGTCAAGCACCTCCGAGGCTGCGACGGGGCAGTGCGGGTGGTGGTGATCAAACCGCCCCCAGCCTTCAGTCTGCTCACCTGTTGTATCAGCAGAGACTGTGAGTGCGGGCTTTTTTTGACTCCCGCGATTTCGTCGGTCGTGGCCCCGTTGCTTCAAAGCTTGCTGCTCTGCGTAAAGTGCTTGAGCTGGAGTTACAATGCCGACCGGTTGACCGCTTAAATCCAAGCGCGGAGCATTCTCCACCATGCTGGCCCAGTATCGAGTTCCCCGGCACCACGTTGAAATACCCAGTTTGAGTTCGTCGAGAGTAAGTCCGAGTAGCTGCAGATGTTGCTCGGCATCCTTGAGAATGCCCTCCTTGAGCGGAACCTTGGGAGTAGGATTAACAGGGAAAGCTAACGGAAAATGCTTCTGCAACGGCCAGATCGCCGCCACCGCCGGATTCTCCTCACGAGCCTGTGGATCCGCTAAGACTTTTTTCTTGGCGCGCATCGCGTTATCGGCTTTAGCGGGCGCCTTCTCAGCCCGCAACTGGCCACGTAGTTCAGCTAGTTGTTCAAAACCCATTGTTCTATTCACTGCCTGAAGTAGATTGCCTGAGCAAGCATATTCCATGAAAGGTTCGGAAGGAGCTAGGACAGGATGAATCGCCGCTGGTTTGTAAAGGTTAGCCGTACTTGGCGGTTCTGCTCTTTGACGCCCTTCATCCGCCGACGTGATCCGGGCTGAACCAAACTGACCAATACGCGGCCTTACACGCCGAGAGTATTCCTAGGAGCTTACGGCCCCCTCCCCATAACTAAGCCGCCTGACGTTGCGCGGCTTGCTGCACTTCACGGCGAGCGGGTTCCACAACAGCGTTCCAGTGGCCACACAGTCAGCTGGGTCAGACAGTGAAGAGACGGACTCCGCAACCGGCTCCGGAAGCTAATCCTGAGGATGCTCACCGCCGAGTGTAGCCAGCCCGCTGCTGCCGTTGATGACTCCCGAGCTGATGACATCACCGGTTCGCACGTTGACCACATCCAATTTGACTTCGACCTTGTCTGGGATCATTGACCACTCGGTGGCGCGGTCTTCCCAATGCAGGATTGTGGGGAAGATCAGGATGTCCTGATCAGCACGCTGAGCCTGCGAAACTGCGTCCTCAAAGTTTTCCGTCACGCTCCCGATTAGCACCAATCGTGATTTCGCACTGGTGGCGTTGTAGATGATCTTTGCAGTGTTTCGACCAGAGCCGGTGTAGCCATGAGTTCCATACTCACCATCGACTGGCGTCGATATCAGAATGCGATCATTGGCCGCAATGCGTGCCGATCCATTCTGTTGCGGCGTGCAATTGTGAGAGTCGGCACAGCCGGTCAGAGCGAAAATAAACCCAAGAGGAAGAAAGGACCGCATCAATACATCCTACTAAAAGACGAATGTATGGGCCGTGACTTTACGCTATTCGTAATTCTGCTTACCACTAACCGCGATCCGGGCGGCCTTAGCTTTCCCGGGTAGCTCCGTGAAATCGTGTCCCCATGCGGCAAAGCTTACAGACCCCGTCGAACAAAACTACGGTTCCACTAGAATAGAAGCCAAATAGGGTGCGGAAGTTAGATGCAGGCATGGGCGGGACTATAGGGAGAGGGCATTAGCGCCATTGCAAGGGCAGGCCGTGCGCCACAGAGCTGTTGATCCATACAGTACTTAGAGCTACGCTAGCTTGAGAGCATACGGACTCCTAACGGCAATCTCACGACCACTCCCCTTCAGCCTACTACGCAAGAGTGACGATGTTATTTTGCTTGGTCGTGGTCATCGCATCTGCCCCACCAGGTATGCGGCTTATGGCGACGTTTTTGTCGGGGATCGCTGGCCTTATTTGGCTAATGAAAATGTTCTGGAAAGACGACAGGCCGCGAAGGTTGGGCAACCACACTTCAAGATTGCCAGCGGCATCGAAGCGCGCCAATGCTGAAGGAGGCTCCAGCTGAGCGTGGTTCAGATTTTGGGTCTGATAGACCGCACTGACTGTTTTCCCGGCACTGCGCAGGGCGTTGCCGACGTCGCCCTTCTCCTCCGCCGTCTGGCCCTCCCCTGGCAGCTCGCCCAGGTGTTTGATGAAAGCCTCGGTGGAGAATTCGGCCGACATGTAACGCGCGGTGGATCGCGGCCCGGGCTCGCTCCACTCGACCTGCAGCCCTTCGACGGCCCGTTTGGCAATCCACCAGCGCTCGGCCACTACGGCCACCGCGCCGGGCAAACGCTCGACGGCGTGCACACCCTTCATCTGCCTGACTTGAGCCTCGTTGCGCAGACTGCCGACTTCGAGGCCCAGCCTGGGTGCGTGCTGCACCGCCGCGTAGAGCATGTTGTCGACCGTGGCATCAATCGTGTACATCGCCTTGCCCGTGGACTTGTCACGTACGTCCAAACGTTGAACCGGCTTGCCGATCCAGCGGAATTGCGAGGGATCACGGAGCGCAATAGCCTCGGTGTCCGGAACGGGTATTGCGGCTGCAGCCGACGCCAGTTGGCCATACGTCGCGCTGCGTCCCGACGCTTGATGGATGACCTTGCCCGGCTCGGTGGTCAACTGCTGGACCGGCACGTTCCATTCATTGGCCGCCGCCTGCATCAGCATCAGGCGCCCCGCCGCGCCCAGCTTGCGCATCGTGGTGTAGCTGGAGCGAACCGAGTTGCTGCCGCCGGTGAAGCGCCTGCCTTTTTCCATCACTTTGTAGTCATCGCCCGGCGGCGCGTTTTCCACCACAAACTGCGCGGGATCAAGGTCAAGCTCTTCGCCGACGATTTGCGCCATGGCGGTGAAGATACCCTGCCCGCCTTCGATGAATGGACTCAACAAGCGGACCGTGTTGTCCGGCCTGATTTCGAGGAACGCCGGTACTCGTGTGCCGGGACCGAGCGGCGCAGGCATTGGTGCAGCGCGGGCTTGTTGAAGGGGGATGCCAAATCCGATGACCAGTGCACCCGCGGTAATACCGGCCGACGCCAGCAAGAACTTGCGGCGGGAAATGTTCACGGGTGTGTCGCCTGGGAATAGCTCGTCGCCTGCTGAAGCGTGCTCTAGGTCCATCATCTGCTGCCTTTAGTGAACGCATCGGTGTCCGGGCGACGCGGTTGGGCTCGATCATCCGGGGTTGCGTCGGCCCGGTTCGGGCCGGGAGTGGTGCAGTTAGGCGTGTCCGGTCAGACTTGCCCCGTGGCCAGTTCGTGGATCGCCGCTTTGATCGCGTTGTAGGTGCCACAGCGGCACAGGTTGGTCATCGCCGCCGCGATTTCGGCATCGGTGGGATGAGGCGTACGTTGCAGCAGCGCGGTGGCGGCCATGACCTGTCCCGATTGGCAGTAACCGCATTGAGCCACCTGATGCTTGACCCAGGCGGCAACGACCCGTTGGCCAAGGGCATCGCTTTCGATGGACTCGATGGTGCGTATGTCGCGGCCGACGACGCCTTCGACCGGGGTGACACAGGAGCGAACGGCAAGACCGTCGACCATGACCGTGCAGGCGCCGCATTGCGCCAGCCCACAACCGAACTTGGTGCCCGACAAACCAAGGTCTTCGCGGATCAGCCACAGCAGTGGCGTCTCCGGGGCGGCGTCTACTTGGTAGGTCAAACCATTGACTTTCAACTCCACGGTGAGGCTCCTCTATGCCGGGCGTTGAACCCGAGGTATCTAATCTAAGCAACTAGCCTAAGCATTTATCCTAAGCCAGTTAGCCTAAGCGATTACGGATCTGCCGATTGCAGTAGTTTGTTCAAAGGACTACTGAGCGATATTCAATGGGCCGGGCCAGAGACGACGATAATTAACGGACCGAGATGGCCATCTCTTGATAAGTTATCGATTGAAGTGATCTGGCTGCGAGGTGAAAACGCTCTGCCTCGCCCTTTTCCCTTATTGGTGAGTGTGGTTCACAAAAGCATGCTGGAGACCCGTCTGGTTCATCTTCTTTGCCGGGCGTAGATTGCAATGACGTCAGGCACTCATTCCGGGTGAAAGGCAAAAAAAGTGAAACGCTGACCGGCTGTATTCACCTGCCCCTGCATCACTTATTGCTTAAGGTGACAAACAGCATGCGCAACTTCCGATTCGGCCTCCTCACTCAGCCTCATGCAGGCTGCGCGCAAAGGTTGGCGCGCGCGTTCGGGTTTCTCTTCGGCCTGACCGTCTTCAGCGAAGCGAGTGCTTCGCCGCTGAGCAGTACGCGCCCTGCCCCGGAATCAGCGTCCGCCACTGCGCAGCCGATACCTTCCCGTATCTGGATGACCGTTCGCGGCGCGCGATTCGAGGTCACCCTGGCGGACACAGCGGCAGCCCGTGAGTTTGCCGCGCTGGTGCCACTGTCTCTTGAGATGCCCGACCTCAACAACAACGAGAAACACGCACAACTCTCCCGGTCGCTGCCGACACAGGTGATACGCCCCGGCACGATCCACAGCGGTGATTTGATGTTGTATGGATCACGCACCCTGGTGGTGTTTTACGTCACCTTCACTTCGCCCTATTCCTACACCCGGCTGGGCCGCGTGAAAGACCCCGCCGCGCTGGCGGACCTGATGGGCAGTGACGACGTACAGATCAGTTTTTCAAAATAACAATGACGGAGCATTCATCTCTGAACGCCTTGCCCTATAACGGCTGACTTGCGAACAACAACGCTATAACGAGCGCCACCCGGTGGCGGCTCGAGCATGACTGCGCCTGCCGTTATGTTCAGCCATCGCCGATGAACAGGACTTCGCTTCAACTCATTAATTAAATTCAGTCTGTCTATTAACAGGTACCCAATGAAACTGCGTCTGTTTACTACCGCTTTTATCACTGTTTCAGCACTGGCCGGCTGTGCCACCGAAACATCACGTCCTAAACCTGGAAAGTCCGTCGTCACTATAGAGGCCTATACAGGAGATGACATGATCGCCAGACGTCTCGACGGTCAACAGGCCACAAGCCTGAACCGTTTTGTTGTTTCACCTGGCAGGCATTCGATGGAACTGGGGATCGTGATGATCGGTTACCAGAACAGCCACCGTCGTTGCACCGCGACGCTGGATTACGCGGGGTTTGTGGCCGATGAGCGCTACACCTTGCAGCAGAGCCGCGCAGACGCAGAGATCAAGGTGTCGCTGCTGGACAGCCGTGGCGTTGCGGTGGCTCAGGCCGACAAGGTGCCGTGCCTTTAGCCGATTCGGGGCCCCTCGTGAATAAGCGTTAAAGCCCCGCCAGACGTGGCATTCAGGGGACACCTGAATGCCGCGCAGCTCAGGGTTTGGGGGCCGGCAACGCGAACGCCACAATCTTGTTGCTCAGTCGCGTCTTCAGCGCCTTCTTGCCACCCGCCGCAATGACCACGAACTGCCGGCCGCTGTGCGGACCGATATAGGTCACCGGGCTGGCATTGCCGCCCCCGGGCAGGCGCGCCGACCAGAGTTCTTCACCGGTGTGTCCATCCAGTGCGCGTATCGTGCGCTCGGTGGTCGCGGCGATGAAGATCAGACCGCTACGTGTACTGACCGAGCCGCCAGTCATTGGCGTACCGACCGTCACCGGCAGCATCGAGGGAATGCCCAGCGGACCGGTGTCTCTTGCCGTCCCCAGCGGTCGCGACCAGAGCAGTTTGCCGCTGGCCAGGTCGACCGCCGAAATCAGGCCCCACGGTGGCGCGTTGCAGGGCGTGCCCAACGCTGACAGGAAGGTGGTGCCGTAAGCGCCGTAAGGCGTGTTGAGCATGGGTCGCTGCGCATCGCCGCCCGGGCTTTGGCCGTCGGATAGCTTGAACGTGCGTACGACGGCCTCCTCCCGGCTGACCAGCTCGATGCGGTCCACCATCCGCAGCCAGTTCACGACCATCACGCCATGATCGATGTCCACCGACACCCCGCCCCAGTTGATGCCTCCGGCCGAGCCGGGTGCGACCAACACGGGTTTGCCCAAGGTGATCGGCGTCAGGTGCCCCTCGTAGCGGGACTGACGAAACTGGATTCGGCAGAGCATCTGGTCAACCGGCGTAATGCCCCACATGTCACGTTCCTGCAGTGTCGGCTGGCGAAACGCAGGCAGGCCAACCGACGCAGGCTGAGTCGCCGACAAGCGCTCGCCCTCCGCGATCCCGCCCTGGGGGACGGGTTGCTCTTGAACGGGCGAAATCGGTTTGCCGGTCTCCCGGTCGAGGACGAACACCTCCCCTCGCTTGGTCGCCTGGATCAGCGCGTGACGTATGACGCCTTCCACCGGCAGATCCACCAGCGTCGGTTGCGCCGGCACGTCGTAATCCCAAATGTCGTGATGGGTGGTCTGGAAATGCCAGCGCAAGCGACCCGTCTCAGCGTCCAGCGCGATGACCGCGCTGGACACCTGGTCATCGCCCGGCCGACGCAAGCCGCCGAAGTTGTCGGGCGTGGCATTGCCCATGGGCAGGTAAACGAGGCCAAGGGTTTCGTCGGCGCTGATCGGTGCCCAGCTGTTGGGAGAAGACGGTGAGTACACCTCCCCACTCGGCGGAGCGCCGGTGCGCTCAGGTTGCTCGGAGTCGAAGGCCCAGGCGAGCTGGCCGGTCGTGGCATCGAAGGCGCGGATCACCCCGGAAGGACCGCCCCAGTACTGACCGTCCGGAATACCGCCACCGACCACCACCTTGCCGCGAATGATCTGGGGCGCAGAACTGACGTAGTACAAGCCGTGCGGGTAGGCCTTGATGCCTTCTCGCAAGTCAATGAAACCCTTGTTGCCGAATTGCTCGCAGAACTCGCCTGTCCGCGCATCAAGGGCGACCAGCCCGGGCATCTGATTAGGCGCGATGATGCGTTGGGCGCAGGGCCCTTCGGCGTTGGGCACCTGGTAAAAGGCGACCCCACGGCAGGGCTTGCCGGAGGCCGCCGTTGCGCCGGAAATGTCCTGATGCCAGCGTTCTTTGCCCGTCTCCGCATCAAGGGCGGTGACGCGGTTCTGACCGTTACACGCATAGAGGGTGTCGCCGACCATGATCGGCACAACTTCAAGACCACCCTCCGGACCCGGCCCGATGGGGCCCGTTTCCGCTTCCCAGGCCAGTTCCAGTTGTTGAACGTTATCGGGCGTGATCTGCGTCAGCGGGCTGAACCGAGTGCCGCCCTGATCATTGCCAAACGCCGCCCAATCCTCCCTTTCGGCGGACTCGGTCACGCCGTTTGCAGGCGGGTAACGGTTAGACACCCCGGCACGCATGACCGGATCAGACGCCGCGCCCGACAGGCCATGCAACACCGCGCCCACGGCCGCGCTCAGCGTCAACACCGCCAGCGAGCCGAACCATGATGCAGATCGGCCTGGGCCTCGCAGTCCTACGGTGCTGGCCACCAGCAGGACCGCGAGCAGCAAGGGCAGCCCGAGCCGTGGCAATAACTGCCAGCCGTCGAACCCGACCTCCCAGATACTCCATGCCACGGTCGCGGCCAGTAAGCCGCCGTAAAGCGGGACAGTACGCGTGTCGCGCCGACATACGCCGATGGCGCAGATCACCCAGATGATCCCCGCGACCGAGTAGTACGCAGACCCACCGTCGCTGAGCAATATGGCGCCGCCGACGCTCAAGGCCACACCCAGCAGCCCGAACACTGCACCTACCCCCAATCTAAAGAGCCGGGCTGTTCTGTTTTCCATGCGCATGATTCGCCTGTCTGTGAAGGTCTGTTGTGCTGCGAGGGGTCAAGCGCTCACTGCCGGTTTCAACCGCGCAGTCGATTGCCGCTGCCGACGATCGCGGCGCCCAGCACCAGCAACGCGGCCGCGCCGATGAACGTGGCGGTGATGGAGACGTTATCCAGCAGCAGGCCACCCAGGGCCCCGCCGACCATGATCGACAACTGAATCGCCGCCACCAGCAGGCCGCCGCCACTTTCAGGGTCATCGCTGACGCTCTTGCTGAGCCAGGTCGACCAGGCCACGGGGATGGCAGCGTTCAGCCCGCCCCAGCAGACCATGGCCACTGCGACGCCAGGCTTGATGTGCCCGAACACCAGCATCAAACCCGTCACGGCGGCCAACAGCAAAGGCAGCCAGCGCAACAGCGCGTAAAGCCGGTCGTTCACCAGCGCCGTTGCGGCATAGGTGCCGGCAAAACCGGCCACACCGAGGCCCAGCAGGAACAACGACAGCTGCGGGATCGTCGCTTGCGTATAGGTTTCAAGGAAAGGCCGAAAGTAAGTGAACGCCGAGAAGGCCCCGGCGAACGTCAGCATCACGGCCATCATGCCAAACGCGACGTGGCGGCGACGCAGGAGCGCGAACAGTGTCCGCACCGACGCCGGTGCCTTGGGCGGCATGGACGGCAGGCTGAGCCATTGCCACAGCAGGTTGATCAGCACCAGCGGGACCAGTCCCCAGAACACCCCTCGCCAACCGATCATGCCGCCCAGGTAACTGCCGATCGGCGCTGCGAATGCCGTGGCGATCGCGTTGCCGGTAAAAATGATGCCGAGGGCCTTCGGTACGGTATCGGACGGCACCAGCCGCATGACGGTCGCGGTGGACAGTGCCCAGAACCCGCCAATGGCGATGCCCAGCACGGCGCGAGCGATCATCAAGACACTGAAGCTGGGCGCCTCGGCGATCAGAACCAACGAGGCCAGCATCAGGCCGGTCAGTCCGATCAACACGTACCGGCGGTCAATACGGCCCGCGATCGCGGAGATAAACAGGCTGGTGATGACGGCAAAAAAACCCGAGACCGAAATGGCCTGGCCGGCCATGCCCTGGGTCGCCCCGAGGTCAGAGGCAATCGGTGTCAGCAGGCTCACGGGCATGAATTCGGATGAAATCAGCATGGCCACACACATGGCCATCGAGCCCACGGCGCTCCATACCCCCCGATCAGGCTCGACTCTTTGTAGCTCGGCAGTACGCATTAATACCCTCGACACGTCTTCGGCCCATGCATCCGCCTCACGCCAGGGTGATGAGCAGCAAGCGCCGGTTTAGATGGATTGAAGGACGTCACGGTACAGGCGCAGTTGGCCCGCGCCTATCGGGGTACGCTGAATGCAGTGATGAGCCATGCTCACTAATGAGGTGGCGCGGGAGCCTGCGCAGGACTGAACCGTCCCGTCGGCTAACCCGGACTTGCCCGGTCGCAGGTCAGCCCAGCGGGGCGATGTCCCGGATCATGTCGATCAGCAGACGCAGGCCCAATGGCTGCTGGCGATAGCTGGAATAGTAGATATGGAAGCCGGGACTGGTACACGCCCAGTCCTCGAGCACGAGCTGAAGGGAACCGCTTTCCAGGTACGGCGAAAGGATCGGTTCAGCGGCGTAGATCAGGCCACTGCCTTGGCAGGCCAGCGCGATTGCCATGCGTGTCTCATCAAGAATCACGCCGCCGAACACCGGGACCGCGAGCTGCACGCCTTCTTTTTCAAACTCCCAGTCGTAAATTTTCCCCGTGCCGACTTTGAATTTGAGGCAGCGATGCTGCTTCAAGTCTTCGGGGTGAACGGGGGTGCCCCATTTGCGCAGATAGTCCGGTGTCCCCCCGACCACCCAGCGCACGTCCGGAGAAAGACGGTGCGCGATCATCCCTTCCGGAACCGTCGCGCCAAAGCGCATGCCGGCGTCAAAACCGCCCTCCACCACATCGACCATGCTGTTGGAAATCGAAATATCCACTTCGATGTCGGGGTAGCGCTCACCGAACAGCGGCAGCACCGGTGCCAGCAACAGCAGCGCTGCGTCGCTGAACACATTGAGCTTGATCCTGCCCGTGGGCTCATCGCGGTAACGGTTGAGCACGTCCATGGCCTGGTCGATACGGTCGATGGGCTCGCGGATCGACTCAAGCAACTCTTGGCCCGCAGCGGTCAACGTGACATTGCGCGTGGTCCGGTTCAACAGCCGTACCCCAAGTCTTGCCTCGAGCGCTTTGATGGCATGACTGAGGGCGGACGGACTGATGCCCACTTCAAGCCCCGCACGGCTGAAACTCAAGTGCCGGGCGACAGCCAGGAAATACATGAAATCGGCGAGGTTGGCACGGGTGAGCTGCATCATCTACCTGGGCAAGGGTCGTTTCGGAACAGCAAGGGACAGGGCCATCCGCCCAGAGACGCGGGTTGCGCGGAGTATATCCGGATTGGCCGTCTCGTTTAGCTGAGCGTAGGTTAATAGAGCGTTGACCGCGACTCAGCAATTGGCAGGCATCAAAGAGGCCCGGTCAGGTTGTTCCAGGCGGCCCCCGCTGTTAATTTCTAAGCTTCTTCACCCTTCACTTTTCACCCTTCACGCGTCAGGGCGGCGGCAGTGGCCTTAGGCTTTTTTGCAAACTCAATGAGGTGCTTATGAAATCCCATCTATGGCTTGGACTGCTTGCGGCGTTCTCCGTTGGCGCTCAAGCGGCATCGGTTGATGTCCCCATGAACCTGGTCAGCGCTGACGGCGCGCCCCAGCCTATCGGCCAGGTCACGATCAGCGAAACCGCCTACGGCCTGGTCTTTACCCCGCAGCTGAAGTCTTTGCCTGCCGGCATCCACGGGTTTCATGTGCATGAGAATGCAAGTTGCGACTCAGGCATGAAGGACGGCAAGAAAGTCGCGGCGCTGGCAGCGGGCGGCCACTTCGACCCCAACCACACGGGCAAGCATCTGGGGCCGTACGCAGACGGCCACTTGGGCGATTTGCCTGCTGTCTATGTCACGGCCGATGGCATGGCCAGTTACCCGGTGCTTGCGCCCCGCCTGAAAAAACTTTCCGAGATCAAGGGCCACGCGCTGATGATCCATGCCGGCGGCGACAACCATTCGGATATGCCGATGCCATTGGGCGGTGGCGGTGATCGTATGGCCTGCGGGGTTATCTGACCCTACTCGCAAACGGACTCTCAAATAGGTTTTGGTCCCCGGTGGGCAATTCGATTGAGGCCGCGCAAGAGCATGAACGTGTGCTTTTGTGCGGCTGAGCGCGCTTGGCATATCACAACAAGACACCCTCAAAAAAACCCGACGTCAATTTCCCGACTCTAAAACCTCCCCCAAATTCGCGAAAAACTCAAAAGCGTCATATTCCCGACGAAATGCACTGAGCCGGCATTGCCTTCTGCCACTACCAGCCCTCAAACTCATCTCACACACGCTGGTCCCACACCGTGATTGCCTGAAAGGAATGTGAGCAATGAAGAGCATCTTTGTGGTTGTAATGAGTATGTGTTCCGGTGCGGAAGGCTGTCTGGACGAGAACCAGCCGACGGCCTATTCGACCCGCGCCGAGTGCATGGAAAGCGTCGCGCTGATGCCGACCCGAAAGGGCATCAAATATCATTGTTCGTCGGTGCCGCAGGTGCTGATCACGCAACAGCGCCGCAGCAGCAAAAATCACCTCGTGACCAGCGGCGCCGAAGCGTCCGTCAGCCCTTGAACGACAACGCCGGGCCCGTTTCAAACCCGGCCCGGCGCAGTTGATTCACACAGCCCTCTCATTCAGCCGGCGGCGACCACCGTGATCTCCACGAGCAAGTCAGGCGCTGCCAGGCGAGATTCCACGGTAGCGCGTGCAGGCGCATGCCCTTCCGGTGCCCAGGCGTCCCAGACTTCATTCATGCCGGCGAAATTCGCCGCGATGTCCGACAGCCAGACCTGGGCTGTGAGAATGCGCGTTTTGTCCAGGCCGGCCTTGGCCAGGTAGTTGTCGATCTTCTCCAGCACCTGCGCCGTCTGCCCCTTGATGTCCAGGGTGCGGTCGGTCGCGGTCTGGCCGCCGAGGAAGGTAAAGCCGTTGCACTGCACGACGCGGCTCATGCGTTGGTTGGTTTCGATCCGGTTGATTTCCAGCATGTGAACTCCTGATGGGAGGGGTGGTAAGGGTTGACCGAGCGTCTAGAGGTGTGTCGCCCGGGGTGTTGAAACGGGGCGGTCGACAAGGGCTGGCCCTGACATCGCTTGATCAGCTATCGCTTTATCAAATCTGCCGATGTCGAACGCGTCCAGCGAGATGTCCGAATGCTCGCCGAGGATGTGCTGCGCGAGGCGCTTGCCCGTGCCGGGGCCCATTTGAAAACCGCTGCCGCAGAATCCGAAGGAATAGCTCAGGTTGCCGGCTTTGCGGCTGGCGCCGATCACCGGGAGGTCGTCCGCGGTAAACGCTTCGACGCCGGCCCAGACGCGATTGACGCCCAGGTGCTTGAGGTGAGGAAACAGGTCCGTGACGGTTCTGGCACTGAGACCGAGGCGCGCCATGTCCACCTCGCCGTGGCGCGCCGCAAAATCCACATGACCAATGAGCTTGCCGCCAATCACCACGGTGCCGTTGGCGAACTGCTTGAAGGACAGCGAACGGCCGGTCGCCCCCAGCACCGGGGCGCAGAACGGCGCCACGCGGTGGGTCACCATCAGCATCAGGCCTTCAGGGTGGGCTGGCACTGATTCACCCACCTGCGCCGCCAGATCACGTGCCCAGGCGCCCGCGGTAATCACCAGATGCCCGGCAGTGAAAACCCCGGCGGTGGTGGTCACGCGCCAGTCATTGCCGCGTTGCTCGATACGCTGCGCGGGCGTGGTTTCGTGCACCTTCACGCCGAGTTTTTCCGCAGCCAGTCGAAAGCTCGTCACCGTTCCGTAGGGAATGGCATAGCCGTCATCCTTGACCCAGATGCCGCCGACCACGTGCCGGGCGACGGTGGGAATGATCTCGAACACCTGTTGGGCGTCGATCAATACTTCATGGGTAAAACCCAGGCGCTGCAAGCGTTCGACGCGCTGTCGGCACTCGTCGAGCTCTGCCGCGGTTTCCGCGAGCTTCAACTGGCCGCTGCGCACGAAGCCGCCATCATCGCCGAGTGTCTGCGCAAGGTCATGCCAGAGTGCGCGTGACGACAGCGCCAGAGGGATTTCCGCGTCATGGCGGCCGAGGGTCCGTACCCCGCCGGCGTTGACCCCCGAGGCATGCCGGCCGCAATAGTCGGCTTCGAGCACGGTCACTTCCACGCCACTCTTGGCCAGGTGGAGCGCGGTGCTCAGGCCGTGAATGCCGCCGCCAATCACCAGCACATCGCTGTGCCGTGCCCGTGCTTCACTCACCGGCCAGTTCCCCCAGGGTGATGGGCTTGATCGGCGGGCGGATGCGATAGTAACCGACGTCCGCCGCCGACACGCCGCGGGCCTTGGCGATGACTTCCGTCACCGTCAGGCCGCACATCCGGCCCTGACAGGGCCCCATGCCGCAGCGGCCAAACGATTTGGCTTGATTAGGCCCGGCGCAACCCAGGGCGACGAACCCGCGCAGGTCCCCCGCCGTCACTTCCTCGCAGCGGCAAACCACGACGTCATCGGCGGGAATGCGGTGCTCTTCCTTGGGCTGGTAGAGCGCATCCAGAAACGGGCGAATGCGCAGGTTAAGCGCCAGCGTGTCACGCAGAGGCCGGGCACGCTGATCACGCTGCTGCGTGTCGAGCTTACCCAGCCGTTGCGCAATGCCCAACGCGGCCAGCTCACCCTGAAGCGCAGCGGCCTGCGCCCCGCCAATGCCCGCGCCGTCGCCGGCAACGAACATCCCGGGGACGTCCAGCTCGCCCCACGGATCGGCCACCGGGCTGAAGCACAACTGGTCGACGTCCCAGTGATGACGGGCGCGCAATGACTGGCTGAACTGGATATTGGGCACCACGCCCTGATGCAGCAGCACGCAGCGCGTGCCGATACGCTGAGCCTTGCCGGCAAGGGTGAAGGTCAACGCTGTCGCGGCGTCGTCCCCTTCGATCGCCAGGTGCTCGGCCCCGGTGTGGTGCGGGATGCGGGCGCTGCGCAGGCTGCGCATCAGCTCCAGCCCCTTGCGCAGGTAAGGCCAGGCGCGCAACGCGGCGACCAGATGACGCCGTGCCCGCCAGTAATCTTCGGGGCGCGTGGTGTCGACCAACGCCTTGATCGGCACGCCCGCGCGCAGGTATTGCCAGCCGAGCAGGTACAGCAGCGGCCCGCAGCCGGCCAGTACCACCGGTTCGTTCGGCGCCAGGCCCGCGCTTTTCAGCAGGATCTGCGCAGCGCCCGCGCTCATGACGCCGGGCAAGGTCCACCCCGGAATCGGGAACGGCCGCTCCATTGCCCCGGTGGCGAGCAGTACCGCCTTGGCCTGCAGCGTGCGCAGACGACCGGCGCGCAAGTAACTGACCTGATGATCCCGGGTCACTTGCCACACCGCCGCGCCCTTTTCATAACGCACGCTAGAGGACGCCAGCGCCTGAGCCAGCACATTGCCGTGGGCGTAATCCGGGCCGAGGAGATCCCGACGAGACAAGGGCGCGAGGGTGATGCCGCGATAAATTTGTCCGCCCGGGCTGCCCTGCTCATCCAGCAACGCCACCTGCAAACCGAGCCCCGCCAGCGCCACCGCGCCTGCCATGCCGGCCGCCCCCGCGCCAACGACGACCACGTCGACTACCTCCGGAGCACCTGCAACAGAATCATTCATGACTGCACCTCAATGGCCTGCACGCCGACAGGTTGAAAGATCAGGTCCCGCGCGCCTTCCTGGGAACGGATGCGCATGCTCTGCGCCACGTCGATCAGGCAGCTTTGGCGATTGGGTACGCCGTCGATCTCCACCAGGCAGTCGAAGCACACGCCCATCATGCAATACGGCGCGCGGGGCGATTCACTCACCGGCGTCGCGCGAAAACGCTGGATGCCCGACATCAGCAGCGCCGCCGCGACGCTGATGCCCGCCGGCACTTCGAGGGGTTGATCGTTGAAGCT
>DASVUK010000037.1:0-39145 GCA_036387095.1 Pseudomonas sp.
TGACGACCATAGAGCATTGGAACCACCTGATCCCATCCCGAACTCAGCAGTGAAACGATGCATCGCCGATGGTAGTGTGGGGTTTCCCCATGTGAGAGTAGGTCATCGTCAAGATTGAATTCCAGAACCCCTGATCGCTTATGCGTTCAGGGGTTTTGTTTTTCTACGGATTGAATAATTGTGGTTGCGTACTCAACTAAACAAGTTGCGTACATTATTCATCGCATCGTCAGCAAACCCCTGAAGAAATGCCTGAAATACCGGCAGCGGTTCCGCAGCACCGAGACCGGGCTCACCCATAATAGTCCAAGTCGCTACGCAGCTTTCCTCGCCATGAGACTCTACGGTCATTGCCGCCCAAAGATTGCCTATGTTCAGGGTGGTGTAAATGAGTGACCAAGTCATGTACATATTTTGATCATCCCGTGTGTTGAGTTGTTCGATGACAACGTTGCCGTCCTTGAACAATTTTCTGCGAACTGAACGTGCGCCGCTGCCAGTGACTTCACATTGTGCCAGCGCCGGTATAAAGACCGGAAAGCCTGCAAAGTTACCGACGATATTCCAGACACTCCGGGCATCTGCAGCGACTTCGATCGTGGATACAACGCGGCAGCCCTCAGGATTTTTGATCAGAGTGTCGGGTTGCAGTTTTTGGATATTATTCATGTCGTTTTCCTCAGTGTCGGTGTGTCAGATGAAGTGGATTTCTTTAAGGTAATCGCAGCCCTTACGCAGCAGCGACGGTGTTTTTTCGGGATAACGCTCGCCCATGCGCCACACACCGGCCTGGGCGTTTTCGTACTCGATCATCGATATATCGCCAATGTCTTCTTCAAAACCGTTGAGGTAGAAGCCAAGTACGCCGAACAGCGCGTTCTGGTTATCGACTCGGTTGAGCTGGGTTTGCCATTGGGCAACACTGACCATCTCGAATTTGCTGCCAGCCAGACGAAACGCATTGACATAGCCTCGCCAGCTCAGCGGCCGCGGGTTGTGCAGGTTGAATACCGCATGGTCCACCTGATACTGACTGGAGTGAAAGCCAATGAACCGCGCCAGAAAGTCCACTGGCATCAGGTCGAAGTTCATGGTGAATTCCGGCACTTGCCCAAGTTGCAGCGAACCTTTGAGCATCAACATCAGGCGATTCTTCTGAGGTTGGCAAACCCCTGTGGCGCTGTTGAATGCGATGTTTCCCGGGCGATAGATATTCACCCACACGCCTTGATTCAGGGCGCGATGCAGGATGCGCTCGGCCACCCATTTCGACAGGTTGTAACCGTTCTTGATGTAGATCGGTGGAGTCGCTGCCGCAGGTTGTTCAAGTACATTGCCCTGCGTATCAATGGCGCTGGAGGCAGACAGTGTCGAGATGAAATTGAAAATCTTCTTACTGCGTCCTTCACATAAGCGCAGGCATTCCAAAATCGGGGTGACGTTGTCCCGGGCCAGCGTTTGGTAGTCCTGCACATGGTTCACATTGGCTGCGTTATGCACTAACGCGCCAAAGTCCTGGTCAAGCCTCTGATAAATATCGTCGCTGAGGCCCAGCTTCGGAAGGGTAATGTCTGCGGCGTACACCGACACTCGGCTCAAATCCAGGTCTTGCAAACGGTTTTCCTGCAGTGAATCGATAAACCGCGCTCGAGCCTTCCTGTCATTACCCGCACGGACCAGGCAGGCGACTTCCCTGGCACCCCGTGCCAGCAAGGCCTCAACGATATGCACGCCCAGAAAGCCATTGGCTCCTGTGACAATCACTTTCTGTACGTCGCCCAGAAGATGCGGAGGCAGCGCAGTAATCTCGTGGTCAGCTGCGGCATCGCGCAACGCTTGCGGGCAGATAGTGCAACGCTCTGCTCCCTTACTCATGATCAAGTTCGACAGGTTCATCACCGTCGGTGCTTCTATGAAGCGATTGATCGGGATGCTGCGTCCGAATTGCTCGCGAATCTTCAACAACATCCGCGACAGCAGAATTGAATGCCCGCCCAAATTGAAGAAGCTTTCATCGATCGAAATGTCGCCGGATGCTATTCCCAGCAGATCAGCCCACAGCTCACACAGTTGCTGTTCCTGCGGCGTCCGCGGTGCGCTGCATGGGTTTTGATCAATAAGCCTCACCGGTATTTCCAGGAGCGCTTTACGGTCGACCTTGCCATTGCTGGCTGCGGGCATATGTGGCAGTTCGGTGTAGGCGACAGGCCGCATGTATTCGGGCAACTGCCGCTGCGCATGCGCCCTGAGCGTTTGAA
This sequence comes from Pseudomonas sp., assembly GCA_036387095.1. Classification (GTDB taxonomy): domain Bacteria; phylum Pseudomonadota; class Gammaproteobacteria; order Pseudomonadales; family Pseudomonadaceae; genus Aquipseudomonas. The sequence continues at coordinate 2,259 of DASVUK010000037.1, forward strand.
TGGTGCCATCCGCTTCTGGTTGCGCGACAAAGGCCAGGAGCCTTCGCTGAGCATCAACGACGACAGCCGCTTGCCGGTACAAATGACTCGTGCGCAGGCAGTGTTCGACTTCCTCGGGTTCGACGCGAAACCCGCGAATCTTCACCTGATTGTCACGGCGTCCACATAGCTCAATGCCAGTCGTCTCCCATTTGCCGATGTCCCCGGTACGATAAGCGCGTAGCTGTTGGTTGTTGGGCAAGGTGATCGATACGTACCGTTCTGCGGTCAATGCAGGGTTGTTCACATACCCCAGACATACGCCAGGCCCAACGATATACAGCTCGCCTTGGGTCTGTTCCGGCACTGGTTGCAGATGTTCGTCGAGAATCAAAACCTGGCTATTGGCAATGGGTCGCCCCAGATTGCGATTGCTACTGCCGACATGAAGCTGCCCTGCTGTAATCAGCACTGTCGCCTCGGTCGGTCCATACAGATTGTGAAAGCAGCATTGTCCGGCCAAGCGCTCGATGACCCACGGTTCGCATACATCGCCGCCGGTCATGAGGTGTTCCAGGCCCAGCGGTTGCTCCAGTGGCAGGATGCTGAGCAACGCCGGGGGCAAGAAAGCGTGGCTGATGCCCTGGCGGATCAGGGCCACTAGCTGCTGCGGATCGCGACGCTCATCCTCGCTGGCAACCACCAATTCGGCGCCACATAGCAGGGTCGGGAAAATATCAATGACGGACGAGTCAAAGCTCAAGGTTGAGAATTGCAGCACCCGGCTTTGTGCGGACAAGCCGACATACTCGGCGTACCACGCGGTGAAGTGACTCAGATTCCTTTGACTGAGCAGGACGCCTTTGGGGTGGCCTGTCGTACCAGAGGTATAAAGCGCCATGCAGGGCGCTTCGATATCCCGAGTTCCGCAAAACAGCGGTGACGCCGAGTGCTGCGAGTCAATACGACTGATATCCAGCGCGGGAAAGCCGGAGACTGCGAACTCATGCAGGCCATCATGCAACAGCAATGCCGCGCCAGCGTTTGCCAGAATGTATTGCTGGCGTGGCAAGGGTTGCCCAGGGTCCAACGGCAGATAAACCGCACCGCAGCCCAGAATCGCCAGGATTGCGGCGAATAGCTCGGGAGATTTGGGCATGCAGATCCCGATAACCACAGGTTTGTTCGCCGGTTGATGGGTTATCAGCGGTACCAATTGTCGGGCTATGCCCAGACTGCGAGCGTGCAGCTCGCGATAGGAGATGCTTCGTCCGCAAAAGGTCAATGCGGGACGTTCAGCATGGGCTTGCAGGCTTTCTTCCAAACGTTCCAACAAGGGGCGCTCGGCCAGCTCCAGCAGATGCGGCTGGGCCGTCTGATTGAAGCGATGTTCGAACAGCAACCGGTCGATGGCCTCCAAACCCAGCTGCCTTTCGCTTTGGGGAGGATCGGCAGTGGCGACGGACGCGAAATATCCCGGATCCCGAGAACAACGACTGATATGCAGCGCAGCCATATCCACCAGCGCGGCCATGGCCGCGTCCCGTAGCATGCGGCCGTTGCCCGTGCTCTGCGTGTCCAGCCACTGACGGGCAATCAGGCGCTGCGCCGCTGCGCCACCGTACCAGCACAGAAGTTCAAGGCGCGGCAGGCCGAGTTCAAGGTTCTGCCCTGTCCCGACGCGTAGCGAAAGGCTTTCCTGACGGCAATTGGCGGGTAGCTCCAGCGTGCCATCGTTAATCAAGAGGCAAGGGTGTTTGTTGACAAAGCTGGCTGCAGATAACGGGTCCGAGAGCCATTCCACCTGATGTCCATGGGCCTGGAGTTCAATGTGCAGTTGGCTCAAGGTCTGTGTGTGACCGATGAGCACGATATCGAGGCGTCTCATTGTGGTGTCCCCTCAAGTGGCAGATAGCTGGCCAGCGCACGGTGCATGCAAGGGGAATCGAGCATCGAGCTGTTTTTGAAGAAGCGCACGATGTTGCCTATCAGCGGGTGATGGCGGTTAATCGGAAAGCTCGCCGCCTGGGTTTCCTCCTTGAGCGCCTGTTTGACGAACGATGCGACTGGCAAGTGATCGATCAGATTCAGGTCAAAGCGCTTCTGAATGTCGTTGGTCAGGTAATGGGTTATGAAAATCGGCATGACCTGCGCGATGCATTCCCGATCCGGTTCGGGTGCGCTGTGCCAATAGATGTGCACCAGACGCGTCCAAAAACCTGAATGCCGGCCCTCATCCAGCAGGTGGTCGGCCATCAGGCCCTTGATCGACTGTTTAACCGAGTCGTCCTTGGCAAAGGCTGCCACATCATTGGTCACGGTGTTTTCTGCGATGGCGACACAAATCAGTTCCACGGCACTGCGCAGATGGTCCGGAGCAAGATCCAGCGCGTGGGGTATGGCCCGGCTCAATTCGATTTCGTCGGGCAACTCAATGGGGTCTATGCCGGTCAGGGCAATGGTCTGTTGCATGAAATCCATCGCCACCAGCGCGTGGTAGTCCTCATCCACCACTACGGTCATCGCGTCGTAGCGGCAGGCAAAGGGAAAGCGAATCGCGAACTGATCCTTGGCGATGCTGCGGGCGGTCTTGTCGACGATCTCGGTTTCGAAAATCACCACATCGTTGATGAATTTGTAGAGGCTCTGGATCAGCGCGTAATCCCGTAAAGACGCGCACTCGCGGACAAAGGTTTCACTCAATACCAAGGGCTGGCGGCTGAGTGGGTAAATGAACTTATCGTCGTTCTCCACCGTGCGACGTGGTCGGGTGCGAATCGTTGATCTGCTTTCCCAGGCGTCGGCAAACGACAGGTAGTCTTCGGCATACATGGCGGCGTCCTCTTGTGTTCAAAGGCCAGCGACGGGAGTCGTCAGCGGTGCGCCTGCAGACTGTCCAGCGCAGGCCCGCAGGCTTATGCGCAACCGATCCCACAGTTCGATCCGTGTCTCGACTGCGGTTATGGCCGCTTCGTAGACCTCCTTCTGGCGTTGCTCATCTCCATTGACGAGCCTTGCCAACAACGCCTCGGCTGCCGGGCCGTGATCCTCAGAATCGACGTCGATGTGGCGCTGCAAGTAGTAACGAAAGGTGGGCGCTTGATTAGCCGAGATGCTCCAAGCATTGAGAATGCGTTGGAACATCAGCGGAATGACACTCTCGCGACCGTGCAGGAAGGCGGCGGCAACCCGGTGTGCCGGAGCATGCAGAGCGGTCTCCAGGGTGTGTGTGACGAAGCCGGCCGCAGCCGGGTTCGCGCCGACACTGCGCAGCGCTGCCGAGTAATGCATGCCTTCTTTTTGCAAGCGCACGAAGTGCTCGATCTGAGCGGTGTTGGCTCCGATTTCCCGCATGGCATCCAGATAGAGTTCGAAATGGCTGTAATGCCCATCGGTCAGGTGCTGATCCGACTCTTCTCCCAGCACTATTTCATTGATCAATCGCGCGGCCTTGGGGTCGCGTGGCGGCAGCCAAGGGAGTCGAGTACACGTCAGTTCCTGCTGCAAACGTTTGGTCAGCGACATGAAATCCCAGACTGCAAATACATGAGTTTCCATGAATGTTCTGAGCCTGTTAATTGAGTCAATCTCGATAAATACCGGGTGACTGCTGAGTTCGGATTTTTTGTGTTCAAGCAGTTGTTTTTGATAAGGCATGGCGATCCCTCAATAAACGATAAGTTCTTGTCAGGTATTGAAAAAAAGGGACGCTTTTCGACGTGGCTAACAGGTATCCCTTAACTTTCTGTTGGTCGGTTTATTTATTCTGGACGAGCGAATCTATTGGCATTAGTCCCGTAAACGCTGGGGCTGGTCACTTTTAGAAGCAGAGGCAGTCACACCTCTCCGCTATCGGAACAGTTTAAACCTGTCGACCCACTGCGGCGGTCGATGAATAAAAGTTAGAACAACTTTCGGGGAGGGTGCAACTCTTTTTTTAATTAAATTGCCCTGTTAAAAGTTGGGTGTGAGCGAGTTCATATAAAACTCTTTAATTAAGTTTTATAGGGGCGAGAGCATTGCTTCCAATCTATGTGATCAGAATCATAAATAATGAACGAGTGCTTCGTTCAACAATGCTGTTGTCACTAATAATTAAGAAATTAGATTTTTTATAAGGGCCGCATTGAAAGTGGTTTTAAATGCATTCGTTGCCCTTCAAGAAACTCCTTTTCTCGCTGGTTGAAGCGCCTGCCCTTTACTCAATGGGCATTCGTGCGAGGTCGGGACAGCTGCGCGGGTCGTCCTTGCCTCGGTCAAGGCGGAGTTTGCCTTATTCCGCAAGCGGACCAATGCTCGGGCTTAGCAAAAAAAGCGATAAGGAGGGGGTATAAATGAAGGGCTCTCAGAAATGGGGAGCCCCATGGGCGGGAGCCCGCCGAGCAGAGGGTTCAGCAGGGTAGGTGTTGCATCTGCACGTCAGCTGCCGTGCCGTTTACGCGCCGACACCTTGGCCGGTTTCGCATTTATTTGACTATCGAGGTATTCGGTAACGGCTTTGACACCTCGATTCAGGTGATGCACAAGCGCCTCAATGGTGAGATCTACCTCTCTCTGCCTGGCAAGTTCGTATAGATGCCAGTGATCGTTCTGGGAGAGCTTGCCCAGTCCCATTGCCGACAGATTGAAGCGAAGAAACCGCTCCTCTTCGTTCAGGCATTGCTCCACCAGGCTCAATATTCGTTTGTTCTGGGTCTTGGCATACAAGGCCATATGGAACATTCGATTGAGCTTCCCCATTTCGGTGTAATCGGTTTCGACTTCCAGACGCTCGACGCATTGATGAGCCAGGGCGAAGTCGTCATCGTCCAGCAATGGTATTGACTGACGCAATGCCTCTGACTCCAGCAGAATACGCAAGGCGTAGGCATCCTTGGCGTCTTCGTTGATCAGCGGTGCGACCACTGCCCCTTTGTGGGTTTCGACTTGCACTAATGACTGCGCTTCGAGTTGGCGCAATGCTTCGCGAACCGGCATGCGACTGACGCCAAACAGCGTCGCCAACTCCTGCTGGCGCAGCGCGCAACCCGCCGGCAGGCGACCATCTAGGATAGCGTTGCGCAACTTTTCTTCGATCACTGTTCTGGCAAGATGCGCAGGCGGCTGCACATCCCCAAGGACTGCGCGCAGGAAACTTTGTCGATCGAGATTGCGCATCACCGTACTTCTATAAGAGGGCTGTGGGAGTGATCCAACTGACGCTAGAGACAGCACAAGGAATTGTCAAACCTCGTCATTCGAATTCATCGCTACAAGGATCACCGTTAATCGCCCGTTTTCATATCGTTTTTTGGATAGATAAATCACTCATTTGATGGCTAGGCAGCGGTTATACCGATGTTTCGAATGCTTGAGTCAAGCGGCGCAGGGTCAACTGTTCGGCGAGCCCGCGCCCTGGCAGTGATTCATACGCCGCTCTGCTCCGTCAGGTCCTGAGTAGCGGGCGCGAGCGACGCCTTGCGCCCGCTCAAAAAGCACAGTGTGCCGCCCATGGCGGTGAGCCCGGCCAGTACGTAGAACATGGTGGGCGCCGGGCTGTTGATCAGCAGATACCCGCAAATCACCGGGCTCAACGCGCCGCCGAACGCCGCCAGGTTTTGTGCGCCGTAGTAACTGCCCCGCAAGTGCTCCGGGGCAATGGTGTCGACGAACAGATATTCGGCGGGATAGATGATCATTTCACCCAGCGTGAAGACGAACATCGCGACGCACCAAGCCACCATGCTATGGGAAAAGCTGAACGCCAATAACCCGAGCACGAACAACCCGGTGCCCACCACAATCCAGTACGGCAGTTGCTCGCGCTTGAGAAATCGCCCGATCTGGTACTGCAACGCAATCACCGTCAGGGCATTACAGGCCAGCATGGCGGAAAGAATCTTCAGCGCATCTGCCGCAGACGCTTGAGTGACCAGCAGGAACTGCGACAGGTACAACGTAAAGCGCCCATGCACGATGGTGCTCAGCAGGCTGCCGCTGGTGAACAGGATCAGCGTGCGGTCGTTTTTCAACGTGCCAAGCGTATTGAAAAAGCTGGGCGGTTTAACCTTGTCGTCGCGAGGGGTTGGCGGTATGCCGATCATCAGGAACAGACTGGCAAAGGCGATGGCGCTGGCGATCCAGAAGGGCGCCAGCGACCAATATCCGGCAATGATCACCCCCAGCATCGGACCGGTGGCATAACCGATATTCGTGAGTGTATAGCGCAGGGAAAAGACCTTGGCGCGCAGGCCAATGGGCAGGTTCTCGCTGATGATGGCCTTGGAACCGATCAGGAACAAAGCCGATGCCGTTTCCGTGATCACCAGTGTCAGCGTGGTCAAGTAGACGTCGTGGGCGAAGGTTAGCAGCATGAAGCCAAGCGAGCTGGAAAGCATGGCCAGGATCAGCAGTTTGCGTTTTTCCAGGCGATCGATGACGTAGCCGCCATACAGCCCAAGCAGGGTCGCCAGGAATACCGCGATCCCCATGAGCAATCCGACGTCCTGTTGATCCAGCCCCAGTCGGGTACCAAGAAACAAGGTCAGCAGGGGGCTGGTAATTGCGCGGCTGACGACGATGGTCAGTGAGCAGATCATCAACCGTCGGATAACGAGGGAGTAGGTGGCCACGCGGTGCTGATGTCCTTGAGTCAAGTTGCCAATCAACGTTGGCTATGTTCGTATCGTCGCTCGCAGCCTGTTGAAAAAGGCAACTGAGGTCAATCAGCTTTATGGACACTCCACTTTCCGGTTCTGGAAACCTGCCCCCCAAGCCCGGAAACCGTCCGCCGTTATCGCTCAGCGGGCTGGATTTCAAACTCCTGCGGGTGTTTAAGGCGGTGGTCGAGGCGGGAGGTTTCAGTGCCGCGCAAAGTGAACTCAACGTTGGTCTGGCGGCAATCAGCAAACAGATTTCCGATCTGGAAATCCGTCTCGGCATGCGCCTGTGCACACGAGGCCGGGAAGGCTTTTGCCTGACCGAGGAAGGCAAGCTTGTTTACCAGGCCTCCATTGATTTATTTGCCTCGGTGGACAACTTCCGCGACCGGCTCAGTTCTGCGCAAAATGAGCTGACCGGTGACCTGAACATTGGAGTCATCGACAACACCTTCCAGGATCCGAACTCGCCGCTGATTGCCGCATTGCGAGTCCTGCATGATGAAGCGCCGAAGGTCCGGTTGCGCCTGCACGCATCGCCGCTGGATGACATCGAGCGCGGGATCGTCGAGGGGCGGCTGATCGTAGGTATTGTTCCGGTTTATCAGCGTCGCGAGGAATTCGATTACTTCGATCTGTATCAGGAAACATCCAACGCTTATTGCGCCAAGGGACACCCATTATTCGACGTCCATGAGCGTGAAATTGATGTTGATGTGCTGCGCGGTTGTGAGGTGGTCAACCATCGATATGCCCTGCACGGAGACAAGGCCAACTTCGTGACGCTCGACGGTCAGGCAGCCACCGCATCCCAGGTGGAGGCGGTGGCAACGCTGGTGCTCACCGGGCGCTTTATCGGTTTCCTGCCGGAGCATTTCGCTGCGCATCTGGTGCGCGATGGCGTGTTGCGCGCCTTGCGTCCCGACCTGATCAATATTCGTACAAGCCTCAACCTGATCCTGCGCCACAATGCCCCTCGCAGCCCGCTGGTCAAAGCGTTTGCCATGGCGTTGGGGGTTGATTTGAAGGCCCTTGAATAAGTGAGCCGATCAACGTCGCGGCTGGATCTGCTGATGATCGACTTCCAGTACGTGCCCTGCGCCGACATCCATCAGCACGTAGAACTCGCCGCTCGGGCGTTTGAAGGTAAAGGTGGAATCAGCGCCGAATTTACCGGGAATCAGAATGCGCTCGTTGTAGTCAATGACATCCACCGTCACGTTCGGAACCCCATCGCCGCTGGAAAATCCGCCGGTGCAACGCACGAGCCGGTCGGGCAGCTCTTCGCAGTTGCACACAAGCCCATGAGCGTGGGCGCTGCTGCCCAACCCGACCAGTACTGCGAAAACGACAATGCGCCAAGCATTCGGGTGGATCATGGTTTATCTCCATTTTTGGCCAGCCATTCAATCGTCTTGGGCGAGGCTTGCGTCAGCGGGATCGCTTTCTGATGGACTGAACCGTCCCAACCTTCCAGGGTGATCCACAATTGATCGTCTGCACGCGTGGAGGCTGGCACCGGCACTTCTGCGCCTAGTCGATAAGGGCTGCCTTCAAAAATAGCCCCGGCAGCGCGAAGGCTGCGTGGTTTACCAACACGCAGATAGCTGACTTTGACCTGACTGATGCAGGCCTGACAAAGCGCCGCATTGAACTCCTTCACAAAGCCCGCCGGGCCATCGGATTCGGGGCCTTCGTCATGCACTTCAGCGAGCGTCAGACTCCAGGGCCCGACCTGAATATCGCCAATGACACGTTCGCCAAGACCACCGTCACCGCGAATCAGCGCGGCGTTCTTGAAATAGGCAGGCATGAAGCCCAGAGGAATCAACAGCAGCAGAATGTTGAGGTGAAAGCGCCACTTCAACCAGATGCGGGCCAGTCGAGTGTTGGGTTGGGCAGGTTTTTTCCTGGCGGCGGTCGTGGTCCGGGTCATGAGTTGATTCCCTGTCGGGCGCGGGTTATCGCCTTCAACCGTTGCGTGTCCCGCTCCGGGCGTTTGAGCAATGCGACGGTGGCCTGCGCCGTGCGTTTGCTCCAGATCAACAAGCCGCTGAGCACCATCATGCTCAGCAGCAGGCCGAAGAAGAACCAGATCATCTTGATCCAGATTCCGCCGAAATCGCCGGTGTGCAGTGGCCGCATGGACTCGGTCACGAACTCCAGCTTCGAGTTGTCGGCAAGCAGCCGCTGGCCAATGATGCCTCCGTTAAAAGGGTTGATCTCGGCGGTCTGAAACATCAGCGGATACCAGCCGCGTCCGCCCACAGTCAGCGGGGCATAGGCCGTGCCGGGCAGCTCGGCGAAGGAAATCTCCAGCCCAGGGATTTCACGCTGAGCAACGTTGATCGCCTGATCGAGAGTGAAGGTTGGCGGCCGCTGACCTGATGGCGAGACAGGCACTTCTTCGCGGGCGACAAACACGGGCACGCCTTCGGAAGAGATGGAAATGCGATTGTCGAACAGCAGCGCCTGAATCAAAAACCAGGTGCCGGTAATGGAAATAACAGCAATGAACCAAATCGACCAGATTCCCGATAGCCGATGAAAGTCTCCCCAGAAAATCCGGACGCCCTGGTTCAAGCGCAGCCTGGGTTTGAGAAACCCGCGCCAGAATTTCTTGTAGACCACCAGCCCGGTAACCAGTGACGCCAGTAACGGCAAACCCAGGAAAGACACCAGGTACCAGCCCCAACTGAAGCCATTGGTGAACGGCACCAGCCACCAGCCATGCAACGCCCGGGTGAAACCCCGAAAGTTGAACGTTGCCGCTTTGCCCTGAATCACACCGGTATAGGGGTTCACATACAAGGTTGTCAGCGTACCGTCCGGATTACTGACGCTGGCCGTCAGCGCAAAATGTGATTCATCCGGACGCACGATGTTCCTGATCACCAGTTCCGGCCGCGCCTTGTTGACCGCCATCACCGCCTCCCCGAGCGTCAGCAGCGGGGCATCCTCCGATGGTTTGGAAGCGCGTACCTCAGGTTGCGCCAGCCATACGATCTCTTGGCTGACCACCGCCAGAGTGCCGGTCACGCAGACGATCAATACGAAGAACCAGATAGGCAGAGCCAACCAGCTATGAACCAGAAACCAGATACGCGAACGCGACTTTTTGGACATGGGCGCAATCTTGTCTTGAGAGTGACAACCGGTCCCAAAAGCGGACAAGGCTGAAGCCAAATAAATTTCGGCCATACCTCTAAGACGGATGAGATGCGAAAAGACGATGGTGAAGATGCAAGCAAATGTTACGGCGGCTAATCCGCAGACGCCGCGCTGTCGCGCAACCTCTACCAGACCCATGGGCGCTGTGGAATTGGGCCCTGAATTCACGAGCAAGGCGAGGCAGCGACAGCGGTTTTTCTGCTATTGCGCTTCGCGGCCGTCGTCATCTCAGGTGAGTGCCTACAATACCGTCAGCCCCCATGGTCAAGCGATGGCAGAGCCGGTATTACTCCTTCATTCCCGGCAAACCCCAGGCCTCCAGCGGGAAGTCAGCCAGCGTACCCAGCAGCAAGTCCGCATGCTCATATTGCTCCACCGGCATGTGCGAGTCCGGCACTGCCACGGCATACATGCCGGCAGCCTTGGCAGCGGTCACGCCGAAGGGGGAGTCTTCGAACACCAGGCAATCAGCCGGATCGACACCGAGGCGGCCAGCGGCAACCAGGAAGATGTCCGGCGCAGGTTTGGCTGCCCCTACATCCGGGTCATCGGCGGTAACTACGATTTCGAACAGTTCGAACCAACTGCGATGCAGCTCTGTTTTTGCCTTGAAGTAGTGGATTGAGGAGCTGGTCCCTACGGCGATGGGAATATTGTGTTCCGCCAAATGGCGTACCAGCGCTTCGGCACCGTGCATGGCGGCAGCCTTGGGGAAACGCTCGTCCAGCATGGGCGCGCGGATGTCGAGGAATTCGTCCACGGACAACGGCAATTCCAGCTCCTGAATCACGAATCCGGCAAAGTCCCGAGCGCCACGGCCGATGGTGTGCTGTTTCACCGCCCAGTCGAACGTGCGGCCATAGCGGCTGGCAATCAGGTGAGTCACTTCGGTGTAAATGCCTTCGGTGTCCAGCAGCAAGCCGTCCATATCGAAAATCACGGCCTTGATGGGGCCTCGCTCGCTTTGCAGTTCAGTCATGTTCTCCAATCCTGTTTTTCAAACCTGACGTCAGCCTAACGTCTGAAGGAAGACTAATGCTACCCACGTATGAAACTGGCTGAGCTGCAACCAAACAGGTTTGCAGCTGCCCAACTACGGTGAAAAAGGAGCCTTCGCACGCATAACAGGGCAACAATGCTGGGCCGTTCCAAGTCGTCGATGATAATCTCTCGCAACTTTTCGCCGGTGCCGCGCATTGTCTGTTGGCCTGATTAAGGCCACCGAAATCCGCCCTGGTTCAGGGAAGACCTCTTCAAACATTCAGAAACGGACATTTCGAGTCAGACATGAATAAATCAGCAGGCATCGCAGTAGGCGTCATCGTCGTCGTAGGAGCATTGGCCACTGGCGGCGCCTGGTACACCGGCACCCGGCTTGAAGGCGTGTTGCGTGACTCGGTCCAGAACGCCAATCAGGAGTTGAAGAACTCGCTCAACGGCAGCAACAGCAGCATGACCATCGAGCTGATCTCGATTGACCGTGATGTGTTCAGCAGCACCGCGCATTACCGCTTTGTCATTCAGGACCCGAACCTGTCCGCCGATGGCAAGAACGCCGAGTTCCTGTTCGTGGATCGCATCGAGCACGGTCCGCTGCCGTTCTCGCGCCTCAAGTCGCTGAAGCTTCTGCCGGTCATGGCGCAGAGCAACTTCGAAATGGAGCAGAGCCCAAACGCCGAAAAATGGTTCGCCATGAGCAAAGGCGTTGCTCCGGTCAAAGGCTACGCCAGCGTCGGTTACGACCGCGCGGTCAGCGGTGCCCTGAACCTGTCGCCGCTTGAGATGAATGATGCCGATGGCACTTTCTCGTTCTCCGGCCTGACGATCGACGTGGACGCCAGCGCCGACGCAGAGAAAATCAAACTCAACGGCAACATGGACAACCTGAAGCTAGACGTCACCGGTCCAGACGGTCAGGTCGTGCTGGGCATGCAGGGCATGACCTTTGACAGCGGCGGTACGCGGGGCAAGTCCGGTTTTTATCTGGGCCACAGCAATCTGAAAATCGCCAGTGCTCTGGCTCAAGTCGCCGGTCAGCCGCCCCTGCTGTTCAAGGATGTGGTCAACACCAACCTGGCGCAGGAAGACGACGGCAAGTTCGCCGCGCAGGTTAATTACAACGTCGGCATGATCAACTATCAGGGTAACGACGTCGGTGCCGCGCAGTTTGCTTTCAACGTCAGCAACTTTGATGTCGTGGCAACCCAGGCGCTGTATCAGCTATACCAGACCAAGATCCTGCCACAGCAACAGGCCGCTGCAGCAGCGGGCGAGCCTCTGCAACTGGTGCTGCAACCAGCCGATCAACAGTTGATGGACGCCGAAATGGCCAGGCTGCTGGCCGGCAAACCCCATGTCGAGCTTGAGAAGCTGGCGCTCAAGACTGCCAACGGCGAAAGTCATGTGCGAATTGCAGTCGATCTGGCCAATCCAGGCGCTCTTGATCAGCCTTCGTCGGCAGTTGCCGCGAAAAGTGTCGGCCAGCTGGATGCCAAGGTCGTGCTGTCCAAGCCCATGATCCAGGACCTTGCCACGCTCCAGGCCCGCGCTGCCGGCTTGACCGATGCCGCCGCTATTGCCGAACAGGCCAAGGCTGCCAGCGACATGGTCGGCGGCATGGCAGTGGTGCTGCAACTGGCGAAGGTAGACGGCGACAACGTGGTTGCGGATCTGCATTACGCCAATGACGTAGTCGATTTCAACGGCAAGAAAATGTCACCGCAACAGTTTGTGGCGATGATCATGGGCAAACTTGGCGGGATGACCGGCCAGTAAAACGGCCTCCGTATTTCAAGGCTGTGGGTACAACCACAGCCTTGAAAACCTTCATCAGCTCGTCGGCTGCTTGGTAATGTCGCGCAACAATCGCCTGATCACTTCCACGGATCGGTAATACACCGGCCAGTAATGGTCGTTGTGGCAATAAGGCCGCACTGACAAGGTCAAGGCATCCGGGGATATGGCCGAGAGGTTGATGTCCACTTCCGGTTCTGTCAGCACATCGGGAATGCTGCCGATCTGTTCCTTGAGTCGGGAAATAACCACTTGTTCATCAATCGTTGCCGGCAAGGTCGCGGTCAATTCCACTCGACGGAATGCGTTGCTGGAATAGTTGACGATGTTGTCCGCGAAGATCTTGTTGTTGCCGACCATGGTCAGCACATTCTCCAACGTGTTGATGGACGTCACGAACAGGCCGATTTCCAGCACCGTGCCTGTAACACCTCCAGCGCTGATGACGTCGCCGACCTTGAACGGTCGCAGCACGATAATGAAGCCGCCCGCTGCCAGATTCGCCAGCAACCCGGACCACGCCATTCCGATCGCCAGCGCCACTGCGGCCAGCAATGCGGCGAAGCTTGTGGTCTCGATGCCGCAATAACTCAGGATCGCAATCACCAGAAAGATGTTCAGCACGACAGTGATAAACGACCCGAGATAACGCAGCACGGTAGGGTCGAATTTTTGCCGCGTCAGCGAGCGCTGAACCATGCTGACCACCACCCCGATCAGCCAACGTCCCACGATCCAGAACAGAACAGCGGTTACGATCTTGAGCAGGATGACGGCGCCGTACTGCAGCGCCGCGTCAAATAACGCATTGATTCTGTCGGTGCCGATATTGATGAAATTCAGATCGTCCATGATGGCATTCTCCCTGTACGAAGTCTGATCCGAACATCATCATCGAAACCCGCGCCCGCCCGCTACTGTCACTTATGACAGGAGGCGAAGTGCTATCGCTAACCCTGATGCCACGCTGTAGCGCAGCAACCCCGAAACCCCGAAACCGCTGGGCGGCTCACCCGCGGCCCGAGGCGGCGATAGCGCTCGGTTTTGCTTCCCTCGTAACTCGGTACTCCAGAAACACTCAGTTGTGTGGGTTGATCCGTGTACCGCTAGCGCGGTTTTACTGCGTCAACCCCACCAACGTATCCGCCAGTTGCCGGGTGCGTTGCGAAGTGCCTGCCGTCATGCCACTGGATCCTTCGAGATCGCTCAGCAGTCCGGTCAAGGTCCCGACTTCCGCCGATTGCTCCTCAATGTGCTGCGCCACCTTGCGGATTTCTTCGGCGAGGCGGTCGATATCAGTGCCGATGTCGCTGGCGTTCTGGGATGTCTTCTGTGCCAGTTGGCGCACTTCATCGGCCACTACCGCAAACCCCCGGCCCATTTCTCCGGCCCGCGCCGCTTCAATGGCGGCGTTGAGCGCCAGCAGGTTGGTTTGTCCCGCGATTTGCTGAATGGTCTGCACAATGGACTGAATCCTCAGGCTGGATTTGGCCAGCTCCCTTGAGCTGAGCACTACGTCATCGGCCTGATTGGCGAGGCTTTTGACGGTGCTGCTGGCTTTTTCCATCACCTTTTCCTGGGACGCAATGGTCTGGCCCAGCTCGTCCATCGACACATGCAGCTCGCCGGAATAGTGGCGCAGTTGCAGGGAAATTTCTTCCTGATCGTGATGGGCCTTGACCAGCACATCACCCAGATCACTCAAACCGTTGAATACCGGTTGGATGTGCTCATCCAGGCCGTTGGTATCGATAGTGCTGATGAAATTCCGCTGCTTGAACTGGTCGATCTGCTTGACCACCACCTGGCTCAAACCGGCCAGTTTCTTGATCTGGCGCCGCAGGAAGAACGCTTTGAACTCGCCGTAATAAGCGATGAAATTGTCGATGTAGTCGTCGCGGAAAGCCTGGTTCTCCGGCACCCGGAAGAAAAATACGGCCGTGAGCGTCTGGTTCAGGTTTAGCCCCAGGATTTCCCCGAAGGTCGAAAACCCCACAACCGGCGTATCGCCGAAGGTGCCATTCATGCGGCTCAACTCGCTGCCATTATTCATGCGCCGCAAAATGCAGTCGCTCAACAGGCCGACAAGAGGCTTGCCGGATTTCCCTTGCAGGAAGCGGGCAAAGTCCCTGCGCGTAGCGTCGACCATGGACGTTCGCTTGACCATGACCAGCTCTTCACCCGGTGCAACGTCGCAGAACAAATGCACGCGCTCGTTTTCATAATCGATGCTGGCGATGGAGCGCACGAACAGTTCTTCACCGACGCGAATGGCAAATGAGTATTGCGCCAGCTGTGCCTCAAGCTGGCGAGGTTCGCACTTCAAGGTTTCACACAGCGCGGCCACCATGCTGGTGATCTGCCCTTTGGCATTGACCACCTGACTGATGTAGCGCTCCTCAAGGGACGCGGTCAGCACGCTTATGCTGAACGGCGTCGCCTCGAAATTCTGACTCTTGAATACGCCAAATCGCACATTCTTCGCGCTCTTGAGGAACACTACCTGGGCGTGATTCACATAACTGCGCTTGCCGTCGTGGATAACGGTTTTCTTGAAATCGCTCTTGCCGCCAGCCGAGCCGCCAACGAACAGACAGGGAAAGCGCCCCGACTCGTACAGCGCTTCCATGAAGAACGACTCGGAAGCCGACAGCCCGTCAAAGGTGACGTAGGCCAGCGTGTCCCGATGGTCAATCGCGGTCTTGACCTGCGTTCGTTTGATCGAGTCAATCAGGCGGGCGATTCGGTCACGCATGGACATGCGTTTGCCCGGTGCGCGGATGTCTTCACTGTGCAGCGGAATATGGACAATCTCGGCCGAGGCAATGACGCTGGCGTCGAACAACGCGAGTACGACCCGGTCCCATTGATCGCCCGTGGCGCAATACAGAGAATCGCTGCCAGAACACAGCTCGCCAGACGTGGTGCACAGGCTAATGGCGGCGTTGGGAAAGCGTGTGGAAATGCTGCGCGCCACCTGATCGATGTCGATGTGCGGGGAGACGAATCCCGTCAGATAGACAGGATCGAAGCTCAGGGAGGCCAGTTTATCGCTTAGCTCCCGGGCTGAAGTCATCACACTCAAAACACCACCGGTGCGCGCGGTGGTGGCCCTCAGGCGAGAAAAAAGGCTCATGGCAAATAACTCAAAAGGGTTCGGATCGTTTTTTAGTCTGTACCCCTGCCATCGGCGCGGTATTGATCAAGGTGAGGGTTGGGCGCAATTATTTTTTATGGGCGTGCATGCACGCTGGACTTTATGACGAGGACAAACCCGTTGCAGAGCGGTTCTAGCAGTCCACAAGCTTGCCAGGTCACACCGGCGGTTGGCGCGGTATTTCAACCGGGGTTTCATGCTCTTCGATTTCCGGACGCACATTGCGCGAGGAAATTTCGGTGCGCAGCATCGGCAGGCTTTGTGGGTACTGCTTGGCGATGAACGCGATCAGGCGTTCGCGCATGTGACAGCGGGCATCCCAACTGCGTGATGAATCCGCAGAGCTTAATAACACCCGCAGTTGCATCGCTTTGGCGCTGGTGTCGGCGACTTGTAATACGCATACGCGACCGTCCCATAAATGCGGAATGTCCTCACAAATGCGCTGTACCTCGGCGCGCAGCTCTTCCACCGGCAGCGAGTAATCCACCCAGACGAAGACCGAACCGATCAGGCTTGAGGTGGCGCGCGTCCAGTTCTGGAAGGGTTT
Organism: Pseudomonas sp.; assembly: GCA_036387095.1. Lineage (GTDB taxonomy): Bacteria > Pseudomonadota > Gammaproteobacteria > Pseudomonadales > Pseudomonadaceae > Aquipseudomonas. The sequence continues at coordinate 18,547 of DASVUK010000037.1, forward strand.
TTCAATGAAGTACTGCAACGGCACGACCATGCGTCGTTCGTCCCAGATTTTGATCACCACGTAGGTGCCGCTGATTTCCTCGATGCGACCCCATTCGCCTTCTACGATCACTACGTCGTCCAGGCGAATGGGTTGGGAAATCGCGATTTGCAGCCCGGCAATCAAGTTGCCCAGCACCGGCTTGGCCGCAAAGCCCGCAGCGAGCCCGGCCAGGCCCGCCGAAGCCAGCAGGCTCGTGCCGATTTGCGCCACTGCCGGGAAACTCATGAGGATCAGCCCGGTACCGAACAGCAGCACCAGCGCATTCAGGCAGCGCACCAGAACCCGCACTTGCGTCTGGATACGCCGCGCATTGAGGTTGTCCTCGATATCCAGAGGATTGCGAATCGCCACGGCTTCGCCAACGGCCTTGACGCAACTGAGCACCAGCCAGGTGAAGCCGGCCGTGACCAGTAAACCGTTGACGTGGCGCACGGTGGCGATCAACAGCAGATCGTCGGGTGCGGCGGTCCAGACCGTCTGCAACGCTAACAGCGGCAGCAACCATAGGGTCGGGTTGGCTGCTCGATACAGCAGTTGTTGCGGCAAAACGAAGGAATTGGCCACACGCCGCAAAACGGTAAGCGCCACCCAGCGAATCAGCAGCGCCAGCAATACGGCGAAACACGCGACGATAAGGGTTCGAAGCCAGGGCAGGGGCAAAAGCTCCAGCCAGCTCTGAGGCAACAAGTGTTCCATCGATGGGTACTCGCAGCAGAAATGACTTTAAGCCGAGCGGACACCCCTGGTCTGATCCTGAGCCGTCCGCCGACCTCGATGGCGATAGCTGCCTGCAAAATGTGAGCCCCGGCGCCGTAGATCGTTCCCCTGGCACTGCGGGTTCAGAGCGGTTTGCCAGATATTGGCGTGGGCGGGGGGCAATCCGGTCCAGTTACCGAGCCGCTCAATTGCGCAGCCAGCAGTCGTTTGATAAAGGCGTCGCAATCATCAACGCTGGTATCGATGACGAACTCGGGCTGCCGCGGCGCTTCGTAGGGGCTGTCGTAACCGGTGAAGTTCTTGATGTGGCCTTGTTGCGCCGCACGATACAACCCTTTGGTGTCACGTCTTGCGCATTCGTGAAAAGGGGTGCTGACATGCACCTCAATGAACTCTCCTGGCGCCAACGTATGCCTGACGGCGTCCCGATCGGCCCGGAAGGGCGAGATGGCACAGACGATAACGATTAATCCGGCGTCCACCATCAATCTGGCCACTTCGGCGATACGCCGCACGTTTTCGTGGCGGTCGGCATCGCTCATGCCCAGATCCCGGCAAATGCCCTGGCGCAGTCGATCACCGTCGAGCAGGTAGCTGTGCAAGCCGTTTTGCTGCAATGCCTTGTCCAGTTCGAGGCCGAGGGTGGATTTGCCGGCGCCGGATAAGCCCGTCAGCCAGATACAACAGGCACGCTGCTGCTTCATGTCTTCGCGCTCTATCTGACTTACCAATAGACGCGGGGCAACGATCAAGGGTCTGCGCTCAGTCATAAGCGAATAATTCATAGTCACGGGCATACACCTCACGTACCCGGCGACGAGTCGCAGCAGAGCAGAATTGAATGTACTGATTGTCAGGAGAAGATGACTTATTGATGTGTGGCAATTCGGCTTTCACATGCAAGTGAATGCACAACTTGCGGAAGTCGTCCTGGAGGGATTCCTGCCGACCAATAAAGTCCACATTCAAATGACCCATCGCGTCTTGCAGGAAGTAATGCTGGGGCGTGAAATGTATCTGTCTAGTCAGGTTTTCAGTGCGCAGCCAGTTATCCACGAATGCATCGAAACTCTCATACCGGCTAACTAACTCATAGGCGGCCTTGTCTCGGCCCTGGAGGTTCTGCAACAGATAGCTGTAGGCCGACCATGCACGCTGTAACGGATCGCGTACAAAACCGAATTTAAAGTAGCTCTGAAAACGCTCATTGAACTGCTTTTCATACCAATAGAGCGGCATATGGCCCGTGGGGGTACTGCCGAATAACGCCGTGGCTACGCTGCTGCCTGCGCATTTAGGGACATGAATGAACACACACTCAAGGGCGTCGAATTGCGCAGGAAAGCGGTTTTTGCCAGACAGCGTCTTGTTCACGACTTGGCGGTCAATGACCGGGAGACGCTCGAGCAGTAATTCGCGCTGCGTCTTTGGAATCAACTTCCAGAGGAGGCGGTTCATAAGAGTGACCTGAAGCGATACAGTGAGGAGAGAACAAGCCTACAACTTGCGACGCAGCAGATGAAACTCTTTTCATACAATTTACATTGACGGTAAATTATTAAGTTATTGTAGTTTTATTGTAAGCGTATCGATACGTTGGTGGGGCACAAGTAAGTAATAAGCGAATGGATATATAGCTTATATTCGTCAGGGTGAAATATTCAATGGATGAATAAATGCCGGGACGTTTCAAACACAGTTCGTCATTGAATGACGGCAGGCCGTGCCTGGTTTTTCGCGCCCAACAAAAAACCCGCCGAAGCGGGTTTTCTTCAAGACCATTCCAACATCCTGTCGGTAAGCCCTCCGGGCCATGGTCGATCATCCTTGATCCCGTGCGCGTCCTGCGCATCAGCTGTTGGATCCGATAGTAGGCCTGTGAATGGGGCGCGCACAGAGCCAATCGCCACCAGTTCTTGTAAGCCTTTCGCTATAGCCTGAACGGCTCGTCCTGCACAAATGCTCTAAAAGCGCAATTGACCCAAAGGATCCAGCGGCGATGGGGCAAGGCAGGCTATAACGTGGGATAGCAGTTAATTAAACCACCGGCCTCTCACCAAAAAATGACGGGTTCAGAGCTAATAATTCGCCAAGGTGTTCATATGTCTATCTATCATCACGGGCTCGATAAAGGCCCTGCCAACCATATTGCGCTGACGCCGCTGAGCTTTATCGAGCGCACCGCTGCCACCTATCCCGATTACCCGGCCGTGATCCACGGTCAGATACGTCGCACCTGGGCACAGACCTATACCCGCTGTCGACAGCTGGCTTGTGCTCTGCGTCAGCTCGGTGTCGGTGAAGGCGATACAGTTGCAGTCATGCTGCCGAATATTCCCGCCATGCTGGATGTGCATTTTGGCGTACCCATGCTGGGAGCTGTGCTCAACACACTCAATGTTCGCCTTGATGCGCCGACCATCGCATTCATGCTCAAACACGCACAGGCCAAGGTCCTGATCGCCGACCGCGAGTTTCATGCGGTGGTAGGCCAGGCATTGGCCCTTCTGGAACACCCGCCGTTGCTGATCGATGTTGATGATCCTGAATACGGTCAGGGCCAGCAGCTCAGTGAGCTGGACTACGAAACCTTGTTGGCTGACGGTGATCCGGAATTCGAGTGGCAGTGGCCTCAGGACGAATGGGCGCCCATCTCACTCAATTACACCTCCGGCACCACGGGTGACCCAAAAGGCGTGGTTTATCACCATCGAGGTGCATTTTTGAACGCCATCGGAAATCAGATGGCTTGGGGCATGGGCCTGCATCCGGTGTATTTGTGGACCCTGCCAATGTTTCACTGCAATGGCTGGTGCTATCCCTGGACCATCACGGCTCAGGCCGGCACCCATGTGTTCCTGCGCAGGGTCGATGCGCAGAAAATCATTGAGCTGATCCGCGCGCATCGCGTCAGCCATATGTGTGGCGCCCCTATTGTGCTCAACGGCCTGGCCAATCTGCCCGATGCTGCCGACGTCAGCTTCGAACACCCTGTGCACGCCATGACCGCAGGTGCTGCGCCGCCAGCCAAAGTCATCGCATCGGTTGAAGCCATGGGCATCTGTATTACTCACGCTTACGGCCTGACCGAAACGTATGGCCCGGTGACTGTCTGCGCGTGGAAAGCCGAATGGGACGAGCTGACGGCCGATGATCGGGCCACCGTCAAGGCTCGCCAAGGCGTGCGCTACCCAACGCTGGAAGGCGTGATGGTCGCAGACCCCTTGACCCACCAGCCCGTGCCGAAGGATGGCAAGACCATTGGCGAAATCTACATGCGCGGAAACACCGTCATGAAAGGTTATCTGAGCAACCCCAAGGCCACTGAACAAGCCTTCGACGGTGGTTGGTTCCATTCCGGAGACCTCGCGGTCTGGCACCCCGATGGCTATCTGGAAATTCGCGACCGGCTCAAGGACATCATTATTTCCGGCGGCGAAAACATTTCCACCATTGAAGTCGAAAGTACCCTGTACCGACATCCCGATATTCTCGAAGCCGCCGTGGTTGCCAAGCCCGATGAAAAATGGGGCGAAACGCCCTGCGCCTTCGTCACCCTAAAGCCAGGCCACGAAACCGTTACCGAGGCGCAGATCATTCAGTTCTGCCGCGAAAACATGGCGGGCTTTAAAGTGCCGAAAACCGTGATCTTTGCTGCACTGCCGAAAACCTCGACGGGCAAGATCCAGAAGTATCTATTGAGGGAATGGGCCAAAGGTAAATGACCTAGGTGCAAGTGATTCATTTCGCGAAGAGGCCTGTGCGTCCAGCAGGTCTTCGACGATTTGAATACCGTTCACGCGTAAATTCGCGCCGACAGCGGCCTTACACTTCTGTCAAAATCCTTCGTCCAAAAAACGGAGAGCCACCCCGTGCAAAATCCAGCCCCCGACATCAGGATTTCCCGCTTCGAGCCAGCCGATCAGCAGGGCGTCATCGACGTCATCGTGCCCATTCAGCGTGAAGAGTTCGGCATCGCGATTACCGCCGACGATCAGCCTGACCTGAAGTCCATCCCCGACTTCTACCAGGTTGGCACCGGTGATTTCTGGGTAGCCAAACAAGGCCGGCAAGTCATCGGCACCATTGGCCTAAAAGACATCGGCGCGCAGCAAGCCGCACTGCGCAAAATGTTTGTCGCCGCGCCGTTTCGCGGGCGTGAGTTCGGGGTTGCGGCGCTGCTGTTAAACCGGCTGCTGGAAGAGTCCGAGGAGCGGGGCGTGAAAGACATCTATCTGGGCACCACCGACAAGTTTCTCGCGGCGCATCGGTTTTACGAAAAACATGGCTTCACAGAGGTTGCCAGGACCGAACTGCCAGAGCGCTTCCCGGTGATGGCGGTGGATAGCAAGTTTTATGTGTTCAAGCGCTAAGCGTGGCCACACGCCTGATCCTGTGGGACAGGATTCATCCGGGAATCATTTGATGGGGCGCTGGTGCCTTAGCGAATAAGTCCTCCAATAAAGCGCCATTGCCCTGTCATCAGCCTGGATGATCAACCTTCAACGCACCGCGCCGCAGCGCTGCTCGCCAACGCATCATCAACAATCGCCCTCGCCATATCGCTCAAATAATGAGCCGCCCACAAGGCCTGTTTGCTTGCGTCACCCAAAGCTGTGTCGAGGGTCAGCGCCTTTATGCAGGCCAACAGGTTGGAGGCATGTTCCAAAGCAGATTCGATAGGGATTTCAGGGTTTATGCGGAACAGCGGCTGATTGGCTGCGCCGCAGGTTGAGAAGGTGATGGTGCCTAGGGTTTTGGGGATTTGGGCTTGATCGGAAGAGAACGTTTGCTTCATTTGCGGCTCCTGGAGTTAGGGGGCTGTCATCGTCTTGCGGCCAAGCAAATCTGGTGACAGCTGTACGCAGGTTGGCCGACCGGGACTCCAGGTACCCGGCACACCCGAAGATGTCCCGCGCACAGCTGCCATAACTCAACATCGCAGTCGCAAAAAACGTCTGCTAATCGAATGTTTAGCTGATGCACCTGAAGTTTAGTCGAGCGGCCAAGCCCGGTCGCCACGGCTGCAACGACCGGCGAACTTTAGGGGGCTCGGTTTGAAGTGACAATGATGCAAAGCAGACGCAGGTTGTCGGCCGATTCTGAAAATCAGCTGATGGCTCTGAATACACAGCCACGTCAAGTCTGGCCGTCGATTTTCGTTTAGCACTCGCTGGAGCGGCTGTCATATCGACAGGTCGCCGCTCGCTCGTCTCCGGATCAACTCACCGCGATGCAGCGTTATCTGCATAGCCCGATGCAGTACATCAAGTCATCTTTGAAGGAGTCCCCGAGTATTGCCATGACCACCTCAGCCTGACTCGTTGTCAGGTCGTGTTCACCTGCGGGTACATCACTCAACGACGCCCAACCTATTGCGCTAAGTACATTCGCTTCCAGTTCTTGCGGCACATCTTTTTGAAACTGCAATGAGTTATCTGGATTGGGTTCAGGATAAAAACCACTGATCAGTAGAAATGTCATGGGTGATACTCCTCAGTCACTTTGTCGTAATGCGTCTTTCGGGTTTTGCTTGACCGGTTTGTTCGCCCGTCTCTGCGTCAAACTCACCCAGATGATTGCCGAGCTTGTCGTACACCTCTACGGCACCATGCTGGTAATCCCATTCGTAGATCCGCCTCTTGCTTTCCCAGCGTCGTCGTTCTCCTTTTTGGCGCGTCCTGACGGCTTCCGGAAAAGCTGTCAGCGCTTTAGGCGCAGGGTGATAACTATGATCCCCCCCAAACGGCCGCGAATACATCACATACATCGACTTCCAGCCCAGCCCGGCCGGGAAAACGACGATGCAGTCGTCGGTGGTGATGTTTTCTCCGGGGTAGCCTTCGATCTCGCTGTCGATGTTTTCCGGGATCGGGTGGACGAGGATGGTGCCCGGTTGGACGCCGCTGTTGTCAGGGTAGGTGAGCGGTTCTATCGAGCCGAAGCGCCCGTCGCGGGGTGTCCAGAGGAGGGTGAAGCCGTTGAGCTTGGCTTCCATGGCGGTTTTGTCGGCGTTCCATGTGGCTTGCACGGTGCGCACCGAATCGTCGCCTGACGGTTTGGTGTGGATGCCGTAAACCTGCAACACCCCGTCTTGATCCTGGCGAAACTGGAAGCGTACCCGTGTCGGCGCGTGGCTCATGGTGCGCAGTTGGTCGTCGGTGTAGAACGTGCCGTCGCCCATTTTCTCGGGGAGCATGCCGAGAATGAATACACTCGCCATCCCACCTAAGCCGCGAATCATCCAGGTGGAGCGCTGCTGCATGATCCCGCCGCCCGCCATGCGTCCGAGCCCCAGGTTTGCATCCAGTGCGGCGGCTATGGCGGTGGAGGCTGACGGCAGGAGCATGGCGCCTGCGATCATCACGTTGCCGAAGTTGGACGCGGGTTCTACGGTGGTTCCGGCGTCGGTGTTGCACCAGTTGCCCGGCGCGCAGGACTTGGCGAACACCAGATCGGTACGCGGCTTGGGGTGCGGCCATTTATCTTCCTGGATGTAAACAGGTTCCGGTTTGGGCCGCGGAGGTGGCACCCAGGTATCCCCAGGCGGCCAATAAAGGCGCTTTCGTTTATGACCCCAAGGGTCGAATGGATCGTGCGGGCTCATGACAGGTCCCTGTGTCATTTGATGTTGAGCGCGCAAGGTTGGCGAGGGGGTCGAACCCGGTCAATCAGACCGCTATTCAGACTTGGTAACTTGAAGTTTCAGCGTTGCGCAGCACCCAAGGTTCGCTGCGCAAATGCGGGGTAATCACTATTTAGCCGCGCCACGAGAAAGCTCCTTGATCATGCGCGTCAGCAGGTAAATCCGCGGCGAGACAAAGGCGTGGGATGCCTTGCCCTTCACGTCCACCACTGCTGTTGCACTGCCTTTGCGCCACACCACCAAGCCATCGGCAGGACGACCTGGTTCCAGATTCAACGTCACGTCGTGTTGCCTGGCGGTTTTCTTGATCACGTCGGTCGCGGCGTCCGAACCGCTTTCTTCACTGGCGTCCAGCAGCAACGTAATCTGCCCGTGGTCCGTAAACTTTAGATTCTTCAAAATTTGCACTGCAATCATTAGCCATGCAAACAAAACAACCAGAAACAAGAAAGCCCGCACAGGGCGGGCTTCTTGGGGTGTTTCGAGACAGTCTGAGACAGCTCAAAACAGGTAGATGGTGCACCAGACGGGATTCGAACCCATGACCCCTGCCTTCGGAGGGCAGTACTCTATCCAGCTGAGCTACTGGTGCGATGCGGGCGCCATGATACTCATCTGGTGGTCGGGCGTCCATGCTGGCGAGAGGCTGTTGTTGATTTCACACGTTTTGACGGCTGCGCATGACGTTGATCAGATATTCGTGGAGATTCTGGTAAATACGTTCTTTTTTTCGAACAGGCTATTGTCCTTTACCCTAGCAGTCCCTAGGATTCGTTTGAGATTTCAAACGCTCTTGTCCGGTTCTCCTGCACTTTTGGCGACCTTGCGTGCAGGGCCCGGCGATTATTCCTGACGGCAGCCTCGTTCGAGGCGCCTTTGCTCAAATAAAAATATGCTCCGCTTTTTCGCGGTGCTGTTTAGGAGGCCGACATGCAGCTCAAAGACTCAACGTTGTTCCGCCAACAAGCCTATATCAATGGTGCCTGGCTGGATGCGGACAACGGTCAGACCATCAAGGTCAACAACCCTGCTGACAATGAAATTCTCGGTACTGTGCCAAAAATGGGCGCAGCTGAAACCCGTCGGGCTATCGAAGCAGCTGACAAGGCATTGCCGGCCTGGCGTGCGCTGACTGCCAAAGAGCGTGGCAACAAGCTGCGTCGCTGGTATGAGCTGATGATCGAGAACCAGGACGACCTCGCGCGTCTGATGACGCTGGAGCAAGGCAAGCCGTTGGCTGAGGCCAAGGGCGAGATCGTCTATGCGGCTTCCTTTATTGAGTGGTTCGCCGAAGAAGCCAAGCGCGTCTACGGCGATGTGATTCCGGGCCACCAGCCGGACAAACGCCTGATCGTGCTCAAGCAGCCGATTGGTGTAACGGCGGCAATTACGCCGTGGAATTTCCCTGCAGCGATGATCACCCGTAAAGCTGGTCCGGCGCTTGCCGCAGGCTGCACCATGGTGCTCAAGCCTGCTTCGCAGACGCCTTATTCCGCACTGGCCCTGGCCGAACTTGCCGAGCGTGCAGGCATTCCTGCGGGCGTGTTCAGTGTGGTCACCGGCAGCGCTGGCGATATCGGCAGCGAACTGACCAGCAACCCGATCGTGCGCAAGCTGTCGTTCACTGGCTCGACCGAAATCGGTCGTCAGTTGATGGCCGAATGCGCCAAGGACATCAAGAAAGTGTCCCTGGAATTGGGCGGCAACGCGCCGTTTATCGTGTTCGACGACGCGGACCTGGATAAGGCCGTCGAAGGCGCGATCATTTCCAAGTACCGCAACAATGGCCAGACCTGCGTCTGCGCCAACCGGATCTACGTGCAGGACGCGGTCTATGACGCGTTCGCCGAGAAGCTGAAAACCGCTGTGGGCAAACTGAAGATCGGTAACGGTCTGGAAGAAGGCACCACCACCGGTCCGCTGATCGACGAAAAGGCCGTGAACAAGGTCAAGGAACACATTGCCGACGCCGTGGGCAAAGGCGCGAAAGTACTGCTGGGCGGCAACAGCATGGAAGGCAATTTCTTTGAGCCGACCATTCTGGTCAACGTGTCCAAAGACGCAGCGGTTGCCAAGGAAGAAACCTTCGGCCCGCTGGCGCCATTGTTCCGCTTCAAAGACGAAGCCGAAGTTATTGCGATGGCCAACGACACCGAGTTCGGTCTGGCGTCGTACTTCTATGCTCGCGACCTGAGCCGTGTGTTCCGTGTTGCTGAAGCGCTGGAATACGGCATGGTGGGTATCAATACGGGTCTGATCTCCAATGAAGTCGCGCCGTTTGGCGGCATCAAGTCATCGGGTCTGGGGCGTGAAGGCTCCAAGTACGGCATCGAAGATTATCTGGAAATCAAATACTTGTGCCTCTCGGTCTAAGACCGTTGGCGCAATAGTTTCAACGCATTCCACCCCGGTAGCCGGAAGTTGCAGCAGTCGATCATCGTATGCTGCTGCAACCTACCCCGACTGCTTAATCCTTTAGCCACGCCGACCGATGAGCGGCGAATGAGGAAACCATGAGTCAAACAAACGCAGAATTGATGAAACGCCGCGAAGCCGCTGTTCCACGCGGTGTTGGCCAGATCCACCCGATTTTCGCCGCTTCGGCCAAGAACGCCACTGTGACCGACGTTGAAGGTCGCGAGTTCATCGACTTCGCTGGCGGCATTGCGGTACTGAATACCGGTCACCTGCACCCGAAAATCATCGCCGCCGTGCAAGAGCAACTGACCAAGCTGACCCATACCTGTTTCCAGGTACTGGCTTACGAGCCGTATGTTGAACTGTGCGAAAAGATCAACGCCAAGGTTCCGGGGGATTTCGAGAAGAAAACCTTGCTGGTGACCACTGGTTCCGAAGCCGTTGAAAACGCCGTGAAGATCGCTCGTGCCGCCACTGGCCGTGCCGGTGTGATCGCGTTCACCGGCGCGTACCACGGTCGCACCATGATGACCCTGGGCCTGACCGGTAAAGTCGTGCCTTACTCGGCCGGTATGGGCCTGATGCCAGGTGGTATCTTCCGCGCTCTGTACCCTTGCGAACTGCATGGCGTGAGCGTTGACGATTCCATCGCCAGCATCGAGCGTATTTTCAAGAATGACGCCGAGCCACGCGACATCGCCGCCATTATCATCGAGCCGGTTCAGGGCGAAGGTGGTTTCTACGTGGCGCCGAAAGCGTTCATGGCTCGCCTGCGCGAGCTGTGCGACAAGCACGGCATTCTGCTGATCGCTGACGAAGTGCAGACCGGTGCCGGTCGTACCGGTACGTTCTTCGCCATGGAACAGATGGGCGTCAGTGCCGATCTGACCACCTTCGCCAAATCCATCGCTGGCGGTTTCCCGTTGGCCGGTGTGTGCGGCAAAGCTGAATACATGGACGCTATCGCTCCAGGCGGCCTGGGCGGCACTTATGCGGGTAGCCCGGTGGCGTGCGCCGCTGCGCTGGCTGTGTTGCAAGTGTTTGATGAAGAACATCTGCTGGATCGCTGCAAGGCAGTGGGCGAGCGTCTGGTCACCGGTCTCAAGGCTATTCAGGCCAAGTATCCGGTTATCGGTGAAGTTCGTGCCCTGGGCGCGATGATTGCCCTGGAACTGTTCGAAAACGGCGACACCCACAAGCCGAACGCTGCTGCCGTTGCGCAGGTCGTGGCCAAGGCCCGTGACAAGGGTTTGATCCTGCTGTCTTGTGGTACTTACGGCAACGTTCTGCGCGTGTTGGTGCCGCTGACGTCGCCAGACGAGCAGTTGGATAAAGGCTTGGCGCTGCTGGAAGAGTGCTTCGCTGAACTGGCGTAAAAGCCATGGGGTCGCATTGATTAAAATGTGACCAAATGGACAAAAAAGACCCGCTTCGGCGGGTTTTTTTGCGTTTTGAGGGGGGTGATCAGCCTTTTGAGCTATATCCAGACGGATGCATTAGCTAAGGTGAAGGCATCGATGTCGGAGAGTTCTGATGACTGCTGTAGATTTACCCGCCGTGCCACGCGTATTGATTGCTGAATCCGATCCTTGGGTTCGCGAAACACTCAGCGAGCTGATTCTGAGCGTGCGCGCTGATGTCGAGCTTGAAATCTGCACGGATGGCAAACAGGCCGTCGACTGGATGAAAAAGCAGCTGCCTGATCTGATCATCGCCGCCCGAGAGCTCCCGGCCATTGACGGCTTGAGCCTGTTGCGCGGCGTTCGCGGACTGCGCCGCCAGCCTGTCATTCCTTTCATTCTGATCAGCAATCGCAATGACAGCGCCAGTGTCCGAGAGGCGTTGCCGCTTGCGCCGACGGCTTACCTGACCAAACCTTTGAATACCGAAGGGCTGCGCCAGCGCCTTGAAACCCTATTGCTGGCGTGCCCGGTACCGAATGCAGTTCCGGCACTGATTCCGGGTACGACCCTGATCAGGTTTCTCGACAAGCGCCGCGATACGGCTGATGGTTCGCCCTTGTTCGTGGATGTTGCCACGGCGATAAAACTCAGCCAGGGCACAACGGGTGTCGATTCGGTTTTGCTGGAGCAGGAGCTACGAAATGATCCCCATATCACTGCGGTGCTGATCGCGTCGGCTAACAGCGCCGCGCAGCATCTGGGCAAGCCCGTGCAGACGCTGGCCGCTGCCTTGGCGGTGCTGGGCGCCGTCCAGAGCACCCAGATCGTTTTGGGCCTGGCAAAAAAACGCATGTCCGTGTTGACCAACGATGCGCTGCTGGTCAAGGCCAGCGAGTTGTGGGCATTGTCGCAGCGCACCGCTGACTATGGACGCATTCTGGCTGGCATGCTTGAGGTCGATGCCGACCGCTGCTTCTGCGCTGGATTGCTGCAATCGCTGGGTGATCTTGCGGTGGTCGGTTGCCTGCAGGAATGGTTGCAGGCTGGTGGCGAGTTGAGTGACGAACAAATCAGTCAATCACTGGAGCAGTATTCGGCTGCGTTCGGTTCTGCATTGCGAACCCGTTGGCGCTTGCCCCTTGAGCTGCGGGAGCTGATTGCGGCGGTTTATCAGTACAACACCGGGGTTTACACCCGCGAAGTGTTAGTCATGAACCTGGCAGGGCAAATGGCGCGGCTGGGTAATGATGACAGCGTGACCGCCTTGCTCAAGACCAAACCTGCAAGGCTGCTGAAAATGACTGTTGCCGATTTGCAGCGGTTGCGCAAAAAGCTGACTGGCGTCACCGATCCCAGTTTGCTCGCAGTCGCCGAGGCTACGCAGAAGGCGGACGATGGCAGCGACCTGGAGTTGCCGGATCCGGCCCCTCAGGACAGTCACCAACTGTAGAAGGGGATTTATCCCCGAGGAGGCCGGCTCCAGCGCTGAAAGTTCAAGGCGCCTGCACTGGCATCTGTCTCTCTTACACTAAAACGATCTGGTTCTTGCCTTGGCGCTTGGCCTGGTACATGGCGGCGTCGGCGCGGCCGTATAGGGCTTCCAGGCTTTGATCGGCATCGCCCAGGGTGGTCAGGCCCTGGCTGGCGGTAATGCCAAATGTGACCCCGTCTCGCTGGAAGCTCAAACGCTGGATTTCACGTTGCAGGCGTTCAGCGATTTGCTTGGCCATGTCGGGGGCGCAGCCAGGGAACACTGCTGCGAACTCCTCACCACCGATGCGTCCGAATAGATCGCCACGACGCAGCGTCCCTCGACCGCACTCGGCGATGCGTTGCAATACCAGGTCGCCTTCTTGGTGGCCGTAGGTGTCATTGACCAGCTTGAAGTCGTCGATATCCAGCAACAGAAACGCCATCGGCGTGCCATTCATCCGTGCTTGTTCAAATTCGCGCTGGGCACATTCAAAGAAGTGTCGACGGTTGCTGCTTTGAGTGAGCACGTCGGTGGTGGCCAAGCGTTGTAGCTCGCTTTCCAGCTGCTTCTTTTCAGTGATGTCTTCAGCAATGCCAACCACGATCAGGCGGTGCCCGGCATCGGCTTGATGGCTGACGAAGCATTTATCGCTGAGCCAGCGTATTTCGCCATCGGCACGGATGATTCGGTATTCGCGGTCTTCGATAGAGCCCTTCTCGATGACCTCGTTAAGGCTGCGTTCGGCGTAATTCAGGTCATCCGGATAGATGCTGTCACGCCATTCGCCGTAGTCGGCCAACAGCAACCCGGCAGAGCGCCCGAAAATGCGCTCGTAAGCCGGACTGACATAAACCATTTGTTGGGTTGCCCAGTCGAACGCCCACAGGACCGCATTGACGCTGACCAATAGCGAACTGAATAGCTGCTCGCGTTCACTCAGCCGGGCGACTTCCGCTTGGGCATGCATCAACGCCAGCAGCGTCTCCGCAGCGGGGGGCATGTCGACAGAAGGAGCGGGAGAAGTGGGGTTCGGGTTGTCCATGGCACTGCATCTCAAGAAGAAGTGCGGCGCACAGCCACAGCATTCCCACAGGGGTATGGGCTGTTGTTCAGAGTGTTTTTGCGGGGTGAAGTTCCGCAAAGGCGCGCCCGAGAGAGGCGCGCCGATCAACGGTGTCAGGCGTGTGCGGGGCGCAGCGAGTAGGTTTTGAGCTGATCTGCGAAGTCGCGAAGAGACGCGATACCGCTGGCTTCGGCTTCATGTATCCAGTCTTTTATTGCCGCGAGCATGTCATGGCCATTGCTGCTGGTCTTGACCCAGATCTGCTGCAGGGCGAGACGTTTTTCGTAGATCACTTTCAGCGCCTGGCTGTGTTCGAGCATGGACTGGATGTGCAGGTGATGCTTGTCATCCAGCAGGCTGGTTTCCCGGGACAGCAGCGCCTTGGCCCGGTGGAATTGATGGCGTACCGACGCATCGGCCTTGGCCAGTTCCTGAGCAACCAACGGGCCGATTACCAGCTTGCGGTACTGGGCCATGATCTGGAAGCGGTTGTTGAGGATCGCCATCGCGGTGTCCATGTCCATATGGCCTTTCCCTTCGACCCGGTGGGCGATGGGTGCAACGCGCTGGACCTTGGCCAGGCGCAGGGCGCTGAATACTTTGATCCAGGCCCAGCCCATGTCGAACTCCCACTTCTTGACCGACAGTTTGGCCGAGTTGGGGTAGGTGTGATGGTTGTTGTGCAGTTCTTCGCCGCCGATGATGATGCCCCACGGCACCAGATTGGTCGCGGCATCGCGGCATTCGAAGTTGCGATAGCCCACCGCATGCCCGAGGCCGTTGACCACGCCTGCGGCCCAGAACGGAATCCACATCATCTGGATGGCCCAGACGGTAATGCCCAGCGCGCCGAAGAGTGTCAGGTCGATAACGCCCATGATTGCGATGCCCAACAGCGGGAAGCGGGTATAGAGATTGCGCTCGATCCAGTCTTCCGGGCAATTTTTGCCGTAGATGCGCAAAGTGTCCGGGTTTTCCGCTTCAGCGCGATACAGCTCTGCACCTTTACGAAGTACAGTGGACAACCCTTTGATGACCGGACTGTGCGGGTCGTCGACGGTTTCACATTTGGCGTGGTGCTTGCGATGGATGGCTGTCCATTCGCGTGTATTCTGCGCCGTGGTCAGCCACAGCCAGAAACGAAAGAAGTGTTTGAGACCCGCGTTCAGCTCCAGCGAGCGGTGGGCCGAGTAGCGATGCAGATAAATCGTGACGCCGACGATAGTCACATGGGTCATTGCCAAAGTGACTGCCACCAACTGCCAGACGGAAAGATCAAGCAGACCGTTGTACCACATAGGCTGTGTTGCCCTCGAAATGACGCTTGTGAAGAAAAAAGTAACAGAGCGCATTATCACTGAGCCGTCAGATAAAACCAGTCGGGCTTTCAGATAAGAGTCGCCAGATGTTTCTTACTCTATAATCCCGCACTTTCGTAAGGATTTTCGTTTTCTTATGACTGATTCTTCCCGACACGCCCTATGTACGGCCCTGTTGTACGGCGCGGTGTCCGTCATCTGGCTGGCATTCTGCGATCAGCTACTCCCCAATCTCATCGAGAATCCCGCGCAATTGGCGCTGGTGCAGCAGATGAGCGGTTACGCGTGGGTATTAATCAGTGCGGTACTCATTTTTATCGTGCGCCGCCGGCTGCTGAAATTCATGGGTATCGATGCCAGACTGCGCCGTCAGAGTGAGGATCATGATCGACTGCGTCTTGCGGCGGCGGTGTTCGACAGTACGCACGAAGGCGTCGTAGTCACCGATAACGCCGGGCTCATCGTTCACGTCAATCGCGCGTTCATGCAGATCACCGGCTATCAGCAGGATGAAGTGCTGGGATTCAACCCGAGCAAGTTCAAATCCGGACGGCATGGCCCCGAATTTTATCGGCAGATGTACCGCTCGATTCTCAGTGCCGGGCAATGGAGCGGTGAGATCTGGAACCGACGCAAAAGCGGCGAAATCTATCCGCAGTGGCAGAGCATCCGTAGCATCAAAGGCGACAATGGCGAGATTAAGCACTTTGTGGCCGTATTTTCGGACATCACTGCCATCAAGCGCTCGGAGCATGAACTGCTGCAACTGGCGCATTACGATGCATTGACCGGCCTGCCGAACCGCTTGCTGTTCATTGACCGTACCAGTCAGGCCTTGGCCTCCGCTCGCTCCAGCAAGCGCGGTTGCGCGCTGCTGTTGATCGACCTCGATCATTTCAAACACATCAATGACAGCATGGGCCACAACACGGGCGACGAAATTCTCAAAACCGTTGGTGAGCGCCTGGAAGGTTTCTTCGGTAAACAGCTGACCCTGGCGCGCCTGGGCGGTGACGAATTTGGCTTATTGATTGAACACTGTCAGCAAGTTGTCCAGGCAGCCGGTTATGCGCAGCAGATTATCGACGGCTTCAAGGCGCCGTTCATCATCAACGATCAGCAACTGTTCATCAGCGCGAGCATTGGTATCAGCCTGTTTCCCGGTGATGCCCTGACCGCCGAGCAATTGTTGCGCAACGCCGATTCGGCGCTGTTCAAGGCCAAAAGCGACGGTCGCGAAGGGTATGCGTTGTACACCGAAGAGCTGACAGCCCATGCCCAGCAGCGTGTACAGCTGGCGAGTGAGTTGCGTCGCGCGATCCAGCAAGACGAACTGCGGGTCTTTTATCAGCCGATCCACGACCTGGAAGACAGTCGCATTCTGGGCGTCGAAGCGCTGGTGCGCTGGCAGCATCCGCAACGTGGCCTGGTGCCGCCGGGTGAATTCATTCCTATTGCCGAGCAGAGCGGTTTGATTGCCGACATTGACGCGTGGGTGCTCAGGACCGCCTGCCGTCAGATGAGCGAATGGCTGGCGGCTGGTGTGGCGATTACCTTCGTGGCGGTGAACGTCTCCAGTCGATTGTTCAGCCGTGGCGACCTTGAGCGTCAGGTGGCCCGAGTCCTGGCTGAAACCGGGCTTGACCCTGCTCATCTGGAATTGGAAGTGACTGAAAGCGCGGTGATGGAAGACCCGGAGCAGGCCATTGAGCAGTTGCACCGTTTGCGGAGTCTAGGCCTGAGCCTGGCCATTGATGACTTCGGCACCGGTTATTCATCGCTGTTGCGGCTCAAGCGCATGCCCGTGCAAAAGTTGAAGATCGATCAGGGATTCGTCGCCGGGCTTCCCAGTGATGAAGACGATATCGCCATCGTGCGCGTGATCATCGCTTTGGCGAAAAGCATGGGGATGCGCGTGCTGGCTGAAGGTATTGAACATGCCGAGCAGGCAGGTTTCCTGCTGGCCAATGGTTGTCAGTTGGGCCAGGGCTATTGGTTCGCGCGACCCATGCCTGCCGAACAGATCGATTGGTTACGCGCCCCGGCTTTCAGAGAGCCTGTCATCTAGCCGTGGAGTCCGCTCGGCCGCAAGCCTGCAGGCGCGCGGCCAACGGCATTCCTATGCTCGCCTATATTCAATCCAGTTCTATGTAGATTCTTAAATAGTATTTTTAAGAATAACTGTGCGTCTCTAATATTGCCTCCACGCCACAAGCAGTTCGGACCCAGAACCGGCACTGCGGGCCCCACAATTCAAGGAGCATGATCATGAGCGCATCTCTGCGTAGCGTTGACGGTCAGGACGAGGCAGCGATTCTGCGCGAAATTCAGAGTGCGCTGCGCGACCTGCGTTTCGGAGCCGTAGAAATCACTGTTCACAATGCACAGGTCGTGCAGATCGAGCGTAAAGAAAAATTCCGTTTGCAGAATCCGGGCAACAAGCCGAGCTGAAAATTTAGCTGTACCCCGTAGGAGCGCGCTTGCCCGCGATTGAGGCGACGCGGTATGTGAGGCAGACCGCGTCATCGTTCATCGCGGGCAAGCGCGCTCCTACAACCAATAAAATTAGAAAAGCCAACAACACCACCCGATTTCCAGGAGCTTGATCCATGTCCATTCGCCGTTATGCGCTGGCCGCACTCGCCAGTGCCGTGTTTGCCGGTTCCGCCGTTGCCAAGGATTATGAGCTGCTCAATGTGTCGTATGACCCGACCCGTGAGCTGTATCAGGACTACAACGCTGAGTTCATCAGCTTCTGGAAAAAGACTCATCCGGACGACAAGGTCGATATCAAGCAATCCCACGGCGGTTCGGGCAAACAGGGCCGTGCGGTGATCGATGGCCTGCGCGCTGACGTCGTAACGCTGGCGCTGGCCGGTGACATTGATGAAATCGCCAAGCTGGGCAAAACCTTGCCGGAAAACTGGCAGACCCGTTTGCCGGACGCCAGCACGCCGTACACCTCGACCATCGTGTTTCTGGTGCGCAAGGGCAACCCTAAAGGCATCAAGGACTGGGGCGATTTGATCAAAAAAGACGTTTCGGTGATTACTCCGAACCCGAAAACCTCGGGCGGCGCGCGCTGGAACTTCCTGGCGGCATACGGCTACGGCCTGAAAACCGGTGGCAGTGAAGCCAAGGCGCAAGAATACGTGCAGGAGTTGTTCAAGCATGTGCCCGTGCTGGACACCGGCGCTCGCGGCTCGACCATCACTTTCGTCAACAATGGTCAGGGCGATGTGCTGCTGGCGTGGGAAAACGAAGCCTTCCTGGCGCTAAAAGAAGATGGCGGCACGGACAAGTTCGACATCGTCGTACCGTCGCTGTCGATTCTGGCTGAGCCGCCGGTGGCCGTTGTCGACAAAAACGCCGAGAAGAAAGGCAACACCGAAATCGCAACCGAGTACCTGAAACACCTGTACAGCAAGGAAGGCCAGGAAATCGCCGCGAAGAACTTCTACCGTCCGCGTAACGCTGAAGTCGCTGCCAAGTATGAAAAGCAGTTCCCGAAACTGAACCTGCTGACTATCGACAAAGACTTCGGTGGCTGGAAAACTGCGCAGCCTAAGTTTTTCAATGATGGCGGCGTGTTCGACCAGATTTACCAGGCGCAGTAATAGGCAAGGCTTATCTGAAAGGGCGCTGACTATGCAGGAGCCAACTTGTTGGCGAGGCGGTGGGTCTGGTTTGACGCCCTCGCCAACAAGTTGGCTCCTACAGGCAATGCATTTCAATTCAGAGATGTTTCTAGCTAAACAATGAACCCGCACTTGCCTGCGGGTTTGGTGTGTTAACCAAGGACACTTATGTCGCGACGTATCTCCCCCGTCATACCCGGCTTCGGGCTGACGCTGGGCTACACCTTGGTGTACCTCAGTCTGATTGTG
Source organism: Pseudomonas sp. (assembly GCA_036387095.1). Lineage (GTDB taxonomy): Bacteria > Pseudomonadota > Gammaproteobacteria > Pseudomonadales > Pseudomonadaceae > Aquipseudomonas. The sequence continues at coordinate 37,516 of DASVUK010000037.1, forward strand.
CTCATACCGCTGGCGGCGATGTTTATCCATGCCGCGCAGCTGACCTGGGATCAATTCTGGGCAATCATCACCGCGCCTCGCGTGCTGGCCGCACTGAAACTGAGCTTTGGCACCGCGTTCTATTCAGCCTTGATCAACGGCGTCATCGGCGTCCTGCTGGCCTGGGTGCTGGTGCGCTACACCTTCCCCGGTCGCAAGGTCATTGATGCGATGATCGATCTGCCGTTCGCGTTACCGACTGCTGTCGCCGGTATCGCCTTGACCGCGTTGTATACGCCCACCGGGCTGGTCGGGCAGTTCGCAGCGGACATGGGTTTCAAGATCGCCTACACGCCGTTGGGGATCACGCTGGCGCTGACCTTCGTCACGCTGCCGTTCGTGGTGCGCACCGTGCAGCCGGTATTGGCGGACATCCCCAGGGAAGTCGAAGAAGCCGCCGCCTGCCTCGGCGCCCGTCCGTTGCAGGTGTTTCGTTACATCCTCGTTCCTGCGTTATTGCCCGCCTGGTTGACCGGTTTTGCCCTGGCCTTCGCCCGGGGTGTCGGTGAGTACGGCTCGGTGATTTTCATCGCGGGCAATATGCCGATGAAAACCGAGATTCTGCCGTTGCTGATCATGGTCAAGCTCGACCAATACGATTACACCGGCGCGACAGCTATTGGCGTAATGATGCTGGTGGTCTCCTTCATTCTGTTGCTGCTGATCAACTTGTTGCAGCGGCGCATCGAAACCCCATCCTGAGGATGCGCAGAGCATGTCCTATTCATCTGTTTCAGCCGCCGCCTCCGCCAACGCCGCCCGTCGTGGCAGCGCGGTGTCGCGTCGTATCCTGATCGGCCTGTGCTGGCTGGTGTTCGTCCTGTTCCTGGGCTTACCGCTGTTTATCGTGGTTTCCCAAGGTCTGAAAAACGGCCTCGGCGCGTTCTTCAGTGCGATTCTCGAACCCGATGCGTTGTCGGCCTTGAAGCTCACGGTTATTGCCGTATTTATTTCGGTGCCGCTGAACCTGGTGTTCGGCGTCAGCGCCGCCTGGTGCGTGAGCAAGTACTCGTTCCGTGGCAAAAGCATGTTGGTGACATTGATCGACTTGCCGTTTTCGGTTTCGCCGGTCATCGCCGGTCTGGTCTATGTGCTGATGTTCGGCGCTCAAGGCCTGTTCGGGCCATGGTTGCAGGATCACGACATCCAGATCGTCTTCGCGCTGCCCGGTATTGTGCTGGCCACGATTTTTGTCACCGTGCCTTTCGTCGCCCGTGAGCTGATCCCGCTGATGCAGGAGCAGGGCACGCAAGAGGAAGAGGCCGCACGCTTGCTGGGCGCCAATGGCTGGCAGATGTTTTGGCACGTCACGGTGCCCAACATCAAATGGGGCCTGATCTACGGCGTGGTGCTCTGTACTGCACGGGCCATGGGTGAGTTCGGCGCGGTCTCGGTGGTTTCCGGGCACATTCGCGGCGTCACCAACACCCTGCCGCTGCACGTCGAAATTCTCTACAACGAATACAACCACGTCGCAGCCTTTGCGGTGGCGAGCCTGTTGCTGATCCTGGCGCTGTTCATCCTGCTGCTCAAGCAGTGGAGCGAAGCGCGCATTAACCGTCTGCGCCAAAGTGCGGCGGAGGAATAATTC
>DASVUK010000038.1:0-8368 GCA_036387095.1 Pseudomonas sp.
TATAGTGCAGGAAGCATTGTTTCTCTCCTCGTGCGTCGGATTATCGACGCAAGCTGTCAATGGTTAGCCCATCTGCAAGACGCGAGCCATGGACTCGTCGTTGGTCTCGGCGGTCTTCATCATCTTGACGTGCAATTCAAACTGACGGGACAAGGTCAGCACCGACGTCATTTCATCGACGGCATTGACGTTGCTTGCCTGCAGGAAACCGGACTCGACCTGAACGGTCGCGTCTGCCGGCGCAGCCGCGCCACTCTTGGTGTGCATCAGGCCATCAGGGCCTTTTTCCATGTTCTTGATATCGGGCCTGACCAGCTTGATGCGGTCGATCTGAGCCATGACGGTTGGCGTCTCACCCAGAGAGCGGACACTGATCGTGCCATCGGCACCGATCTCGATCTGCTGCTGAGGCGGCACGGCAATCGGACCGCCGTTGCCCATAACCGGCAAACCGCTGCCATCGCGCAACACGCCCAGCGCATCGATATTCATGCTGGAAGTGCGCGTGTAAGCCTCACCACCATCAGCAGTCTGCACGGCTATCCAGCCATCGCCCTTGACCGCGACGTCAAGGTCACGGCCTGTGTCGATCATCGCGCCGCCACTGAAATCAGTTCCGGGACGCTCGCTCATGGCGTAGGCACGCGAGGGCTGCACCTCGCCAAAGACGGGCATCGACCGCGCCTGCTCAAGGTCACGCTGGAATCCGTTGGTCGAGACGTTTGCCAGGTTGTTGGCATGGGCCTTTTGCGCAATGGCGTTTTCGGATGCACCGCTCATTGCGACGTAAAGCAACTTGTCCACAGTCTTCCTCCTCTGACAGACGCTTGCCGCCTGTAGCTGTTCTGATAGGGATAAAGCAATTATCGAACCAACTTGTCGGGCCTGATACAAAGCGTTGATTTGCCAGCAATATCGGGCGCCTGCGTCATCTGCCGGTAGATCCACCCTCCTGACGCGGCGGCAGACTGCCGCATTTGGCCAGGTACACGAGTGCGGACGCCAAAAAAACTGCGTTGCAACGCAGGCGAGCCAGAGGAAAATTCGCTCCAGCCACCAGCCCTCAGTGATAGGCTTGCCAACAGCGCGCACTTGAGCGCAGCAGGTACTTCAATGAACAGCCGCACAGGTTTGTGCCTGATGGTCACAACACTTCTCGTCTTGAGCGCCCTGAGCGTTCAGGCCCAGACCGCTCGCTATTACCGATGGCAAGGCGTGGACCGCGTTGTCTGCGCACAAACCAGCCCCGGCAAGGGCTGGGTTCGCTTGCACGGCACCTTCATCAAATCCGATTGCTCGATCTGAACCCCGACAACGGCTGTCGCCCGCCGTGGCGAACCGTTATCACGTCGATTGAATCAATGTCTGCATCAACGTCACTTCGGTGGAAATCGCCTTGGAATTGGCCTGATAAGCCGTTTGCGCCTGGATCAGTTCAATCAGTTCGTCAGAGAGCTCGACATTGGAACCCTCCAGCGCGCCACCGATGATCGTGCCTTGAGTGCCAGCGCCGGCAGTCCCGAAGTTTGCCGCGCCCGAGGCATTGGTCTCAGTCCAGCGGGTACCGCTCTGCGGTTGCAGACCTTGTTCATTGGCAAAGCTGGCGAGCATGACTTGCCCGATATTCCGGCTCAATCCGTTACTGAACCGGGCCTGCAACCTGCCGTCGCGTTCAAGATTCACACCCACCAAGGCGCCTGCGCCATGGCCATCAACCTGTAATGAGGTCCGTGACGTTGGGGTGCTGTACTGGCTGATCTTGCTCATGTCGAGCGTGATGCCTTGCGTGGCGGCGACAGCGCCATTGGGTATCCACTCCTCGCGACTGGTACCACGACCGCGCACCTTGGTGGGCACCCAGCCCTGCAACTGAAACCGGCCATCACCGGTGGCCATCAGACCTTGAGAACCGGTGACCGACCGCAGAGAACCATCGGTATTGAAGACAATTCTGGCAGTCACCGGTTGACGGGAATTTGGGTCCATGGGGTTTCGATCGTTGATCAGTACCTGCATCTGCCAACTGTTCGTCCCGTCCTTGATGAAATACTGCTTGAGGTCATGCCGATTGCCCTGACTATCAAAGATTCCGGTCGGGAACGTGTGACTGTAGGTATTGATATCAGAGGGATCAAATACCGGAACCGGGCGCGCCATGATCGGATCGTTGTCGTCCAGCACGCTGCCTGCGCCATCTTCAAGGGACAACGAAACGGCCACTGAACCGGGTGCACGGCTCGCACTCCAGGTGCCGCCGGTTTGTTGCGCAGGCTTCCAGCCTGCCAGTGTGAACTCGGTATCCGAAACTTTCCTGATAAAGTCTGTATTTGCCGAATAACTGATTTTTCCGGCGGGTGTTTTATTCAACGTAACGTGCAGTGGATGAATGCTGGATGGATCAACCGGATTGCGCCCATCAATCAATACATACATGGACCACTGATCCTCATCCGTCTTGACGAAGTACTGCTTGAGTTCGTGATCGGCCGGCGGCGTAGAACCAACTCCCTGATCCTGGATTGTTTTCTGAATCACTCGGGTATAACTGGTCGCCTCCTGCGGATCAAACTTTGGAAGTGCCGCCAGCGATTGTAACGAGGCGTCCAGATTGAGGGTGTCGGAAATGACGGTCGTGACTTTCGGCGCCATGGCCGAAGTATCAATTTTCAGATCAGTACGCACACCGGTCATGATCTCGCCCTTTTCATTGGCAGCGTAACCCTGCAGCCGCCCGCCTTCGCCATCCACGATAAAATCATCGGCATCCTTCAAATAGGCCCCCGCTCGCGTATACGCCAGTGCGCCGCCATCGCTGACCACGAAAAAACCGTTACCCTGGATGCGCATATCCAACGACCTGCCATGGGTCGTCATGGAGGTTCCCTGATTGAAGTTCTGGGAAACATTAGCCAATCGAACCCCATCACCGACGGCGCTACGCCCGTTACTTAAATGTGCAGAAGAATAAAGCCCGGCAAACTCAGCACGAGATGACTTGAACCCGAGCGTACCGACGTTGGCGATATTATTACCCGCCGTCTCAAGCCGTTTATTGGCGGCATGAATACCACTGATAGCAACACTGAACGACATACAAACTCCCGAGCCGCCGACGCGGCACTTTCGTTGAGGAGTTTTTATTCTCGCAGCAACGTAAGTAGGAAGTTTCTATAACCAAAGTGAGCCTGATCCCGAAGTTTATAACGTGTGATCCCGATACTTAAACACGTGAAAAACACTTATAAAAAAACCCCTCGATCAAGGGGTTTTATTTGTCAGGCTTTAACGTTTATCAGGCCATCTGGATAGTGGTCTGCATAATAGTGCTTTGCGTCGAAATGGTTTTCGCATTCGCCTGATAGTTGCTCTGCGCCTTGATCAGGTTAACCAGCTCGCCGGTAAGGTCAACGTTGGAATCCTCCAGCGCCTGCCCTGTCAGGTAGCCCAGCGTACCGGATTCCGGTACACCACTTACCGGCACACCCGAGGCGTAGGTTTCACGCCAGTTTGTTCCGCCGGCGGGTGCCAGCCCTTGCACGTTGGCGAAATTGGTCAGGGATATCTGACCGATAACCTTGGACTGCCCGTTGGTGTAGGTGGCAAACAGATTGCCCGTTGCATCCACGTTCATGGCGCTGATCTGGCCGGTGGCATAGCCATCCTGACTCTGGCTGATCAAGCCGCTTACCGACGCGGTCTGGGTAGTATCCATCATGTTGAGCTTGATGCCGTCGACAGTGCCATTGGCGCCATTGAGCGCCCAGGTTGCCGTCGTGCCGGTACCTACCTGCGCGGCCGGCTGCCAGTTTGCCACCTGGAACGTACCGTCGGTATTGAGGCTCACGTTGTCCGAGCCCACCGGAGCGCCCGTGCCGCTGGTAATAAGCGCACCACTGGAGTCGAACGTCAGCTTGACCTCATCAGGCGTCGTACTGTTGACCGGATCACTGATGCTTCGACCATCAACCAGTGAATACATGGACCAGGCGTTGGTGCCCGTCTTCACGAAATACTGATCAAGGGTGTGGGCATTGCCCTGGGTGTCATAGATCGGAGTGCTGTACTTGACGTTGTAGCTGCTGGTTTCGGTTGCATCGAACGGCGAGATCGTTGGCGCCGTTGCTGCCGAGTTCAGGTTGGCCTTGTTGGTGATCGATGTGGTTGACTTGGGTTCAAGGTTGGACGAATCGATTTTCAGGTCACTGAGCGCGCCGATCACAACATTGCCATTGGCATCAACGTTATAGCCCTGCAGGTTCTGCCCCGAGCTGTTGACGACATAGCCGTCCTTGTCCGTATGAAAGGCGCCGGCACGGGTATACAGGCTCTCGCCGTTATTGCTGAGCATGAAGAAGCCATTGCCATTGATCGCCAGATCGAGGCTGTTAGCCGTCCCGGTGGTCAACGTGCCTTGGGTGAACTGCTGGGAAACCGCCGCAGTGGTTACGCCACTGCCGACATTACTGCTGCCCGAGGTGCCACGAATCGATTGCGCGTACTGATCAGCGAACTCCACCCGCGAAGACTTGAAGCCGGTGGTCGCGACGTTGGCAATGTTGTTGCCCGTGACGTCCAGACTTTTATTTGCCGCGTAGAGCCCACTAAGACCGATATTGAATGACATGTAACACTCCTTCGCCGTCTAGTCGGCTCAAATTCCGATTGTTTGCACTTTGGACAGGCCGATGCTGGTGCCGCCTGCCAGATTGAGAGTCATTTCCCCGCCCGTCGTGGCAGTGGTCACACTGTTGACGGTCGCCGGCAGATAAGTGGTGAGCGCCGTGCCTTTACCATCAATGGTGCCGTTGGCAACAAAGCTGTAGGTGCCGGAAGCTGCTGCTTGCCCATCGCTGTCAGTACCGTCCCACGTAAAGCTGGTCGTGCCGGCAGGTTGCGTGCCCAGGTCAACGGTATCCACCAGGTTCATGCTGGTATCGTAGATCTTCACCGTTGTTCCGGTCGCCGAGGACGGCACCACCACCGAACCGGTCAGACCTTTGGTGGTATCAACCACCGCCGACCCTGACTCGACAATCACCGAGCGGCCAACCAGGGACGAGGCCTGCAGCGCTTGAGATGACTTGTAGTTGGTCGCAATCGAATCGACCGTCGAGGTCAAATTCTGCATGCTTTCCAGGCTACTGAACTGCGCCAGCTGGGCGACGAAGGCCGTGTTGTCCTGCGGGTCCAGAGGGTTCTGGTTCTTCATCTGGGTCACCAGCAACTGCAGGAACGCATCCTTGCCCAACGCCGCACCCGAACTGGTGGCAGTGGGCGTGGGGTTCTGCAGTGAGCTGATAAAACTTGTCGATACGTCTTCAACGGCCATTTGTGTCGCCCCTTATCACTGACCCAGGGTCAGGACCTTTTGCATCATGGTTTTGGCGGTATTCATGATTTCGGCGTTGGTCTGGAATGACCGACTGGCAGAAATCATGTCAGCCATTTCTTCGACGACATTCACGTTGGGGTAGTAAACGTACCCGTCCTTGTCGGCGGAGGGGTGATTGGGCTCGTAGCGGGCTTCAAGGTTGGAGGCATCTTCGATAATCCCCGACACCTGAACGCCCTGCCCGGCTTCACCCTGATCCTGAAACAACGAACCGCCACCGGTCCCTTGACCTTGCATGACGGTGGCAAACACCGGATGGCGCGCCCGATAAGTCTGATCCATGCTCGACGACACGGTTTCAGCGTTGGCAATGTTACTGGCGGTAGTGTTCAAGCGAGTGGTTTGGGCACTCATGCCGCTGCCGGCAATATTGAAAACGTTGGCTAGAGACATGAATTACTCTCCGCGAAGGGCTGCAACCAGCCCTTTGAATTTACTGTTGAGCAAGGTAAAGCTGGCCTGGAAGCCAATGGCGTTCTCGGCATAACTGGCCTGCTCGACTTGAGCATCGACGGTGTTCTGGTCCAGCGATGGCGCAGAAGGCGTGCGATACAAAAGCGAACCGTCGGTATCGCCCACACCTTCAGCTTCGATGTGGCGATTGTTGGTCTTGTTCAGCGCAAAGGTGCCGTTCTTGGCCTTGTCATTTTCAGCGGCCAGCACGGAGGAAAACTCCAGGTCACGAGCCTTGTAATTCGGCGTATCGGCGTTGGTGATGTTGTTGGCCAGCACCTCGGCGCGCTTGGCGCGAAAGTTCAGAGCCTGCTCATGAATGCCTAACGCTTTGTCGAAGCTGATGCTCATGTCGGGAAACCTTTACCGGTTGACCAGATTTTCGTATCAGAGACAAAGCAATCAGCGTGCCAGTTTTGAAATCCCCATAAACCAAGGCTTGGCGGCCTGTCATGGCACGGCAATGCCAGAAAAGCGGCAAGGTGTTTCCGCTATACAGGTCAAATGCGGCAAGCAAAGCGCCGTAATTTTGCCATTGCCGCCGCTCTTATAAGGTTTGCGGGTTGGCAACGTCTTTTTCCAGGCAAAGAAAAAGGGGCCCTAAGGCCCCTGAGCTTTCCATTTGGCCCGGCCTATTTGGCCTGGTAAATGATGCCCGGACTGCACTGAACCATCTGGTAATGGTCGGGCAGGCCATTGAGTGCTTCGGAAGCCCCCAGGAACAAATAACCGCCGCGCTTGAGCGTGCCGTGGATGCGCAACAAGATGTCTTTTTTCACCTCGGCGGAAAAATAGATCAGCACGTTGCGGCAGAACACGATATCGAACTTGCCCAGGCTGGCGTAGCTGTCCAGCAGATTGAAGGCACGGAACTCGACACGACTTTTGATCGGCGCCTTCACTGCCCAGCGACCCGGCGTCTTGACATCGAAATAGCGCTGCAAGCGGTCCGGCGACAAGCCACGGCCAATTGCCAGGCTGTCGTATTCGCCCGACTTGCAATTGGTGAGCATCAGACCCGACAAATCGGTGGCAACGATTTGCACTCCGGACTTGAGCTGGCCCGGATTACTACGCTCGAACTCGTCAATCGTCATCGACAGCGAATACGGTTCCTGGCCCGACGAACATGCCGCCGACCAGATACGCAAACGCTGGCCGGGGCTGGCCTTGATCGACTCGGGCAGCACCTTGTTCTTCATCACTTCGAACGGATAGGTGTCACGAAACCATAAAGTCTCGTTGGTGGTCATGGCATCCACGACCTGCTCGCGCAAACCACTGCGAGGCTGAGTCTGGATACGCTGAATCAACTCCCCAAGAGACTTGATGCCCTGCTGTTCCATCAGCTTGTTGAGACGGCTGGAAACAAGGTACTGCTTGTTTTCACCCAGCAGGATGCCACAGGCTTTTTCCAGAAAGACCCGGAACTGTTCGAAATCCAAATTACCCGTAGACAAAGATGCCGCCTCTTAAAAATCATGTGAACCGCCAAGGGCGACGCCCCCAGGGTCTGCTGCTGTTTCAGCGCGAACCGCTTTGCCGGGTTGGCTCAAGCGCCCACCCTAGCTGATATCGGCGGCCTTGATCCGATCTACAACCCTGGCCGCGAGGTCGTCGGGCCTGAACTTGGCAAGGAAGTCATCGGCACCGACCTTCTTCACCATAGCCTGATTGAACACGCCAGACAGGGAAGTATGCAAAATGATGTGCAGTTTTTGCATCCGGGGATCATTGCGGATCTCGGCGGTAAGTGTGTAGCCGTCCATTTCCGGCATTTCAATGTCGGAAATCATCATCAGAAATTCTTCTTCAGGCTTCTTGCCTTCATCGACCAACTTGCGCAGGTAGTCCAGCGCCTGGCGTCCGTCATTGAGCGCAACGACTTCAACCCCCACCGTCTGCAGGCAACGACTGACCTGCTTGCGCGCCACAGACGAATCGTCGACCGTGAGCACCCGCAGCGAGACGGCTTTGTGCTGGGTCTCCGCATCGATCACGCCAACCGAAACCGCCTCGGAAATCGGTGCCACTTCGGCAAGAATTTTCTCGACGTCGATAATTTCCACCAACTGATTGTCGACCCGCGTGACGGCCGTCAGATAGTGATCGCGGCCCGTCCCCTTGGGCGGTGGATGGATCTCTTCCCAGTTCATGTTCACGATGCGCTCGACGGAGTGCACCAGAAAGCCCTGAACCTTGGTGTTGTACTCCGTGATGATCACGAAGGTGTTGTCCAGACTCATTGGCCCCGACGAACCTGTCGCCATGGCCAGATCGAGGATCGGAATGGTTCCTCCACGAATGCTGGCCACTCCGCGCACGATACGGTTGGATTTTGGCATCACGGTGAGCTTGGGGCATTGGAGCACCTCCTTCACCTTGAACACGTTGATCCCATACAGTTGCTTGCCGTCGAGACGGAACAACAACAGCTCAAGGCGATTCTGCCCAACCAGCTGTGTGCGCTGGTTCACCGAATCCATTACACCGGCCATGCTCCGACTCCCCTTCAAAAGCAAC
>DASVUK010000039.1:0-8399 GCA_036387095.1 Pseudomonas sp.
TGACGACCATAGAGCATTGGAACCACCTGATCCCATCCCGAACTCAGCAGTGAAACGATGCATCGCCGATGGTAGTGTGGGGTTTCCCCATGTGAGAGTAGGTCATCGTCAAGATTGAATTCCAGAACCCCTGATCGCTTACGCGTTCAGGGGTTTTGTTTGTCCGGTCGGAAAACCATTTTTCACCGATCCTTACCAGACACCAGTATTGCTTCCAAGATGGACCCTTTCTTGCATTGGGCTTGGGAATGACCTTTTTTTGACTCCTCGCGACGGGAATCTCGATGCTGGCGTACAACCAAAAAAGCTTTCTTATCGTCGACGATTTCTCTGATTTCAGGAGTTCCGTCAGGTCGATGTTGCGCGAGCTAGGCGTCAAGGACGTTGATACTGCGGATACTGGCGAGCAAGCACTTCGAATGTGCGCTCAGAAACGCTACGACTTCGTTCTCCATGATTTTAATCTCGGCGATGGCAAGAAGAACGGCCAACATGTGCTTGAAGATCTGATGGTCGACAAATTGCTGAGCCACGAAAGTGTGTTCATCATGGTCACGGCAGAAAACAGTCAAGCGATGGTGATGAGCGCGCTGGAGTGGGAGCCGGATGCTTATCTGACCAAACCGTTTAACCGCGCCGGTCTTGCCCAGCGACTTGAAAAGCTCGTGCAGCGCAAGACATTGCTCAAGCCAATCCTCCAGGCTTTGGATCGTGATAAACCAGCGGAAGTATTGGCTGCCTGTGCGGATCTTATAAAACAGGATCAGCGCTATGCGCCATTGTGCTTACGCTACAAGGCTGATGCGTTACGCGACCTCAATCAGCATGATGCACTTGAAGCCTTCCTCCGAAGCATCCTGGCCGATCGCGCAACTCCCTGGGCTTACGCAGCACTTGGCAATCTGCTGTTCAAACGCAATAAGGTCAGCGAAGCCCAGCTAGTCTTTGAGCAGGCATTAAAGGCGTTTTCAACAATGCCGGCGCTCTATGATGGTCTGGCCGATGTCCTTGTGTCGCGCGGCGATACCAAGCGTGCTCAGGAAACGTTGGAAGCGGCGGTGCGTCTGTCTCCATTGGCTGTTCGTCGTCAGCGATTACTCGGCAAGCTGGCCCTTGATAACGAAGACTTCGAAAGTGCTTCCAAGGCTTACCGGCATGCTGTGGCCCAAGGTCAGCATTCACGCTTCAAAGACCCAGAGACCAATCTCGGTTTCGCTCAGGCGCTGATCAGCAGAAATGGTGATCAAGGCCTGGACTCGCGCTCCAGGGTTGAGCTGAATCAGACATTGAGTGAAGTGGCCAAGGAACACGGCACCGATCAAGGGCTTCAGGTCAGAACCCGTTTGATGAAGGCCACTAGTCTGCAGCTGTCGGATCCGGAGGCCGCTGCGAAACTGACTGAAGACGCCATGGGCCGGCTTCAAGGCATGGAGCAATTTCTCAGCGCCGACGCGGCACTGGTTGTCGCTGCGCAGTTGCAAAAGCTCGGGCAGGAGGATGCCGGTGCCGGCGTGCTCAGAAGTTGCGCTGAGATCTACGGCGATGATCCTGCGGTCATGAAGGGCATTGCCAAGCAGACCAGTGATCCCGCCATTCTGGGGGCCGGCAAAGTTGCAATGGATCTCAATCTGCAAGGTGTGCGCAGTTACAAAGCAGGCACTTTGCCCGAGGCGAGGCAACTGTTTCGCAGTGCTTTGGCCTTGCAACCCAAGAACATCAGTATTGCATTGAACCTGGCGCAGTCGTTGCTGCATGCCAAGGGCGCAGTTCCAGACCCAGGCAACCTAGAAGAATGCCAAGCTTGTTTGAAAATGGTCGGAAATATGCCCGACAGCGATCCGCGCTATGAAAGATTCCAGAAACTACAGAGCAGGGCATTCGGCGCATGAGCGAAATGGATACCGGTCTTGACTTCTCCATGGTGATTGCATCTACGGTGCACGACATGAAGAATGCCCTCGCTACCTTGATGCAGGCCCACGGTAAATGGTCAGGCCGGTTGACCGATGCTCAGCGCGACACTCCTGAGCATGGGGTGATCGATTACGAGTTCGCCAATCTGAATGGAATGCTGGTGCAGTTACTCGGTTTGTACAAGCTGGGTGTCAATCAACTGCCGTTGCGTCCGGACTATCACGAACTCGATGATTTTATCGAGGCGCAGCTGGCACTACATGACGAAGTGCTGAGCAGTCGCGGGATTCACGCGACATTCGAGATGAACAGTCTGAACCCGCTAGGCTTCTTCGATCGCGAGTTGATCGGCTCTGTCGTGGCCAACATCATCATCAACGCAATCCGTTTCGCACGGCGAGCTGTGCTGATAAATGTCCGTGAAGACCTCGGATTGCTTGTCATCAGCATAAATGACGATGGACCTGGCTACCCGCCGAACATGGTCGAGCATCAGTCGGATTATGTGCAGGGCATTAATCAGGCCAGCGGTAGTACGGGCCTGGGACTTTATTTTGCTGCGCGCATCGCCGAGCGACATGAGCGAAATGGTGTACGCGGGCGTATTAGCATTGCCAATGGCGGCAGCCTCGGCGGCGGTGTGTTTACCCTCTACTTGCCCTGAGCCGTGTCGTCCATTCCTATGGCGTATACCTGTCTCCACACCCTTGATTGGAAATCGCGTCAACGTTGTGCTTGAAATTCCGAACGACCGGTGCGTATTTTGTACGCCTCGCCGAAGAGTCGGCCTGCACACAGACGAAGGATTCGAGTCATGACCAGCGATGGCCACAGTTCACTCGCGCAGCGATTGATGGGCATTGATGAAGTTGAATGTGTTACCCCCGATTTAAACGGCATTCCCCGCGGCAAGGTGATGACCGCTGAGGGGTTTCTACAAGGTCGCAGATTGCAGATGGCACGAGGTGTGTTGCTGCAATGCATCATGGGCGGTTACCCGGCGTCACGTTTTTACGGCAGCGACGATGGTGACTTGGCGATGATTGCCGATCCCTCGCAGATTCACCGTCTCCCTTGGAGCGCAGAGCCCCGAGCGCTGGTGATTTGTGATGCCGACGAACTCAGTGGACAGCCAAGCAGTCTGTCGACACGTAGTCAGTTGAAGTCTGTTATCGCGCGTTATGCCGAGCACGGGTTGTCACCGGTAGTTGCGACCGAGCTTGAGTTTTTCGTCTTCGCTCCAAATCCGGACCCGACCCATGCTTTCTTGCCGCCTGCCGGCCTGGACGGGCGACGCGAGGATGGTTTCTCCGCATTCAGCATCAGTTCGAACAACGGTTTGCGCCCTTTTTTCAGCGAGGTATATGCATGCATGGCGGCGCTGGGTTTGCCCCGTGATACGTTCATGCATGAAATGGGCGTAAGTCAGTTCGAGATCAACCTGTGGCACGGTGATCCGCTGCTGTTGGCTGACCAGACGTTTCTATTCAAGCACCTGCTCAAGGAGGTCGCGCTCAAGCATGGCTTGATCGTCGTGTGCATGGCCAAACCGCTTGCCCACACGCCCGGCAGTTCGATGCATATTCACCAGAGCGTCGTGGACACGGATTCGGGCCTTAACGTATTTACCGCAGATGATGGACTGCCGACGCCCATGTTCAGGCATTTTCTGGGTGGCCAACAGGCCTGCATGGCGGATTTCACGGCCTTGCTGGCACCTAACGTGAACTCTTACCAGCGCCTGTGTCATCCGTTCGCGTCACCCAATAACGCCTGCTGGTCCCATGACAATCGTGCAGCGGGATTACGTATACCGGCCAGTGCGCCGGAGGCCCGACGGGTTGAAAATCGTTTGCCGGGTGCCGATGCCAATCCATATCTGGCAATTGCGGCGAGCCTGGCTGCCGGCTTGTATGGGATTGAGCATAGGTTGGAACCCGAGGCTGCAGTTCAGGGAGAAATCCATGTTCCAGATCATTTGTCGTTGCCATGTACCTTGCATGCTGCGCTTGAGCGTCTGAAACGCAGTGAGTTGGCCAAGGAACTGTTTGGTCATGAATTCATCGAAGGCTACATCGCGTCAAAGACGATGGAGCTGACTAGCTTTTTCGATGAAATTACCCCCTGGGAGCGGCGCGTTCTTGCCACCCAGGCTTAAGAACCGTTGTTTTGCAGTCACTCCACGTGGGTGACTGCTTATTTTTGGAAAGTCGATGCGCCAAATCTGGAAATCTTTTCAAGGGCTCTATTTTGCCTCGCTGATGATGTTGATCGGCTCAGGCCTTCTCAGTACCTACCTCGCGTTGCGACTGGCCGCCGATCAGGTTGATAGCCTCTGGGTTGGTGCGCTAATGGCCGCCAATTATTTTGGTCTGGTGTTGGGCGGCAAGATTGGACACCGCTTGATCGGACGGGTCGGTCATATCCGCGCTTACGCAACGTGCGCGGGTATCGTCGGTGCAGCAGTGCTGGGCCACGGTTTGATCGACTACCTGCCCGCGTGGCTGTTTCTGCGGATGATTGTCGGTCTGGGCATGATGTGCCAGTACATGGTCATAGAAAGCTGGTTGAACGAGCAGGCAGACGCCAAGCAGCGAGGCAAGGTATTCAGCGGCTACATGATCGCCTCCTACCTTGGATTGGTGCTGGGGCAGCTTATTCTGGTTATCCATCCACAGCTCGGCCTCGAATTGCTGATGCTGGTCGCGATGTGCTTCGCATTGTGTCTGGTACCTGTCGCCATGACCCGCAGCATTCACCCGGCCCCCATGCGTCCGGCGCCTCTGGAGCCGCGTTTCTTTATCGGCCGTGTGCCGCAGTCATTGACGACCGTCCTGGGTGCGGGCTTGATCATCGGCTCTTTCTACGGCCTGGCACCGGTTTATGCGGCGGAGCAGGGGTTATCGACCGAACAGGTCGGTTTGTTCATGGGTTTCTGCATCCTGGCCGGGTTGCTGGTTCAGTGGCCGCTGGGATTGTTGTCTGACCGTTATGACCGTGCGAGGCTGATGCGTGGTTTTGCTGGTGTGCTGGCCCTTGCCGCGCTGCCGTTGGCGGTGTTGCCGAGCGTGCCCATTGAGGCCCTGTTCATCATTGGTTTCTTTGCTTCGCTGGTGCAGTTCTGCTTGTACCCGTTGGCAGTCGCATTCGCCAACGACCACGTCGAAGGCGAGCGTCGGGTGTCCTTGACCGCGATGCTGTTGATGACTTACGGCATCGGCGCGAGCATCGGTCCATTGGCCGCTGGCGTCCTGATGAAAATGTTCGGTGGCAACATGCTTTACGCCTTCGTCAGTTTTGCCGGTCTGGTCCTGGTGGTGCTGATCCGGCCTAAAGCGGTTACGCACATTCACCAGGTCGACAATGCTCCTTTGCACCACGTCGCGATGCCGGACAGCATGTCCAGTTCGCCATTGGTTGTAGCGCTGGACCCACGGGTTGATGAACAAGTGGTACAGGACCAGATGCAGGCGACGGTTGAACCGGCAGTTTCACCTGAGATTTCCTCCGCTCCGGTCACTGAAACCGCGCCTGGGGAACAACCGGAGACCCCGCCTTACGCGGTGCCAGTCGAGCAGCCAGAGGGCGAGGAGATCAATCGGCCATAAGGCGCGATATTTCCCTGCTTACACAGGCCCGGTCGATTTCAAGACACAAAAAAGGCGATTGCGCGGGTAGCGTAATCGCCTTTTTTGACAGGGCCTGGCTCAGAAGTCGTCGTCTTTGTCGAACCGGCGCGCTTCGCGCTGCAACTGATAAACAAATCGTTCGACCTGGCGCTGTACCAGCCCGCTCATGTTGTGAAAACGCACGCCGGCGAAGGTGGTGTTGACCCTTTCCTCAAAGTGCAGGTAACGCAGCTCCACAGGAGCAGTCATGGTGCCAAAGGGCAGCTGTGCCGCAAAACGTTCATACACCTGGCCAAGCTGAATGCGCTCTGAGAGGTCGCCTTCAAAACGCAGTTTGCAACCTGTGGCCGATATATCCAGGAGTTTGCCACCCAGAGGTGACTTGAGCTTGTCACCGCCGATTTCGACGTTGACCAGCGAGGCAAGCTTGAGCGCTGCACGAAATGCGCTACGACGTTGGTGATAAATAACCTCGGTCGGTAGCGCGCCGCGATAAAACCGCTGGCCGTCATTGTCGACCAGATTCATTGGGCCGCTGCCTTCCCACGCGATTCGTACGCCGTCGTGAAAGCCTTCGATCCGATAGGGTTCGCCGCCGGTGAGAAAGCGTTCACCGTCGCGAGGGATCATTTCATCCAGAGCCATGATGTTGGCTTCGCGATCGACCTGGATCAGATAGCTTTGAAAGCGTTGGGTGCGCTCATGAAAGGTGATGATCAACGGATCATGACTTTCAAGTAGCTGCCGCAAGTTGGCGGCAATTTCCAAAGGCGTGGTTAATACCTTTGGGGGCTGCGGAGCATCGTCCGCGCTTGAGCCATTCACTTTTTTCCATCTCCAGGCAAAATACGACAGCTGTGCAGTTGCGGGCATTTTGCCAGCATGCAAAGCGCCTTGATACAGAAATTACGCTTGGCTTAATGGACGGGGTTTGGCGCGTCCCGAGGTCGAGCCGCGGCTGTCATACAAGGTCGGCGTGTCGCCAGTCAGGATTCTGAGCTGATGAGCCGTAGTCGCTTGCTGAAGCTGAATCGAACCGCCATTACTTTCATTTGCAGCCTGACATTGCACAATCAGGGCGCTGAGTTCGTCGCCAGCCTTGATGAGTTCGTCGCCAACGGTCGAATGGCTTGCAAGCTCCACCAAACCTTTGCGATCAGGGCTCAAGCCCATGGCTGCAAGTAACTGACTGCGTTTGCGGCCGTGCTGCTCAAGCAGAATCACCATCGCCTGCTTCTGCGCCAGGATATGCTCCATCTCCACCATGTCGCGGCCGTGGAGGGCTATCGATTCGGCCTGCAAAAGCTCCAGCAACTGCCGGGCAGGGACGAAATCGTCGGTAATCAGTTGCAGCAAAGTAGTGTCTTGCATCGCATGCTCTGGTTTTTAAGCGTCCAGAAAATCCACCGCGAGCACCGGGCTAGCGTTGGGCTTCGAAATTGAGCAGCTTGCTGGCCACCCTGTTGCTATCCACCTGATAACTACCGTCTGCAACTGCCTGTTTCAGTTCCGCCACTCGGGCGCTGTTGACAACAGGTTGGTCGCGCAACGTATCGGTGATTTTCTTCAACTGCTGAGCCTCGCCGCTCAAATGAACGGATTCTCCGGATTTGCCAGCTTCAACTGCTGTGCCGGTAGCGGCCGACTCCGTTTTGCCGGTTTCTTTGGTGCTGCTGGTGCGCGATGTGCTGCCCACTGATGGCGTATTATTTAACCTGCTGAAATCGATGACCATGATAAAAAACCTCTGGGTATTTGGACGCTTGCCATGGTTTCGACCAAATCTGCGAAAACTTTAGTCCGTATGTGAAATGCATGTGAAACGCACATGAGAATGGACCTCACATTACGGGACTTGTTTCGCAGTCTAGAAAAAACTGCCGTCATCTACCAGTGATCGGTCACGTTACATAGGTACCTCTACCTGTCCAGGGCCGGTGACGTTAGCTTTTATGACCCGTTTGGAGTTGAGGTTGCGTATACGAATCTGTTCGTTGAGTCCTCCATCCGACAGCGCTTCGCCAGGCATGCGCACTGCCAGCGTACCGCTGCGCGCGATAATGACCACTTGGTCGCCTTTATGAATCATCTGAGGCTGTTCCAGGTAAGTCGGCGACAGCACTTGATCCATGACCGCCGGTCGGATGGTTTTCTGCCCTACGGCCTGATCCAGCGATGAGAGGAAGCCTTGGCCCAATTGTCCGATGTCCCGCTCGCGCAAGGCGACATCTTCGTCGCTGATCAAACTGTCGCGTTTGAGCGGTCGCACAGCTGTGACAACGTTGCGGTACAGGTGTACTTGTGCTGGCACGAACACCGTCCAGGGCGACGAACCCTCGCAGCGAACTTTGACGTTGACCCGCCCAATGGGTTTGGGACTTTCCAGGGTCGCTGTCAAATCCTTGTCGCAGAACGGCATACGCGTGCGAGGATCCAGTTGTCTGACTTCAATCTCATGGCGACCTTCAATTTGATTAGTTGCCAGATAGTCTTCAACAGTGAATTCAAGAAACCCTTGAGTGACGCCGATAAGCTGTTCAGGCAATGTAAAAGTGTCCGCCCGGCTGAAACAGGCCAGGCTTGAAACCCACAGAGCTACCAGCACACAGATTAAGCTGCGTTTTCTGAATGAGACGTGTCGGGAAATTGTCGTTTTTGCGTTCATAACGTATAAAAAGCAAGGGCCGTGCCGCTTACCAAATGGGGTGCAGTGGCGATCGGTTGCTTTTGAAGGGGAGTCGGAGCATGGCCGGTGTAATGGATTCGGTGAACCAGCGCACACAGCTGGTTGGGCAGAATCGCCTTGAGCTGTTGTTGTTCCGTCTCGACGGCAAGCAACTGTATGGGATCAACGTG
>DASVUK010000040.1:0-12163 GCA_036387095.1 Pseudomonas sp.
CCGCCTTGATGTTTGGAGATTTCTGATGCAAAACCGCACCATCGAAACCGGTGTCGGCCTGTTCCTGCTGGCCGGGATACTGGCTTTGCTATTGCTGGCCCTGCGCGTCAGCGGTCTGAGCGGCAGCGCCACCAGCGAAACTTATAAACTTTATGCAAATTTCG
This sequence comes from Pseudomonas sp., assembly GCA_036387095.1. Lineage (GTDB taxonomy): Bacteria > Pseudomonadota > Gammaproteobacteria > Pseudomonadales > Pseudomonadaceae > Aquipseudomonas. Next base: position 165 of record DASVUK010000040.1, read on the forward strand.
ACAATATTGCCGGTTTGACTGTCAGAGCCAAGGTAAGCATGGCGGGCGTCACGATCGGCAAGGTCACAGCGATTGACCTTGATCGCGATACCTTCACAGGTCGGGTGACCATGGAGCTCCAGAAGAAGGTCGATAACCTTCCCGTGGATTCCACGGCGTCGATCCTTACTGCCGGCTTGCTGGGTGAAAAATACGTGGGTATCAGCGTCGGTGGCGACGAAAAACTGCTCAAGGATGGCGGCATCATCCATGACACGCAGTCGTCCCTGGTGCTCGAAGACCTGATCGGCAAATTCCTGCTCAATACCGTGAGTAAAGACGCCAAATGAGGAGCTTTTACATGATCTCAACCTTGCGCCGTGGTCTGTTGGTATTACTGGCGTTGCTACCGATGCTGGCCAATGCTGCGGCTACACCGTCCGCCCATGACCTGGTGGATCGCACCACCAAGGAATTGCTGGCGGATCTGGCTACCAATAAAGAACAGTACAAAACCAACCCAAGTGCCTTTTATGATGCCCTCAACCGCATTGTCGGGCCGGTGGTGGATGCCGATGGCATCTCCAAAAGCATCATGACGGTCAAGTATTCGCGTAATGCGTCGCCGGCCCAGATGCAGCGTTTCCAGGAGAACTTCAAGCGCAGCCTGATGCAGTTCTATGGCAATGCCTTGCTCGAATATAACAATCAGGGCATCACCGTTTCCCCAGAAAAGCCTGAAGGTAGCGACCGCACCAGCGTCGACATGCTGGTCAAGGGCAACAACGGGGCGAATTACCCTGTGTCCTATACGCTCGTCAAGCTGGGCGGCGAGTGGAAAGTGCGCAACGTGATCATCAATGGCATCAACATCGGCAAGCTGTTCCGTGATCAGTTCTCCGACGCCATGCAGCGAAACGGCAACAACCTTGATGAAACCATCAACAATTGGGCTGGCGAAGTTGCCAAGGCCAAGGAAAAGGCACCTGATGCTGCTGGTCAGGCGGCGCAATGACCGAGTCCGCCATTCGACTTGGCGCGCCGGGTGAGTTGCAGTTGACCGGTGTGCTTGACTATCGAACCGGCCCGGCCCTGCGCAAGCAGGGTGCGGCGTTGATCAAGTCAAGCGAACTGCCCACCGTGGTTCTCGATTGTTCTGGCGTCGAAAAATCCAGCAGTGTCGGCCTTGCCTTGCTGTTGGCTTTCATGCGGGACGCCAGAGATGCAGGAAAGTCGGTAAGCATTCGTTCGATGCCTGAAGACATGCGCAAGATTGCCCAGGTGTCAGAGCTGACCGAGCTACTCGGCAATTATTGACAGAGAGTAATTGAATGAGCCCCTCGTCCGGGTCCTGCGTTGCGGGGTTCGCATTGAGTGGGCTTTTTTGTATGATGGCCGACCCGCGCGCGTAGGGCGCCAATCGAGGTTAAGCATGCACGCCGTAGAAGTTAAGAGCTTCCTTGAAGGGAAGTTGCCTGAGATCCAGGTCGAAGTTGAGGGCGAAGGCTGCAACTTCCAGCTGAACGTGATCAGTGACGAGATGGCTACTCTAAGCCCCGTCAAGCGTCAGCAACAGATCTATGCGCATTTGAACCCTTGGATCGCCGATGGCAGCATCCATGCGGTCACTATGAAATTTTTCAGCCGCGCTGCATGGGCCGAGCGCACCTGAGCCAATTGGCGTCGAGATTCTAATGGATAAACTGATTATTACTGGCGGCGTTCGTCTTGACGGCGAAATCCGCATCTCCGGGGCGAAGAACTCTGCCCTGCCGATTCTTGCCGCTACATTGCTGGCCGATGGGCCGGTAACCGTTCAGAACCTGCCACATCTGCACGACATCACCACCATGATCGAGCTGTTCGGGCGCATGGGCATCGAGCCTGTGATCGACGAAAAGCTCAGCGTTGAAATCGACGCCCGCACCATCAAGACTCTGATCGCACCATACGAACTGGTGAAAACCATGCGTGCCTCGATTCTGGTGCTGGGTCCGATGGTCGCTCGTTTCGGTGAAGCCGAAGTCGCGTTGCCTGGCGGCTGTGCCATTGGCTCGCGTCCGGTTGATCTGCACATCCGTGGCCTTGAAGCCATGGGCGCTGTCATTGACGTGGAAGGCGGCTACATCAAGGCCAAAGCCCCTGAAGGCGGCTTGCGTGGTGCCAACTTCTTCTTCGATACCGTGAGCGTGACCGGTACCGAAAACATCATGATGGCTGCCAGCCTTGCCAATGGTCGTAGTGTGCTGCAAAACGCCGCTCGCGAGCCTGAAGTGGTCGACTTGGCCAACTTCCTGATTGCCATGGGTGCCAAGATTCATGGTGCTGGCACTGATACCATCACCATCGATGGCGTCAAGCGTCTGGGTTCGGCGACTTACAAAGTCATGCCAGATCGCATCGAAACCGGTACGTACCTGGTTGCTGCCGCTGCTACGGGCGGTCGTGTAAAGCTCAAGGACACGGACCCGACGATCCTGGAAGCTGTTTTGCTCAAGCTTCAGGAAGCTGGCGCCGAAGTGACCACAGGACCTGACTGGATCGAGCTGAACATGCACGGCAAACGGCCTAAAGCCGTAAACGTGCGTACTGCGCCTTACCCAGCGTTCCCGACTGACATGCAGGCGCAATTCATCTCGCTCAACGCCATCGCCGAAGGCACTGGCGCAGTGATCGAAACCATCTTTGAAAACCGTTTCATGCACGTGTACGAGATGCACCGCATGGGCGCGCAGATCCAGGTTGAGGGTAATACCGCAATCGTGACCGGCACCGAGATTCTCAAAGGTGCGCCGGTCATGGCCACTGACCTGCGTGCTTCGGCCAGCCTCGTCATTTCGGCACTCGTTGCCCAGGGCGATACGTTGATCGACCGCATCTATCACATAGATCGTGGTTATGAGTGCATCGAAGAGAAGCTGCAGATGCTCGGCGCCAAGATTCGTCGCGTTCCAGGCTAGTCGCGTTCATGCGTCCCGATGTCTGCAATGCCGTGTTTCGGCCGGGCATCGGGATCATGGGTTCGATACTGTGTGAATTTGATTCGTTCCCCCTCATGCCGGGTTGTCTTGGGCATGGGGATTGTTCGGCGCCGTCTGCGTCCGGGCAAAAGCTTCCTGATAAGGACTGACGTTTCCCATGTTGACCATCGCACTGTCCAAGGGCCGCATCCTTGACGACACACTGCCGCTCCTTGCTGAGGCGGGCATCGTGCCGACTGAGAATCCGGACAAGAGCCGCAAGCTGATCATCCCGACCACCCAGGCCGATGTGCGCCTGCTGATCGTGCGTGCCACCGATGTACCAACCTACGTGGAGCACGGCGCGGCGGACCTGGGGGTTGCCGGTAAAGATGTGTTGATGGAATACAGTGGCCAGGGCCTTTATGAGCCGCTTGATTTGCAGATTGCCAAATGTCGGCTGATGACCGCGGGCGCTATCGGCGCAGTGGAACCCAAGGGCCGCCTGCGCGTCGCAACCAAGTTCGTTAACGTTGCCAAGCGCTACTATGCCGAGCAAGGTCGCCAGGTCGACATCATCAAGCTGTACGGCTCGATGGAACTGGCACCCCTGATTGGCCTGGCCGACAAGATCATCGACGTTGTCGACACCGGCAATACGCTGCGGGCCAACGGCCTGGAGCCACAGGAACTGATCGCCACGATCAGTTCGCGCCTGGTGGTGAACAAGGCTTCCATGAAAATGCAGCACGCCCGCATCCAAGCGCTCATCGACACCCTGCGCAATGCAGTGGAGTCACGACACCGCGGCTGACTTACCCGCGCGACCTTGAGTCGCGCCCGTCTATCCGCCTCATAGCCAGAATTCTCAGGTGCCCAAGCGGAACGACTGCTAGTTTAGGGCGCCTGAGTTTTTGCCAATCCTATGAGGCTCTCGCCATGACCGCACCGACTGCAATTCGCCGACTCAACGCTGCTGACCCCGATTTCGCGCGCCATCTGGATCATCTGCTGAGCTGGGAAAGTGTGTCTGACGATTCGGTCAACGAGCGGGTCCTCGAAATCATCAAGGCTGTGCGCGAGCGTGGTGATGCGGCGCTTGTGGAATTCACCCAGCGCTTCGATGGTCTGCAGGTTGCGTCCATGGCGGATTTGATTCTGCCCCGAGAGCGCCTTGAACTGGCCCTGACACGCATCACTCCGGCCCAGCGCGAAGCCCTGGAAAAGGCGGCGGATCGGGTGCGTATGTATCACGAAAAGCAGAAGCAGGACTCCTGGACCTACACTGAAGCCGATGGCACGGTGCTGGGCCAGAAAGTCACGCCGCTGGATCGTGCCGGGCTGTATGTGCCCGGTGGTAAGGCCTCTTACCCTTCATCGGTATTGATGAATGCCATTCCGGCGAAAGTGGCGGGCGTGACCGAAGTGGTCATGGTCGTGCCGACCCCGCGCGGTGAGATCAATGAACTGGTACTGGCTGCGGCCTGCATTGCCGGCGTGGACCGCGTCTTCACCATCGGCGGTGCCCAAGCGGTAGCCGCCTTGGCCTACGGCACTGAAAGCGTGCCGAAGGTCGATAAAGTCGTTGGTCCCGGCAATATCTATGTAGCGACCGCAAAGCGCCATGTTTTCGGTCAGGTGGGGATCGACATGATCGCCGGCCCGTCCGAGATTCTGGTGGTGTGCGATGGCCAGACCGATCCGGACTGGATCGCCATGGATCTGTTTTCCCAAGCCGAACATGACGAAGACGCTCAAGCCATTCTGGTCAGCCCGGACGCCGAGTTCCTCGACAAGGTGGCAGCCAGTATCGCGAAATTGATGCCCACCATGGAGCGGGCCGAAATCATCGCCAAGTCGATCAACGGCCGTGGTGCGTTGATCAAAGTCACGGATATGACGCAGGCCATCGAAGTGGCCAACCGTATCGCCCCGGAACACCTGGAGCTGTCGGTAGCTGACCCGCAAGCCTGGTTGCCGTTGATTCGCCATGCAGGCGCAATCTTCATGGGGCGTCATACGTCGGAAGCCCTGGGCGATTACTGCGCAGGCCCAAACCACGTGCTGCCGACTTCCGGCACAGCGCGCTTTTCTTCGCCGCTGGGTGTCTACGATTTCCAGAAACGTTCCTCGATCATTTATTGCTCTGAGCAAGGCGCGTCCGAACTGGGTAAAACGGCCTCGGTATTGGCTAGAGGCGAATCGCTGACCGCCCATGCGCGCAGCGCCGAATACCGAATCATTGGCAGCACCGAAGGGCAGGGGAATTGATATGAGTAAATTCTGGAGTGCGTTCGTTAATGATCTGGTGCCTTACGTGCCTGGCGAACAGCCGAAACTGACCAGGCTGGTCAAGCTCAATACCAACGAGAACCCGTACGGCCCGTCGCCTAAGGCCTTGGCGGCGATGCGCGCCGAGTTGACCGATGATCTGCGCCTTTACCCGGACCCCAACAGTGATCTGCTCAAGCAGGCGGTGGCCGGTTATTACAATGTGCCCTCCCGCAACGTCTTTCTGGGCAATGGTTCCGATGAGGTTCTGGCGCACATCTTCAATGCGTTTTTCCGCCACGACAAACCGCTGCTGTTTCCGGACATCAGCTACAGCTTCTATCCCGTGTATTGCGGTTTGTACGGCATCGATTTCCAGGCTGTACCGCTGGATGAACAGTTTCAGATCCGTGTTGAAGACTACATCGGGCCCAACGGCGGGATCATTTTCCCGAATCCGAATGCTCCGACGGGGTGCCTGCTCGCCCTGGACGCTGTGCAAAAGCTTCTTGATAGCAATCCGGATTCGGTGGTTGTGGTGGATGAGGCTTACATCGATTTCGGTGGCGAGACCGCGATTTCGCTGGTGCAGCATTACCCCAACCTGTTGGTGACGCAGACGCTGTCAAAGTCCCGTTCGTTGGCGGGTTTGCGGGTTGGTCTGGCGGTTGGCCATCCTGATCTGATCGAGGCGCTAGAGCGGGTAAAGAATAGCTTCAACTCCTATCCGCTGGATCGCCTGGCGATTGTCGGAGCCACAGCTGCTTTCGAGGATCAGGAGCACTTCGACCTCACCCGCAAAGCGGTTATCGCCAGTCGTGATTCGCTGGTCGAAGCGTTGCAGGGCAAGGGTTTCGAGGTGTTGCCATCGGCGGCGAACTTCATTTTTGCTCGTCACCCCCAGCACGATGCGGCGGGACTGGCGGCGAAGTTGCGCGAACAGGGCGTGATTGTGCGTCACTTCAAACAGGAACGCATCGCGCAGTTCCTGCGGATCAGCATCGGCACGCCGGCGCAGAATCAGGCGCTGCTGGATGGGTTGGCGGGGTTGTAGAAAAGTGCGCAGGGAATAGATGGTGGGAGCTCATTCACTCCCGAAGCGGTCAGTGCAGGCAACAAGTATTTATCGCCTTCACTGCCGCTTTGCGAATGAATTCGCTTCCACAGTTCAAATCACTGCTCTTCAACCGGCGTTGCCGCAGGTGCTGGCGGTGGGCGCATGCCTACTTCAGCGCTGAGCTTCAATTCCTTGCCGTTGCGCATGACCTGAATGGCGATCTTGTCGCTGGGTTTGGTGCGCGCTACCTGATTCATCGAGCGTCTGCCGTCGCCGGCGGGCTCGCCATTGATGCTCAGAATCACGTCACCCAGTTGCAGGCCTGCTTTCTGCGCGGGGCCGTCGCGAAATATGCCTGCCACGACGATGCCCGGACGATCCTTCAAGCCGAACGACTCTGCTAGCTCCTGGGTCAGGGGCTGCACTTCAATGCCCAGCCAGCCGCGAATAACCTGGCCGTGCTCAATAATTGACTTCATGACGTCCATCGCAAGCTTGGTCGGAATGGCGAAGCCGATACCCTGGGAACCTCCGGATTTGGAGAAAATGGCCGTATTGATGCCGGTCAGGTTACCGCTGGCGTCTACCAGTGCTCCGCCCGAATTGCCCGGATTGATGGCGGCGTCGGTCTGGATGAAGTCTTCGTAGGTGTTCAGGCCAAGCTGATTGCGGCCCGTGGCGCTGATAATGCCCATGGTCACGGTCTGGCCAACACCAAACGGGTTGCCGATTGCCAACGCGACATCGCCGATGCGAATGCTGTCAGAGCGACCAATGGTGATTGCGGGCAGATTCTTCAAGTCAATCTTGAGCACCGCAAGGTCGGTTTCAGGGTCGCTGCCGATTACCCGTGCAATGGTTTCACGACCGTCCTTGAGGGCGACAACGATTTGATCCGCGCCGGCGGTGACGTGGTTGTTGGTGAGGATATAGCCTTCCGGACTCATCAGAACACCCGAGCCGAGGCTGGATTCCATGCGCTTCTGCTTGGGCAGATTGTCGCCGAAGAAGCGCCTGAACTGAGGGTCTTCAAATAATGGATGGCTGGTTTTGTTGACCATTTTGGTCGTGTAAAGGTTGACGACAGCGGGCGCAGCCATGCTCACTGCATCGGCATAGGACACGGGCCCCTGTTGGACCTGGGTAGTCTGTGGTGCCTGCTGCAGATTCACATCGAGGGTCGGCAAACCGACCCATTGCGGGTAACGCTGGATAATCAGTAGAGCGATGAGCACACCGGCCAGCAGCGGCCAACCGAAATACCGCAGTGCTTTGAACATTGAGCCGTCCTGAAGGTTGTTCGACGCTGCGGCTGGTTGCCCATCTGCGCCATAATGGGCGGCATTATACGAGCTGTTGGTGTTCTGTCTCGGAAATTAGCTGTACGGACGTGTACGTTTTTCGACAGGTCACACTATCTGCTGTGAATCAAATTTTCAGGAGTCTTTATGGCTGTTGCGCTTAGCACCCTTGTAGAAGAAGCCGATCGCTATCTCAACACCTCCCGCATCCAGGATTATTGCCCCAACGGCCTGCAGGTTGAAGGTCGGCCGCAGGTCATGCGCATCATCAGCGGTGTCACTGCCAGTCAGGCCTTGCTGGATGCAGCGGTGGAGGCGCAGGCCGACCTGATTCTCGTTCATCACGGCTACTTCTGGAAGGGTGAGAATCCTTGCGTGACGGGCATGAAGCAGCGTCGCCTCAAAACGTTGCTCAAACACGATATCAGTTTGTTGGCGTACCACCTCCCGCTGGATGTGCATCCAGACGTTGGCAACAATGTCCAGCTGGCTCGACAGTTGGACATCACGGTGGAAGGGCCGCTCGATCCGGATGATCCCAAAGTCATCGGCCTGGTCGGCTCTCTGGCTGAACCGATGATGCCCAGGGATTTTGCTCGTCGAGTGCAGGAAGCTCTAGGGCGCGAACCCTTGCTCATTGAAGGCAGCCAGATGATTCGGCGGGTAGGCTGGTGTACCGGTGGCGGTCAGGGCTATATCGATCAAGCGGTGCTGGCGGGCGTCGATCTGTTTCTGAGCGGTGAAGCTTCGGAACAGACCTTCCACAGTGCCCAGGAGAACGACATTAGCTTTATTGCCGCCGGACACCACGCAACCGAGCGTTACGGAGTACAGGCGCTTGGCGACTATCTGGCACGACGGTTTGCCCTGGAGCATATTTTCATCGACTGCCCCAATCCGATCTGAGCACCCAAACGAGGGGGTATATCTATAGATCGTTTCGATCTATCCCGCCCCCTGAATAGAAGTAGTCGCTGTGCTAGAGTGCCGCCTCGAACACGGCCCGCTGGCCGTCCCGGGCGTTGCCCGGTCAATAACGAATGCAATCCGTGAGTAGCCATGGTCGACAAACTGACGCATCTGAAACAGCTGGAGGCGGAAAGCATCCACATCATCCGCGAGGTCGCCGCCGAGTTTGATAACCCGGTGATGCTGTACTCCGTCGGTAAAGACTCTGCCGTCATGCTTCACCTGGCGCGCAAGGCGTTTTTCCCCGGTAAATTGCCGTTTCCGGTAATGCACGTGGACACCCAGTGGAAATTCCAGGAAATGTATCGTTTCCGCGACCGCATGGTCGAGGAGCTGGGCCTGGATCTGATCGTTCACGTGAACCCCGATGGCGTCGCGCAGGGTATTAACCCGCTGACCCACGGCAGCTCCAAGCACACAGACATCATGAAGACCGAAGGTCTCAAGCAGGCCCTGGACAAATACGGCTTCGATGCCGCGTTCGGTGGCGCGCGTCGTGATGAGGAGAAGTCCCGGGCCAAGGAGCGCGTGTACTCCTTCCGTGACAGCAAACATCGCTGGGACCCGAAGAATCAGCGTCCCGAGCTGTGGAACGTGTACAACGGCAACGTCAACAAAGGCGAGTCGATTCGCGTGTTCCCGCTGTCGAACTGGACCGAACTGGATATCTGGCAATACATCTACCTTGAAGGCATCCCGATCGTGCCGCTGTATTTCGCTGCCGAGCGCGACGTCATCGAGATGAACGGCACCTGGATCATGATCGATGACGACCGCCTGCTGAACCACCTCAGCGATGAGGACAAAGCACGTATCGTCAAGAAGAAGGTCCGTTTCCGCACATTGGGCGACTACCCGTTGACGGGCGCTGTCGAATCCGAGGCCATCAGCCTCACCGACATCATTCAGGAAATGCTCCTGACGCGAACTTCCGAACGCCAGGGCCGGGTCATCGATCACGATGGCGCAGGTTCCATGGAAGAAAAGAAACGTCAGGGTTATTTCTAAACGAGGGTGTCACATGTCGCATCAATCTGAATTGATCAGCGAGGACATCCTCGCCTATCTGGGCCAGCACGAACGCAAGGAAATGCTGCGCTTTCTTACCTGTGGCAACGTCGATGACGGCAAGAGCACGCTGATCGGGCGTCTGCTGCACGACTCCAAGATGATCTACGAAGATCATCTTGAAGCCATCACCCGTGATTCGAAGAAGTCCGGTACAACGGGCGATGACGTGGACCTGGCATTGCTGGTGGATGGCCTGCAGGCCGAGCGTGAGCAGGGCATCACTATTGACGTTGCCTACCGCTATTTCTCCACTGCCAAGCGCAAGTTCATCATTGCCGATACGCCGGGCCATGAGCAGTACACCCGCAACATGGCCACCGGTGCATCCACCTGTGACTTGGCGATCATTCTGGTGGACGCTCGCTACGGCGTGCAGACCCAGACGCGTCGTCACAGCTTCATTGCCTCGCTGCTGGGCATCAAGCACATCGTGGTGGCCATCAACAAAATGGACCTCAACGGTTTCGACGAAAGCGTTTTCGAGTCGATCAAGGCTGACTACCTGAAGTTCGCCGAAGGTATCGCTTTCAAACCGACCACCATGGCGTTCGTGCCAATGTCGGCCCTCAAGGGCGACAACGTGGTCAACAAGAGCGAGCGTTCGCCTTGGTATACCGGCCAGTCGCTGATGGAAATTCTTGAGACGGTCGAAATCGCCAACGACCGCAACTACACCGATTTGCGTTTTCCGGTGCAGTACGTCAACCGTCCGAACCTGAACTTCCGCGGTTTCGCCGGCACTATCGCCAGCGGCATCGTACACAAGGGCGATGAAGTCGTTGTGCTACCGTCGGGCAAGAACAGCCGCGTCAAATCCATCGTCACCTTCGAGGGTGAGCTGGAAAATGCAGGCCCCGGCCAGGCGATTACCCTGACCATGGAAGATGAGATCGACATTTCCCGTGGTGACTTGTTGGTGCATGCCGACAACGTGCCTCAGGTGACTGACGCGTTCGACGCCATGCTGGTGTGGATGGCTGAAGAGCCGATGCTGCCGGGCAAGAAATACGATATCAAGCGCGCCACCAGCTACGTGCCAGGCTCGATCACCAGCATCGTGCACCGTGTGGATGTAAACACCCTGGCAGAAGGTGCGGCCAGCTCGTTGCAGTTGAACGAGATCGGTAGGGTCAAGGTCAGCCTCGACTCAGCCATTGCGCTGGACGGTTACGACAGCAACCGCACGACGGGATCGTTCATCGTCATTGATCGCTTGACCAATGGCACCGTCGCGGCGGGCATGATCATCGCCAAACCGGTCAGCGGTGCCAGCGGCAATCATCACGGTAAGCTCGCCCACGTCGCCACTGAGGAGCGCGCCCTGCGCTTTGGTCAGCAACCGGCCACAGTCCTGTTCAGCGGCCTTTCTGGCGCTGGCAAGAGCACTTTGGCCTATGCAGTCGAACGCAAGCTGTTCGACATGGGCCGTGCTGTCTACGTGCTCGACGGCCAGAACCTGCGCCACGACCTGAACAAAGGTCTGCCCCAGGATCGCGCCGGCCGTACCGAGAACTGGCGTCGTGCCGCTCACGTGGCGCGTCAGTTCAACGAAGCTGGCCTGTTGACCCTGGCTGCGTTCGTTGCGCCGGATGCTGAGGGCCGTGAACAGGCCAAATCGTTAATCGGTGCCGATCGTCTGCTGACCGTTTACGTCCAGGCTTCGCCGACCGTCTGCCGCGAGCGTGACCCTCAAGGCCTGTATGCCGCCGATGGCGACAACATTCCGGGCGAGTCCTTCCCGTATGACGTGCCGCTTAATGCTGATCTGGTCATCGACACCCAGTCTCTGAACCTTGAAGAAAGCGTCAAGCAAGTGCTGGAGTTGCTGCGCAGTCGCGGCGCGATCTAAGTCTCGTCCGCTGCAAACAAAAACCCGCCAGAGATGGCGGGTTTTTTGTTGTCGGCATGCCCAGCGGGGAACCCGGTGGGAGCGAGCTTGCTTGCAAGGCTTTTTCAGGTTCGAAAGTGTGGCGGGTGTATCAGCCTCTTCGCGAGCAGGCTGGTTACCGCACCAGACACAAAAAAACCCTGCCATTGATTTCAATGGCAGGGTTTTTTGTGCGGCGAGTCGCGAATTACTTTTTCAGGCCGTAATGCTCGTCGAGCATGCCTGGAGCGTTTGGGGTCTTGGGGGCGTAGTCTTTCGGTGCTTCGGTGCTGCGCGGCGGCGTCAGGCGATCGCGCTGGATCTGATTGGCCTCCGGGTGCAGGGCTGCCAGCAGACGTTGACGGGTCTGTTCGTCTAGGGCAAGACGATTGGCGCCCTCGGCGAGGTGTTCCTGAACTTCCTGATAGCTCTGGGACAGCTTTTGCACCAGATTAGCCGTACTGTTGAAGTGAGTGACCACCTCGTTCTGATAATTGTCGAAACGCTCCTGAACGTCATCCAGC
>DASVUK010000041.1:0-4665 GCA_036387095.1 Pseudomonas sp.
GTTCACTGACACGTTAGTCTTACCGACGCCACCTTTGCCGCCGGTCACCGCGATCACCTGTACGGGATGCATGCTGCCCATGTTATTTCATTACCTTGTCTTGCGTAGACCGAAGCCACATTGGGGGCTGCACGTTCGCTGCGGAACAATGCGTGGCAGACCATCGATGCAGGTAAATTTCAGTAGTTTTTCTCACCTAACCCACCCGCTTGTTTGGGTTGTGATAAAGGTCGGCAAACATATCCGCCATCGCTTCTTCGCTCGGCTCTTCCTGCATTTGCACATTGACCGCGCGCGAAACCAGTTGGTGCCGGCGAGGAAGATGTAAATCATCAGGAATTCGTGGGCCATCCGTCAGATAGGCAACAGGAAGTTCATGACCGATGGCCAGGCTGAGCACTTCGCCCAGGCTTGCGGTTTCGTCCAGTTTGGTCAGGATGCACCCGGACAGGCCGCAACGTTTGTAACTGTGATAGGCAGCCGTCAGCACTTGCTTCTGACTGGTGGTTGCCAGCACCAGATAATTGCGCGCCTTGATGCCACGCCCGGCCAGGCTTTCAAGCTGCATGCGCAAGGCCGGATCGCTGGCTTGCAGGCCCGCGGTATCGATCAGTACCACGCGCTTGCGCAGCAGCGGGTCCAATGCTTGAGCCAGCGACTGGCCAGGATCCACGTGAGTCACCGGTACGTTGAGGATGCGGCCCAATGTCTTGAGCTGCTCCTGGGCACCGATGCGAAAGCTGTCCATGCTCACCAGCGCGATATTCTGCGAGCCGTATTTCAATACGTAGCGGGCGGCCAGCTTGGCCAGCGTCGTGGTTTTGCCCATGCCAGCCGGACCGACCATGGCAATCACGCCGCCCTCTTCCAGAGGTTCGATTTCCGGCGTGGCGATCATGCGCGCCAGATGCGCCAGCAACATGCGCCAGGCTTGGCGAGGTTCTTCGATTTCGCTGACCATCGCCAGCAGATCGCGGGACAACGGACCGGACAGACCGATGCGTTGCAGGCGACGCCACAGGTTGGCTTGCTGAGGGCGACTGCCTTGCAGTTGATTCCAGGCCAGCGAACCCAGCTGGACTTCCAGCAGTTCACGCAGACCATTCAATTCAAAACGCATGTTTTCGTAGGCGCGCTGCCCACCGGCAGGTTCCGCCGCAGCGGTGTGGGGCTGAACGAAAGGACGCGGCGGCTCTTCAAGGGTCGGTTCGATATGGGTATCGGCGGCGCCCAGTGGCATCCCGGCGAACAACTGACGATTGACCGATGGATCGCTGTCGCCACGATTGTTCAGTTCTGCCTGGGCGGTAACAATTCGCGACTGAGTCTTGCGCAGCTCGTCTTCGAGTTCGATGTTCGGTACCCGAGGTGCCAACGCCGAGAGTTTGTAATCCAGGGCAGCAGTCAGCTCTACGCCACCGGCAATGCGCCGGTTACCGATGATGGCCGCTTCCGCGCCCAGCTCATCACGAACCAGCTTCATGGCTTGACGCATATCGGCGGCGAAAAATCGCTTAACTTGCATGACTCACTACCTCAGCCGTTCGGCCCGACAGTCGCTACGATGGTGACTTGCTTATTGTCAGGAATTTCCTGATACGCCAACACATGCATGTTCGGTACAGCCAGCCGTCCAAATCGTGACAACATGGCGCGAACCGGGCCTGCAACCAAAAGAATAACCGGCAAGCCCTGCATCTCCTGCCGTTGCGCCGCGTCGATCAACGAACGCTGCAGCTTTTCTGCCATGCTTGGCTCCAGCAGAACGCCTTCTTCCTGACCCTGACCTGCCTTCTGCAAACTATTGAGCAATATCTGTTCCAACCTTGGCTCCAGAGTGATAACTGGCAGCTCCGGCTCAATCCCTACAATGCTTTGCACGATTGCGCGGCTTAATCCGACGCGGACTGCGGCAACCAACGCGGCGGTATCTTGACTCCGCATGGCATTGTTGGCGATGGCTTCCGCAATACTACGAATGTCGCGTACCGGCACCTGTTCGGCCAGCAGCGCCTGCAGGACTTTAAGCAGCGAGGAAAGCGACAGAATCCCCGGCACCAGCTCTTCAGCCAGTTTTGGCGAGCTTTTGGCCAGTAATTGCATCAATTGCTGGACTTCTTCATGGCCAATGAGCTCATGAGAGTGTTTGTAGAGAATCTGGTTCAAGTGGGTTGCCACTACTGTACTGGCATCGACCACGGTGTAACCCAGGGATTGCGCCTGACTGCGTTGGCTGATTTCGATCCAGACCGCTTCCAGGCCGAACGCCGGGTCCTTGGCGGTAATGCCGTTGAGCGTGCCGAATACTTGACCCGGATTAATCGCCAACTCCCGGTCGGGATAGATCTCGGCTTCTGCCAGGGTGACGCCCATAAGCGTCAAACGATAGGCGCTGGGGGCCAGATCCAGGTTGTCGCGTATGTGCACCGTGGGCATGAGAAAGCCCAGTTCCTGAGACAGCTTCTTGCGCACGCCCTTGATCCGGGCCAGCAACTGGCCGCCCTGATTGCGATCCACCAGCGGAATCAAGCGGTAGCCCACTTCCAGGCCGATCATGTCGATCGGCGTCACATCATCCCAGCCCAGCTCTTTGGAGTCCTGGACACGGGTCGGTGACGGCAACATTTCCTGCTGACGCTTGACCTCTTGCAGCGCCATGACCTTTACCACGTTCTGCTTTTTCCACAGCAGGTAGGCAGCGCCCGCAGCCACCAGCCCGAGGCTGATGAACGAAAAATGCGGCATGCCGGGCACCAGCCCCATGACAATCATGATCCCGGCGGACACCGCAAGTGCCTTATGGGACGTAAACATCTGCCGATTGATCAGCTTGCCCATTTCTTCCGAACCGGAAGCACGGGTGACCATGATCGCCGCCGCAGTGGACAACAGCAGTGAAGGCAATTGCGCCACCAAACCGTCACCGATGGTCAAGAGTGTGTAGATCTTGCCTGCGTCGGCAAAGGTCATGTTGTGTTGCAACATACCGACCAGAATGCCGCCAATGAGGTTGATGAACAGAATCAACAGACCGGCGATGGCGTCACCGCGCACGAACTTCGAAGCACCGTCCATGGAGCCATAGAACTCGGCCTCCTGGGCAACTTCGAGACGACGACGCTTGGCTTCGGGTTGATCGATGAGACCGGCGTTCAGGTCGGCGTCGATTGCCATCTGCTTACCAGGCATGGCATCGAGGGTAAAACGCGCGCTCACCTCGGAGATCCGGCCGGCACCCTTGGTAATTACCACGAAGTTGATGATCATCAGGATCGCGAAGACCACGATACCCACCACGTAGTTACCGCCGATCACCACCTCACCGAAGGCCTGGATCACCTTGCCGGCTGCGGCGTGACCATCCTGACCGTGCAGCATGACCACCCGGGTGGACGCCACGTTCAGCGCCAGCCTAAGCAACGTCGCGACAAGCAGAATGGTGGGGAATACCGAGAAATCCAGAGGACGCAGGGCATAAACGCAGACCAGCAGTACGACGATGGAAAGCGCGATATTGAAGGTGAAAAACACGTCCAGCAGGAACGGCGGCATGGGCAACATCATCATTGCCATCATGACCAGCAGCAACAAAGGAACACCCAACTGACCCCGACCGAGACCGGCCAGATTGCTGCGTGCGCTGCTGATTAATTGAGAACGATCCACCAATTCTTCACCTGCTTTGAACCAAAACTTTGACGCCAAAGGCGACCTGATTTGGCCTGTTGCAAGAAGCTTTCCAACAGTGGGCTTAATGACAGCATTGAGGGGAATTAGCTGTAGGAGATTGCCCGTCATCCACACGCCGCGCTGTTGCGCACATTGCAAATTCGTGGTCGCCCTTACGGCGCTTACTTTGTCCTGGCGCTCTTTGTTTCGGTGGGGCAACCAAACCGCCCGCTCCTTTGTCCGGTCCGGCTTCACCTTTGCGCACATTCATTTCCTTGAGACATGCGCTCACTACCCGCAAACCACAGATCCCGGTGGGAGCGAGCTTGCTCGCGAAGGCGTCCGTTCTGCCGACGCATGCAGTGAATGGAAAATCGACTCGCGAATGAATTCGCTCCTACAGCGGATAGCGAAATCCGTGCCGAGCTTTCGCTGTTGCTTGTCCCTGCCGAGATATCCCACACACCGCCAAACGCGCGTCGGGAGGCTGAGCGCAGGTGCCGTGGTGTGGGGGGACCGGCATGGATGCCGGTCGAGCGCCGTTGGGCCAGGGATGGCCCGTCGGCGCGTACCCACGCCACGGCACCGGAGCGAAGGAACCGCCGCGAAGCGGGGGCCGGACGTCAGCGCACAATGGTTTTCCCCCTTTGCCGTAACAATGGGGGTCGACCGTCAGGGCGAAACCGGATTAAGCCGCACCGCAAACGCCCCTACCGCGACCCGATCCAAAACGCACATTCCCGCGTCTGACAAGGTGTTGCCACAGACACACAACGCCCGCTCCTTTGTCCGGTCCGGCTTCACCTTTGCGCATATTCATTTCCTTGAGACATGCGCTCACTACCCGCAAACCAAAGATCCCGGTGGGAGCGAGCTTGCTCGCGAAGGCGCCCGCTCAGCCGACGCATGCAGTGAATGGAAAATCGATTCGCGAATGAATTCGCTCCTACAGCGGATAGTGAAATCCGTGCTGAGCTTTCGCTGTTGCTTGTCCCT
>DASVUK010000042.1:0-2064 GCA_036387095.1 Pseudomonas sp.
CCGGACAGCGTGACCAAGGACTGGATCAACTATGGCGTGGCCGGGCTCAACCCGTTCATGAACGCGCCGTCCAACGGCCGGGCGCAACAAAACCTGGCGCACATCGACGAAGTCCAGAAGGACAAGCGCATCGAGAACTCGTCCCTGCCCTGGAACGAGCGTCCGGTGCTGGTCAAGTCCGGACCCCAAACTCACGAACTGACTACGGATCGCAATGGCGTGTTACGCCTGAGCTTGCTCGACAGCCCGTTTGCCGAACAAGACCTGAGCCACGTCACTCGGCTATATGTCAGCGTCGAAGACGATCAGGACAAGGTTCACGCCAATGCGGACTTGCCCATCAGCAAGCTGTTGCGTGGCAAGTTACTGGAAGCTCACGGACTGATCTACGACGACCTGGAAGACGATGAGGTCAGCCAATGGGTCTATCGGGTCAAGCGGCTCTCGGAGCTGGGTCTTGAAGATGAAGCCAGCGAACTGGAACAAAGCCTGATCGAATTAACACGCAACGACCCGCAGTTGCAGCAGGAGTTTTTAAAATCCCTGGCCAGGGATGCCGGCCGTTTGGTCGCAGATCCGGGCGCGAAACACTAAATACCGAGTCGCGACGACCCGATCAATCTCAGGGTGCGAACAGCTCAAGCTGTTCGTGACCACTGCGCAAATCCTGCAGGCGTACGCCGATCCCCAACAGGCGAACCGGTTTATCTCCACGGGCAAACGCCTGGGTCAACAACTGCTGGAAGCTGCTCAAATCACGCCCTGCACCCGTCTGCTCAAGGGTGGTCTGGGTAAAGTCGTGGAATTTCACTTTCACGAAAGGCTTGCCGGGCCGGTAATTGTCGGCGATACGCGCCATGCGTCCGGCCAGGGTTTCCATCAGGTCGGGCAATTTTTCCAGACAACTGGCCAGATCCGGTAAGTCCTTGTCATAGGTGTTTTCCACACTCACCGATTGCCGACGGCTATCGTTCTGCACCGGCCTTTCGTCAATACCGCGAGCAAGCCCCCACAAACGCTCACCGAAAGAGCCGAATTCCCTGACCAGTGACAGCTTGTTCCAGTCACGCAAATCCGTGCAGCTGATAATACCCAGCCTGCCTAGCTTGTCAGCCGTCACCTTGCCAACCCCATGCAGTTTGTTGACGGGTAACTGCGCGACGAAATCCTCGACTTGATCTGGCGTGATGACGAACAAGCCGTTGGGCTTTTTCCAGTCACTGGCAATCTTGGCCAAAAATTTATTCGGAGCAACACCCGCCGAAACGGTGATGTGCAACTGATTGGACACCCGACGGCGAATATCCTGCGCGATGCGCGTCGCACTGCCAGCAAAATGGCCGGCGTCGGAGACGTCCAGGAACGCTTCATCCAGCGACAAGGGCTCGATCAGATCGGTGTAATCGCGAAAGATCGCCTGGATCTCCCTGGATGCTTCTTTATAAGCGTCCATACGCGGCTTAACGATGGTGAGATCGGGACACAGCTTCAAGGCGTGACGCGAAGACATTGCAGAGCGCACCCCATACGCCCGCGCCTCATAGTTGCAAGTGGCAATCACACCGCGCCGATCCGCCGAACCACCTACCGCCAGCGGCTTGCTCGCCAGACGCGGGTCATCGCGCATTTCGATAGCGGCATAGAAGCAGTCACAGTCGACATGAATGATTTTTCGCTGCGTCATGTAGGGCGTTTGCGAGGAAGAAGGTCGCGCAGTATCTCATCCACTTCAGGTTGTCGCACGGCGTGATGTGCGAATGGTCGTGAAAACAGCCTCTCAACATAACCAATATGACCTGTAAACTCGCGGCCCACAGGCCGTTAACCCCCGCCCATCAGGGCTTCATAGCCGTTTCGCGCTCAAGTTGATGACGCTAAGCAATTGAACGAGAAGCACTTTTTTAGAAGTAACGGTTGACAGCTCAGCGATCCGGCGTAGAATGCCGACACACAGACGCGGGATGGAGCAGTCTGGTAGCTCGTCGGGCTCATAACCCGAAGGTCGTCGGTTCAAATCCGGCTCCCGCAACCAAACATCAAACAAGGCTACTCGAAAGAGTGGCC
>DASVUK010000043.1:0-3200 GCA_036387095.1 Pseudomonas sp.
CGGTGAGCTTCCGGTAAGTGGCCACCCTAGCCAACACTTTGTAGGTGTGCCGAAACACGCTCATCTCGATCACTTCAAGACCGGATGAGGTCTGGTGAAAGTCCTGCATGCGCTTGTTGAATGTGGTGCAGGTCAGGTGGCACAGACCACGATGCAGCCATGTGACCGGGCTGGTGCCTTCACGTGGGTGTATGAAGTAGTGTTCCTGGCGCAGCGAGATAACGGACGGGCGCTCTTCACTGACGACCCAGGGTTCCACACGCCAAGCGGGCACTACGCTCATCACAGCGCGGGACATCAGGGGATGGGAGCTTTCCAGCACTTCGGGATCGGAAACTCGCCCGTCATGATGCGCTTTGATTCCGAACAAGACCCACCCGGAGGTCCCTGACTTCAATAGCGAGTACGGCCAGGCCGGCGCCCTGCGGTAATCGAACTCCACACCGCCCTCTTCCGCGCTGGCTGCGATACACACTGCACACATCGCGCCTGCAACCCATCTGCTAATCACTGCCGTCACCCGCGCCTGGTCCGCTCTGCCTTCTGCCTGGGTGCAAAAAGCTGGCGCGCATTTTGTCAGCAGGCCTGCGTCTGCAACAGCTCATGGCTTCCCAGTGATGCGTAGGACGGGTCCGAAAATCAATTCTCGTTAAACAACCCGCGACGCAATCTGGTGGGTTACGTATATTTCACGGTCGATACATGCCGATGGAACCGCAAAGCCTGTCTGCCGCCGCGTTCACGGGCGCCTCTGACGATGGCTCAGCCTGTCTTTTCATCGGTATCAACACTCATACCAACTGCGGACCCCGTGTTGATGACCGTTACGCTGATTTTGATCTCGCTGTACACGCTGTCGATCGCGATTTTCTGCCTCGCCACTCAGCGCATGCCGATCCTCTCCCGAGACGCGCTCCATCGCGTTTCGTCGCTGGACTGCCTGCGCGGCGTGCTCGCCACCGCGGTCATCGTTCATCACTTCATCGTCAGTTATTACTGGCACGTCAGCGGGGTCTGGGAAACCACGGATAGCCGCGTGCTGAACAACATGGGCACGGTGCCGGTGTCGCTGTTCTTCATGATCACGGGGTACCTGTTTACCGCGAAAGTCTATCGAAGCGAGCCGAAATGGCGGCAGATTCTGTCCTCGCGGGTACGGCGAATCTTCCCCATGTATCTGTTCAGCGTCGCATTGGTCACGGCCATCGCGCTGTATCAATCCGCAGGCATCAGCGCCCCGATGATGGACACGATCAAGGCGCTAGGCCGATGGGTGATTTTCATCGGCAGCCCTATCAACGGTTTTCCGGAGACCGTCCGCATCAACGCTTCGGTGCAGTGGACGCTGCTCTACGAAGCGGTTTTCTATCTGTCGCTGCCGGTGCTGTATTGCCTGCTTCGCCGCAAGCTCCCGGGCATGGCCGTCGCCGTCGCGCTGATAGTGCTGGCGTGTCTGTGGGGTGAATACCACCATCACTTTCATAACCGGTTCATCAAGCTGTTTGCTGTCGGCATCGCGGTGGCTGTGTTTGAAGACCGGATGCGCCAGTGGCGAATAGACTTCGCAGGTGTGCGCAGCACCCTGGTTGCAATTGCGGTCTTGCTGATCTGCATGAAACTCAAGTCGTACTCGACGCTGCAAATGCTGATTCTCGGCATTCCGTTCGCCCTGTTTGTGCTGGGCAACAGTTTGCACGGTGTGCTGGAAATTCGAGGGTTGAAGATTCTGGGCGAGGCCAGTTTCAGCATTTATCTGCTGCACGGCATTGTCATTTACAGCGTATTCAGCTTAGCGGGCCTGCACGACTTCTCCACACCGGATCCGCTCAGATACGCGCTCTACTTACCGTTGATCATCTTACTGACCAGCAGCATCAGCGTCGCCACGTACTGGTGCATCGAGCATCCGTTCTTGCGTAAGAAGCCCGCCAGCGCCGACGCAGCCTTGCCGCAGCCTTAAGGCTTGTTTGCGGGCAACTGATGGGGCGGCGTACTGAAAAGTTCGTTCGCCCAGCTGGCCATGCTGTATCGCTGCACGACTTCTTCCGGTGGATCTACGTATTCCCCATTGACGAACGCTGCCGGAATCACCGGCTGATCGCCGTCAATGATAAGGATGTTGCGGGGATCGTAAAAATCATAATCCGCGACGGACACGTTGTTGGTGATCATCTTCTTGCGGTATAGCAATGCTTCGAAAAAGCGGAAGCTCAGGCCTGCATGTCCCGGCCGAACGATATCGATCAGTATTTCCGAGCGCCTGACGTATTCGGCCGTTTCGTCGATGTCCATGCGCTCGCGAAAGAAAGTCAGCAGGGGGCTGGCCCCCGACAATGGCTTGCTCTGCACCAAGAACTTGCAGTTGCTGGCGTAGCCCAACTGCTCAAACGCTTGAGCCACCCTCTCGAGCACAGCCACACGTTGCTTGCCGCCCATAACGACAAAGGCCTTGAAGGTTGATGTCGTTTGGAAATCTGCGCGCTCTTCGTAGATATAGTTGTACAGCTTGCGCAGTTGATACTCGCGAGCGTCAGCGCCATCGAAGGTGTAAACCTTGTCAAACGTCGACAATTGATCAAGCGGCATCGACAATCGGGCGATGCCGTCAGACAGATAAGCGACGCTCATCATCGAGGCCGCCTGCGCTTGCGTAACCAGACGCTGGTCCAGCTGGCTCGGGTTCACCACCAGCAACGCATCGACTCGCCCGGCTGCCCGAATCGCAGCCCGGGCACGTCGTACGATGAGGTATTTTTTTAGCCAACGCCGAACTTTGCCCGGAAGCCAAGGCAGTTCCTTCGCGCCTTGGGTCAGGTCAATGAAGGCAACCTCGTTCGATTTGCCAATAAAGTTGCTCAGCCGCCCCAGGTACCCGCCGACATCGCGGCACAGAATGATGATTTTTTGATTCTGAATCGCAAGCGGGGGTGACTGCATGTCGGTGTGCCGATCGTTAGCGCGTGAGCACGCACTTTACCCTCCCCGCGTCCTGAAACCTACCCAAGCACGCCGTTACTCATACGCCATGTTCGCAAAGGAATTGGTCAAACCTCGCGTTTACGGGATTTTATCCGATGAGAAGCCTTCCTATTTTCTGTAACGAAAATGTAATATTCGGATTCGCATAACAATATAAAAAACGGGGTGCCTTGATGTTTGCCTTTTTCCGACCTGCCGCTCATCAGGCTCCGCTGCCTGCG
>DASVUK010000044.1:0-4174 GCA_036387095.1 Pseudomonas sp.
GTTTGAGACGAAGCTGGTAGACTCCGCCGCCATTATGATTCGACTTCAAAGCCTTACCTTACAGCGTGGCCCGCAACGTCTGCTAGAAGACGCCGAGCTGACCCTGCACGCCGGTCAGAAAGCCGGCTTGATCGGTGCCAACGGCGCCGGTAAATCCAGTCTGTTCGCATTGCTTCTGGGTGAGTTGACCCCGGACTCCGGCGACTGTCTGCTGCCCGCCGACTGGCGCATCGCGCATATGCGGCAGGAAATCGACACCCTCGACCGCATTGCGGTGGACTATGTGCTCGATGGCGACCTGCGCTTACGTGAGGTACAACGTCTGCTGGCCGAAGCCGAAACGGCGCAGGACGGTGCCGCTCAGGCGCGCATGCACTCGGAGCTGGACAGCGCCGACGGCTACACCGCCGACGCCCGCGCCCGCAAACTGCTGGCCGGACTGGGTTTTACCAACGAGCAGATGGACAAACCCGTCGCCGATTTCTCCGGTGGCTGGCGGATGCGTCTGAACCTGGCGCAAGCCTTGATGTGCCCTTCAGACCTGCTGCTGCTCGATGAGCCCACCAACCACCTGGATCTCGACGCCATTCTGTGGCTGGAAGACTGGCTCAAAAGCTATCCCGGCACGTTATTACTGATTTCCCACGACAGGGACTTCCTCGATGCCGTGGTCGATCACGTGGCTCACGTCGAACAGCGCAAGATCACGCTGTATCGCGGCGGTTACAGCGCTTTTGAGCGCGCCCGCGCCGAGCGTCTGGCCCAGCAACAGCAGGCTTACGACAAGCAGCAAGCCCAGCGTGCGCATATGGAAAAATTCATTGCGCGCTTCAAGGCTCAGGCCACCAAGGCCAAGCAGGCTCAGAGCCGGATCAAGGCTTTGGAGCGGATGGAAGAACTGTCGGCGGCCCACGTGGATTCGCCGTTCGATTTCACCTTCCGCGAGTCCAACAAAATCTCCAGTCCGTTGCTGGATTTGTCTGACGCCCGCTTGGGTTATGGCGATCGCGCGGTCCTGGAAAAGGTCAAATTGCAGCTCACGCCGGGCGCTCGTATCGGTTTGCTCGGGCCAAACGGTGCGGGTAAATCCACGCTGATCAAAAACCTTGCCGGTGAGCTTGAGCCGTTGAGCGGTCGGCTGGTGCGTGGCGAAAATACAGTCGTCGGCTACTTTGCCCAGCATCAGCTGGACTCTCTGGACTCCAAAGCCAGCCCATTACTGCACTTGCAGCGCATTGCGCCCACCGAGCGCGAGCAGACTTTGCGCGATTTCCTCGGTGGCTTCGACTTCCGGGGCGCACGACTCGACGAACCGGTTCTGAATTTTTCCGGCGGCGAAAAAGCCCGTTTGGCCCTGGCGTTGATTGCCTGGGAAAAGCCTAACCTGCTACTGCTCGACGAACCCACCAACCACCTGGATCTGGAGATGCGCCTGGCATTGACCATGGCCCTGCAGGAATTCAGTGGCGCGGTACTGGTGGTTTCTCACGATCGGCACCTGCTCAAGAGCACCACCGACGACTTCCTGCTGGTAGCTGACGGTCGCGTCCAGGAATTCGACGGCGATCTAGAAGACTATGCGCGCTGGCTGGTGGACTACCGGCTGCGCAATGCACCGGTCAGCAATACGCCGATCAACGTCGACAAAACCGACAAAAAAGCTCAACGCCAACAGGCCGCGGCCTTGCGCCAGCAGTTGGCGCCGCACAAAAAACAAGCTGACAAGCTTGAGCGCGACCTTGGACTGCTCCATGAGAAACTCGCCAAGGTCGAAGCCGCGCTGGCCGACAGCGCCAACTACGAGGCAGCCAATAAAGACAAGCTACGCGATCTGCTGGGTGAACAAGCCAGCCTGAAAGTTCGTGAATCCGAGCTGGAAGAGTCGTGGATGGAGTCGCTGGAATTGCTGGAGTCCATGCAGGCCGAGCTGGAAGCGTTGTCGTGATGAAGGGTAGGGCTTGATGAGCAATTTCGACTTGCCGGTCCCGCCCTACTGGGTCGAACCCATCTGGCTCGGCATACAAATCCTGTTGATCCTGCTGGCTGGCTACGTACTGCAACGCTTGGTGGGCCGCTTCCTGACCCGGCTGGGCGAGCGTTACCCTTTGCCGCCAGAATTGCTCATGCCGCTGCGCGGCGGTTTGCGCTGGTTGATCATGGGCAGTGCGTTCGTCTTCGTATTGGGTCGGTTGGGTGTTTCGGCAACCGTCCTGTGGACGGCGCTGTCGGGGTTCGTCGCCGTTGCGGCCGTAGCGTTCTTCGCCATGTGGAGCGTGCTCTCCAACCTGCTGTGCGCGATCCTGATCTACACCATTGGCCCATTTCGTATTGGCGACGTGGTCGAGCTGGTCGATACACTCGACAAGCCCGGCGTCAAAGGTCGTGTGACCGCGATCAATCTGATGTTCACCACCTTGATCGAACTGCCGGAAGCGGGCGGTGCGCTGGTGCAAGTACCCAACAGCCAGTTTTTCCAGAAGTCGGTGCGGCGTTGGCGCGGCAGCGATGTACTACCGGTAGCATCGCTGGAAAAGCGCCTGGGTGATCAGTAGATTTTTCTGAAGTGCGCTCACTCGCAATAAATTCATAGCCAATTGTCCAAGCAATCATTAGCTTATCCGGTAGTTCCTTAGGCTTTGAGGTGTGTTATGGCATTGGAAACGTGGCTGGGCTTTTTCGCCGCTTGCTGGGTCATCAGTTTGTCACCGGGTGCCGGTGCGATTGCGTCGATGTCGTGTGGCTTGCAATACGGGTTCTGGCGCGGTTACTGGAACGCCTTGGGCCTGCAAATCGCGCTGGCCGCTCAGATCGCAATTGTCGCGGCAGGTGTTGGTGCGGTGCTGGCGACCTCGGCGCTGGCGTTCACACTGATCAAATGGTTTGGTGTGGCCTACCTGATCTATTTGGGCGTGAAACAATGGCGCGCACTCCCCGGCGACATGTCCGATAATCCGGCCATACGCCCGATCGGCAAACCGCTGAGCCTTGTGGCACGTGGCTTCCTGGTCAACATCAGCAACCCCAAGGCGTTGGTGTTCATGCTGGCGATCTTGCCGCAGTTCATCGATCCGAATGCCCCACTGCTCGCTCAATACCTGACCATTGGCGCCACTATGGTCAGCGTCGATCTGGTCGTCATGGCCGGTTACACCGGACTCGCCTCGCGCGTACTGCGCCTGCTGAAGACTCCGAAACAGCAACGCCGCATGAACCGCACCTTTGCCGGGTTGTTTGTGGGAGCAGCGGGTTTTCTGGCGACATTGCACCGGGCATGACAGCTTGGCTTGTACCCATACCTGTAGGGGTGAGCACAAAAAAAGCCGACACGAAGTCGGCTTTTTTGTGGGCGGTTGAACACTAGATGGTCAGCGTCCAATCGTAGTCCACGATCAGCGGAGCATGTTGCGAGAAGCGTGGCTGACGCGGCAAGCGAGCGCTGCGAACAAAGCGTCGCAAGCCAGGCGTAAGGAGCTGATAGTCGAAGCGCCAGCCGAGATTGAGCATTTCAGCCTGTTCGTTATCAGGCCACCAGCTGTATTGATCACCTTCACGACTCACTTCGCGCAAGGCATCGACATAGCCCATGGTGCCGACGATTTCGTCCATCCATGCACGCTCTGGCGCCAGGAAACCCGGAGATTGCTGGCTGTCGCGCCAGTTTTTGATGTCCAGCTTCTGCTGCGCCACGTACAACGAGCCGCAATAGATATATTCGCGGCGCTTACGGCGCTGCTTGTCCAGATACTTGCCGAAATCGTCCATGAGCTTGAATTTCTGATTCAAGTCTTCATCGCCGTTCATTCCCGAAGGAAGCAGCAAGGTTGCAATACTGACTTTGTCGAAATCTGCTTGCAGGTAACGCCCGTAACGGTCGGCTGTTTCGAAGCCCAGACCGCTGATTACCGCTTTCGGTTGCAACCGCGAATACAGCGCCACACCACCTTGGGCCGGCACTTCAGCTTCGCAGGCATAAAGGAAATAGCCATCCAGTTGGTAGGCTGGGTCGTCCAGTTCGAAGGCGGAGGCGCGGGTGTCCTGAAGGCAGATGACGTCGGCATTCTGAGCCTGCAGCCAACTGAGCAAACCACGCTCGACTGCGGCCTGAATGCCATTTACGTTCACACTGATGATCCGCATAAATGGCCCCAAAAATCACGTGCGTGTATGATACCCG
>DASVUK010000045.1:0-51724 GCA_036387095.1 Pseudomonas sp.
CTCCGAAATCAGCCGTGACCGCGTTGAAGACGCGCGTAACGTTCTGAAAGAAGGCGAAGAGATCGAAGCCAAGATCATCAGCGTTGACCGCAAGAGCCGCGTGATCAGCTTGTCCATCAAGTCGAAAGACGTTGAAGACGAGAAAGAAGCGATCCAAAGCCTGCGTAGCAAGCCAGAAACTGCAGAAAGCACCGGTCCTACCACTATTGGTGACCTGCTTCGCGCACAAATGGAAAAACAGAACTAAGTTCTGATTGACCATTAAAAAGGGTGACTTCGGTCGCCCTTTTTTGTGGGTGGGATTTGAGCGGGTGCTCGTGAGGCTGCGGTGAGGCGAATAGACCCCACATCCTCTGTTCAGGTGGCGCTACTTAGTATTTTCGCCGTCAGGCGCTCCACAGGGCCGTTCTGGGCGTTGGGCTGTGTGAGTACCTATGGCTGACGAAGGTGAATCTGCGGTGGTAATAGCCTCACATAAGTCAATACTTGGGCTGTTCAAATCGATGCGGTCATGCTAAAACCTTCGGAGCGCTGATCTAGCTGCTTGAAAAAGAAGGGAAAAATATGACGAAGTCGGAGTTGATCGAACGAATTGTCACCCATCAAGGGCTACTCTCATCCAAGGATGTCGAGTTGGCCATCAAGACCATGCTTGAACAAATGTCCCAATGTCTGGCCACCGGCGACCGCATTGAAATACGCGGTTTTGGAAGTTTCTCTTTGCATTACCGCGCACCTCGCGTTGGTCGCAATCCCAAAACCGGGCAATCAGTTACGCTGGACGGCAAATTTGTTCCGCATTTCAAGCCGGGCAAAGAATTGCGCGACCGTGTGAATGAAGATGAAGAAGAGGGGCTTTAGGCCTCCTGAACGGAGATTGAATAGATGCAGACTCTTGTACGTGCCCTGCTAGGCATCATTTCCCTGGCCGTGGTCGCGACCGTGATTATTTTTATCCTCGAAAATCAGCAGCCTGTCTCGCTGGCGTTCTTAGGATGGTCGGCTCCCCAGCTGTCGTTGGCGGTGCCGGTTGTGCTTGCACTTCTTACAGGTATGCTTGTCGGCCCCTTCCTGGGCTGGGCTATGAGTTTGCGGAAAAAACGCAAGCGTGCGGCCATCTAGTTAGCTGATTGCTGCGCAGGCCTGCACATGGACTGGAATAGCAGTGCAACTCAGTGCAAGCCACCATGTTTCCCTTCTTGTTTAGAACTATTATTCTTCTGCCTGTTTCAATTGGCCGATATAGATCCTTTAATTTTGTAGTAATCCTAACTCTGTCGTGTAGGAAATTTCTGATTTATTTGTATGAGGGATATGAATATTTTGAGGGTCTTATTACCAAAGTTTAATGGGTTAACGAATTTCCGCGTGGATATAGGATGATATGGTTAATTGGCACTGGATTTAGTCAGTGCCTCTGTTTTGTCAATTGGTTGCAAAAAAAAATCTCGCGAGCAGAATGCCCTTCATTTTCTATATATAGCCGAGACCGGCTGCGCTCTTGCAAGCTTCACTGCGGAGTCAGGATTGAAGAGGTTATCCATGCATTTCCCGCAGATTACTCACCACGGTGCGGTCGAAAGCGTTACCGGGTCCTGCCATGAGTTACATATGGATCAGCATCACAGTCTTCTGGTTGATTGTGGTTCGCTGTTAGAAACCGTTGGCGATAATGAGACGTCGTCTGATAGTTCTATCAAGTTCGCGCTCGATAACGTAAAAGTTCTCGTGTTGACCCATGTGCATGCTGATCATGCCGGTCGCATTCCCGAGTTACTTGCGGCGGGGTACACCGGGCCGATCCTGTGCAGCGAACCCTCTGCTCATTTGTTGCCGGTTGTATTGGAAGATGTGTTCAGTCACCAGTTCGGTCGCTCCCCGGACGAGCAGCAAGAATACCTGGGCCTTATAAACAAACGTGTAGTTGCGCTGCCTTTCGATCACTGGTTCACGATTCTCGAAACCGACGCTCTGGTCTGCCGGGTTCGCCTGCAGCGAGCGGGGCATATTTTGGGTTCTGCCTATGTTGAGTGCGATATCGAATACCCAGTGCAAAACCGCAATGAACGGGTAGTGTTTTCAGGTGATCTCGGTTCGAGCAACACCCCATTTTTACCAAGCCCAAAATCGCCCGAACGGGCAGATATCCTGATACTGGAAAGTACATATGGAGATCGCCTGCATCAAGACCGCGCCAGTCGGCAGTTGCGCCTGGAGAGGGTCATTGATCAGGCGTTGGCTGACCATGGCACGGTACTGATACCCGCATTCAGCATCGGCCGAACTCAGGAACTGCTTTACGAGATCGAAGATATTCTGCGTCGCAAGGTGCTCAATGCTTCGCCTTTCCCTGCCGCGCCCGAAGGAACTGAAGGCAGCATTGTGGGGGGCTGGTCCCAACTCCCGATTATTCTGGATTCTCCGCTGGCAGCGCGCTTCACTTCTATATACAAGGAGTTCACCGACTACTGGGATGTCGAGGCCCGTATACGAGTGAGCGAAGGAAGGAAACCGCTGGCGTTCGACCAGTTGATCACCGTCGACAGCCATGACAAGCATCTCCAGATCGTCAACTACCTGGCAAGTACTCGACGGCCCGCGATTGTCATCGCCGGCAACGGGATGTGTACGGGGGGACGAATCGTCAACTACCTTAAGGCCATGCTGGAAGACGATAGACATAATATTGTCTTTGTCGGATATCAGGTATCAGGCACTCCGGGTGCGGCCATTCAGAAGTACGGCCCTGAAGCTGGCTACGTCGAGCTGGATAGGCAGCGCTTTCAGGTAAAGGCGGGGGTGACGACCATGGGAGGATATTCAGCTCACGCGGATCAAGCGGAGTTGATTGAGTTCGTAACGCAGATGAGCGAGTGGCCCGAGCGGATTACACTTGTTCATGGTGAGCGGAATGCGAAGAAGGCATTGAGCCTTTCGTTGGAGCGACAATATGAAATTAACAAGCGCAGCGTCATGATCACAAGCTGATAAACGTCTGAATGGTTATCAGCCTCAGGGATTTGGTTACTGCAATTTCATATGGGTTGTAGGGCGTTTCCAAAGGCTTGGACCGAATATTGGTAAGGTACAAAGTAATCCTTGGGTTATCGAATATTTCAATTGAGTTTTGAAGGGGGGGCAGTAACATCCCTTAAAATTTTCAGGGTTTCGTCTCATGGTTGGTAAAACAACGCTAGTTGCCGTGACTGGCGCGACAGGGTTTGTCGGTGGCGCAGTTTCGCGTTATTTGTCGGCTCACCCCAGGTTTTCGGTGCGCATCGCAGTGCGCGGCGCCTTTCCGGATGCTGGCCGCGCCGTGGAAGTTGTAACGATCGCCTCCATTGAACCCAATGCTCAGTGGAAAGCCTTTGTCGAGAATGCAGACGTGGTCGTCCACGCCGCTGCTCGCGTCCATGTGATGAACGATACGTCGATGAATCCCGAGGCCGAATATTTCCGAATCAACGTCGCCGGCACCTTGAATCTTGCCGAGCAGGCCGCGTCGGCGGGTGTAAAGCGATTCATCTTCATCAGTTCGATCAAGGTCAACGGAGAAGCGACTGCCCCGAACAAACCCTTCATTGCGGATCAGCAAGCCAATCCTTCTGACCCCTATGGCGTTTCCAAGGCGCAAGCCGAGCAGGGTCTTCGGTTGCTGGCGGCCCGAACAGGTATGGAGGTTGTAATCATTCGGCCGGTGCTTGTTTATGGACCCGGGGTAAAAGCCAATTTTCTCAACATGATGCGCTGGCTAGACAAAGGAGTTCCGCTCCCCTTGGGTGCCATCGACAACCGTCGCAGTCTTGTTGCACTGGATAATCTGGTGGACCTGATTGCGACTTGTACTTGGCACCCGGCAGCCGCCAATCAAACCTTCCTGGTCAGCGATGGCGAAGATCTATCCACGACCGGTCTTCTGAGACAAATGGCCCAGGCGTTGGGCAAACCTGGGCGCCTGATACCGGTGCCGATGTGGATGCTGACGTCCGCTGCAGCGCTGTTGGGCAAGGGACGATTCTCTCAAAGACTCTGCGGATCCCTGCAGGTCGATATAACCAAAACCTGTACGATGCTCGACTGGACGCCTCCGGTGACTGTCAAGGAGGCGATGATCAGGACAGCAGGCTATTATCTGGAACATAAGCACGATGAGTGAGTGGTGGTGGGTTGTACTGGCTGTTTTGTTGTCCTTGATACTGACGGCTGTTCTTCGTCGTTACGCGCTGGCGCAAAGTTTGATGGACGTGCCCAACTCCCGCAGTTCGCATTCGATTCCGACTCCCAGGGGTGGTGGCGTTGCGATCGTCGTTACCTTCCTTCTGGCGCTGGTCCTGCTGGGCATACAGCACCGAGTGCCCATTGCCGAGTTGCTGGCAGTGGGGGGCGCCGGAGCACTGGTCGCGGTGATCGGTTTCATGGACGATCACGGGCACATCGCTGCTCGATGGCGACTGCTCGGTCATTTCACTGCCGCTGTATGGGCGCTGTTCTGGCTGGGAGGCATGGCGCCGTTGGACGTTCTCGGCCAGCGTGTGAATTTAGGCTTTGTTGGTAACGTCCTGGCAGCCTTCTATCTGGTATGGATGCTCAATCTGTACAACTTCATGGACGGGATCGACGGAATCGCCAGTGTCGAAGCGTTGAGCGTTTGTTTTGGAGCCAGCTTGATTTATATGGTGGGCGGATTCAGTCACCTGATCTGGATGCCAATGCTGTTAGCGGCAGCGGTTGCCGGTTTTCTGTTCTGGAATTTCCCACCCGCCAGGATCTTCATGGGCGACGCAGGCAGCGGTTTTCTAGGCGTTGTATTGGGTGTGGTCTCATTGCAGGCAGGCTGGATCGCTCCTGAGCTTTTTTGGGCGTGGCTGATTTTGTTGGGCGTCTTTATCGTTGATGCAACGTTCACGCTCTCTCGTCGTTTGTTGCGCGGGGACAAGGTGTATGAAGCCCATCGCAGCCATGCTTATCAATCTGCATCACGGCGATATGGGCGGCATTTGCCAGTGACGGTGGCGGTCGGTTTGATCAATGCGTTATGGCTGATCCCGCTGGCGTTGTGGGTCGCAACCTCCGGGGTTGACGGGCTGTTGGGCATTGGCATCGCGTATGTGCCCTTGGTGGTGCTGGCGATCAAGTTCAATGCCGGTGAACTTGAGCGCAATTGACAGGGCGGCTCCGGGGTTTTTCAGATAAATTGACCAACTGTATATTTTCGTAGCAGCTCACATACGCAGTGTCGAGGTTAAAGGGGTAGCAAGAGGTGCGGGAAGGAGTCATGAACACGTTACGGAATTTTCTGGTGGCATTGCCACGTCGACAAAAGCGAGTGATTCAGGTTGCCACCGATGTTGTGTTGGTATGGTTCGCGCTTTGGATGGCGTTCGTCGTTCGCCTGGGAATTGACGATCTGGTCAACCCGCTGGAAAAACATACGTGGCTGTTCATAAGTGCGCCTATTGTCGCTATTCCTCTGTTTATTCGATTCGGCATGTATCGGGCGGTCATGCGCTATTTCGGCAATGATGCGCTTATAGCCATCATCAAGGCCGTCAGCCTTTCCGCTCTTATTCTGGGCTGCATAGTTTATTCCTACACCAACCATAAGCCGGTAGTACCTCGTTCCATCATGTTCAACTACTGGTGGCTGAGCCTGGTGATGATTGGCGGGCTGCGTCTGGCGATGCGTCAATATTTTCTCGGTGACTGGTTTTCTGCTGCTCAGCACGTCCCTTTCACCAACCGTGACGACGGACTGCCCAAGGTGGCAATCTACGGTGCGGGAGCGGCGGGTAATCAACTCGTTGCTGCCCTGCGAATGGGACGTCTCATGCGTCCCGTCGCCTTTATCGATGATGACGAGTCGATCTCCAACAGGGTCATTTCGGGTCTTCAGGTTTATAAGCCAAAACACATCCAGCAAATGATTGAGGTCACCGGCGCCCAGGAAATACTGCTGGCGATTCCATCCTCCACCCGAGGTCGGCGTCGCGAGGTCCTGGGATACCTCGAAGGCTTCCCGCTGCATGTGCGAAGCGTTCCCGGGTTCATGGATCTTGCCGCAGGCCGGGTCAAGGTTGATGACCTCCAGGAGGTGGATATCGCTGACCTTTTGGGACGTGACTCCGTGCCTGCCCAGGAAGAATTACTGGAGCGCTGCATCAAAGGCCAGGTTGTACTGGTGACCGGCGCCGGTGGTTCCATAGGCTCCGAACTTTGTCGTCAGATTCTCCTGCTGGGTCCGACCACGCTGTTGTTGTTCGATCACAGCGAATTCAATCTGTACACGATCCTTTCCGAGCTTGAACAGCGGGTGGACCGGGAATCCCTGTCGGTTAAGCTTTTGCCGATTCTGGGATCGGTGCGCAATCATTCCAAGCTATTGGACATGATGAAAACCTGGCATGTAGCGACCGTATATCATGCGGCTGCCTATAAGCATGTGCCTATGGTCGAGCACAATATCGCCGAAGGCATAATCAACAATGTGGTAGGTACGCTTAATACGGCTCAGGCGGCGTTACAGGCAGGCGTGGCGAACTTTGTACTGATTTCCACAGACAAGGCTGTAAGGCCGACGAATATCATGGGCAGCACCAAACGTCTGGCCGAGCTGACATTGCAGGCTTTGAGCCGCGAAACGGCTCCGGTAATGTTTGGTGATAAAGCCAATGTTTACCAAGTCAACAAGACGCGTTTCATCATGGTTCGTTTCGGTAATGTTCTGGGCTCGTCGGGGTCGGTGATTCCACGGTTCCATAAACAGATTCAGTCCGGTGGCCCCTTGACTGTCACGCATCCAAAAATTACCCGCTATTTCATGACTATTCCGGAAGCTGCTCAGTTGGTTATCCAGGCCGGGTCCATGGGGCAGGGCGGTGATGTTTTTGTCCTGGACATGGGCGAGCCGGTGAAGATCGTAGAACTGGCAGAGAAAATGGTGCATTTGTCAGGCCTCAGTATCAGGTCGGAGAAGAATCCGCATGGCGATATATCAATTGAATTTACGGGCCTGCGTCCAGGCGAAAAGTTGTACGAAGAGTTGCTGATAGGCGATAACGTTGTGTCCACCGAACATCCGATGATCATGAGTGCTCACGAAGACTATTTACCCTGGGAAGTCTTGAAAGTTCGCCTTTCCCGGCTGCTCGCAGCAGTTGACGGTGATGACTATACCGCTGTCAGGCAACAACTCAGGGAAACAGTAAATGGTTATTCGCCAGACGGAGAAATTGTTGACTGGATATATCAAGAACGTCGCGGCGATGCGCCATCTGCAGACGGCGACGTCAAACTCGGTAAGTAAAAGTCAAATTATTTTTTGTGTCGGGGCAAGGTAATAATTAGAAACTTTTCACGCTGTTGACAGTTTTTATGTCTGAACTAATTTTAATGAGCAACTTTAGAAAGTTGTAAATTTTAATGATGCTTTGGAGCCTGCTCATGCGTAAATCGTTTCTGTCTTCGTTAGTGTTTGCTTTGCTCACCAGTGCTTCGGTTGCTGTAACGGCTGCTCCGATGACTTCCGCGTCAATGGATAAACCCATGGCGGACGCGTCAATGACAGACAAGCCGATGATGGACAAATCCATGATGGGAAGCGGCGAGCAGCGGATGACCGATAAGGTCAATATCAACACTGCAGATGCCGACACTCTTCAAAAGCAGCTGTCCGGTATTGGCAAGGGCAAAGCCAACGCAATCATTGCGCACCGTGAAGCCAATGGTGAGTTTACGTCCATTGATGAGCTCATCGAGGTCAAAGGCATTGGTAAAGCCATTCTGGAAAAGAACCGTGACAAGCTTGCGATTCAATAAGCTCTCCTGACATTGGTTTCGACCCGGCCGGTCAATGATCGGCCACTCCCTCCTCACGTTTCTCCCGTCCTGAATCCTTGCTTCCCAAGATAAATCTCTGCTCTTGACATGATGAATGTCGACCGACATACAATGTATTTAAATTACGGTCGTAATCTTACGTGGCTGCCCGCAGGGCTGGAGAATCAAGATGACTGCAACAAACGCAAAGGGCACGGCGCTGATCACCGGGGCGTCTTCAGGTATAGGGGCGATCTATGCAGACCGCCTCGCCAAGCGCGGCTATGACCTGCTTTTGGTTGCCAGAGATTCAGGCCGGCTCGAAACCCTGGCGGCACGTTTGCGTCAGCAGGCCGGTGTCAATGTTGAGGTGCTCAAGGCTGATCTGACCAACCGGGCCGAGCTTTCGGTCGTAGAAAGTCGCCTGCGTGAGGACGCGTCGATCACCCTGCTGTTGAATAACGCGGGCGTCGCTTTCACGGGGACCCTGGCTGAAGCCGACCCGGAAGGCCTGGACAAACTTATCCAGCTCAACGTCGTTGCCTTGACCCATCTGGCGTCTGCCGCCGCCGCGGGTTTCGGTAAGCAAGGTCGAGGCGCGATCATTAATCTTGGGTCAGTGGTCGCGATGATGCCCGAGACCTTCAATGCCGCCTATGCTGCTACCAAAGCTTATGTGTTGAGCCTGAGCCAATCGCTGCACGCCGAAGTCAGTCCCCTAGGAATTCAGGTTCAGGCTGTATTGCCCGGCGTGACGCGTACTGAAATCTGGGAACGCAGCGGTCTGGATTTGAACACGCTTCCTCAGGAAATGGTCATGGACGTCACGGAAATGGTCGATGCCGCGCTCGCCGGTTTCGATCAGGCCGAACGGGTGACCATTCCTTCCCTGCCTGACGCCGCAGATTGGGATGCGGTCGTGGCTGCGCGCCTGGCGCTCGGCCCGAACCTGTCCCTGAGTCATGCGGCCGCTCGCTATAAAGGTTGATATTTCCCATGCAGACCAAGAGAGTGAGTCTATGAGTGCTCCACGAATCGTAGTCACCGGAATGGGCCTGGTCACGCCGCTCGGTTGCGGCGTTGAATCAGTATGGCGTCGGTTGCTGGACTGTCGCTCCGGCATTGTCAGGTTGGCAGAGGATGTGGTCGCTGACCTGCCGGGCAAGGTGGGTGGCCGTGTGCCGTCGCTGGCCGATGACCCGGAAGCCGGTCTGGACGCCGATAACGCGGTTGCTGTCAAAGAACAGAAGAAAATGGACCGCTTCATCCTGTTTGCTCTCGCGGCGGCCAAAGAGGCGGTGGCACAAGCCGGCTGGGTCCCGGACACTGAGCAGGACCAAGAGCGAACGGCGACGATTATCGGTTCCGGTATCGGAGGGTTCGTGTCCATTGCCGAGGCGGTCAGGACCACCGCCACGCGCGGGCCACGGCGTCTTTCTCCGTTCACCATCCCGTCGTTTCTGGTTAATCTCGCGGCGGGTCATGTCTCTATTCAACATGGCTTCAAGGGACCGCTGGGCGCTCCCGTCACTGCCTGCGCCGCTGGGGTTCAGGCTATTGGCGATGCGGCCCGGATGATTCGTTGCGGCGAGGCGGACATCGCGATCTGCGGTGGGGCTGAAGCCGCCATCGACCGGGTGAGTCTTGCGGGATTTGCTGCCGCGCGGGCGTTGTCCAGCGGCTTCAACGAAACACCTGAGCGGGCTTCACGGCCTTTTGATCGGGATCGTGATGGTTTCGTCATGGGCGAGGGAGCCGGAATTCTGGTCATTGAGTCCCTGGAGCACGCATTGGCCCGTGGTGCCACGCCGATCGTCGAATTGGTGGGCTATGGCACCAGCGCCGATGCCTATCATTTGACGGCCGGGCCGGAGGATGGCAGCGGAGCGCAGCGTTCCATGCAGGCTGCTCTTCGCCAGGCGGGAGTGGAACCCGCGCAAATCCAGCATCTCAACGCTCACGCCACTTCCACGCCCGTCGGCGATAAAGGCGAAATGGCAGCAATCAAGGCGGTTTTTGGTGATCAGAAATCAGTTGCGGTGACGTCGACCAAATCCGCGACAGGGCATTTGCTGGGTGCCGCAGGTGGTATCGAAGCGATTTTCACTGCCTTGGCGATTCGCGATCAGATTGCACCGGCGACACTCAATTTCGAGCACCCTGACGAGGCCGCGCAAGGGCTCGACATTGTGCATGGTTGCGCCAGACCCATGGATATCGAGTACGCCTTATCCAACGGCTTCGGCTTCGGAGGCGTCAATGCCAGCGTGCTGTTTCGCCGCTGGCGGGGATGATCAAGCCTCTTTCGGGGGCTTTTTCAATGATTCGCGTGCTGCTGCCAGGATCCGGTCCGAAAGTTCCGGGTCCTGCACGCTGCGGGAAATTACCAGAGCGCCCACCAATGTCGACAGCATCGCCATGCTCTGCGCTTCGGCATCGGGACCATCGGGCAGGGCGCTTCTGAGAGCGTTCAGCCTTGAATGAATGAGTTTGTCAGTGATTGGGCTCGGTTGTCCGCGCTGCCCCAGTTCCGATGACATGGTGGGTAGCGGGCAGCCTTTGTCGGGGTTGTCCCGGTGCATCTGCGAGAGATACAGATCGATGTAATGGGCCAGCGGATCCTCTTGAGCAAATACAGGATCGGTGCGCTCGTCGGCCTCATCAACAGCGCAACGCAACGCTTTTTCCACCAGATCGTCTTTGGATTTGAAGTGCGCGTAAAAGCCTCCATGGGTCAGCCCCAAGGCTTTCATCAACGGTTGCAGACCGGTTGCGCCAATACCGTCACGACGAAAGCGTGCTGACGCCTCATGCAGAATGCGCTGGTGAGTTTGGGCCTTGTGATCCTGTGCGTAACGCATGCAATGAGCCTCCCGACTTCTGCCTCGTTGAATGACGGTCGACATTTTTACATGGATGCATCACGTGATGCAGCATTGATTTCAGTCGTCGGCACGTCAGTCCGGACCCTTAAATTTATCCGCGCCGCTCACGTTTTCTCATGGACTGCATCTTTTTCGTGAGAACCAAACATGTCCTCTTTATTGCCGCTTAGCCGTTCGCGACCTATTCGTCCCCCCAAGCCAGAGGGTGAAGTTTATCGGCGTTTCGATGCCCGACTGGGCAGCAGTGTTTCCTTGCGAACCCTGGACATAGACCGCGATCTGGAACGTTTCAATCGGTGGCAAAACAGCCCGCGGGTTCTGGCGTTCTGGCAAGAGGGAGGCGATCTTGAGCAACATCGGGAGTACTTGCTCAAACAGGCATCCGATCCCCATACGGTGACCTTGATTGGCTGTTTCGACGATCAGCCGTTCGGGTATTTCGAAGTGTACTGGGCCATGGAAGATCGCGTCGCGCCGTTCTATGACGTGGCCGACCATGATCGGGGCGTTCACATGCTGGTCGGGGAGGAACATCATCGTGGCCCACATAAGGTGGCCAGTTGGCTGTCAGCGTTGTTGCACTACGTGTTCGCCGACGATGAACGCACTCGGCGCATCGTGTCAGAACCTCGTTCGGACAACGCGAAAATGATCGGTTACATGCAGGCGCAGGGCTTTGTCCGGGAGAAAGAATTCGACTTCCCTCATAAGCGCGCAGCCCTTATGAGCCTTGATCGGGAGCATTTCTTCAAACAGTGCCAACGGCTTTGACCGGCAAGGGAAAAGGTGCAGCGCGGGCAGGACTGTCCTGCCCATAGCGGCGGTCAGCGACGCAGCGCGCGGGGTTCCTGGCGCGACACCTTGCGGCAATGCACCAGGGCATCGCGGATCATGAAGTTCACCAGGGTGGGCGATACACCGAGTTCCTTGGCGATGTCTTTTTGTGGCACGCCGTGCAGGCGATACATCTCAAACGCGTACCGGGTACGGCTCGGCAATTCGGTCAAGGCGTCGGCAATGGTTTCCAGCGTGGTGAAATTGATATGCGAGGTTTCGGGAGAGGCGCCATGAATGACCACATTCAGCCCTTCTTCCTCACTGCCTGAGTACTTCTGCTCCAGTGCCTGTTTACGGTAATGATCAATGGCCAGGTTGCGCACGATCTGAAACAGGTAACTCAGTTGAGCCTTGATCGACGAGGTGATCTGCGGCGCGGATTGCAGTCGGAAGTAAGCGTCCTGTACGACGTCTTCGGCGCGTGAGCGACAACCCGTGATACGGGCGGCGATTTTGACCAGGATAAGGCGGTTTTCTACGAACGCCTGAAGTAACGGTGAATCACACGTACTTGTGGATAGTTGTTCCGGCATGGAAATCACCTTGCAGCAATGGGCAGCTGAAGCTTTGCAGGGGAAGCCCCCTACACACCGGGCAACAAATTAGGCTGGATGATAATTATTGTCAATTGAGAAATATAACTATCACGAAGTTCGCTGCTGGCTTTGTGATGGCCCGAAACGTCAACAACAGCCGTCACTAATT
This sequence comes from Pseudomonas sp., assembly GCA_036387095.1. GTDB lineage: Bacteria > Pseudomonadota > Gammaproteobacteria > Pseudomonadales > Pseudomonadaceae > Aquipseudomonas. Next base: position 12,243 of record DASVUK010000045.1, read on the forward strand.
AATTCCCAAGCCCATCCGTTCTCCTTGGTGACAGCGCCGGCTCACCGCCCGGCCCCCATGCAGCAGGAGAACGACATGGTATTTGATCGCGAAGACCTCACCTTCCAAGTGGTGTGCAATCACGAAGAGCAATACTCCATCTGGCCCGACTACAAGGCTATTCCCAACGGTTGGCGGGCCGTCGGTATGAAGGGCCTGAAGAAGGAGTGCCTGGAGTACATCGAGCAGCACTGGACCGACATGCGCCCGCTGAGCCTGCGACAGAAGATGGATCAGGACAAAGTGGTGGCCTGAAATGAGCGCCTTCGACAGCTTGCGCCTGTTCTGCCTGCCGTATTCCGGCGCCAGCGCCATGGTCTACAGCCGCTGGCGACGGGTATTGCCGCAGTGGCTTGAGGTTCATCCGCTGGAATTGCCCGGACGCGGCATGCGCATGAACGAGCCGCTGCACACCGATATTCGTGGCCTTGCCCGGCAATTGGCCAGGGAAATCAGCCTGCAAATGGCGGATACACCGGATCAACCTTATGCCCTGTTCGGCCACAGCCTCGGCGGCCTGCTCGCTTATGAACTGGCTCATGCCCTGAATGAGCTCGGCACTCCTGCGCCGTTATGCCTGTTCACCTCGGCCACCGCGGGCCCGGCCCGCCGGGACGTTAGCGAATACCGCGTGGCCAAGACCGACGACCAACTCATCGAGCGTTTGCGAAGCCTGCAAGGCACCTCGGAAGACGCACTGGCCAACAGCGACTTGATGGCATTGATGCTGCCCATCCTGCGGGCCGATTTCCTGCTGTGTGGCAGCTTTGAATACCTGCCTCGCCAACCGCTGTCGATGCCGGTCCATGTGTTTGGAGGCAAGCAGGACAGCGTGCGCGTTGAAGAGCTGCTCGACTGGCAGGACGAAACCACTGTCGGCTTCTCCCTGGACATGTTCGAAGGCCATCACTTCTTCCTTCAACAGCAGGAAGTCGCCTTGCTGCGTTGCCTGCGCTGCTATGCCGAACAGCATCTGGCGCGGACCAGTCGCCAGCGCTCACCGGCCGCCGCAGCCAGCTGATCCATGCCGCAATACCGGCGCACGTTCGGTGCGCCGATCTCCAGTATTCCGATTGCAAGCCAGACTCAGGCAGGAACAACCATGATCGACGCATTCGAACTTCCCCACACTCTGGCGCAGGCCCTGCAACACCATGCGGCCCGCCAGCCTGATCGAATTGCCCTGCGTTTTCTTGCCGAAGACGCCAGCGAAGGCGCAGTGCTTACCTATCGCCAGCTGGACCAAAAGGCCCGGACTATCGCCGCCGCACTGCAAGCCCGGGTCGAGCCCGGTGAGCGCGCGGTGTTGCTGTTCCCCAGCGGGCCGGACTATGTGGCGGCGTTCTTTGGCTGTTTGTACGCCGCAGTGATTGCGGTGCCGGCCTATCCGCCTGAGTCGGCGCGTCGCCATCATCAGGAGCGCCTGCTGTCGATCCTTGGCGACGCCGAACCGCGTCTGATCCTGACCCTGGCCGCCCTGCGTGATCCGCTGTTGCAGATGGGACACTTGAACACCGCCACTGCGCCGCAGCTGCTATGCGTGGACAGCCTCGACGATGAGCTGGCCACTCAATGGCGCGAACCGCGATTGCACGCCGACGACATCGCTTTCCTGCAATACACCTCCGGTTCCACGGCGCTGCCCAAGGGCGTGCAAGTGACGCACGGCAATCTGGTTGCCAACGAGTTGTTGATTCGGCGCGGCTTTGGCATTGACCTTAATCCGGACGACGTGATTGTCAGCTGGCTGCCGCTGTATCACGACATGGGATTGATCGGCGGGCTGCTGCAACCCATTTTCAGCGGCGTGCCCTGCGTGTTGATGTCGCCTGGGTATTTTCTGGCGCGTCCGGTGCGTTGGCTGCAAGCCATTAGCGAATACGGTGGAACCATCAGCGGCGGGCCTGACTTCGCCTGGCGCCTGTGCAGCGAGCGAGTCAGCGAATCGGCTCTTGCCGGTCTGGATCTGAGTCAATGGCGGGTGGCGTTCTCCGGTTCCGAGCCGATTCGCCAGGACAGTCTCGATCTGTTCAGCAACAAATTTGCTGCCTGCGGCTTCACCGAAGAAAGCTTCTTTGCCTGTTATGGCCTGGCCGAAGCGACGCTGTTTGTCAGTGGCGGGCAGCGCGGGCGCGGCATCGGCATTCTTGAAGTGGACGGCCAGGCTCTCATGCAGAACCGTGCCGAGGCGGGCAGCGACACTGTGTTGATGAGTTGCGGCAGCAGCCAGCCGGACCACGCGCTGCAAATCGTCGAGCCTGCGACGGGCGAGGTCCTGGCTGACAATCAGATCGGCGAAATCTGCGCCGCTGGCCCGAGCATCGCCCACGGTTATTGGCGTAACCCTGAAGCCAGCGCCACGACATTCGTCCAGCGCGAAGGCCGTACCTGGCTGCGCACCGGCGACCTGGGCTTCACTCGCGACGGTCAACTGTTCGTCACCGGCCGCTTGAAAGACATGCTCATCGTGCGCGGCCACAATCTTTATCCACAGGACATTGAGCAGGCCATCGAGCGGGAAGTGGACGTGGTGCGCAAAGGCCGGGTGGCGGCGTTCGCCATTCGCGAAAACGGCGTGGACAGTATTGGCATTGCGGCAGAAATCAGCCGTAGCGTGCAGAAGATCCTCGCGCCTCAAGCCCTGATCAAAGCCATCCGCCAAACCGTGGCCGAAGCGTTTCAGGAAGCGCCCGGCGTCGTGGTGTTGCTCAATCCAGGCGCGTTGCCCAAGACCTCCAGCGGCAAGCTGCAACGCGGCGCGTGTGCCAAGGGAGTGGTCGACGGCAGCCTCGACTGTTATGCACGGTTCCCGGATGAGCAGCATCTTGAGCAAGTACTCGCCAGCGCGACCGATGATCTGCAAGACACCATCGCCGCCATCTGGCGGGAACAATTACAGGTCGCGCACATCGCGGCCGATGATCACTTCTTCCTGCTCGGCGGCAATTCCATCGCGGCGGCGCAGGTCATGGCTCGGCTGCGGGAAGTGCTCGGGCTGGAGCTGAACCTGCGGCTGTTGTTCGAATCGCCGTCACTGGCACAGTTCGCCACTGAAGTCGCTCACCAGCAAAGCGCTGGCGTGCCGTCCCAAGATGCTATTAGCGCACTGAGCCGCGATCACGATTTGCCGCAATCCCTGGCGCAAAACCGTTTGTGGATCGTTTGGCAGCTGGAACCCCGGAGCGCGGCCTACAACATTCCTGCCGCCTTGCGCTTGCGTGGCGAACTGGATCAAGCAGCGCTCGCCGCCAGTTTCCAGCAGTTGATTGAGCGCCATGAAGCCTTGCGCACGCGCTTCCTCGAAGTGGACGGGCAGGCATTGCAGCGCATCGCGCCTGACGCCTCCTTTGTTTTGCAGCATCTGGATCTAAGCGCCAGCCCCGCAAGGGAACGCGAAGCGCACGCCATGCAGGCCAGAGAACAGGAAGCGCAAACGCCGTTCAATCTGCAAACCGGCCCGCTGCTGCGGGTGACACTGGTGCGCCTGGACGATCAGGAGCACCAGTTGTGGGTCACGCTGCATCACATCGTTGCTGATGGCTGGTCCCTGAATGTATTGATCGACGAGTTTTCCAGGTTGTACGCCGCCGCCAGCCAAGGCCAGAGTCTTGCGCTCCCGGCCTTGGCGCTGCACTACGCCGATTACGCCCAGTGGCAGCGGCAATGGCTGGCGGCGGGGGAGGCTGAGCGGCAACTGCGCTACTGGACCGAGCAATTGGGCGACGAGCAGCCCACGTTGACACTGGCCACCGATCATCCGCGCAGCGCCCTGCGCACTCGGCAGGCGGCGCGTTACAGCCTGTTACTGGACGAAGGCTTGAGCAATGCCCTGCGCTACACCGCGCAGGAGCATGACGCCACGCTGTTCATGGTGTTACTGGCGGCCTTTCAGAGCTGGCTGCATCGCTACAGCGGTCAGACCGATATCCGTATCGGCGTGCCGGGCGCCAACCGGCCGCGTCTGGAAACCCAAGGCTTGGTCGGGTTTTTCATCAATACGCTGGTGTTGCGCGGCATCGTGGATTCACGCAAGCCGTACAGCCAATTGCTGAGCGAAGCCCGCACAGCGGCCCTCGGCGCCCAGGCTCATCAGGATTTGCCCTTCGAACAACTGCTTGAAGCCATGCCCGACGGGCGGGAAAAAGGCCTGTTCCAGGTGATGTTCAACCATCAGCAGCGGGATTTGAGCGCCCTGCGCCGGTTGCCGGGACTGCTGGCCGACGAACTGCCGTGGCACAGCCGCGAAGCCAAGTTCGATCTGCAATTGCACAGCGAGGAAGACCATCGCGGGCGCCTGGCGCTGCATTTCGATTACGCCGCCGAGCTGTTCGATGTGCAGACCGTGCAGCGCATGGCCGAGCATTTCACTGCCTTGTTGCAACAGGTCAGCGATCAGCCCAACCAATGCATTGGCGATATCTCGCTGCTCAGTGCTGCCGAACACGCGCAGCAACAGCAATGGAGCCAGGCCGCTTGCCCGCCAGCCTCTCGCTGGTTGCCGCAGTTACTGGCCGATCAGGCTGCAAATACGCCGGAACGCATCGCGCTGCTCTGGGACGGCGGGCAGATGAACGTTGCCAGCCTCGATATCCAGGCCAACCAACTGGCCCATTACCTGCGCGACAAGGGCGTCGGCCCGGACGTGTGTGTCGGCATTTGTGCCGAGCGATCGCCGCAATTGCTGATCGGCTTGCTGGCGATCATCAAGGCGGGCGGCGCCTACGTGCCGCTGGACCCGGATTACCCGAGGGAGCGCCTGAACTTCATGCTGCGCGACAGCGGCGTCGAACTGCTGCTGACCCAAAGTCATCTACTGGCGGATTTGCCCATCAGTGGAGACGTAACCGCCATCAGCCTCGATACCCTGCATCTGGACCCATGGCCGCGCAGCGCGCCGGGCCTGCACTTGCATGGCGACAACCTGGCGTACGTGATCTACACCTCCGGCTCCACCGGTCAGCCCAAAGGTGTCGGCATTACCCATTCGGCATTGGCCGAGCGCCTGCAATGGATGCAGGCCACCTATCAACTGACCGACGCCGATGTGCTGATGCAAAAGGCCCCGGTCAGTTTCGATGTGTCCGTGTGGGAATGTTTCTGGCCGTTGATCACCGGTTGCCAACTGGTGCTCGCGGCGCCAGGAGAACATCGCGATCCGCGACGCATTGTCGAGTTGATCCAGCGGTTTGGCGTGACCACCTTGCACTTCGTCCCGCCATTGCTGCGGCTGTTTATCGAAGACCCACAGGTTGCGGGTTGCAGCAGCCTGAAACGCATTTTCTCCGGCGGTGAAGCCTTGCCCGCCGAGCTGCGCAATCGGGTGCTGGCGCAATTGCCGAACGTGGAGTTGCACAACCGCTACGGCCCCACTGAAACCGCGATCAACGTGACTCATTGGCAGTGCCGGACCGAGGACGGCCCGCGTTCACCCATCGGGCGTCCCTTGGGCAACGTGCTGTGCCGGATTCTGGACAGCGAACTCAACCCGTTACCGGCTGGCGTGGCGGGCGAGCTGTGCATTGGCGGTATCGGTCTGGCCCGTGGTTATCTGGGGCGGCCTGGCCTCACTGCCGAGCGCTTCGTGCCCGACCCATTGGGTGATGCGGGAACGCGTCTGTATCGCACCGGCGACCGGGCGCGCTGGTCTGCCGAGGGCGTGATCGAGTATCTGGGCCGTCTGGATCAACAGGTCAAGCTGCGCGGATTCCGCGTCGAACCCCAGGAAATCGAGGCGCGTTTGCTGGCTCAACCCACTGTCCTGGAGGCGGTGGTGATGGTGCGGGAAACACAAGGCGGCGCGCAGTTGATCGGCTGGTACACCGCCAGCAGCGATGTCCCCGCGGAACAGCTCAGAACCGCGCTGGCCGCTGAATTGCCGGACTACATGGTCCCGGCGCAACTGATCCAGCTGGCGCAGATGCCGCTAAGCCCCAGCGGCAAGCTGGACCGCCGCGCCTTGCCTGAGCCGCAATGGCAGCTACGGGTTTACGTCGAACCGCGCTCGGAACTCCAGAAGCAGATCGCGGCCATCTGGCGTGAAATCCTGGGCTTGGCGAGCGTGGGCCTCAACGACGATTTCTTTGCCTTGGGCGGGCATTCCTTGCTGGCGACGCAGATCGTGTCCCGCGTGCGGCAGGCTTGTGATGTGGAGCTGCCGTTGCGGGTACTGTTCGATGCCAGTGAACTGGGCGCTTTTGCCGAGAACGTCGCCTCGATTCAGGCGGCGGGCGACAGCAACCGTCAACAGCCCATCAAACCGGTGGACCGCAGCAAACCGGTGCCGTTGTCCTATTCCCAGCAGCGCATGTGGTTCCTCTGGCAGATGGAGCCGGACAGCCCGGCCTATAACGTCGGCGGTATGGCGCGCTTGCGCGGTGTGCTGGACATCAGCCGATTCGAAGCGGCCCTGCAAGCCTTGATCGTGCGTCACGAAACCTTGCGCACCACATTTCCAAGTGTCGATGGCGTGGCCTGCCAGCAGGTCGCGGCGGAATCGAACGTGCACATGCAATGGCAGGATTTCTCCGCGCTCAACGAGGCTGGACGCCAGCAGCGTTTGCAGGCCTTTGCCGATGCCCAGGCCCATGAACCTTTTGATCTGGAGCGCGGCCCGCTGCTACGGGCCTGTCTGGTCAAGGCTGCCGAGCAGGAACATTACTTTGTCCTGACCCTGCACCACATCGTCACCGAAGGGTGGGCGATGGACATCTTCGCCCGGGAATTGAGCGCGCTGTACGAAGCGTTCGTCGATGATCGCGAGTCGCCTCTTGCGCCGCTGCCGGTTCAGTACCTGGATTACAGCGTCTGGCAGCGGCAATGGCTGGAATCCGGCGAGCGTCAGCGCCAGCTGGATTACTGGACAGCAAAACTGGGCAATGAGCATCCATTGCTGGAATTGCCCGCTGATCGGCCGCGTCCGCCGGTGCAAAGTCATCGGGGCGGGTTGTACCGTTTCGAGCTGGGGGATGAATTGGCCGCGCAAGTGCGCCGTTTCAACGCCGAGCACGGCCTGACGCTGTTCATGACCATGACCGCCGCGTTGGCGGTGCTGCTGTATCGCTACAGCGGCCAGCCGGATTTGCGCATCGGCGCGCCAGTGGCCAATCGCATTCGCCCGGAAAGCGAAGGGCTGATCGGCGCGTTCCTCAATACCCAAGTGCTGCGCTGCCAGCTCAACGGGCAGATGAGCGTCAATGAGTTGATCGCTCAAGTGCGCCAGACCGTGATCGAAGGCCAGTCCAATCAGGATTTGCCGTTCGATCATCTGGTAGAAGCCCTGCAACCCCCGCGCAGCGCAGCGTATAACCCGTTATTTCAGGTGATGTGCAACGTGCAGCGCTGGGAATTCCAGCAAAGCCGCACCCTGGCGGGCATGGCCGTGGATTATCTGGTCAACGACGCCCACGCCACCAAGTTCGACCTGAACCTGGAAGTCACCGACCTGGATCAGCGTCTCGGTTGCTGCCTGACCTACAGCTGCGATTTGTTCGATGAGCCGCGTATCGCGGGGATGGCGGCTCATTGGCGCAACCTTTTGCAAGGCCTGATCACCGATCCCGAGCAGCGCTTGAGTGAGTTGGCGCTGTTCGAACCTGCCGAACAGGCCCGATTGATTGCCGGTCTTGGGCAGGAAGCGGGCGAGCATGAGCTGACCCATTGCATTCATGAACTGTTTGCCGAACAGGCGCGTAAAACCCCGGATGCCGGCGCGCTGACCTTTGCCGGGCAAACCCTAACGTACGCCCAGCTCAACGGCCGCGCCAATCAACTGGCCCGAGCCTTGCGCGAGCGCGGAGTGGGGCCAGAGATTCGCGTCGGGCTGGCGCTGGCCCGTTCACATGAAATGGTCATCGGCCTGTTGGCGATCCTCAAGGCGGGCGGTGCCTACGTGCCGCTGGACCCGGAATACCCGCTGGACCGCCTGCATTACATGATCGAAGACAGCGGCATCGGTTTGCTGTTGGGTGATACGGCGCTGTTTGAAGCGTTGGGCGAGTTGCCTGCGGGGGTTGCCCGATATCCCCTGAAGAAGTACGCAACTGTGGCAGCCGAGCTTGCTCGCGAAGACGGTGTTGCAGGTTGTGAGAATGCGGCGGATGCATCGGCCCTTTCGCGAGCAAGCTCGCTCCCACGGGAGGCTGGGTTTCATGAAGCCAGCAACCTGCCCAACCTCACCTTGCCGCAGCATCAGGCTTATCTGATCTACACCTCCGGCTCCACCGGAAAACCCAAGGGCGTGACGGTCAGTCACGGGGAAATCGCCATGCACTGCCGGGCGGTGATCCAGCGGTTTGGCATGCGCGCCGACGATTGCGAGCTGCACTTTTATTCCATCAACTTTGACGCCGCCACCGAGCGGCTGTTGGTGCCGCTGCTGTGTGGCGCACGGGTGGTCATGCGCGCTCAAGGGCAATGGGACGCACAGGAAATCTGCCAACTGGTGCGTGAACAGCACGTCAACATCCTTGGCTTTACCCCAAGCTACGGCAGCCAGTTGGCGCAATGGCTGGCGAGCCAGCAGCAGACTTTGCCGGTGCGCATGTGCATCACCGGCGGCGAAGCGCTGACCGGCGACCACTTGCAGCGCATTCGCGGGGCATTCACGCCCGAACTGTTTTTCAATGCCTATGGTCCGACCGAAACCGTGGTCATGCCCCTGGCGTGTCTGGCGCCGGACGTGCTGGAAGAGGGCGCGGCCACCGTGCCCATCGGCAGCGTGGTGGGCGCGCGGGTCGCCTATGTTCTCGATGCCGACCTGACGCTGGTGCCCCAAGGCGCAACCGGCGAGCTGTACGTTGGTGGCGCCGGGCTGGCCGGTGGTTATCACCAGCGGCCCGGCATGACCGCCGAGCGCTTCGTCGCCGATCCGTTCTGTGCCAAGGGTGGCCGCATGTACCGCACCGGCGATCTGGTGCGCCAGCGCGCCGATGGCCTGGTGGAATACCTGGGACGCATCGACCATCAGGTGAAGATTCGCGGATTTCGCATCGAGCTGGGTGAAATCGAAAGTCGCCTGCTGGAACATCCCGATGTCCGCCAGGCCGTGGTGTTGGCCCTGGATTCGCCCAGCGGCAAACAACTGGTTGGTTACCTGGTGGCCGAGGGCGACGAATCTCTGTTGCGTGACGCTCTCAAAACCTACTTGCACAGCCAGTTGCCGGATTACATGGTGCCTGCGCAGTTGATCCTGCTGGACAGCATGCCGCTGACCTCCAACGGCAAACTTGACCGCCGCGCCTTGCCAGCGCCGGACCCTGAACACAATCGCCAGCATTTCATTGCTCCGCACAGTGAACTGGAGCAAACCCTGGCCGCGATCTGGCGGGATGTGCTCAACGTCGAGCGGGTCGGCCTGCTGGACAACTTCTTCGAGCTGGGCGGCGATTCGATCCTGTCGATTCAGGTGGTGAGCCGGGCGCGTCAGGCGGGGATTCATTTCAGCCCTCGGGACATGTTCCAGCACCAGACCGTGCAGACCCTGGCGAGTGTTACGACGCGCGTCGAACAGATCCTCGCCGAACAAGGGCCGATCCTGGGTGCTGCGCAACTGACGCCGATCCAGCACTGGTTCTTCGCCAGTGACATCCCGCAGCCTCAGCACTGGAACCAGTCGCTGTTGCTTCAGCCCACTGAAACTCTCGACCCGGCTCGCCTGGAACAAGCGCTGCGGGAAGTGCTGGTGCAGCACGATGCGCTGCGCCTGCGCTTCAAGCACGACGCTGGCCACTGGAGCGCCGAGCACGCGTCCATGGAGCAATGCGCTGTGCTGTGGAAAGCCGAACGGGCCTCGCCGGAACTGTTCGCCGACGCGCAACGCAGCCTGAATCTGGAGCAAGGTCCGCTGTTGCGGGCGGTATTGGTCAGCGACGGCAAAGCGCCACAACAATTACTTCTGGCGATTCACCATTTGGTGGTGGACGGCGTGTCTTGGCGCATTCTGCTGGACGATCTGCAATCGGCGTATCGCCAGCAAGCATTGCCGGCAAAAACCAGCGCCTTGCGGGACTGGACCCAGCGCCTGCACACCTACGCCGTGAGCGAACCGTTGCGCGAAGAATTGCACTGGTGGCAAAGCCAGTTGCGCGAAAGCCGCAGCCTGCCGTTCGATCATCCCCAAGGCCGACAAACGAATGCCCAGGCGCAGACCCTCAGCGTGCGCCTGGATACCCAGCACACCCGACAGCTGTTGCAACAGGCGCCCGCGGCTTATCGCACTCAGGTCAATGACTTGCTGCTGGCAGCATTGGCGCGGGTGGTGTGTCGCTGGACCGGCGAGAGCGCGGCGTTGATTCAACTGGAAGGCCATGGCCGCGAGACGTTGTTCGACGACCTGGACCTGACCCGCAGCGTTGGCTGGTTCACCAGCGCTTATCCGTTGCGACTGGTGCCGCAGGACGTGAACAGCTGCGCAGGGTTTGCTCCTTCAATCAAAGCCATCAAGGAACAACTGCGCAGCGTTCCCCACAAAGGTCTGGGTTACGGCGTGCTGCGTTACCTGGCCGACGATGCCTGTCGACAGGCCATGGCCGCGTTGCCCCAGGCGTTGATGACCTTCAATTATCTGGGGCAGTTCGATCAGAGTTTTACCGATGAAGCGCTGTTCAAGCCCCTGGACGCCGATGTCGGTCCGACCCATGACGAAAACGCGCCGTTGCCCAATGCCTTGAGCATCGACGGTCAGGTGTATGGCGGCGAACTGGTCTTGCGCTGGACCTTCAGTTGCGAGCGCTTCAACCTCGCAACCATCGAAGCTCTGGCCAGCGACTATCTGGCCGAGCTGCAAGGGTTGATCGCTCATTGTCTTGCAGACGATGCAGGTGGATTGACGCCTTCAGACTTCCCTCTGGCCCGGCTCAGTCAGCAGCAACTGGACGCGCTGCCGGTCCCGGTGGCGGCCGTCGAAGATGTGTATCCGCTGACGCCCATGCAGGAAGGTCTGCTGCTGCACACCTTGCTGGAGCCGGGCACCGGCATTTATTACATGCAGGACCGTTATCGCATCGACAGCGAGATCGACCCACAGCGTTTCGCGCTGGCCTGGCAAGGGGTGGTGGCGCGTCACGAAGCCTTGCGTGCATCGTTCTGCTGGGACAACGGCGAGCACATGCTGCAAATCATTCACAAGCCCGGCAACACCCGGATCGAGTTCGTCGACTGGAGCGCCGAGCCTGAAGACGGTCATGAAGAACGCCTGCAAGGGTTGCTCAAGGCCGAGCGCGAGGCCGGCTTCGATCTGCTCCACGAAGCGCCGTTCCACCTGCGCCTGATCCGCATCGGCGCAGGGCGTTACTGGTTCATGATGAGCAACCACCACATCCTGATCGACGCCTGGTGCCGTGGTTTGCTGATGAGCGACTTCTTCGAAATCTACACCGCCCTTGGCGAAGGCCGCGAGGCCGTATTGCCGGTGCCGCCTCGTTATCGCGATTACATCGGCTGGTTGCAGCGCCAGGACATTGCCCAGTCCAGACAATGGTGGCAGGCCAACCTCCAAGGCTTCGAGCGCACGACATTCATTCCCGTCGACCGACCGTTGTTGCGTGAACACGCGGGACACAGCGGTGGCATGATCGTCGGTGATCGTTACACGCGGCTTGATGCTCAGGACGGTCAGCGCCTCAAGGATCTTGCCCAGCGCCATCAACTGACGGTCAATACCTTCGCTCAAGCGGCTTGGGCGCTGGTGTTGCGTCGTGTCTCCGGCGAAAGGGATCTGGTGTTCGGCGTAACCGTGGCTGGCCGCCCTGTGGACATGCCCCAAATGCAGAACACCGTCGGGCTGTTCATCAACAGCGTTGCGCTGCGGGTCAGGTTGCCGGGGGACGACGAACATCGTTCGGTGCTGGACTGGCTCCACGGCCTGCTGGACAGCAACCTGCAATTGCGCGAGCACGAATACATGCCGCTGGTGCAGATTCAGGAATGCAGCGAACTGCCCAAAGGCCAACCGTTGTTCGACAGCCTGTTCGTTTTCGAAAACGCCCCGGTGCAAGTGTCCGTGCTGGACCGTGCGCACAGCCTGAGCGCCAGCTCTGATTCCGGCCGCACTCACACCAACTTCCCGCTGACCGCCGTGTGTTATCCGGGCGATGAGCTAGGGCTGCATCTGTCCTTCGATCAACGTTATTTCGATGGCGAAACCGTCGAGTGCCTGCTGGGCGAGTTCAAGCGCCTGCTGCTGGCGCTGGCCGATGGCATTCAAGGCGCCGTGGCTGACCTGCCGTTGCTGGCGGATTCGGAGCGCGAGTTCCTGCTGCATGAATGCAATCGCAGCGAGCATGACTATCCCCTTGAACACGGTTACGTGCGGTTGTTCGAAGCCCAGGTCGAAGCCCATCCCCAGCGCATCGTCGCCACTTGCCTTGAGGCTAAATGGAGTTATCAGGATCTGAATCGCCACGCCAATCGCCTTGGCCATGCCTTGCGTGATGCAGGTGTGCGGATCGATCAGCCGGTGGCCCTGCTGGCCGAGCGTGGCCTGGATCTGCTGGGCATGATCGTCGGCAGCTTCAAGGCCGGCGCGGGCTATCTGCCCCTGGACCCTGGTCTTCCCGCACAACGCCTGAGCGGGATCATCGAACAGAGCGGCACGCCCTTGCTGGTGTGCACCCAGGCTTATCGCGAACAGGCGCTGGCGTTGCTCGACGGTTTCTCCTGTGCAGGCAAACCCCATTTGCTGGTCTGGGAAGAGGTGCAGCTAGGTTCGCATTCCATGCTCAATCCCGGGATTTATTCCGGGCCGGATAACCTTGCTTATGTCATTTTCACCTCCGGTTCCACGGGGCAGCCCAAGGGCGTCATGGTGGAACAACGGGGCATGCTCAATAACCAGTTGAGCAAAGTGCCGTATCTGCAACTGGATCAGTTCGATGTGATCGCCCAGACCGCATCGCAAAGTTTCGATATCTCTGTCTGGCAGTTCCTCGCCGCGCCGTTGTTCGGTGCCCGGGTGGACATTGTGCCGAACGTTGTCGCCCACGATCCTCAAGGCCTGCTGGAGCATGTGCAGAACAGCGGGATCACGGTGCTGGAAAGCGTGCCGTCGCTGATTCAGGGCATGTTGTCCATCGAGCCTCAGCCCCTTGAACGGCTGCGCTGGATGTTGCCGACCGGGGAGGCCATGCCGCCGGAACTGGCTCATCAATGGTTGCAACGTTATCCACAGGTCGGGCTGGTCAACGCGTATGGGCCTGCTGAATGTTCCGATGACGTGGCGTTTTTTCGCGTCGATCAGGCCTCGACCCAAGGCAGCTACCTGCCCATCGGCACCCCCACGGATAACAATCGTTTATACCTGCTGGATGACGCTATGGAATTAGTGCCATTGGGCGCAATCGGCGAGTTGTGTATCGCCGGCACAGGTGTGGGCCGTGGTTACGTAGGCGACCCGTTGCGCACGTCCCAGGTCTTTGTGCCGCATCCGTTCGGTGCCGCAGGGGAACGCCTGTATCGCAGCGGCGATCTGGCGCGGCGTCGGGCTGACGGCGTGTTGGAATACGTCGGGCGCGTCGATCATCAGGTGAAGATTCGCGGCTTGCGTATCGAGCTGGGTGAAATCGAAGCACGGCTCCATGAGCAGCCGGAAATTCACGATGCTGCCGTGGCAGTGCAGGAAGGCCCAAACGGCAAATATCTGGTGGGCTATTTCGTGGCGCCGGGGGCCGGGCAGGCTGTCGAATTGCCGGAAATCATCAAGGCGCGTTTGCGTGCTTCGTTGCCGGATTACATGGTGCCGCTGCACTGGTTGCTGCTTGAACAACTGCCCCGCAATGCCAATGGCAAACTTGACCGCAAGGCGCTGCCGGCGTTGGACATCGGTCAGCTGCACCATCAGTCCTACGTTGCGCCGGGCAATGAGCTTGAACAGACATTGGCGACCATCTGGGCCCAGGTGCTGAACGTCCAGCAGGTCGGCATTCATGACAATTTCTTTGAATTGGGTGGCCATTCGCTGCTGGCCACGCAAATCGCCTCCAGGGTGCAGAACGCCTTGCAGCGTGCCGTGCCGCTGCGCGCGATGTTCGAATGCAGCACAGTGGCGCAGTTGGCCGTTTACATCGACGGTTTGGCGTCCAGCGTCATAACCGAAGAAAAAGTGGATCGCCTGAGCGACTTGATGGCACAGCTGGAGGCGTTGGGTTGATTGCCTGAATTCGCTGTTCAGGCGCGCAGTCCGGGCGGGCCGTGTGCTTGCCCGGATGCTTCAATCCAGGGTTCAAGGGCGGGTTTCGTTGTTGAAGCTGTCGAGGTAGCCCGTCAGGCTGGCACGGGAAAGTTCACCGAGGTGGCTGCCAATCAGGCGCCCCTCGGCACTGTAGAAAACGGTGGTAGGCAAGGCCATGGAGCCAACCTGCTGCGCCAGCTGGCCGGTGCCGTCAAACAGGTTGTTGCTCAGGCGCAGGCCTTGGGCGGTGAGGAACTTTTCCACGGCCTGCGGGGATTCGGCCTGATTGACGAAAAGGAACACCACATCATCGCGTTCGTCCTGGGCTGCTTGCAGGACCGGCATTTCCCGGCGGCAGGGCGGGCACCAGGTCGCCCAAAGATTGATCACCAGCGGCCGCCCCTGATAATCGGCCAACTGCACGGATTCGCCGGCGGCGTTACGCAAGGTTATTTCCGGCAGGCTTACCCCTTGTTGATAACTGTTCAGGGCCAGATTCGCCAGCAGCCAGAACAGCAGGCCGCTGCCCGCGCCAAGGCCCAGTGGACGGCGCAGCTCCTGTCCTCGCCGCGCCATCAGCAATCCGCCCAGAATCACGACGAGTACACCGGGCCAGACCAGGAAACCGCCATCGCGAATGTCCAACACCTGCCACGGCTGTGGGCGGTATTGCGCCCAATACTGGATAACAAAGCCTGCGCGTGCGGCGACGAGCCCGAGCAGGAACAGCCCGAACAATACCGATTCCGGATTGGCCCCGCTGCGTCTTGAAGTCAGCCAGCCCACCAGCGTCGCCAGCCCGAGGGCGGCGATCAGCAGCATGTGAACGATGGACAAGGCGAACGGCCCGATGGACAGACTCAACATCAACCTTGCTCCCGAGTGGTTTGCCATTGCTGGAGAAAAGTTGCCGCGTCCACCTGACCGGTCAGGCGTCGGTCCCGGCGCTCGTTACCTTCAGGGCCAATCCACAACAGGCTGGGTGGTCCGGGCACTGTGTAACGCTCCAGCAGTGCGCGGCTGGCAGGGCTGTCGGCGGTAACGTCCAGGCGTAGCAGATGCACGCCTTGCAGGGCATTTAACACTTCGGTTTTGCCAAACACCTGTTTCTCCATGATTTTGCAGGACACGCACCAGTCTGCGTAGTAATCGATCAGCACCCAGCGCCCGTCGGCTTTGGCGGCGTCCAGTTCGGTTTGCAGGGCGGCAGGATCAGTCACCGTGATAAAGGCATCGTGGGCCGTGCTGGCTTGATCAGTGCGCCCGGCACTGTAAACCTTCAACGGCTGCCAGGGATCGTCCGTGCCGCCCGCCGCGCCGATCAGCAACAATGCCGCCCACAGACCGAGGATCAGGCCGAGGGGACCAAATGTCTTCGTCGCGCCTTTGAGTCGGTGGGCCAATGTCAGCGCACTCCATGCCGCGATCAGCAGCAGCGCGCCCCACGCGGCTATCCACACCGGCTCATCCAGCAGCGGCCGCGCCATGAATAATGCAGTGCCGAGAAACAGGAAACCGAAGACCCCCTTGAGCACATCCATCCACGGTCCGGGCTTGGGCAGAAAACGATTGCCCACCGTAACCAGCAGCATCAGCGGCAGGCCGATTCCCAAACCCATGACGAACAAGACCAGCCCGCCATGCAGCGCATTGCCGCTTTGGGCGATGTAGAGCAAGGCGCCGGCCAGGGGGGCGGTCATGCACGGGCCGATCATCAATCCGGACAGCGCTCCCAACACACTCGCGCCCGGAAGACTGCCGCCCCGTGTCCGGCGGCTGGCGTTTGCCAGGCGGTCACGCAGGGCTGCGGGCAGTTGCAGTTCGAAAAATCCGAACATCGGCAACGCCAACATCACAAACAGCACGGCGAAGCTACCCAGCAGCCAAGGCTGTTGCAGCAGCGCTTGCAGATTGGCACCCAGCAAAGCGGCGAGCACACCAAGCCCGGCGTAAACCAGCGCCATGCTGATCACGTAGCTGCCTGCCAATGCCAGACCGCGCCGTGGGCTGGCGCCACCGCCGACCACAATGCCCGCAAGAATCGGCAGCATTGGCAGCGAGCACGGCGCGAACGCCAGCAGCAGGCCAAGCCCGAAGAAAATCAGCAAACTCCAGCCAAGGGAGCGTTGTTGCAAGGTACTGGCCAGCGCCTGGTCTTGAGCTTGCGGTGCGTTCTGAACGGCGCCATCGCTGCCCAGGTCCAGCATTTTGCTTTGTGGCGGATAGCACAAACCGGCGTCCGCACAACCTTGCCAGCCCAGCTTCACTTGCCCGCCGACGGACGCCGGAAGCAATACCTCAAGGCTGTAGCGATAGACCTGCTGTTCGCCGAAAAACTCATCGCTGTGGGCTTCGCCTTCGGGGAGGGCCGGTTGCTGTTCCGGTGCCAGCCCGCCGAAGCTGATTCGCTGTTTATAAAGGTAATAGCCGTCGGCAATGCGCCAATGCAGTCGGGTTTCACCGGAGTCCAGGCGGTCGCTGGTCAGGATGAAGGCTTGATCAGCCGGGAGAAATTCAGTTTTTTTGCCGAAGGGATCATTGCCGGGGAGCGCTTGGGAAAAGCCGGGCAGCAACAGAACGATGAGTAACAGGAAGATTTGCATACAAGAGCCTTGGGATCACAGTCCGGCCAAGGATGGGTCAGAAGCATTAAGTGATGGTTAAGACCCATCGTCTGCAGCGTGATGGTCTAAATTCGGCGGGTAATCCTGCCTTAATCTTTAGCTGTTTCATTGACACCTTTTCCTGAGTCAGAGCATGCACGTATTACTTTGTGAAGATGATGACCTGATCGCCAGCGGCATTGTTGCCGGCCTTAATGCCCAGGGCTTGACGGTTGATCGCGTGATGACCGCTTCAGCGGCGAAGGCGATGTTGTCAGCGGCCCACTTCGATGTCCTGGTGCTGGATCTGGGCTTGCCCGATGAAGACGGCTTGAAACTGCTCAAACACTTGCGTCAGCGAGGTGTCGAGCTGCCGGTGTTGATCCTGACGGCGCGAGACACGGTCTGCGATCGGGTCGATGGCTTGCAGGCCGGTGCCGACGACTACTTGCTCAAGCCCTTCGATCTGCGCGAACTCAGCGCGCGGCTGCACACCCTGGTGCGTCGTGTTGCCGGGCGCAGCGTCAACCTTATCGAGCATGGCAGCCTGAGTTACGACCCCAGCAGCCGTGAAGCCTTTCTGGCCGGTCAGCCGGTGGACCTTTCCCGTCGCGAGCAGGCGCTGTTGCATGCGTTGCTCAACGCTCGTGGCCGCGTCCTGTCCGGCGAGCATCTGAAAGACTGCATCTATGGCTTTGGTGATGAAGTGGAAAGCAATGCCTTGAGCGTGCACATCCACCATTTGCGCCGCAAGCTGGGCAGCCACGTAGTCGAGACCGTGCGCGGTCTGGGTTATCGCCTCGGCGTGGCGGGCACAGGGACGGACAACCAATGAGCCTGCGCCTGCGCTTGAGCCTGACATTGGGGGCTGCGTTCGTCGTCATCTGGACGCTGGCAGCGGCCTGGATGCTTTGGGATCTGCGGGCACAGATGATGGACGCTCTGGATCAGCGGCTGGCGGCGTCGGCGCGAATGGTGTCCGGTCTTCTGGAGCAGTTGCCGATACCCGCCAAAGCCGAAGGCGTAGCCTTGAGCGCGGACCAATTGGGCATTCCCGGCGGGCTGGCGTGTCAGGTAAGTTCGCTGCGCGGTGAAGTGCTGGCCCGCAGTCACTCGACACCCGAAGCCCCGCTGGAGGCCGATGAAAGCGGCTTTCATGACCAGGTCATCAATGGCAAAGCCTGGCGCAGTTTTACCCTCACTCACGACGAGTTGCGGATCACCACGGCAGATCGCCAGGACGAACGGGACACCTTGGGCTACTCGGTGCTGCTGGCCGCATCGGTGCCGGTGGCCGTGGCCTTGCTGGGCAGTCTAACTTTGCTCTGGCTGGGGATAGGTCAAGGCCTGGCACCTCTCAATCGCATGCGCGATGCATTGAAACGGCGTAACGCCGACTCTCTGGAACCTCTGGATATTTCCGGCATGCCCAGCGAATTGCAGCCCTTGCTGGAGACCCAGAACCACCTCTTTGAGCGCATTGCCCAAACTCTGGAGCGCGAACGTCGTCTGACCGGTGACGCGGCCCACGAATTGCGCAGCCCCCTCACGGCCATCAAGACTCACCTGCAAGTCGCGCGCATGACTCGGGGTGAAACCCGTGATCGTTCCTTGGTACACGCCGAGGAGGGCGCCGACCGGTTGCAGGGTACGCTCGAACAATTGCTGTTATTGGCTCGGGTGGAAGGCAGCCTGTCGTTCGATGACGGCGTGCAGGCCAGCGCTGAAGACATCGCCCGTCTTGCAATGCACGATGCCAGTCATGGGCGCGTCTCAAGGATTGATCTGCACGCCTCAACCGACCTGTCCACCGCAGCGCTGGACATGCCGTCGGTACTGGCTATTGCCGCGTTGCGCAATCTGCTGGAAAACGCCTTGCGCCACACGCCGCCAGACACGCGAGTTGAACTGGCCATTTACACGTCCTCCGATCAGGCGTGTTTCCAGGTTCGGGACTACGGCAGGGGTATCGATCCGCAGAACCTGAGGCTGATCACCGAGCGATTCTGGCGACAGGGCAAGGCCACCGGCTCCGGTCTGGGGCTGGCAATCGTGCAGGCAATCGTTCAGCGCTGCGGCTGTTCCCTGAGGTTCGATAACCAGCCCGACGGCTTGCGGGTTGAGCTACGGATGCCGTTGTGTCGAGGGGATGCTGGTTAAATCCTGTGTACAGCGTTTGTGTTGATCCATCTCAACTGCATCGGTAACAAGCTGCGTCATGATGCACGCGACAGCGGGCTGCGCTGCTTTCGCTGGATCTCAGGAAAAACCATGACTGCTACTGTGACAACGCCCGAAGTTCCGCCCGCCAAGGTCAAATTACCCATCGGACTGGCCATCGCCGCACTGGTGATGGTGGGCGTGCTATTGCTGCCGCTGCCGGCGGACCTGCCCATCGCCGGGCATCGCATGCTGGCGATTCTGGCCTTCGCCGTCGTGGTGTGGATCACCGAAGCGGTTTCCTACGAAGCCAGCGCGATCATGATTACGTCCCTCATCGCGTTTCTGATCGGCACCGCGCCGACCTTGGCCGATCCTGCCGTGATCTACGGCTCGTCTGCGGCGATCAGCATGGCGCTCACCGGTTTTTCCAATTCGGCACTGGCCCTGGTGGCCGGCGCGTTGTTCATTGCTGCGGCCATGACCCATACCGGACTGGATAAACGCATCGCTCTGGTGACACTGGCGCGGGTTGGCACCAGCACCCGGCGGATCATGCTGGGTGCCATTGTCGTCACGATTCTGCTCAGTCTGGTGGTGCCCAGTGCCACGGCCCGCAGTGCCTGCGTGGTGCCAATCATGATGGGGGTGATCGCCGCATTCGGGGTCGACAAACGCTCCAATATTGCCGCCGCCATCATGATCATCGTCGCCCAAGGCACGAGTATCTGGAACGTCGGCATCCAGACCGCTGCCGCGCAAAACCTGCTCACGGCGGGCTTCATGGAAAAAATGCTCGGCGAGCGGGTTTCCTGGCTCGACTGGCTGATTGCGGGTGCGCCGTGGGCCATCATCATGTCCGGCGTACTGATTTTCCTGGTGCTCAAACTGCTGCCGCCGGAAAGTGACAGCATCCCCGGCGGCAAGGAAGCCGTGGCGCAGTCCTTGGCGGAAATCGGGCCGATGACCAGCGCGCAGAAACGCCTGATGGCGGTGTCCATCGGCTTGCTATTGCTGTGGGCCACTGAAGGCAAGCTGCACAGCTTCGATACCACATCCACCACCTATGCCGGTTTGGTGCTGCTGTTGCTGCCGCGCTGGGGCGTGATGACCTGGAAAGACGTGCAGTCGCGTATTCCGTGGGGCACGGTGATTGTGTTCGGCGTTGGTATCAGCCTGGGGACGGCATTGCTCACCACCCACGCCGGTCAATGGCTGGGCGTGCAAGTGGTGGCCAATACCGGTCTGGATCAAGTTGGCCCGCTGGGGGTGTTCGCCATTCTTGGGGCGTTCCTGATCCTGATTCACCTGGGCTTTGCCAGCGCCACAGCACTGACCTCGGCGATGCTGCCGATCCTCATCGCCGTGCTGCAAACCCTGCCAGGCGACTTCAACCGGCTGGGCATGACCATGCTGCTGGGCTTTGCTGTCAGTTACGGTTTCATCCTGCCGATCAACGCGCCGCAAAACATGGTGTGCCTGGGAACGGAGACCTTCACCGCCCGGCAATTCGCCCGTGTCGGCCTGCCGATCACCCTCATCGGTTATCTGCTGATGTTGGTGTTTGGCGCCACGTACTGGAAGTGGCTGGGCTGGATGTAACGCCGATTTTGTAAATCCCCGCCGCGCTTGTGCGTTTCCCTAACAGGAAATCTACAAGCGCTCGATGGCTTGGCAGATGTCCTTTTCTACTACCTGCTATCGAGGGTTTGAGGGATGTCGGTCGCCGTCAGTCGTAACGAAAATTCGCCAGCCTGGTTCGCCAGTGAGCCGGACGAAGTGCTTTATCACTTTGAAGAGTCGCCCTTGCTGGCGCGCCAGAAAAAACAGGAATCCAACGCCCGCAGCTATCCACGGCGGATCCCGCTGGCGTTGAAACGTGCCCAGGGCATTTATGTCGAGGATGTCGAAGGCCGCACGTTCATCGATTGCCTGGCCGGTGCCGGAACCCTGGCGCTGGGACACAACCATCCGGTGGTCATCGCCGCGATTCGCAAAGTGCTGGATGACGGCCTGCCGTTGCACACGCTAGACCTGACGACGCCGGTCAAGGATCAATTCGTGCAAGACCTCTTTGGCCTGCTGCCCGAAGGCCTGCGACGGGAGGCGAAAATCCAGTTCTGCGGACCAACCGGCACTGACGCTGTGGAAGCGGCGTTGAAACTGGTGCGTACCGCGACGGGCCGCAGCACGGTGCTGTCCTTCCAGGGCGGTTATCACGGCATGAGCATGGGCGCGTTGAGCCTGATGGGCAGCCTTGGGCCGAAAAAACCCATGGCTGCGTTGCTGGGTAGCGGCGTGCAGTTTCTGCCTTTTCCTTACGACTATCGCTGCCCGTTCGGTCTGGGTGGCGAGCAGGGTGTGAAGGTCAACCTGAGCTACCTGGAGAACCTGCTGAACGACCCCGAAGCCGGCGTCGAACGGCCTGCGGCGGTGATCGTTGAAGTGGTGCAGGGCGAGGGTGGCGTGATCCCGGCGGACCTGAACTGGCTGCGCGGGCTGCGGCGCATCACCGAGCAGGCTGGCGTGGCGTTGATTGTCGATGAGATCCAGAGCGGCTTTGCCCGCACCGGCAAGATGTTCGCCTTCGAACATGCCGGCATCGTGCCGGACGTGGTGGTGTTGTCCAAGGCCATCGGCGGCAGCCTGCCACTGGCCGTGGTGGTGTACCGCGAATGGCTCGACACCTGGCTGCCCGGCGCCCATGCGGGCACCTTTCGTGGCAATCAAATGGCCATGGCCGCAGGTTCAGCGGTGATGGGCTACCTCAAGCAGCACGACATCGCGGCTCATGCCAGCGCCATGGGCGCGCGCTTGACCGAGCACCTGCGCATCCTGCAACGGGACTTCCCGCAACTGGGTGATATTCGCGGGCGTGGTCTGATGCTCGGCATCGAGCTGGTGGACCCCACGGGCACACAAGACGCTCTCGGCCATCCACCTGTTTTCGGCGCTCTTGCGCCGCTGATCCAGAACGAATGCCTCAAGCGTGGCCTGATCCTGGAACTGGGTGGCCGCCATGGCAGCGTCGTGCGTTTCCTGCCTGCGCTGATCATTACCGCCGAGCAGATCGACGAAGTCGCCCGCCGGTTTGCCAGGGCATTGGTGGCGGCGTTGAAGCGGGTTTGAGCAGAAGTTGTGGGGTGTAGGAAAAACTACCTTTTCCTGCGCCTGCGTTTTCCCATTCGAAGTAAGACTGATCCCAATCAACACCTTCTCGTCCGACAACCCTTTGATTTTCAAGCCTGATCCCGGACAATCCGGCCCTGTTTTTCAGGGGGGCGTTGAACTGCCAGTTTTTCCGATGCGTCCCCGCCTTGTTGTAGTAACCGGCAACGGAGATTCGACCGGATGAATGATCAGGCCAATAGCGTCGAACAGCGTTTCGATTCGGCCCCCGCCAACATTGCTGCGTGGAACCGCCATGACACCACCTGGATGCTGGGGCTGTTTGGCACCGCCATCGGCGCGGGCACTTTGTTTTTGCCTATCAACGCAGGCATCGGCGGCTTCTGGCCGTTGATCATCCTCGCGCTGTTGGCCTTTCCCATGACGTTCTATGCGCACCGGGGCTTGACCCGCTTTGTGCTGTCGGGCCGCGAAGGTGCGGACATCACCGAAGTAGTGGAACAGCACTTCGGCAAAAGCGCCGGGGCGTTGATCACGCTGCTGTATTTCTTCGCGGTGTTCCCGATCCTGTTGATCTACAGCGTAGCGCTCACCAATACCGTGAGCAGCTTTCTCGAACACCAGCTACACATCCTGCCGCCGCCCCGCGCGATTCTGGCGTTTGTGTTGATCCTCGGTCTGCTGGCCGTGGTGCGCTGCGGCGAGCGGGTGATCGTCAAGGCCATGAGCCTGATGGTGTATCCCTTCATCGTGGCGTTGCTGTTTCTTTCGGTGTTTCTGATCCCGCACTGGACCGGCGGCATTCTTGAAACCGCCACTACGCTGCCAGAACCCTCGGCGTTCCTGCACACCCTCTGGCTGGCGATTCCGGTGATGGTGTTCTCGTTCAATCACACGCCGATCATTTCGGCCTTCGCCGTGGACCAGAAGAACCGCTATGGCAGCCAGGCTGAAGGCCGCAGCTCGCAAATCCTCGCCCGTGCCCACGGCTTGATGGTGGTGCTGGTGCTGTTCTTTGTCTTCAGTTGCGTGCTGACGCTGTCACCGGCGCAACTGGCCGAAGCCAAGGCGCAGAATTTGTCGATCCTGTCCTATCTGGCCAACCATTTCAGCAACCCCACTATCGCGTTCATGGCGCCGTTGATTGCATTCGTGGCCATTGCCAAGTCCTTTCTGGGTCATTACATCGGTGCCAGCGAGGGCCTGAAAGGGCTGGTGGCAAAAACGGGTATGCGTCCCGCGCCAAAATTGCTGGATCGCATGACTGCGGCCTTGATGCTGGTGGTGTGCTGGGCGGTTGCCACGCTCAACCCGAGCATTCTGGGCATGATCGAAACCCTGGGCGGGCCGGTGATTGCGGCATTGCTGTTCCTGATGCCGATGTACGCGATCCACAAAGTCCCGGCCATGCGTCAGTACGCCGGCAAGGCGTCGAACGTATTTGTGGTGATCGTTGGGTTGGTGTCGATTTCGGCGTTGGCTTATTCGTTGTTGCAGTGACGTCGGGCTGACACTCGACGGGAGATTCCACGTTAGCCGGCAAGGCGAATGGTGATCTCCCGTCGGGTTCTCAATGATCAGCGCTCGCCAGCTTCCGGCATCAGCGAAGAATGATGGGAAGTTATCAGCCATTGATCGTCGAGCCAGGCGTAAGTAAAGGTATAGCGAGCCTGGACGCTGGAGGTATTTGCGAATTTGAACGTATACAGCCCGGTATCGATCGCCATATTGCAGCCTGTATAGAGCGTGCGGGTATCGATATTGGCCTGCGGTTGTTTCTTTAAGAGCGTGTTGAAGTAATCCACGCGCGCAGCATCGGTTGTACGTGGCTGGTCGGACAGCGTCGGCAGAAGCACGGCCTCTGCACTATAGAGGTCAGCCAGCTGGCGGGCATCGCCGGATTTGAGCGCCGTATTCCAGCGATCAAATAGCGCGGCTATTTGTACACCATCGGTTTTTACGCAAGCCATGGTTTCCTGGGCGTGGCCGATGGCAGGAGACAGGCATGCTGTGCTAACAATAACGAGCGAGAGTTTTTTTATAAGTTTCATGGCGAGTCATTAAATGAATGGGGTCGCGATGCTATCGGCTTTAAGAATGGGGCTCCAGAGTCAGGAGTGGGTGAGTTGTTACTCGGTATGTTGTTGTTTTAAATACTGTAATTAATTTCATTGATGTAATGGAGTTTGTATTTTTTTCTTTATTGGTCCAGGTATTAATCCTACGTGCGAAGTTGAATTTCGCACGTAGATTTATTTCAGTTAATCAATAAGCCGCGACCAAACCATCTTTCCTTGGGTCCGTCCCGCCGACATATCCATGGGTCGTGCGCTGAATGATCTGCGCGCCACCAAAAGCAAACACGCCATTGGGTTCTTCGACGTCAATGTCATGGCCCTTGGCACGCAAGGCTTCAATAACCTGTGGATCAAACGCGCGTTCCACCGCAACTTTCAAACCGGACTCGATCCTCCAGCGCGGCGCATCGGCAGCGGCTTGTGGGTTCTGTTTGTAGCGCAGGATGCGCATCATCATTTGCAGGTGACCCTGAGCCTGCATCGGGCCACCCATCAGGCCGAAGGACATCAATGGCGTACCATCGGCGTTCATCACGAAGCCGGGGATGATGGTGTGGAACGGCCGTTTACGCGGCGCAACGACGTTGACATGCTGCGGGTCCAGGGAGAATCCGGCGCCCCGATTCTGCAGGCTGATACCGGTGCCCGGCACCACGACACCAGAGCCGAAACCCATGTAGTTGGACTGGATGAACGAGATCATCATGCCGCTTTCATCGGCGGCGCTCAGGTACACGGTGCCGCCGGCTTTCGGCGAACCGTGGCCGGGGTTTGCGGCTTGTTCGGTGACCAGACCGGCGCGTTCCATCAGGTAAGCTGCGTCCAGCAAGTGCTTCGAGGCCACACGCATGTGTTCGTTGTCGGCGACATGTTCGTCCAGATCGGCCAGGGCCAGTTTCATGGCCTCAAGCACCGGATGCACGGTTTCCAGGCTGTCCACGGGATGCTCGCCAACGCCCAGGGCTTCGAGCATGGTCAGGCCTGCCAGTGTGGCGATGCCTTGGCCGTTGGGCGGCAATTCGTGCACCACAGCGCCGGCATAGGGCACTGAAAGCGTTTCGATCCAGTCCACGGTATGGGTCGCCAGATCGTCCAGGCTCATGACGCTGCCATTGGCGTTGGCATGGGCGATGATCGCCTCGGCCAGTTCGCCGCGATAGAAGGCTTCGCCTTTGGTCTGGGCAATCAACTCCAGGGTGCGGGCGTGATCCTTGAGCTGGATTCTCTCCCCGGCTACGGGCGCCTTGCCGCCGGGCATAAAGCAGTCGGCGAAACCGGGCTGATCCTTGAGCAGTTGCGAGCCACGTTTCCACAGCTGCGCAATGATCGGCGTGACCTGATAGCCGTCCCGCGCATAACCAATGGCCGGTTCAGCCAGGGTCGCGAAAGGCAGCTTGCCATAGCGCTGGGACAACTCGACCCAGGCTGACACCGCGCCGGGCACGGTCACTGCTGGCCAGCCACGTTGCGGCATCTGGCTCTGGCCGGCGAAGTGCTCGGGCGTCCAGCCTTGTGGCGCGCGCCCGGAAGCGTTCAAGCCTTGCAGCTTTTTGCCGTCCCAGACGATGGCAAACGCATCGCTGCCGATCCCGCACCCGGTGGGTTCCACTACGGTCAACACCATGGCGGCGGCAATGGCCGCGTCAACCGCATTGCCGCCACGGCGCAGCATGTCCAGCCCGGCCTGGGCGGCCAAGGGTTGTGAACAGGCCACCATATTGTTGCCCATCACCGGCGAACGGGCCGAGGCGTAAGGTTGGCTGTAATCCAGATCATCGAACATAAAATCGTCTCTTTGGCAGAAGGAAAGAATGATTCGTTAGCCTTAACCCTTGGGGTCCAGCGCATCGCGCAGGCCGTCACCCAGCAGGTTGAAACACAGGACCGTAATGTAAATCGCCACTCCCGGCGCGATGGACATCCAGGGTGCCTGCTCCATGAAATTTTTCGCCGTATTGAGCATCGAGCCCCATGACGGCAACGGCGGTTGCTGGCCCAGGCCGAGAAACGACAGGCTGGCTTCGGCCAGAATGGCCGACGCAATGGTCAGGGTGGCCTGAACTACCAGCGGCGATGTCACGTTGGGCAGCACGTAGCGCAGGATGATCCAGCGATCCGGCAGGCCGATGGCCCGTGCGCCTTCCAGATAATCCTCGTGCTTGATCGATAGCACCTGACCCCGCGTGAGTCGGGCAAAAATCGGCATCGCCGACAGACCGATGGCGATCATGGCGTTGGTCAGGCTCGGGCCAAGAAAGGCGCCCAGCGCAATGGCCAGTACCAGAAACGGACAGGACAGCAGCGCTTCCATGATTCGCGAGAGGATCGCATCCAGCTTGCCGCCGAAGTAACCGCCCAGCAGGCCCAGCGGTACGCCGATGAGCATGGCGATGGCCACGGAAACCCCGCCTGCCAGCAGTGAACTGCGCGCGCCCCAGAGCAGCCGCGAGAACAAATCGCGGCCCAGTTCATCGGTGCCCAGCCAGTAGATCAGCGAGGGCGCCTTGCGCACCGCGAGGAAGTTGGCCTTGAGCGGATCGTGAGGCGCGAGCCAGGGTGCAAAAGCGGCTGCGAGGACAAATAACAGCAGCACCGCTGCACCAATCACTGCGCCTTTGTTGGCGAGGAATTTCTTGACGAAGGGTGAGCGGCCACGGGGCTGGATCGCGGTATGAGTAACGCTGGCGATGGCGGTCATGAGGCCGTCCTCAAACGCGGGTTGATCATGCGATAGAGCACGTCGGCAAGCAGGTTGAGCAGCAGAAAACCAATCGCCACACAGAGCACCACGCCTTGCACCACGGCGTAATCGCGATTGAACACCGCATCGACAATCATCTTGCCGAAACCGGGAATGCTGAACACCTGCTCGGTCAGCACCGCGCCGCCGAGCAACTCGCCGAACAGCAGCGTGGTCAGGGTCACGATGGGCATCAAGGCGTTACGCAACGCGTGCTTGAGAATCACTGTGCGCGGGAACAGACCCTTGGCCCGTGCGGTGCGGACATAATCGGTGCGCAACACTTCCAGCATGGCGCTGCGGGTGTGGCGCATGAGAATCCCCGACAGTCCGGCACCCAGCACGAAAGCGGGAAGGATCAGGGTTTTGAGGTTCTGCCCGAAATCCTCGCCCATGGGCACGAAACCCGAAGCCGGCAACCATTGCAGCTTCACGGCGAAGATCATGATCAACAGGATTCCGAGCCAGAAGTGCGGAATGGAGATTCCCGACAACGCCACGATATTGGCCCCGTAATCCACCGCCGTGCCTTTGCGCACAGCTGAAATGATCCCGGTGGGAATACCGATCAACAGCGCGATCAGCAAGGCAAACACCGCCAGTTCCAGGGTCACCGGCAGCTTGGACGCCAGCAGCGTGGTCACCGGTTGTTCAGTGCGCAGTGACGTGCCGAAGTCGCCGGTGAGCACATTGCCTACCCAGTGCAGGTATTGCAGTGGAAGCGGGTCATTGAGCCGGTATTTGTCCCGCAGGTATTCCATCACGGCCGGGTCGCGCTCTTCCCCGGCCATGGCCAGCACAGGGTCACCCGGCAGCAGTTTCTGCAGGGTGAAGACGAAGAGCGAAACCAGAATCAGCGTTGGAATCGCACTGAGCAGGCGTCGCAGGATGAACATCAGCATGCCGAACCCTCGCTGGTGCGCCCGTCAATCACGGCTTGGGCGCGAGATTGGTCAGACGGATCAGGCCGTCCGGATTTGGCACAAAGCCGGTGAGGGTGTTGCGCATGGCGATGATGCGTGGATCGAAGTACAGGTACGCGGTTGGCACCTCGTCGGCCATCAGACGCAACGCCTCGTTGTACAGCGCCTGGCGTTGCGCCACGTCGTTGACCGTACGGGCCTTGTTCAGCAGCTCGTCGAGTTTGGGGTTGCAGTATTTGCCGTCGTTCTGGCCGCCCTTGCAGGTCACGAACTGATGGATATCACCATCCGGATCAGGCCGGCCTGACCAGGCGCTCATGCCGATCTGGAAGTTGCCGCCCTGTTGCTCGCTGAGCAAGGTGGCGTATTCGGTGGCGACCAGATTGACCTTGAAGCCCGCTTCTTCGGCCATGGCCTGGATGATTTGCCCAACCTGTTGCGCAATCGGGTTGTTGGCGACTTTCAGGTCCACCGCCAAGGGCAGTTTCACGCCTGCCTCGGCCAGCAGGGCCTTGCTCTTCTCTACATCACGTGCCGGAATCGGCAAATCCTTGTCGTAGTACGGGCTGTTTTTCGGGAAGGGCTGGGCGCTTGGCGCGTACAGGCCTTCGAACACCACCTGATTGATCGCATCGCGGTCGATGGACAGCTCGAATGCCTTGCGTACGCGCTTGTCCTTGCCCATCGGCGAGTTGGATTTTTCACCGTTGGCCACGTTGAACATCAACTGCATGTAACCCAGCCCCGGCGTGTTGTAGATCGCCAGTTTGCTGTCGGCCTTGACGGTCTTCACGTCGGTTGGCGCAACACGCTCGATGATGTCCAGGTCACCCGAACGCAAGTTGGCCAGACGCACCGAGGTGTCCGGGATTGGCAGGAAAATCACCTTGTCGAAGTGATAGGCCTGCTTGTTCCAGTAATTGTCGAAGCGTTCCAGCACGATGCGGTCCTGCTGCACGCGTTGCACGAATTTGTAAGGCCCGGAACACACGGGTTTGGACGCGAAATCCCCGGCGGCGGCCTTGGGCGCAAGCATCATCCCGGCGCGGTCCGAGAGCTGTGAAACCAGCGTGGCGTCGGCTTGCTTGAGCTTGATGGCGACAGTTTTCGCGTCGATCACTTCCACGCTGTCCACCGAGGCCAGCTCACTTTTGCGCAGAGAGTCGGGCAGGGTGCGGGCGCGATCCAGATTGAACTTTACCGACGCTGCATCGAACACTTCGCCGTCGTGATACGTCACGCCGTCGCGCAGGGACATGGTCAGGGTCTTGCCGTCCTCGCTCCAGTGCCAGGCCGTGGCCAGTTGCGGGGCGTAGGTCAGGTCCGGATTGACGTCCACCAGCTTGTCGCACAGCGCGGTGTAGACCAGACGGCCGGAATAGGTGCGCGAACGGTGCGGGTCGAGCACGTCCGGGTCGTCCTGGATGCCGATGCGCAAAGTGGATTCGGCAAAGGCGGCGTTGGCGGCCAGCAGTAACAACGTTCCTGTCATAAGGCGTGCGATTTTCATGGCTGGCTCTCCGTCGATAAGGATTGATGAGTCTTGAACAGGTTCAGGCGCCGGGTATACGCCGCGCTTGGTGTAGGAAGGATCAGTGCGCCCGCGCCGGCATTGGCGATTTCACGCCAGAAGTGGCACGCAACCTGACGCTCGGCCTCGACGTTTTCCATGACCGGCGCGGCTTCTTTGCACAGGGCGCGGGCATGGGGGCAGCGGGTGTGGAAACGGCAGCCTGAAGGCGGACGGCTGGGGCTCGGCATATCGCCGCCCAATACCGGGCGTGGGTGGCGCAAATCCGGGTGACTGACCGGCACGGCGGCCATCAGCGCCTGGGTATAGGGATGCAGAGGCGTTTCAAACAGCGCGTTGACCGGCGCCAGCTCGACGATTTCACCCAGATACATCACCGCGACACGGTCGCTCATGTGGCGGATCACTGCCAGACCATGGGCAACGATCACCAGCGTCAGACCAAATTGATGCTTGAGGTCTTCCAGCAAATTGACCACTTGGGCCTGCACCGATACGTCCAGCGCCGACACCGGTTCGTCGCCGAGAATCAAGCGCGGCTCGGAGGCCAGGGCGCGGGCGATGCCGATGCGCTGACGCTGGCCACCGGAAAATTCATGGGGATGCCGCCCGCCGTGTTCCGGCGCCAGGCCCACGGTGCGCAACAGTTCGGCGACCTTGGCCTGACGGTCGCTGCGGTTGGCTTCGCTGTGCAGCCAGATAGGCTCGCCGACAATGGATTGCACGGTCATGCGCGGATTCAGCGACGCAAAGGGGTCCTGAAAGATGATTTGCAGGTCGCGGCGCACCTGACGCAGCTTGTCCGGCGACAGGTTGGCGAGGTTGCGACCTTCGTAAATCACGTCGCCCGCTGTTGGCTTGAGCAGGTTCAGCAACAGTCGGCCCAGCGTCGATTTACCTGACCCGGATTCACCCACCAGCGCGAGCGTTTCGCCCTTGCGCACGGACAGCGACACATGGTTGACCGCCTGCACCGGTGGTTTTTTGCGCTGGAACAGGCCGCTTTCAACGCCAAAATGCTTGCTCAGGCCAACGCCTTCGAGGATCGGTTTTAGCGCAGTGCTTTGATGGGCTTTACGTTCAAGGGTAATGCGTTCGACGATTTCCCGTTCAGAAGGACTCACGCGCTGGCTCCCACATGTTGTTCCAGTGGCGCGCGGATGCACGCGGCGAAATGTCCGGGGGACAACTCAAGCAGCGGCGGCCGTGCGTCGCGACAGGCCTGGATCACAAACGGGCAGCGCCCGGCGAAACGGCAGCCGGTGGGCATTTCCGCTGGCGTCGGCACCCTGCCATTGATCGTGGCAAGGCGTCCTTCCCGAGGGCCAATCGACGGCATCGAGCCCATCAGGCCGATGGTGTAAGGGTGCTGCGGATCGTCGAACAGGGTGTTCACCGAACCGCTTTCCACCACGCGCCCGGCGTACATGACCATCACCTCATCGGCGACTTCCGCCACCACGCCCAGATCGTGAGTAATCAGGATCATCGCGGTGCCGGTCTCGGCCTGCAGGTTGGCGACCAGCGAGAGAATCTGCGCCTGAATGGTCACGTCCAGCGCCGTAGTGGGTTCGTCGGCGATGATCAGCGCCGGGTCGTTGGCCAACGCCATGGCGATCATCGCTCGTTGACGCATGCCGCCGGACAACTCGTGGGGATAGGCGTCCAGACGCTGCGCAGCATCCGGGACGCGAACCTTTTCCAGCATGTCCAGGGCCCGTTGCCGCGCATCCCTGGCTGATAGACCTTGGTGACGGATCACGCTTTCAGCGATCTGCTCGCCAATGGTGAACACCGGATTCAGCGAAGTCATGGGCTCCTGAAAAATCATCGCCATGCGATTGCCCCGCACAGCGAGCAAGCGATCTTCCGGCATGCCCAGCAGGGTTTCGTCCAGCAGGCTGGATGCGCTGGCGCCGACTGTCGCGGTTTCTGGCAACAAGCCCATCAACGCCATGGACGTGACGCTCTTGCCGCAGCCGGACTCGCCGACAATGGCCAGGGTCTTGCCCCGTTGCACCTGGAACGACACGCCGTCCACGACGTTGGCCGGCGCGCCTGCAAAGCGCACGGTCAGGTCGCTAACACTGAGCACCGGGTGGCTGGGATCGTGGCTGGTCGCAGTCATAAACTCGCCTCCAGGTCTTGATTGATGACGGTATCGAGGGCTTGTTGCAGGGCGCGCAAGTGCCCGCGCATGGCGGTGGCGGCTTTGATGGGGTCGCGGCTTTCGATAGCGCTGACGATGTCGTCGTGATCGTGGCTATAAGTGTCGAGGCGATCGGCATTGCGCGCCCGTTGACGCAGATCGCGCCACATGGGGTCCAGACGAATCGCGTCGAGCATTTCAAAGATGTCCAGCATCAGCCGGTTGCCCGCGGCTTCGGCGATACCCCGATGCAATGCGCTGTCCCACAACTCCAGACCTTCGGCGTCGATTTCAGCGGCGTCTTGCTGACGCGTGGTGCGCTCGGCCAGACGGCGCAGAATCGCCATCTGCTCGCCATTGGCCCGCACGGCGGCCAGGGACGCCAGCGCCGGTTCCAGATGCAAGCGCGCTTCCATCACCTCACTGAAGTTGGTCCGGCTGGACAGCCGCGCAAAACTCAGCGACGCGCTGGGCGGCGTCGGCCCTACGAAAGTGCCTTTGCCTTGCCTGCGCCAGATCTGTCCTTCGGCTTCCAGTACCGACAGAGCGCGGCGGATGGCCCGTCGGCTGACCCCGAAATCCGTCGCCAGATCCCGCTCTGTCGGCAACGCCCGCTGGGGAAACGCCGCATGCTGCGCCACCATCTGCCGCAAGGCATCCAGCGCCAGTTTCGAAGCGTTATCGATGGTTGTGTCGGGGTCGAACCTTTGCATCGTGGTCACTCACGCCAGGTCGGAAAAGATGCCGGAATCCGTGATGAACGACAGACGCAGGCCTCTGGAGCGGGTGCAAAAGCGATGCCAATGGAAATTGGTTCACATAAGCACCGCGCAAACGCAGGTTTCAATCTCCGGGATTAATGGGGATCGGGCCAATGGCCAATGGTTCGGGAAGTTGGTTCAGAGGGGAGCGGCAGAATTGGTTCAGGAACAGGCGAACCAATTTTCCCATGGGACGCGGGTTGTGCATTTTTTTGGACTGGGTCGCGCCAGGGGAGGGCGTGTGTGTAAGTACGACGCGTGTTGTAGGTCTTTTCCCAAACCCCCTTTGGCGCATTGAGCACCCTCGGCTCATGAGCCAATCTGCCGCTCTTTCGCCGGGTTCCGGTCGCGCCTTGTCCTGCACGTCCACCTGACCCTGGCCCTCATCGCGCTTGTCCACGGCAAGGAGCCTGCAATGACCAACCCTTTCCTGCTGCCTCGCGGCCATATGGCCAACCTGATCGCCAAGTCCAAAAGCGCCGATCCGCTCGGCACGGGCGGGGTGTGTCCGCTGATGAGCCAGACCCTGCAGGTGCTGCCGGTGCGTTATGGGTTGGTGGAGGATCTGGACCCGTCCATCGAGCGGGTCATGCCTTATACATTGCAGGCGCTGCCCTTGGGCTTTCGCCTGCTGCGCGATGGCTTTTTATACGTTATCGACAGTTCCACCGGCTGGTTGCACGAGTACAGAATCAAAGACGGCTCTGTGGTGGCGTTGCTGTTCAAGGGGGGCGAGGTGACGGCCGATCGCCGCACCGAAACCCTGGAAACTGATCCGCCGCTGGTGTTTTCCCGCAGCGGCAGCCTGCATGTCGCCTACTCCGAGGTGCAGTGGACGGCCTTCAAGTGTGCTCAGGTCTTGAAAGTCCCCGCCGAACGCGACTATTTCCTGCAACGCATCAGCTTTGATGGCATCGACCATGGCCAGGGCCGGGACTTGATCGAGGCCTCCAGCATGGCCGTGTGGCTGGCGGAAAGCAGCGGGAGCTGGGCCGATCAAGCGGGCGATACCTCTACGCACATCCCTTACGCCTGGGAACACACGCCGCTGTACCGGCAAACCATCATCGAAGAGCTGACCAGCCAGGTGGCCCCGACGCACAAACATGACTTCCTGTTCATGGCGGTGCGCGACGACGTCGGGGTGATGCGTGATCTGGCCAGTTATCAGAATCAGGTGGTGGGCGAGCTTGAAGCCTGGGCAAACAGCGGCACCGAGCACGGCCAGGTCGAACGCGACTACCTGCTGGGCTGCTATATCGAATCCATTACCCAGATCAGCGACGCCGACCTGAGCAAGCGGCTCGAAACCGATCCGGCTTCCAGGGCCCTGCTGGCCGACCTGGACACCCTTCCTGAACCCGAGCGCAGCCAGACACGTAAAACCTTGCAGGAGGTGATGAACCAGGACAACCGAGAGGAAGCGGGTACTTACTTCCACAGTCACGACTTGCCTGCCGACCTGCAAGCCAGGCTCGACCAGGCCAAACCGGACCGGTTCAGCATGGACGACGGCATCGAGGCGCGGGCGTCTACGATTCAGCAATATCAGCTGGAACAGAAGTTCGCCGGCACCAGCCCCGAATTCATCGCCCGCCATCGCAAGCTCCTCTGGCAGCTCTATCGCCAAATGGACAAGCGCACCAAGGACCTGCTGTACGGTGCCAAATTCGGTCAGCGGGGCATCAACGACCTGATTGATCGGCCGCGCATGGACGCGTTTCTCGCCGAACAACGCGCCGTCCTGCAAACCTTGAATGAACGGCTGGAGAAGATCACCCACGACCGCGTCGACCTGCTGGTCAAAAACAGGCTGCACCGCGCCCTCTGGTACTACGACATCGAGGACAGCGAGCAGGTCGATCACGCGCTGCTCACCGAGTACGCCTGCCTGCAAGACATCTGCCGCAGCGACAGCGCCATGGACGCCATCCTCGCCTGGCTCAATGCCAATCCCGCCATGAGCCGGCCGCTGTTCTACGCCGCGCCCCTGAGCGCGCAAACCGAGCTGGGCGTGCAATTCGCCTATTTCACCAATGCCGGCTGGCTGCTGATCAAGGACGCCCCCGAGTGGAGCAAACGTCTCCAGCAATGGGGCGCAGGTCTGGTGCTAAACACTGAAAACCTGTCCGCTGCCACGCAGGTCAACGCCACCGCCGCCTGGGGCACGCTGGAACCGGCGCTGCGCATGGGCGTCCAGCAGGCAATGCAGGACTTCATGCAGACCCTCGATAAAGGCCAGATGCCGGATATCGAGGCGTTGTTCCGGCGCATGCCCCAGGCGGCGGGGGTGGCCCTTCTGGAGGCGGCCCGGCGCGAGGGCGTGACCTTCCTGGTTGCCAGCGCCGAAGACCTGAAACACCTGAGCACCACTTTCAATCAGGTAATGGACCTGCGCGCCCAGCTGTGCTCGGTGAAGAACACCCATCAACAACGCAAGGCTCAGGACCGGTTCTGGCACCTGACGCCCGACGCGACAACCTTCAGGAACCAGGAGCTGAGAATCCAGCAGGCCCTGGCTGCGCTCGAACCGCAACTGGCCCGCCTCGTGAGCCCCATTGCCGCTCTGCCCGAGGATGCCATCCACCTGCAGGCGGCCTCCTCGGGCAAGCCGGGACTGACCCTGGTATTTCCGCCGCCACAGCACGAAGAAGTGCGCTCGGTGCTGGATAACTACCGGCGTGGCGTGAAGACCGCGCCCAAGGCCGGGTTGTTGGGAGACGGGGCGGGGTTGTTGGTGTTTGTGGCGCAGGTGGTGAATTTGGTGCAGGTGGGAAAGGAGGTTTTCTCGCAGCCGAAAAATTCCACGCCTGTAGAGCCGCTATTGAGTTCGATAGCAGCAACTGTTGCTGCTGGCTTCGGCGCAGCGCAGGGCATTGCTGATACAGCTCTAAGCGCCCATGCAACAGAACTGGCCATGAACCTGAAAAAAGCGGAATTGCTGAACGTGCACGTGCAGATGGGCAAGTTGCATATCAGCCTTGGAGTGGTCGGTTATCTTGCTGGCGTAGCTGCTGCGGGCATGAGCTTGAAAAGTTCTTACACCAACTGGCAGGATGCGGCGCGCCAGGGCAACCGCGACGCTCAGACTGGGGCCACGCTCAGCATGCTGGGTAATAGCGGGTTTATCGCCACTAACAGCTACGGCGCCATCCAGACTGGCATTGCTTTCAAACATGTCCTTGCGACGGCCCGCCATTCTCCTGCCCGAGTCGCCGCGTGGGCGGCAGCAGGCACTCGTTTGTCCACGGTCTTTTTCCGCTTCAATCTCGCCGGGATTGTATTTACTGCACTGGAACTGTCCGGCAGCTGGCTCTACAACCGCTACAACCTCAGTTTTCATGATCGCTGGTTGCTCAGCACGCCCTGGAGCCAGGACCCGGCGCAACGCAAGTCACTGCCGCTGTACGAATACCAGAAGTCCCTGCGCGGCTATATCCAGGCACCGCGCATGCAAGTCCTGCCCGCCACCGACGAATCGGGCACAGCCCAACCGCGACGTTTCCTGCTGCACTTTCCCACCCTCACAGCCGCCGATCTGATGCAGCCGATCGGTGGTGGCGCCGCCAATGTCGTGCTTTATATCGGAGGTTATCGAGCAGTTCGCGAGCAAACCGGACGCGACCGTACCCCAGCGCAATGGAGTCCGTTGGGCGAGGCGCTGGAGGACCGGTTGCAGATCAAACAGGACGTTCCGCTGATCATCGAACTGATTAACATCGGCGAGCTGCTCGGTTCGGCCTACGCAGAGAATTGCGATGTCGTCCTGTCCATGAAACTGGGCCATACCTACCCGGATGGCCGCTACGAAGCCAATCTCTATGACCTGCGTTTCCCGGTCATCGGCGAAAGTGGTGACTTCCCCGTTCGGGACATGACCCATCAGGGCGATGAATGCCCTTACTTCCGAATCCAACCGGCCTTGATGCCACAGGCGGACGCCGGAAATGGCCACTGACACCCCTGGCGGACCGCCGCCGATCCATCACGCGCCCCATGCCGGTTTGGTTGAACACTTTCCAACCGGTCAGGTGGTGTACCTGGCTCCATTGCCATTGCCCACTGATTTGCCAGCTCAGGACTACGGGCATGCTGTCGGTGAAGTGAATGACACTTATCTGGACTTTGGCGTCGGGCTGCCATCCGTGTTTGGCTGGCAGATGACATTAGGAGGGCCTTTCTGGGCAATCTGGTTTTTTGGCTTATTTGCGCCCGCCCTGTCTTGGCTGCTAGGAATCTCGTACGGTGGAACCGTAGAACGGGCTACCGAGTTTGCCCTACAGGTAATGCCCTATGGTCTGAAAGTCGGTGGATGGACCGCGGCTTTTGGCCTTAGCCTCTATCTCATCATCACCTTCAACCACCTCGACAAATACAACGAAGTCGTCCCCACCCGCTTCAATCGCCAGCGCCGGGAAGTCTGTTTTGTGCCCAGAGGCCAGACCGAGCCCATTTTCGTGCCGTGGGAATCGCTCTCCGCCTGGGTTGTTCAGGCCCGAGGCGTGACGCAGTACGGGATGGATATCCGCTATGCCATGGGCGTCGGGTTTTATCATCCGCCGCATGACGAGCATTACAGCCTGGAGTTTTTCTGCGCCGGGTTTGATCTGGCGGTGTGCAACTGGGAAGCGATCCGGGCCTATATGGAATATGAGGTGCACAGCCTCAAGGACATCCAGGACCCGCTGGAACTGCAAAACCCCGGCGATCCACCCCATGAAGGACTGCATACCTTCTATAACGCCCGGGAGCGCATGCGTCGGCGGCGCAGGAATCGGGAAGTCGGGTTTTTCTATCCGTTCTGGTGGTACCTGTACCACGTGCTAACGTTATGGACCTTGCCTAATTACCTCACCGAATGGGAAATCCGCCGCATCAAAAGCATCGGCCGCGCCGTGGTTCCCGAAGCCATGCAGAACTGGTCCGCGCCCCTGCCTCCCGAACAATGGGCCAAACCCAGCGCCGAACTGCTCCGCCTGAGCGAAACGGTCCGCACCCTGCGCCAGCAAAGGCCGGAACGAAATATCTCGTCAAGGTTTACCGAGGCGCGGCAAATGGATCGGAAGCGGGCGTCGTGAGCACGCCCTGGACTTCTTTCACCAACCCCGCCCCGAATTCACCCAGAAATTCACCGACAGCGACGTACTGACTGATTCCACCTGATGGAACCAGCCTTCCGGCAGGAACAGCAGGTCGCCGGCTTGCAGGGTGATGCGCAGGAAGGTTACGTCTCTGGCGGCGGGGAAGCGCTGGTAGTCGGGGGCGTCGGGGTTGAAGTCGCAGCCGTCGAGGCCGCCTTTGGGCGAGGTAGACCAGGTGCCCAGAGCTTCGCGGTGGTGGGGAGCGGCGAGGATGAAGGATTTCCGGCCCCATACCTGGGCGAACAGGTTGTCGGTGTCGTCCCGGTGCAATGGCGTCAGGGTGCCTTGGGGGCCGATCCAGATACGCGGGGCGATGTACAGCGATGGTTCGAAGTAAGGCGGGTAGTTGATCTGCGCCAGCAGTTGCGCGGGCAGGATGTTGTTACCCATATACGCGGGTGGTTGGCCGTCCGTGTTTTTGCCGACGGGCTTTTCCAGAGACGCGATGAAATCGGCCATGGAGGTGGAGCGAAAGTCACGGTCCGTGGAGAAGGTTTTCTGCACGTAGTCGCCGTGGCGGGTGATGCCTTGCAGTTCGGCGAAATGGCTCAGGGATTGCTCACGGCTCATGTTGAACAGGGGCCAGTCCTGCAACGCGTCACTGATGATCAGTGGAATGCCTTCGAGCAGGTAATGGTTCCTGAATTCACTGACCGTTACTTCACTGCGTGGCCGCCTTTGAACGCTGACTTGCGCAGGCAGGCTGGCTGAAACCCGCTCGCTGAAGCGTGGCGGCGTTGGGTAGCGCTGGTTGAGGTCGACTTTCGCGGGTTGGGCATTGCCGCGTCGGGCGCTGTCGATGATCTGCGGCAGCAGCGTCGCCAGTCCCATATTGCCGCCGATCTTCAGCCGTCCGCTGGCGAACAGCTCCTCGACATTAGCAACCCCGCTCATGATCCCGAGAAAGTCAGGCTTGCTGACTTCGATGGTCACGTCCGGTTTCGGGTGGCGACCGGTTTCGGTCACGGAGCGCTCTTGTACCTTGGACCAGATCGCCAGATCAGCGCCAAAAACGAACTGAAAAACGCCTTCGATACCAAACGCCCCGGCATTAACGAACAGCGTTGACAGGACGGGCTGCAGATCCATGGCGGTTTCTCTTGTTGGTATGGGGTGAAAGGGGAACGAATCCAGAGGCCGGAAATTTACGGGCTGGGTAGGTTTCGGGTCCGTTTTGGATCGGGTCGCGGTAGGGGTGTTTGCGGTGCGGCTTAATCCGGTTTCGCCCTGACGGTCGACCCCCTTTGTTATGGCAAAGGGGGGAAACCATTGTGCGGTGACGTCCGGCCCCCGCTTCGCGGCGGTTCCTTCGCTCCGGTGCCGTGGCGTGGGATATCTCGGCAGGGAAAAGCAAAGCGACGCTCAGCACGGATTTCGCTATCCGCTGTAGGAGCGAATTCATTCGCGAGTCGATTTTCCATTCACTGCATGCGTCGGCTGAGCGGGCGCCTTCGCGAGCAAGCTCGCTCCCACCGGGATCTTTGGTTTGCGGGTAGTGAGCGTATGTCTCAAGGAAATGAATGTGCCGTGGCGTGGGTACGCGCCGACGGGCATCCATGCCGGTCGCCCCACACCACGACACCTGCGCTCAGCCTCCCGACGCGCGTTTGGCGGTGTGTGGGATATCTCGGCAGGGAAAAGCAACAGCGAAAGCTCAGCACGGATTTCACTATCCACTGTAGGAGCGAATTCATTCGCGAATCGATTTTCCATTCACTGCATGCGTCGGCTGAGCGGACGCCTTCGCGAGCAAGCTCGCTCCCACCGGGATCCGTGGTTTGCGGGTAGCGAGCGTATGTCTCAAGGAAATGAATGTGCCGTGGCGTGGGTACGCGCCCACACCACGACGCCTGCGCTCAGCCTCCCGACGCGCGTTTGGCGGTGTGTGGGATATCTCGGCAGGGAAAAGCAAAGCGACGTTCAGCACGGATTTCGCTATCCGCTGTAGGAGCGAATTCATTCGCGAGTCGATTTTCCATTCACTGCATGCGTCGGCGGAGCGGACGCCTTCGCGAGCAAGCTCGCTCCTACCGGGATCTGTGGTTTGCGGGTAGTGAGCGTATG
>DASVUK010000046.1:0-63613 GCA_036387095.1 Pseudomonas sp.
CGCAAAATGCCTTGCTCAAGTTCAGCCAGGCCATGGGGTGCGTAGAGTTCGCCGGTGTCCAGGTGAAGACCGATACAGGTGCAGCAGATCAGAAAGCGATCAATGCTCTCATGAGCCGATTGCAGTGCCGGATAGTCCGCGCCGAAGCGCTCTCGAAACCAAAGATGCACCCGTGCCTGGTTTCTCAGCTCTACCTTGACGCCCAGATCCTGGAAGAGCGCCTGTGCGGCGACGATGACTTCGTTTTCCGCCTCCCATGACAGATCCTCATCAAAGTAGAACACGTCGTAATCGTTGACCCCCCACGACGCGGGACGGTCGGATTTCTGGTTCCAGACCGCCTGGAAAATACAACCCGCCGTCAGCATGGGTTGGTTGAGTTTCAGCGAGGGCAGCCGCGCAGCAATGTGGGCGTTGATCGGATTGGCCATTGCGGTGTCGGTGAGGCTGCGGACAGTCAATGTCATGCGCTCTTCCTGTTTGGAGCAGCTTTTGCAGGATGCTGCGGACTGGCGCCACGGCTGCAGCGCTTCACGCTATAACCTCGTGCAAGAACGATACCTTTGCTCGCGAAGGTCCTCAGTATCCCGTCCCACGCTTCACTTATTCAGAACGGAATTAACGTATGCCAGAGCACCGTATCCGCCACTTGGCCATCTGCATTTTTCATCATGAGGGAAAGATTCTGGTCAACCCGTTCCACGATCCCGTGAAGCAGCAGTTGTTGTTTCGGCCGTTGGGAGGCGGCGTCGAATTCGGCGAGAAGAGCAGCGAGGCAATCGTCAGGGAAATTCGTGAGGAGCTGGACGTGCCGATCCGCGACGTGCGGCTGCTCGGCACGCTGGAGAGCATTTTTACCTACCTGGGCAAGCCGGGCCACGAAGTCGTACAGGTTTACGACGCCCGATTTGAAGACCCTGCGCTTTACGATAAGCAGTGGCTGGAAGGGCAGGAGAGTGACGGCGAACGATTCAAGGCGGTGTGGCGCGACAGTGCCAGTTTGAGCGCCGAGGGAACACTGGTGCCGGAGGGGCTATATGAGCTGTTGAATTCGCTCTCTCTGCTCAGCTGACCACTGACAGCGCTTTCAACGCTTCGACGTCTGTTCGCCGCCACGCAAAACGCTCCGGCAGTGTTGTGTGGTGAACAGCACAGAAGCTGACTTGCAGTGACGTAGGCGAGCCTGACGGGTGAATTTCCACCCCGAGTGCCTGATCGAGGCGCTCCGCCTGCGAGCGCCTCGTACGTAAGACCGCTCTCACCGATGGGCAATTCTCCCGCCGACGTGCCCACGGTAGCGCGTTAAATCTGGAGGTACACCACATGGGTGTGGGTGTATTCATATAACCCGTGCTTTCCGTCGGCCCCTCCAATCCCTGATTTACGAACGCCTGCATGAAAGCCCTGCATGGCCTCGAAATTTTCCCGGTTGATGTACGTTTCGCCGAAATCGATCTCGCGAATCGCGTGCATGGCCTTGCTCAAGTCGCGGGTGTAAAGCGATGAAGTCAGACCGTATTCACAGTCGTTTGCCAGTGCGATGGCTTCTTCCAGATCGTCGACGATCTGAATCGGCAATACCGGCCCGAAGACTTCCTTGCGCATGATTTCCATTTCAGCGCTGCATCCCGCCAGGACGGTGGGCTGATAGTGGAAGCCTTGACCCAGGTCAGCGATGCTGCCGCCTGTGATAACGCAAGCGCCTTGTTCTTGTGCTTTTTTGACCTTGGCGGCGACGCCTTCGAGCCCCTGACGATTGATCAGCGGGCCCATGTCGACGGAGCTGTCGGCCAGAGGATCGCCGTAGCGGGTGGCCGCCATTGCAGCGCTGATCCGCTCGATGAATTGATCGGCAACTGCGCGCTCGACGTAGACCCGCTCTGCGCAGTTGCACACTTGTCCGGTGTTGATGATCCGCGAGTCACGAATGGCTTTGACGGCCAGGTCCAGGTTTGCGTCGGCAAGCACGATGGCGGGAGCCTTGCCACCGAGTTCCAGGTTGAGTTTGGTGATGTTGGGTGCGGCGGCACTCATGATGCGTGCGCCGGTTTCCACGCTTCCGGTGAAGCTGATCATGTTCACCTGCTGATGCGCGCTCAGGGCGGCGCCCACACGGCCATCGCCGCTGACCACATTGAACACGCCCGGTGGCAACCCGGTTTCAGCCACCAGCCGGGCAAATTCGAAGCAGTTGTTCGGGGTCTCCTCGCTGGGCTTGATGACGATGGTATTGCCGGTGACCAACGCAGGCGCCATCTTGCGAGCGATCAGGAAGAACGGGAAGTTCCAGGGCAGGATGCCCGCGACGACCCCAAGGGGCTTGCGAAACATGAAGATGCTCTCGCCCGGGCGATCACTTGTAATGATCTCGCCCTCGATACGGCGGGCCCACTCGGCCATGTAGTCGAGGTAATCAGCGGTAAAGTTGACTTCCACTTCCGCCAGTCCGTACGTCTTGCCTTGTTCCAACGTGATGGTGCGCGCCAAATGGGGAATGTTCTCCCGCAGCTTGGCGGCGATCTTGCGAAGGTAGTTTCCGCGGTCATTGGCTGGGCGGCGCCCCCAGGCAGCCTGGGCGGCGCGCGCGGCTGCGAGGGCGTGATCGACCGCTTCGGCATCCGAGACGGGCACTTTTGACAGCAGAGCGCCTGTGGCGGGGTTGAAGACGTCGAAGTGCTCGGTGCTCTGGACAAACTCGCCATTGATGTAGTTTTGGTAGACCGGTACTGAGGTCATGTTCTGGCTCCTGAGCAATCAATAGGTTTTCGAGACGGGGCTGTGTTCGGTGTCGCGATAGAGCGCCAGATTTTTGAGCGCAGCCTGGCGCATCAGGCTGATGTCGATGGCGACCGCGATGAACTGGCAACCCCAGCTCTGGTAACGGCGCGCATCCTCTTCGGCCGGGGCCAGGATGCCGCTGGCCTTGCCCGCGCTTAGGGTGGCGTTGATGGCGTGACGGATTTTTTCCTGCACCTCAGGATGCGAGGGATTGCCAATGTGGCCCAGGCCCGTCGACAAATCCGCCGGGCCGATGAAGACCGCATCCACGCCATCTACCGCAGCAATCTCAGCGACATTGTCGACGCCGGTGCGAGACTCGACTTGTACGATCAGGCACAGCTCCTGGTGCGCCGTGTTGATGTAGTCAGGCACGCCGTCCCAGCGTGTGGCGCGGGTCAGGCCACCGCCAACGCCGCGGATGCCGTGGGGCGGATAGCGGGTAGCCTGCACCAGTGCTCGGGCCTGCTCTGCAGTTTCGACCATAGGGATCATCAACGTCTGGGTACCGATGTCCAGAAGCTGTTTAATCAGCACGGGATCATGGCCCACGGCACGCACGATGGGGCGGGTGGAGTAGGGCGCCACGGCCTGTAGCTGGGCGAGAATTGACGGCACGGTGTTGGGGGCATGTTCACCGTCAATCAGCATCCAGTCGTAACCAAAGCCAGCGGTTATTTCAGCGCCATAGCCGGTGGCGAATCCCGCCCAGATTCCATACAGAGGCTCGTTTTTGGCCAGCGCGGCCTTGAACTCATTGCGAGGCATTTTCATGAGGCGTTCCTTTTGAAGAGTGCTCAGACGTCAATTACGCGATTTCCCTAGCGTGAGCCGGCCTTGGGAACGAGCGGCGGGCTTGCCAGGGTGGTGTCGGCCGGAGCCGGTGTTGATGGAAGTTTCGCAAGCCAGTAGTAGCAGGCCGCGCCAACCACAGCGACCAACGCGCTGATCACAAGCGCATTCGTGAACTCGCCGGTTTGCTGCACGACGATGCCGGTCACGACTGGCGCAAATGCACCACCGAAATAACCACCGAAATTCTGAATGCTGGCGAGCGACGCGACCTTGCGAGAGGGCACCGCAACACTGATAAACGACCAGGTTCCGGCAATGGCGATATTCAGCGAGAACATGGCAGCGCTGAACAGGGCGATGGCCGCGACCACGCCTCCTGCGTAAGCACCGCTGACCGTGAACAGGGCGGAAGCGATCATGCCGATGCAGATCGGCATGCGCCGGCTGGCACTGACGCTCACCCCGGAGCGAACGAGGCGGTCAACCAGCACACCGCCACTAATCACCCCGACCGCGCCGGCAAGAAACGGCACGCTTGCCACCCAGCCGGCGTGAGCGAGCGTCAGATGATGGGTGCGTTCCAGATAAGCAGGCAACCAAGCCAGATACAACGAGAGCATGTAGATGATGCCGATGTAGCCGAACACCAGGCCCCAGGTAATCCGCAGACGGAACAGGCCCCGCCATTCGGCGAAAGTCAGTTGCCCCTGACGATCTTCTGGCTTGATGCCTTCGTTGAGGTAGTCCTGCTCGTCCCGCGTCAGGGGCACTTCATTGCGATTGCGGTAGGTCAGGTACCAAAGGATGGCGACCAGCACGCCCAGAACGCCCATGGATACAAACATCTGGCGCCAACCCAGCACCAGAAGCAAAGCCGTCAGGATCGGCTGCGCGATCGCGGGGCCCAACGAGGAGGACAGGTTGAAGATCCCTGACGGCAGGCCGCGCTCCTTGATGTTGAACCATTCGCTGACCACCTTGGCGCCTGCCGGGAATTGTGGCGCTTCACCGATACCCAACCCGACGCGCGCGAGAATCATCGTGTGCAGGCTGCTAAGTAGGCCAAGCGTGGCTTGGGCGACCGACCACAGGCAAATGCCGATACCTAATGTCAGGCGCGCACCCAGACGATCCAGCAATCCGCCAACGGGTAGTTGCATGACCGCATAGGCCCAGGAAAAGACCGACAGCAGCAGGCCCATTTCAATCGGCGAAAAGCCAAGCTCCTGGCTGATCGTTTGATTGGCAATTGCCAGCGTGCTGCGATCCAGAAAGTTAACGAACCCCGCAAGCACCAGGAGCGCCAGTGCAACCCATTGGATTCGTGCCAAACGCTTGCTCTTGGTCAAGGCAGTCGGTCCAGACAGGCTAACCGTTGTCGAGGAACCGTCGATGGTTGTCGCACAGCTATTGTTGTTATTCATGCGTCTCTCCCTGCGTTCCCT
This sequence comes from Pseudomonas sp., assembly GCA_036387095.1. Classification (GTDB taxonomy): domain Bacteria; phylum Pseudomonadota; class Gammaproteobacteria; order Pseudomonadales; family Pseudomonadaceae; genus Aquipseudomonas. The sequence goes on from DASVUK010000046.1 coordinate 5,019, forward strand.
GAGTGAGCATCACCGATGCGCTGCTGCACAGTGATGCTCCGCGCAATCAGTGCTGGTACGGGCGATGCAGCTGGCATTCAGGGTTCAAGGTCACGCCAAAACCGGGCTGGTCGAGGCTGGAAAGGCGCATGCGCCCGTTCTCGGGAACGGGCTCGCCAAGCAGCTGAGGATGGAACATGGGCACGACTTGGTCGGCCTTGGGCGCCATCATCAGAAACTCGGCAAAGGGGCTGTTGGTACGGGTCGCCACAAAGTGGTAGCTGTAGACGGATGAACCATGAGGCACCACCATCGCGCTATGGGCGTCAGCCAGCGCGGATATTTTGATCAGCTCGGTAATGCCACCGCACCAGCCGACATCGGGCTGGATAATGTCGCAACAGCCCATTTCCAGCAGCATACGAAAGCCCCAGCGCGTCGCCTCGTGCTCACCCGTCGTGACGAGCATGCCGGGCGGCACTGCTTTTTTGAGCGCTGAGTAGCCCCAATAATCGTCTGGAGACAGCGCTTCCTCTATCCATTTGAGGCCGAATTCGTGAGCGCCATGGGCCAGTTTGGTGGCGTAATTCAAATCCAGGCTCATCCAGCAATCGAGCATCAGCCAGAAATCGCTGCCCACCCGCTCGCGCATGACGGTCAGCGCTTCGAGGTTCTTGCGCAGGCCTTCCTCACCCTCGGCAGGGCCGTGATGCAAAGGCAGTTTGCCGCCGATGAAACCCATTTTCTGTGCCAGATCCGGGCGGGCGCCGGTTGCATAGAATTGCAACTCGTCGCGCACCGCACCGCCAAGCAGCTGGTGCACCGGCTCCTTGCGAACTTTGCCCAACAGATCCCAGAGCGCCAGATCTATGCCGGAGATGGTGTTGATTACCAGCCCTTTGCGCCCGTAGTACTGCGAGGAAAAATACATCTGATCCCAGATGCGCTCGATATCGGTGACCTTGGCGCCCTCGACGAAACGTGCCAGGTGTTTTTCGACGATGTAGGCGGCAGGCTCACCGCCGGTGGTCACGGAAAAGCCGACATTGCCTTCCGAGTCTTCAATCTCGACGACGAGGGTACCCAGCACGTTGATGCCGAAGCTGCGGCGGCTCTGGCGATACTCCGGGTATTTGCTCATGGGCGTGGCGATGTGATCGTCGATCCAGTGGCCATCGCCTTGGTCGTGATAATCGGCACCACCGCCACGGAGTACGAAAGCGCGGACATGTTTGATAGTTGGAGTAGCCACTGCGTGATTCCTCTGGGTCAGATTTGGAAAGTGGGTTGCTTGGCAAGCGTCGCTGGCCTCGGCGCACGAATGCCCATCACGAGCGCAGCGGCAATCAAGGTGGTGAAGGCGAGCAGGTAAAGGCCGGCGGCGGGGGAATGGAACGTTGCTTCTGCCCAATTCTTCAGAATCGGTGCGATGAAGCCGCCTAACGCGCCAAAGGAATTAATTAATGCAATCGCGCCAGCGGCGGCAGAGCCTGCCAGAAAACTTCCTGGGAACGTCCAGAACACGGGTTGAACGGCGATGAACCCCGACGCCGCGAAGCACAAGGCCAATATCCCCAGCAGGGGGCTGGTGAAGGTCACGGAAGCTGCAATACCCAAACCCGACACCAACAGGGTGAGTGCTGCCACGACTCGCCGTTGCCCGGTGCGATCAGCAAGGGCAGGGATTTTCCATGCAGCCAGAAGCGCGCACAGCCACGGCACTGCGCTGACCAGCCCGACCATGAGTCCGACTTTGCTTCCAAGAAGACCGGCAACCTGGGTGGGTAGGTAGAACACCACGCCGTAGACGCTGGCCTGGATAAGCAGATAGATGAGGCACAGGTAAAGAACGGCGGGCTGAGCTAACACCTTCAAAAGGCCGCCATGCACTTGCTTCTGACTGTCCTCGGCATCCAGGACGGCTTGTAGTTGGTCGCGGTCCTGCGAGGTCAACCACTTCGCATCGGCGGGGCGGTTGTCCAGATAGAAGTAAGCCCAGATGCCGACCACGGTAGCCATCAACCCTTCAACAGCAAATAACCACTGCCAGCCATGGCTGCCCATAAAGCCGTCAAGCTCGAGCAGCAGACCTGACAGCGGGCTGCCAAAGATGAACGCCAACGGCGCTCCGAAATAGAAGAACCCCATGGCCTTGCCTCGGGTCGCACTGGGGAACCAGTAGGTCAGGTAGAGAATCACGCCGGGGAAGAATCCCGCTTCAGCGACGCCCAGCAGGAAGCGAAGAAGGTAGAAGGTGGTTTCGGTATGGGCGAACACCATGGCGGCTGAAACCAGCCCCCAGGTCACCATGATCCGGCACATCCACAGGCGCGCGCCGATCTTGTGCATGATGAGGTTGCTGGGCACTTCGAGCAGCGCGTAACCCGCAAAAAACACGCCGGCACCGAAAGCGAATGCAGCATCACTGATGCCGGTATCGGCCTGGAAGGCTTGCTTGGCGAAGCCGACATTGGCTCTGTCGAGAAACGCCATGATGTACATCAGCAGCAGAAACGGCAGCAGCCGCCAGGAGACCTTGCGCAGCAAAGACACAGGGAGAGCGTTCACGTCAGTTTCCTTTTTGGAATTATTTAACTGCGTATTTTACGAAGGCAGGAACGAAGGCGCGTTGTCTCAACAGGACTCGAAAGGAAGGAGAGGGTGCAGATGTGGGGTAAATAGCCGGAAAAACAAAGCGGGTGTGCAGTGGGGAATCATCATGAGCACCTCGGCGGGTGTGATTTCTTGTTGCACGGACTCTACTTTTTCCTCCGATGCGTGACTAATCAAATTAAGCTTATAGTTGATACCTTGAAGGTATCGGCTGGGCTCCATCGTATGAGTATCGAACGATCATCTCAAAACCTCTTCGGGCGGCTGCGCTACAAGCACCTTCAGATGTTGGTAACACTCGGATCGAGTCTGAATCTGCACCGCGCCTCGTTGACCATGCACATGTCTCAGCCCGCGTCGACCCGGATGCTGCAAGAGATTGAAGACATGTTCGGTTGCGAGCTGTTTGAACGCCTGCCACGGGGGATGAGGCCTACGGCTCTAGGGCACGAGTTGTTGCGCTTTGCCCAGGCAGCGCTCAGCGGCCTGGATCGCGCAGCGGCAGACCTCGCCGCGCGCCAGCAAGGAGGCTATGGGTACCTTTCGATCGGTACGATCATGGGCGCGGCGCCGGATCTGGTGATGAACGCTGTGGCGGAAATCAAATCACTTCTCCCGCAGCTGCGTATTCGGATCATGGGGGACACCAGTGACCAGGTCGTTCAGCTGCTTGAGCAGGGACGCGTGGATGTGGCGGTGACCCGCCGCAACCCGGTGAACGATCGAGAGCGGTACGAATTCGAGCCGTTAGGCAATGAACGGCTTATCGCTGTGGTGCACAGTGGTCATCCTCTGGCCAAGAGACGCAAGCTGAGTTGGGAGGAGCTGGTGCGGGATTGGCCGTGGATCCTCCAGCCTGAAATCAGCCCGGCCCGCATCGCGATCGAACAGGCGCTGGAGCGTCTTGAGCTCCCCATGCCTGCGGACATCATCGAATGCAGCTCGGTGTATTCGATGCAGCAACTGGTGCAGCTGACCGAAGCGGTGATGGTGCTTTCGGAATCCACCATGCGTGACTACCTGAGGATGGGTCTGGTCAAGGCGCTACCCGTCAAACTGGATGCGCAAATGGCACCGTTTGGCTTGCTGCGGCGCAAGGACGAGCCCGCCAGCCGCGAGCTACAACAGTTCATGGATCTCTTGAGACAACGGGCGCGAGGAGGCCCTGCAACAGCGTGAGGTCAATCGCGCGGTGGATTGACGTCCCTCGCCATATCGATTGGCAAATAGCTGGAATGCGTCTGTTCCGGAGCGTTTGCTCCTGGATGATAACCAGGCATTCGCGATTTGATTCACTATAAACAATTCCCAACCATCCATTACTCATGGACTATAGGTGCATTTGTCGGCCTCTTCATGAGGCCAGCGCTCGTAGCTCCAGGGGCCCGTGAATGAACATCAAGATTGAGGCGCTGATCGCCCGCAAGATCGGCTTTGCCTCCCACCAGAACGCCGTTCCGCTTGTACGTGAACTGGGTCTCTGGAACCAGGAAGAAACACACTTTGAAAACCTGACCCTGACATTGAGCACAGACCCAGATTTCGTCGAAAGCCGAACTTGGCACATCGACCGCATCCACGCGGGTGGGCGCCTCAGCATCTCTGAACGCGACATCAAGCTCAATGCTGGTTACCTGTCCGGACTGACTGAAAGCCTGAGTGCCGATGTGATCATCCGCCTTTTCCAAGGCGACAACCTACTTGTCGAGCAGCGCTTCCCGACTGAACTGTTGGCCCGGACTGAATGGGGCGGTTTGAGCGCCATGCCGGAGTTGCTGGCTGCTTTCTGCATGCCCAACGATCCGGCTATAGATCGGGTTCTAAAAGCGGCCTCTCAAGTATTGCGACGTAGCGGCAAGAAAGACGGCATTGATGGCTATGAGAGCAAGTCACGCACACGCAGCTGGGAACTTGCCTCCGCCATATGGTCTGGCGTATGCAGCTTTCGACTGAGTTATGCGTTGCCGCCAGCCAGCTTTGAGCAACAAGGCCAGAAGGTCAGGCCACCGAGTGTAATTCTGGAAAATGGCGTTGCAACGTGCCTGGATACTGCATTGCTCTTCGCGGCGGCCTTGGAGCAGGCCGGCCTCAATGCCTTGATCATCATGACCAAGGGACACGCGTTTGCGGGCGTTTGGCTGCAACCCCAAGAGTTCTCCCAATTGCTGACCGATGAAGCGTCGGCAGTACGCAAGCGTCTCGATTTAAAAGAGCTGGTGGTCTTCGAAACCACCCTCGCTACCCAGGCGCCTGCGCCTGGCTTCTCACAAGCGGTCGCAGCTGCCGAGCGGCAGCTGGACGATGAGCAGTTCATCATGGCCATCGATCTGCACCGTGCCCGGATGCAGAAAATTCGCCCCATGGCATGGGTCTCGGCCGTGAATGCGCCCGACACAACCGATGCGCCACCGACCGCTGAAGGGTTAGAGGAAGCCCCGGCACTCCCGGGCTTCGATGTCGAGATCAATGAAGGTAACGACGGTCCTGCCGGCAAGCTCACGCTGTGGCAACGCAAACTGCTTGATCTGACCACGCGCAACCGTCTGCTACACCTCCCGGACAGCGCTAAAGGCGTACGTCTTCTCTGCCCGGATCCAGCGGCGCTTGAAGACCTCCTGTCCAGCGGCGGTCGCATTCGCGTGACGCCAGTGCCCGACCTGAAGAGCAGTGGCCGTGATATGGCCCTCTACGAGCAGCAGAATAACGAAAGCCTGGTGGACGAAGTCGCTCGTCAGGCACTTGCACGAGGCGAAGTGCTCGCAAATCTTGAAAAGGTCAAACTTGAGGCGACGCTGATCGATCTGTTCCGCAAGGCACGCAGCGACCTGGAGGAGGGTGGTGCAAACACGCTGTTCCTGGCCATCGGTTTCCTCAAGTGGAAGAAAAGCGCGGAGGATCCCAAGACTTACTCCGCGCCATTGATCTTGCTGCCCGTAAAACTGGAGCGCAAAAGTGCTCTGTCTGGCGTGACGCTGAGCCTGCTCGACGAGGAACCGCGCTTCAACCTGACGCTGCTTGAGTTGCTGCGCCATGATTTTGAGTTGGTGATTCCAGGCCTGGAGGGCGAACTGCCCAGCGATGAAAGCGGCATCGACGTCACGGGCATCTGGAACATGGTGCGGCGAGCGGTACGTGATGTCCCAGGATTTGAGGTGAGCACTGAGCTGATTCTGGGCACCTTCTCGTTCGCCAAATATTTGATGTGGAAAGACCTGAACGCCAATGCGGCGCAGCTGCTGCAAAGCCCGCTGGTCAGGCACCTGCTGGAGCCAGGCGAGGCAGGGGAGGGCTTTTCAGGGTCGGACGACTTCCCCAAGCCAGAGCGGTTGGACTCAACGGTAACGCCGGCTCAGCTGTTTGCCCCATTGCCGGCGGACTCATCACAGTTATCAGCCGTCGTAGCCTCCGCCAGTACACATAGCTTCGTAATGGATGGTCCTCCTGGAACCGGGAAGTCGCAGACTATTGCGAACATGATTGCTCACAACTTAGCCCTGGGCCGGCGCGTGCTGTTCGTGGCCGAAAAACGGGCGGCCCTGGACGTGGTTTATCGTCGCCTGGCAGAAAAGGGACTGGGCGAGTTTTGCCTGGAGTTGCATTCAAGCAAGGCTTCCAAGGTTGAAGTGCTCAAGCAGTTGGACCGCGCCTGGGACGTGAGTGACGCATTGAGCGCTGAGGAATGGGAGCGTGAAGCCGCTCGACTGCAGACGCTGCGCTCGCGCCTCAACCAGTTGGTCGACGTCCTGCATCGCCGCTGGGGTAATGGCCTTACCCTGCACCAATCGATAGGTCGCGTTGTTCGTGACCATGACCTTCAGACGCCAAGGTTGGCCTGGCCTGCAGACACCCGACACAATGCTGCTGAGTACGGCCAGCTCCTCGATTTATCACGGCGACTTGGCCTCAATGGAGCCGCCGCCCGCGACCTTTCAGGCAAGTTCGGCGCTTTGACGCAGACCCAATGGTCGAACGCCTGGCAGGCGCAGATCGCCAGCGCTTCGCGTGAGTTGCCGCAGGCACTTGACGCGCTGAATGCCGCCAGCGAAAGACTGGTTGATCTGACGCACCTGTCATTGGCTACCGCTGAAGTGATGCAAGCCCAGCAGCTGAGCGATTTGGTAGCGCGGGTTGTGGAATCCTATGGGCAGAACCTGTCGTTCGCATTTGCCCCCGACGCTGTCACGCGTATCGAATCAGCCCGTCGTGCTTGTCAGTTAATCGCGAGCTACCGGGAGCTGGAAGAAAGCCTCTCTCTGGATTACGCCGATGAAGCTTGTCGTCGCATTCCGTTCGAACAGCTGCGCAGTGAGTGGAGGGAGGCTGAGGGTAAGTTCTGGTTCCTGGCCACGTTCGCCAAGAAAAAGGTGGCGAAGAAATTAGTGTCTTTAGGTGGCGCCGCTGGTCTTCCAGATACGCTTGCCGACCTCGCCATTTTCGAGGGCCTGCATTCACAATTACTTGAGCTGGACGCGTTGTCGAACGACATGCAGTCGATCCCCGGCTGGCAAGGACTGACCAGCGATACCTCCCGTACACTGCGCGCCGTCATACTGGCCGAGAATCTGCGCGGGGTGGTAAGCACCCTGGCTGAATCCCCAGACCACCTGGTTTCATTGCGCGGCGCAGTGGCGCGTCTGGTCGTTGATGCCAATGACATGTTAGCGCCGGGTGGGCAAATCGGTGTAGCGCTGGCAACGTTGCAACAGGTCTTGTCCCGCTATGACGACGCAGCCCGACTGTTCGAGGGCTTAGCTGGAACGAGCCCTGGCACGCATCCCAGCGTTGCCGCATTGCGGACCACTTCACTGTCCGTGCAGCAGCAAGAAGAGCAGCTCAAGGCCTGGTGCGATTGGTGCCGAGTGCGCGAGCAGGCTACCGAGGCCGGTTTGGCCAGCCTGGCCCAGGCACTGGAATCAGGGACCCTGCTGCCAACCGCAGCTGAGGCAACCTTCATCACCGCCTATGCCCATTGGTTTGCCGCTCAGGGCATTGACAGCGAACCGCTGCTGAGGAACTTCGTCGCGGCAGAACACGTGAGCGATATTGGCGCTTTTGTTCGCCTGGATGATCAGCTGGCAAACCTGACGGTGCGCTACATCCGCGCAAAACTCTGTGGCCTCATCCCGTCGAAGAATGACATTCCTAAAAGCAGCGGCTTCGCAATTCTCAAGCACGAATTACAGAAGTCTCGTCGACACAAGCCCGTCCGGCAGCTGGCCATTGAAATGGGTGATGCACTGAATCGCCTGGCGCCGTGCATGCTCATGAGCCCGTTGTCGATTGCGCAGTTCTTGCCTGCCGATCAGCCCCCATTCGACCTGGTCATCTTCGACGAGGCATCTCAGATTGCTCCGTGGGACGCGGTCGGTTCGATCGCTCGGGGCAAGCAAGTGGTGATCGCTGGTGACCCGCGTCAGATGCCACCGACGAACTTCTTCAGCCGCGGCCCGAATGCAGGTGACGACGATACAGCCGAAGACATGGAGAGCATCCTGGACGAATGCCTGGGGGCAGGGGTGCCAAGCCATAGCCTGAGCTGGCACTACCGCAGTCGCCATGAAAGCCTGATCGCGTTCTCGAATCACCGTTACTACGACAGTAATCTGATCACCTTTCCTGCGGCGCAGACTCGTGCAAGCGCTGTTGAGTGGCGCAGAGTCGAGGGCGTGTATGCAAAGGGGAAAGGCCGCTACAACCAGGCTGAAGCTGAAGCGATCGTCAATGAGACCGTCAAGCGCCTTACCGATCCTGCATTCATCGCTGCTGGCCATTCGATCGGGATCATCACGCTCAACTCTGATCAACAGAAACTGATCAACGATCTCCTGGATGCAGCCCGCAAGCAGCACCCACAGATTGAGCCTTTCTTTCAGGACACCCAGACCGAACCTGTCGTCGTGAAGAACCTGGAAACGGTCCAGGGCGATGAGCGCGACCTGATCATGCTGGGGATTGGTTACGGACCGACCGAGGCGGGCGCGCCAGTGATGTCGATGAATTTCGGCCCGCTCAACAAAGACGGTGGATGGCGCAGGTTGAACGTTGCCATCACCCGTTCTCGCCGCGAGATGCTGGTATTCACATCGTTCGACCCGTCGATGATCGATCTGAACCGGACCAACGCTCGCGCCGTTCGCGATCTGAAGCACTTCATCGAGTTTGCGCAACGCGGCCCAAAGGCCTTGGCCGAGGCGATACAAGGCTCTGTAGGCGGCTACGACTCGCCGTTCGAGGAAGCCGTCGCTCAAGGGCTGCGGCGTCTCGGTTGGCAGGTCGTCCCCCAAATCGGCGTTTCCCGTTTCCGCATCGATCTGGGCATCGTCCACCCTGATCGTCCAGGCGACTACCTGGCGGGCGTTGAATGCGATGGTGCTACGTACCACAGCGCTGCCACCGCGAGGGACCGGGATAAGGTCCGGGGTGCGATCCTCAAGGGCCTGGGCTGGAACCTCCTACGGCTGTGGTCGACAGAATGGTGGGTCGATAAAGAAGGGGCGTTGCGCAAGCTGCACGCGGCCCTGAACGACCTTCTGGAGCAATCTCGGAGGGACGTTGCTCCGAGTCAGGTCGCCGAGGAGCCATCGGTAGCTCCACTCGTGATCGATTTCACGTCCGACATCGTTGTTGACGACGTTTTGCCTGAAGCTCTCATGGCACACGAGAGTGAATTGCCTGCGCAGAGTGGCGAGGTTTCCATCGCACGATCCCGTAGCGTTCAATCAAGTGCTCTGGGGCAGAAGGGGGTGTACCGCGCGGCGGACCTATCATCCCTTGCTTCCATGATCCAGGCCGACCAGTTTCACCTGCCCGGATACACCCCGGTGCTCCGTCAGATCGTCGAAGAGGTGCTGCGCCAGGAAGCGCCAATTCAAGATGCACTTCTGGTTCAGCGGATTGCTCGTGCACACGGCTTCCAGCGATCAGGACGACTCATTCGGGACCGCGTGCTGGAGTTGGCCGAACAGCATCATTACGTTCAGAAAGCGGGATTTGAAGAGGTATTCATCTGGCACCTGGAAGGCGATGTGATGGAGTGGTCTACATATCGCGTTCCGGCTTCGGCCAACGACGCGCGTTCAATCGAAGAGATCGCAGCAGAGGAGCTACGTATCGCCGCGAGCATCATTGATGCGACTGATCCTGCTTTGGAGGTGGCGCGATTGCTCGGTGTCAAGCGGCTTACAGGGGCCGCGCGTGAGCGGATTGAGCGGATTCTTGGCAGCTAGGAGGCCTTGATCGGTGTAGCGAATTAACACGCTCCATGGATTTGGCCGGGGATATACCTGAGTGTGTTGGGAGAGGCATGATCCAGCGGCTTACCGACTTCGGCCGCCGGCATACGCGTGGCTGATGGCGTGATGGGGCACCGATGTGGTTGGTTTGGTCGCGTGTCTCAGCAATTCTGACGTGGGGTTCACCGGTATTGAAGAGTGCGTTTGAAGAACGAGAGATGGGCCATCGGATGGCCCGGGATTCGAATCCACGATTCCAGACACATAATTTAACATAATATACATTATGCGAAGCCACCAAATATTACAGGTAAGCCAATCACTAGGTAATCACTTGTGAATGACTATTAAAAGCGGGAAGACCTTGTCGCGTGAAATTCCGCTGACTATCAATGAGTTAGCAATTCACAGAATCCGGCCAGGGGAATAACCTTTCGTTGAACCTTCATGTAACCCACTGATTTACCTAGTGAAATCAAGAGCTACTGTTTCGAAATACGGTGACCAGCGGTTGGCGATTAAAAAAGGAAATGGTCGCGGAAAAGGACGGAAGATCTCGCCTCCCTTGTGGGAATTGGTCAATCCAGCCTAAGGAAATCCGCCGGCGGAGCCACCCGCAGCGAAGATTTGTTCCCTTTTTAACGATTAAATACGGAAACAAGTCAGAGAGTGAGTGCCTTGTTGCATCAATAAAACCTGACATAAATCATTGGGTTGGTACCACTCTGGTCAGCCGAACTCAGCGCTGGTGAAGGTGATGAGTTAACGTTTTTTCAGTCTGAAATAATTCCTTTTTTAATCGTTAAAAAGGTGAATCGGTGAAATCTCTGGTCTCACCATACCTAGTCGGGCCGATCGTTCGCTATGGAACTGAGGCATGATGCGGCAATTACTCAACCGCCTTTTTTTCGGGCCGGGCGTGACACAGTGTTAACAAAATGCGATACGGCCTGTGAACCGCCCAGTTGCTTCCACTCATGCCGGCGGGCGTGGATTTCTTGTTCCTCCGCGCAGGCATTCCGGCCTCTCCGACCGGGATCTGGGGACACCAGTTGCCCCGATGTCCATCCGTATGCGAGATCTGATGTCGATGGGTGCCTAGGAGAAATGGATTGGAAATCGACTAATTCTACCGTTCATCAACTTGAGCGATTTTGGTCGGCAACTCGAAGGTGAGTCGGAGCCTACTAGTGGCGGCTTCCAGGGTGTCCATATCAGACTCGGTCCTCCCTTCTCAGCTAAGGCTCGGCAAGCGAAGGGTTCTCACTGAAATATCGGCATTGCAGTGACCGGGTTGTTTGTCGCGAGAGTAGTGGTACATAAACAGCTGCAATATCCGATAATCACCAGACCCGGATATTGCACGTATGAGTTTTCTAGATCATCATACGCTCCAATTTCATTAGCTTTGTAAACGACTATGCCCGCCCCCACTATTCCGCACCCGCTCTTTGAAACGTATGCCCGGTTCAAGGAGTTGAATTTCAGCTCCCTTAAAAATGAGCTGCCGGCCATTACTCAGTATCTAGCGGCCTTTCCGACGGACAGTCAGGCGATTGAGAGCTATCGTGCCGTACGAAGCTTTTTAAAGTCCTATTCAGCGAATGAATCCACGTTTAATTCATACCGGACCCATGTCGAGCGCCTGCTGCTGTGGACGTTGCTCAGAGCGAAAGTCCCTCTTTTGGACATGCGTCGCACGCATGCGGAAGAGTTTCTTGAGTTTTGTCTCGCCCCTGAACTCTCGTGGATAGGGCCTGTAGTCAAGTCCCGATTCACTCGAGTTGGCGTCCGCAAGAAATTGGTCACCGACACCTACATTTTGAACGGCGACTGGAGACCGTTTAGTCAATCAACCAGCAAAGAAGAACGCAAGCGTTCAAAAGAGGAAAATCGCCCACTTGTTCAGGAAATCTACAAACCGGCACAAGGCTCCATTGCGCAGGTGTTCGCCGTGTGTGGAAGCTTTTTTCAACATGCAATAGATGAGGGGTTTTGCGAACACAACCCCTTTAGGGCCGTTAAGCAAAAGAGCAAATATAAGCAGCGCACAACGGGCGATCACGACACTCGGATCCTGACTTCATTACAATGGGACTTTGTTCTGGAAACGGCTGAGCACCTGGCGGCACAAGATAAAACGCACGAACGCACGCTTTTCATAGTAGCAACGATTTTTGCAATGTATCTGCGCGTTTCTGATCTGGTTGGTCGGGATAACTGGACTCCCTGCATGGGCGACCTGCGGCAGGACGGCGCCGGAAACTGGTGGTACCACGTAGTGGGCAAAGGTAATAAAGCAGCAAAAATTAGTGTACGGGATGAGTATGTCGAAAAATATCTAAAACGCTGGCGTTTATATCAGGGCCTCTCCCCCCTGCCCGGCTTCCGCGAAACGACACCTTTGATCACGACTCAACGGGGGCGCGCTGGCTTGTCTGACAGGCACATTCGCTTGTTATTGCAGGAGGTATTTGACCGAGCCTTGGAACGCATGCAGGCTGAAGGTTGGGCCGATGAAGACGTCGGGCGATTGCGTGCCGCATCCTTACATTGGCTGCGGCATACCTCTGCCACGTTTGATGCTCCTCACCGGGATATGAAGGACCTGCAGGTCGATCTGCGTCACAACAGTCTTAGCACGACACAAAACGTGTACTACAACTCGGAGGATGAGAAGCGGGCCTACTCAGTCAAGCGTTTACCTATGAAGGAGCGCGGGTGATTCTCCCAAAGGGAGGTTCGCTTGAGGGGACAGCATTGGCAAGAGCTTAAAGTGAACCTTGGGTAGAAATACTTGCACTCCGGGGTTCGGCAGTGCGGTCTACTGAAGACCGCGATTGCCGCGCAAACATCACAGCAGCGGATGACCTCGACGTCATTATGATCAACGTCGATCAACTTCACTGCCTATTCTAGGTCCGAATGCCGTCCAGCCACGGCGAATCACCGACGCTACCTGAGTAAACGCCCGACCGAAGCTAGGTACTTTTGGCAGGGTGCTGACCATCTGTGGAATTCACGAAGCAGTCCTCGACCGAGAATATCTTACGCAAAGGCAACGATGAATGTACGAGTACCTTTTGCTGCCGTCTCATAGCTAAATAATATATCCTCGCTCCTATCTAATCAAAAGATAGAAAAGCCATAATTAATAAGGCTATCGAGGTAAAAAGGAACCATCACTATGTATGGGCGCGGTACCAAAAAGCCTGGGCAGCCGGCAACAACATCCACTATATATCGAAGAAAGGGTTGCCATACATTGACAGCGTCAAAGGCTTGGCTCAAGAGCAGGGTTTTTACAAAATCGCCGGCTTTGAAAGCTTAGACATTGAATATATCAAGTCAGTGTCTAAGCTTTCGCCACCAGAACTACAATCAATCCACATGGGCTTTCTCGATGATTTCATCCGCAGGATGTACATCAGCTCTGTCGAAGACCACTCAAGATCCCTCAAGGGAGCCAGCTTAGCGTGCTACTGAAAGACAAAGACATGCGCTGGCCAGACACCTTCACTCAAGGCCCGGACGGGACGATATACGTCACCGATTCTCGCATCCCTGACATGAACTTCTAAGACCCAAACAAGGGCGGCGTTGAAGACTTCGCTGTACAAAATCGTCGTTAAGGATTGATTCCGTGAGTTGGACCGGCAGGGAGAAAGGTGATGATGCGACTGCTTCAGTATGCGCTGCTTGTGATGAGCATTGCGGTATTAGCCGCTTGCGCAACAGCGGAGCTTAGCCAGACAGACAGGAAAAGTTGTCGGGGGGAACGTTTGTCATCACGTGCGCATCCAGCGGACTTGGCACATATGCAGCTGTGGCCCTGGGCTCGATGCATGCGAACGTAGACCTCGCCGCATGCCGAACAGATCTGCTTGAGGGAGTCGCCACGCAGGTCAGGCAAGCAGGCGAGCGCCCTTGGTCGTAGCGACCGTCGACACGGGCGCATACTTCAGCGTGGCGCCAATGATTGAAGCAGTGCTTCAAGCATTCGGGGCCGATCGGTGTGGGCCAGCATGATCAACACAATCTGCCGGTCATAGCCGTCACCCACCGGCGTAATGTTGAAATCCTCCGCCAGTCGGTCAAGCCCGGCCCACCGTGGCACCAGACTGACGCCGACGCCGTCTGCCACCAGCATCGCAATCGCCTCCAGACCGTCGAGACTGAACAGCGGTTTGAGCGCCAGACCATGGTCGTTGAGGTAGCGTTCAGCGTGCAGTCCACCCCAGGACCTCGGCTCGTAGCAAATATAGGGATGCGATTGCAGCACCTGAGCAATGCCCTCGGTAGGCAGCGCCTTGGAGGCCAGCACCAGCTTTTCCTGGTGCAGGGGCGCGACCCGAAACATCTTCGGCAGCTCGAACGGCGGCGCGATGATGATCGCCGCGTCGAGCTCGCCATTTTGCAACGCCGCATACAGCGAGCGCGAAGTGCCGGGCAGGATAGATGGCTGGATGCGGGGCGCTTGCCGGCTCAGTTCCAGCAGCGCACCGGGGAGCAATCCCGTGAGCATGGTGGAGATGGCACCGATGCGCAGGGCCCCGGTCATACCGCTCAGGTCCGCATCGCCGGCCAACAATTGCACTTCCCTGACGATGTTTCGGGCTCGCGGCAGCAGTGCCACGCAGGCTTCAGTGGGCTTTGCGGCATGTCCCACGCGGGACAAGAGCGCGAACCCCAGAGAGCGCTCCAACACTTGAATACGTTGGCTGACCGCCGCAGCGGTCAACCCTTCGGCACGAGCAGCATCGGCAATCGACCCGCACTCAATCACCGCCAACAGGCTTTTCAGGTATCGACTGTCCATAAAAAATTCTTTCGATCGAAACAAGAAATACAGGCTATCTCTATCGGCGCTAAAGCGACACTCTTGGTTGCATTGCAGCGTTGCGCCAGTTCGCAACCCAACGGAGATCCTCGATGGCCCTCACGCTGGTCACCCATTCAAATGCCTGCCCCGCCCTGTTCGGCGCGCTTGCTGCCAGCGTCGCGGAAATGGACGATGCTCTGCTGATGCACTTGCCCGCTGAATTTGGGCCCGAGCATGGCGCGGATACCGAACAGATGGTGGCCGCAGCCGGGGCGTTGGTGCCCAGTGGATTGATCTGGTATGAGCGTGCCACCGGGCGCGAGGCACTGCCAGCCAGCAGCGTCGATGAGATCGTTGCGATGGCAGCCGAACGTGATGTCGTGGTGCCGTGGCATCCGGAGTTTCAGCAACAGCCATTGCCCATTGAGCTGGTCGAGAAAGCCGCCAGCGCCGGCGTGATGGTCATTCATCTCACGGGGCGGCGACTCGATGATCTGTGGGATCTGCAGACCGCTCAAGGCAAGCCATCGCGCTATGGGGTCTGGCGCCGCGATACGTTTGGCCGGTGGGGCCGCGCGCTGGGCAAAACATCCGCCCCGCACGGTAAAGACCCGCTCACCGTGGTGCTTATCGGCACTCAAGCAGATCAGATCGACGTGTATCCCGCCACACTGGCAGCGCTGGGCGATGCTGCCCAGGCCACCCGAATCTACCTGCGAGTACGCTTCGTTTCTGCACTGCACTTGAAGCTTGCAGACCTCGCAACGGCCCCGGGAATTGTGCTGCCGGGTGGCTCGGACATGGACAACGTGCCAGGGCAGATCGAAGCCGCTCGACATGGCCTGCGCTCAATGATCCCGACCCTGGGGTTGTGCCTTGGCATGCAGTCGATGACCACGGCATTGGCTCAGTCCTGCCCCGGGCTTGAGCAGGCCAATATGGCCGAAGCAGCGCCGCACGCTCCGATCAAAAGCTTTTCCCCCATGAACGGCATGCCCGGTTTGCAAGCCCATCGCCTGGGCAGCCATCGCTTGAGCTTTACCGATCCGGCGCTGGAGCAACAGCTACAGGGCCACCACTCCATTCGTTGTAACCACCGCTACATGCTGACACCTGCTCTGATTGAGCCATTGCGCGCAGCCGGGCTTGAAATCACGGCCACCGACCGCAGCGGTCAGATTGTCGACGCTGTTCATTGGCCAAAACATCCTTTCTACAAGGGAATGCAAGGCCATCCAGAGCTCGGCTCACGCGGTGGTAATGCGCACCCGATGATCGAGGAGTTTCTGCTGGCAGCGCTGGCAATGACCGGCATTACGCGCCGGGTCGAACGTGCTTGAAAAATCGTATTAGATCAAACAGCAAGAACATGGAATGTATATTGCTGCGTAACCTTTGAGCCCGATTGGGCTGCTCCCCTCCTGCTAATTACGCCGAAAGTCACACCCGCTGCATCATTACAGAGCGGCATGCCCTTTGAGGGCTCGCTGCAACTTCCGGGTAATTTGCACCTGTTGACACAACTCGTGCAATTACTGATGGTTTTGGAGATTTACATGATGACATCGTCCCGCTTCAGTTTGCGCTCCATCACCCTGATGACCGCACTTCTTGCCGCCCCGCTCGTCAACGCAGCGACCTCGGCACCGGTCATGACAGCAGGGCTGCTTACATACGGCACTGCGGCGACCTTCGCCCCGTTCGAATTCCAGGCCGACGGCAAGCTCACCGGTTTCGACATCGATCTGATCGAAGCCCTCGGCACAAAAATGGGACTCAAGCCCACCGCCATGAACATGGAGTTCCAGGGCCTGATCCCGGCACTGCAAGGCAAGCGCGTGGACCTGATCAACTCGGCCATGTACATGAACGAGGCACGAGCGGCCCAGGTCGATTTCGTCCCGTACCTGCGTATCGGAAACCAGGTGGTAGTCACCGAAGACAACCCTGCAAAAGTCACCGGTCGAGACAATTCGCTGTGCGGAAAAACGGTGGCTGTAACACTGGGCGGGATCGAGGAAACCTACGCACGCCAGGACGACAAACGCTGTAAAGACGCAGGTCTTGCGGCGGTGAAAGTCCAGACCCTGCCAACGGCCCAGGCCTCGGCGCTGAGCCTGCGTCAGGGCCGTGCCGACGCCACGTTCGATTCCACTCCCGGCGTGGTGCAGATGCTGCGCGAAGTGCCTGGCGTCTATAAAACCGTCGGCCCTGAGTTTGAATCCGAAACCCGCATCGGCATGGCCGTGGCCAAGGGCAATACGGGGATGAGCGATGCACTGCAAGGCGCGCTCAAAGAGCTGGTTGCAGACGGCACGTACAAACAGATCATCGAGAAGTGGAAGTTCCCTGCAACGGTGTCCCTGTTCGACTGATGCCTGATCACCAAGAAGCCGTGGCGCCGCAAAGGTTCGGCGCCGGGCAACTTCACTTGAGGGCGCATCATGTCGCTAGAACTGGTTTGGCAATATCTGATTTCCCCGGCGTTTTTCCATGGAGCTGTCACCACCCTGCTCATCACCCTGTACTCGCTGGTGTTCGGCGTTGGTGCCGGCGTTGTGATTGCCCTGTTGCAAGACAGTCAGACTCGCGCGGGCCGCACCCTGGCGCTGATTTATCTGTGGGTGTTTCGCGGCACTCCGGTGCTGTTTCAGATCATCTTCATTTACAACGTTTTGCCTACCTTCGGCATTCGTCTGTCGGCAATGGTTAGTGCCGTACTGGCGCTGTCGCTCAATGAGGGCGCTTACATGGCAGAGATCATCCGCTCTGGCATGCAGGCTGTGAAAAAGGGCCAACGCACCGCTGCCCTGGCACTTGGCATGAAGCCGTTTGCGGTGTTGCGCCATGTGGTGATCCCCCAGGCCACGCGGATGATTCTGCCCCCCATCGGCAATCAGATGGTCGGCATGCTCAAGCTCAGCGCGCTGGTTTCGGTGGTGGCGGTCGAAGAGCTGATGCTGGTGGCGAACCAGACCGCGAGCTCCAACTTTCGCTATTTCGAAGCCCTTACGGCAGCCGGTATTTATTACCTGGTCTTGACCACGATTTTCATGGGCGTTCAGGCGTTGATCGAACGCAAGCTCGATCCGAAAAGACGCCGCAAAGGTCCGCGCATCAGCCTCACCGAACGCATGCTCGGCACCTCACGCGGCGCCACCGTTCGCTAGGCCTCTGTTCGCCAGGAGCAAACACACATGCAAAAACAACTTTCGGCCAACGGCAAACCGCTGCTGGAACTGATCGGCATCGACAAAAGCTACGGCCCGTTCAAGGTGCTTAAAAACTGCTCGCTGAATGTGCGCACCGGGGAAACCGTGGTGATCATCGGGCCGTCTGGCTCCGGTAAATCAACCCTGCTGCGCTGCGTCAATCAACTGGAACCTGCCGATGGCGGCGACCTGTTCTTCGAAGGTCGGCGCATCGATTACGACAAGCGCAACGTGCATCTGCTGCGCCGAGACATTGGCATGGTGTTCCAGAACTTCGAGCTGTTCTCGCACCTGTCAGTGGTGGAAAACATCATGCTCGCGCCAATGAAAGTGCTGGGCATGAGCCGCGCCGATGCCCATGACATTGCCGTCGAACTGCTCCGCAAAGTGCGTATCCCGGAAAAGGCCGATGCCTACCCGGACGAGATTTCCGGCGGTCAGCAGCAGCGGGTGGCCATTGCCCGTTCACTGGCGATGAAACCCAAGGTCATGCTCTACGACGAACCGACCTCGGCCCTTGACCCGGAGATGATCCGCGAAGTGGTCGACGTGATGGCCGAGCTGTCCAGCGAGGGCATGACTAGCCTTGTGGTGACCCACGAGATGGGTTTCGCCCGCCGCGCCGCAGACCGCATCGTGTTCATGGAAAGCGGCGAAATCATCGAAAACGCGAGTAATTCCGATTTTTTTGGCGGTGCCGTCAATCCGCGCACGCGCCATTTTCTCGATCAAATCCTGCACTGAGATCCTCCAATGAATCAGCAACCCGACTTTACCCGTATGAAACGTGACCTCGCTGCTCTGGTGGCGATCAACACCGAAAACCCGCCAGGCCATGAGCTTGAAGCGGCTCAGCACTTGAAGGTGCTGCTGGAAGCCGAAGGTTTCGATCTGTCGCTGTCCGAATACAAACCCGGACGCGTGAATGTGATTGCCGCTTTCGCCAACGGCCCGGGCCCGACCTTTGCCTTCAACACCCACATCGACACCGTACCCGCCGGCGAAGGCTGGAGCACCGATCCGTTCGTGCTGCACGAAGCCGACGGTAAGCTCTACGGACGTGGCAGTTGCGACGCTAAAGGTCCGATGGTCGCGATGATCGAGGCCACCCGCATGCTGATCGCGTGCCGCGAAAAGTGGTCCGGCACGTTGATGGCAGTGTTCACCGCTGATGAAGAAATCGCCAGCGAAGGCGCCAAACATTACGTCGCCCACCAGCCGCCCCATATCGATTTCGCGGTGATCGGCGAGCCCACGTCCAATGCCGCATTCACTGCGCACAAAGGCAGCTTGCGGCCATTGGTGCGGGTGCATGGCGTGACAGCACATTCGGGTACGCCGCACTTGGGGGAAAACGCGATCTACCGCGCCGGACAGTTGCT
Source organism: Pseudomonas sp. (assembly GCA_036387095.1). Lineage (GTDB taxonomy): Bacteria > Pseudomonadota > Gammaproteobacteria > Pseudomonadales > Pseudomonadaceae > Aquipseudomonas. Next base: position 24,259 of record DASVUK010000046.1, read on the forward strand.
GGGACTGATCGAGCAACACCATGAGACGTCGGTCAAATGCCACTGCCACGCATTGGTCGGCGAAGCCAGCCTGACCGTCACCCGCATTAACGGCGGCCATGCTGACAACGTCCTGCCCGGTGCCTGCGATCTGTTGCTGGACCGGCGCATGGTCCCGGGCGAAAACGAAGACGCAGTCAAGGCCGAAATCGAGCAACTGCTGACGCTGGCCAACGAGCGTTTTGGTGTGCGCGCCGAAGTGCTCAAGTACATCCCCACCACGGGCGGTGCGACTGAAACCGCGCAGTCCGAGCCCATCGTCCAGGCCAGTCTCGCTGCCTGCCGCGAGCATAACCACGGCAACGCCGGCCCGTTCGGCTTTCAAGGCGGCTGCGACCTGGTGCATTTTCGCAGCCTGGGCACCACCGGCACGGTCATTGGTCCGGGCACACTGGCGGTGGCGCATAAACCCGATGAGTTCGTGCCCATTGACGAGTTCATCGCCGCCAGCCTGATTTACCGCGACATCGCCCTGCAAATGCTGCCGCTGGGGCGTCCATGAGCCTAGCTGTTTCGCTACGCCGTGCCGACCTGCACTACGGCAACGGCGTGCAACTGCACACGGCGGCGTCGGGCAGTGTCGGCGAGCTTCAGGCGCTGTATTTGTATCTTGACGACGGCCAGCATCACGCCGTCGGCGAGGTGCGAATCAATATTGCTTATCTCAACGGCTATGGGTCCGATGAAATCATCGCCCAGGCATTGCAGGCGCTTTCGGCACTGCCTTGGCAACAGGAGCCCGAGCAGTTGCTGACTGAAATGCCGCACTGGGCCGCCGCGCTGAGCATGCCAGTGCACACACTCATCGACTGCGCCCTGCATGACCTGATTGCGCGCCGTGCCGGTCTGCCATTGGCGCAATGGTTGGGCGCGCCGGCAGCCGACGTTCGTTATGCCAGCAACCAGACACTGTTCTGGTCGCCGCTCGATGTGTTTCTCAAACAGGCCCAGGCGTATGTAGACCGTGGCTTCCGTGACCTTAAAGTGCGCATCGCGGTGGGCACTTTTGAACAGGACGTCACGCGTTTGCAGGCCTTGCGTGATCGCTTCGGCGACAGCATCAAAATCGCCGTCGACGTCAACGGACAGTGGCCGCAGCACGATGCATTGACACACCTCGATGCGCTGGCGCCATTTGATCTGGCCTACGTCGAACAGCCCATCGCCGCCGGTGACTGGGATGCCTTGGAGTGGCTGGCCGAGCAAAGCCCGCTGCCGCTGATGATCGACGAAGGCCTGGCCGGCAGCGAAGACCTGGACCGTCTGTGTGCCCTGCGCGGCAAACTGTGGGCGCACCTCAAGCTGGTGAAAATCGGCGGCATCGCCCCCTGCGTCGCCGCTGCAAGGCGACTGACCCAGGCCGGTGTCACCTGCATGATCGGTCAGATGAACGAAGGCGCCGCCGCCACCGCTGCCGCGTTGCATGTGGCGTGCGCCAGTGCGCCACGTTTCGCGGAGCTGTATGGCGCCGATGGTTTGTCTGACGACCCCGCCCGCCCCCTTCATTACCAGAATGGTCAGGCCTGGATGCCCACCGCTCCAGGGCTGGGCATCACCCTTGATCTGAACAAAACTCAACTGATTCGGAGTTTCTGATGAACCTGACGCCCCCCGCCAACGTACGCCAAGGCAGCGAGTCGGCCTTCGCTGCACACGAATATGCCGAACGCGTTCGCCGCGCCAAAACCAATATGGTTCAAGCCGGCATCGACGTGATGATCGTCACGGGCCCGGAAAATATTTTCTACCTGACCGGCCAGCAAACCCCCGGCTACTACACGTTTCAAGCACTGGTTCTGCCGGTGGACGGCGAACCGATGTTCGTGATTCGGCAGCTGGAGTATTTCAACTTCATCGCCAATACCTTCATCAGCGATGCGTCGGTGTACCTGGACGGCGACGATCCGGTGAGTTTTCTGGTAGCCGCCATCGAGCAAAAAGGCTGGAGCCAGCGCCGTATTGCCATCGACAAGCGCGGCTGGTTTCTGCCCATCGCGGTGTACGAATCGTTGCAGGCCAAACTGGGCACCATCCATGACGCGGCTGGCGTGGTGGAAAAGCTGCGCGCGGTGAAATCCCCTGCCGAAGTGGAAAAACTGGAGTTCGCTGCGCGCTATGTCGATGCAGGCATGCGCGCCGGTATGAATGCCGTGCGTGAAGGGGCCACTGAAAACGATCTTGTGGCAGCGATGCTGCAGGCATCGATTGCTGCGGGTTCGGAGTACATGGGCATGGAGCCGCTGGTGTCGAGCGGTCCGCGCACCGGCATTCCCCACGGCACCTGGCGCCGCCGCATCCTGCAAGCGGGGGAACCGGCGTTTCTGGAAATGGCCGCCAGCCACGATCGCTATCACGCCGCGTTGATGCGCTGTGCCTGGCTGGGTAAGCCGCCATCTATTGCGGTGGAGATGGAAAAGGTCTGTCAGGATGCGTTGCAGGCTGCACTGGATGCGTTGCGTCCGGGAGAGCCATGCGAAGCCTCACACAACGCCTGTCAGGCGGTGATTGATCGGGCAGGGTTCACCGATGCGTTCAAAAAGCGCACCGGTTATTCGGTGGGTGTTTCGTTTGCGCCTGACTGGGGCGAAGGCTCGATTCTGAGCCTGTACAGCGGCGTCAAAACCGAGCTGCAACCGGGCATGTGTTTCCACATCCCGCCGGCGTTGCGCATCTACGGCGAGTTCACCGTGGGTGTAAGTGAAACCGTGGTTATCACCGAAACCGGGTATCGGGTTCTGGGCACCCTTGAGCGTCCATTGAAGCTGATCTGACCTGCAAAAAACGCTGGTATGAGGACTGAAAACTTCGTAACGGCGACACCTTCACACACCTGCGTGGATGGCCGTTGCTGTACACCCGACACACCGCATCGGTCGGGCGCGACCCCCGAGCCTCGCGCTCCTCATACGCTCCTCCAAGGAAGGTGTATTTCCCTCCCATTTCGGGTGGCGGCCAACCTGCAGGAGCTGCCGAAGGCTGCGAAGCGCAGTGTCAGGCAGACCGTAATCTCAGCCTCCACACGGGCCCGGCAGCTTCTACCGGGAATGTGTGTTCGCCGCACTCATTCAAGATTCAAGCGGCTTGCTCAGACCAACTGATCGCATGCCACTTCGATCCGATGACACGCATCGTCCAGCAGTCGATCATCCACCGCGTAGGCAATGCGCAGATATCCCGGCGCACCAAACGCCGATCCATGCACGGTGCCGACCTTGGCCGCATCGAGCAAATAGCTGGCGAAGTCAAAGTCATCGGCAATCACTTTGCCTTCGGGCGTTTGCTTGCCGTACATGCCCTGGCAATTGACGAATAGATAAAACGCCCCTTGCGGCATGGCGCAAGTCAGCCCCTCGATGCGCTCGATACTCCCCAGCACGCGGTCCCTGCGTTCAGCGAGTCGGCCGATCCAGTTCTCGATAAACCCGGTGCCGCCATCCAGTGCTGCGATTGCCGCCGCCTGGGAAATCGAGCTCGGGTTCGAAGTACTCTGCGATTGCAGAACCTGCAGCGCGTCCACCAGCCATTTTGGCCCGCCTGCGTAACCAATCCGCCAGCCGGTCATGGAGAAGGCTTTTGACAGGCCATTCACCGTCAGCGTACGGGAACCCAATCGCGGTTCGACCTGAGCCGGGGTGAAAAATACCTGACCAAAACGGGTGTGCTCGTAGATGTCGTCGGCCAGGATCAGCACGTGTTCGTGACGCAACAGCACGTCAGTCAGCGCCTTGATTTCGGCTTCGCTGTACACCGCGCCGGTCGGGTTGTTGGGCGAGTTGAGCAGCACCCAGCGCGTGCGCTCGGTGATCGCTGCTTCAAGCGCCTCAGGCTTAAGTTTCCAGCCGTCGGCCTCATGGCACTGCACGACGATGGTTTCACCTTCAGCCAGCGACACCATGTCCGGATAAGACACCCAATACGGTGCGGTAATGATCACCTCATCGCCAGGATTCACCGTCGCCATCAGCGCATTGAAAATCAGCTGCTTGGCGCCTGCCCCGGCGATCACTTCACCAGCGTTGTAGCTCAGGCCATTCTCACGGCTGAACTTGTCGATGATCGCCTGCTTGAGTCGCGCGCTGCCAGGCACTGCGGTGTACTTGGTTTCACCGGCATTGATGGCCTCGATACCGGCCTGGGCGATGTGCGCAGGCGTTGGAAAATCAAGTTCGCCCTCACCCAGATTGATGACTGAATGCCCTGCTGCGGTCAACGCGCGGACCTTGTCGGATATTTCAGCAGTGGGCGATGGCCGGACACGACGCATTCGCTGGGCCAGAAGCGGTGTGAACATAACGATTCTCTCTCGGTAATTGCATGCAGAGTTACAGATTGTTCAATCGATAAGGGGCCCGATTCCCGGGCGCCGTGGTCGAGATTGATCAGTCGGTAAGGGGTTCAGATGCTGCGAATCAGACCGCCGTCCACCCGTAAACTGGTGCCGGTGATATAGCCCGCGCGGGCACTCGCCAGGAAGGTCACTGCGTCCGCGAACTCCGCGGGTTCGCCATAACGCCCGACGGGAATGGTATTGCGCGAGGCCTCTGCAATTGCCTGGGCGGTAGAGCCGGTGCGTTTGGCCGCCGCTTCGTCCAGCTCGCCAACCCGGGCCGTGGCGATGCGACCCGGGATGACCGAATTGACCGTGACGCCCTCGGCGGCTACTTCGCCCGCCAGGGTCTTGGCCCATCCGATGATGCTCGCGCGCAAGGTATTGGAAATGCCGAGACCGGCAATCGGCTGCACAACGCCGGAGGACACAACATTGATCACCCTGCCCCAACCACGCTCGCGCATGCCGGGAAGCAGCGCAGCAGTGATCTCCAACAGCGCGCTGACCATGCTGTCGAACGCGCCTTGCCACTGGACTGTTTGCACGGCGCTGACGGCTCCCGGCGCAGGGCCGCCACCGTTATTGATCAGGATGTCGTAACCGCGACCTTCGGCCAGCAGACCTTCGAGCGCAGTGCGGCGTTGGCTTGCATCGGCCAGGTCCAGCACCAGGTAATCGGCTTCAGCGCCCTGGGCGACAAGTTCCGCCACCGCATCGGCAAGCACTTCACGCCGACGGCCACACAGCGTAACCGCAGCACCTTCGGCAGCCAGCGACCGGGCAATCGCCAGACCAAGACCACGACTGGAGCCCAGTACCAGCGCTCGTTTACCTTGCAAACCTAAATCCATGAAAACCTCTCGCTACAGGATGGACCGCTCCCAGGGGAGCTAATCCGGAATCGGGACAACTGCTGCCTTGCGCGGCGACCGGGGTTTTGCCGGCGCTTTACCTGCGCGGGGTTTGCCGGGCTGGGCCGCGTCGTCGGCGTGGGTCAAATGTCTGCGCATCAGCTCGCTGCCCTCGGCGTATTGCCCGTGCGCCACCGCGTCGATGATCGCCAGGTGTTCAGTGCACCAGTCACGCACCCGTCGGCGATTGGCGTAACCGGCAAATTCCAGCAGCTTGCGAAGGCGGTTCTGCTGCTGAATGGCCTGGATCACAAAGGTGTTGCCACCAAACTCGGCGAACATTTCGTGAAACTGCGCATCGGTTTCGAACAATTGCGCGTTGCTGACCGCCGCCGAATCGGAGTGGCTGGCCAGATACAAATGCTGCAATCGCGAGCGTTCAAGTGCTGCGGCGTTGGGCGCAAATTGCGGTTGGAGAAAATTCGCCGGTTCTACCATCAGGCGAAACCGGTAGCCGCTGCGCAGCGCTTCGTCGTTGTCCAGTGTCGGCAAGAAACTCCAGCCATGCCCTTTGTTGCGAATCAACAGGCCGTCCTCGGCCAGGCGCGTCAGGGTTTTCATCAGCGTGACGCGGTCAACGTCGTAGCGCTTGGCGATTTCGGTCTGGGTCACCGAATTGGCGATCGCACCGCTCAGCCGGTCATTGACCAGCCGCTCGTACAGCGACTCTTCCAGACTCGAGGAAACGCTCAGCTCAACCCGTTGCAGGGCGTCAAACGCCTTGAGCAGAAAGAACCCCTGATTGCGCCGGGCTTCGACGATCTCCTGCTCCACCAGCAATTTCAGGGCGTTGCGGATAGGCGTGCGAGAGACGCCCAACAGATCGGCAATCTGTTGCTCGCGCAGGTGATGGCCTGGCTCGAATTTCGCCTTGCGCACGAAATCAAGAATCTGGTTCGCCAGACGGCGGCTGTTCTGACCCGGTAACGAAGCCATAAACGCATAACCTCAAAAATAAAGTGCGCACATCCTACCAAGGACGTTAACCACTGCCGCCTACCTGCGTGAAAACGGCGGCATCGGTTACGCGAAAAATCATTGTACATACGGATACAGATAATACAATATCGGATCACTCTGACGAACAGCCTCCAGGGAACACCCATGCAGAACCTTCAAGAATGTCGCGAACGCCTTCACGGTATCTTCAACATCACAGTCACCCCTTTCACCAGCAGCGGTGAGTTCGATTACCCGGCAATGGCCGAGAACATCGAACGGGTCATTGCCCTGGGTTACGACGGCTTATTGATCGGCGGGACATACGGCGAGTTCGCCGTCATGACCTGTGAAGAGCGCGCTGACATGTTTCGCAAGGTCATGGCCATCGTCGGCGACCGTGTGCCGGTGATGCTGTGCACGGCAGGCTCCGACAGCCGCGACGTACGCCAGTTAACCCAACTGGCCGGCGACCTTGGTGGCCTCCCAATGGTCACGCCGCCGTTCGTGTCCGAGATTACCGATGCCCAGATCGTCAGCTTCTTCGAGCAGATGGCGCCGCTGTCCAAGACCGGCATCCTGATCTACAACGCACCCGGCATCGGCATCACCCTGTCGGTGCCGGTGATCGAACAACTGGCACAAATCCAGGGCGTGGTGGGTTTGAAACAGGGCGATCTGACGCCTACGGTCATCGACCGTATCGCCAACAAACTGGGCGGCAAGGTCCGGCTGTTCTGCGCTTCGGACCTGGTGTTCGGCGGCCCGATGATGGCGGGCTTCGACGGCATCAGTTCCACCAACAGCGGTGCATTGCCGGAGCTGATCCTGGCGACCTTCCGCGCAATGCAAAGCGGGGACGCAAAGCTGGCCATTGAATTGCATCGTCTTTGGTTTCCACTGCGCGAACTCGCCCGCAAACACGGCCAGCCGCAAACCACTAAAGCGATCATGAACCTGCGCGGCTTCAAAGGTGGTTCGGTGCGCCAGCCGTTGCTCGACCTGCAGGGTCCGGCGCTTGAAGAAGTGGCCGTGGCGTTGCGCGCACTGGCCTGTGATCCGCGCTCGGCGATTGTGCTGCCTGCGTAGTTCCAAATCCCAACGGACCGGCATGCGTCGCGCATGCCGAGTCCCGAAACATGCTGAGCAACAGGAGCACGACATGAGTGTATTACCCACCGATTCTCTCTCCACCCCGCGGTTCTGCGGGGTGCCAACTTTCATGCGCTTACCTATGGCGACCACGCTAGAAGGCCTGGATGCCGCGGTCATTGGCCTGCCGTCCGATTCGGGTGCGGCGTTCCGTACCGGCGCACGTTTTGCGCCCAATGCCGTACGTGCCATGTCAGTGATGCTGCGTCCGGTGAGCCCGTACCGTGACAACATCAATATTTTCGAAACCCTGAACATCGCCGATGCCGGTGATGCAGCAGTGGTGCCCGGTTACGAAGAAGACTGTCTGGAGCGGATCGAACAAGCGGTGGCCGGACTGGTCAACGCCGGCGTCGTGCCCTTCGCGATTGGCGGCGATCATTCGGTGACGCTGGGCGAACTGCGCGCAGTGGCGGCCAAACACGGGCCCGTTGCGCTGGTACAGTTCGATTCCCACAGCGATACCTGGGACAAGTATTTTGCCGACAAGCTCTACAGCGCCGGGACGCCGTTTCGTCGCGCCGTGGAAGAAAATCTGGTGGACCCCGCGCATTCAATCCAGATCGGTTTGCGCGGCTCGTTGTTTCGTCCTACCGACATCACCCAGTCCATCGACTTGGGCTACGAAGTGGTGACTACCGACCAGATGTTTGAAATGGGTATCCCTGCTCTGGCCGCACGCGTCCGCGAACGCACCGGCGGGCGCCCGACTTTTATCACGTTCGACATGGATTTCGTCGATCCGGCCTTCGCGCCTGCGGTCGAGACACCGGAAGCCGGTGGCCCGTCAGCCCGTGAAACGCTGCTGCTGTTACGTGCCCTCAACGGCATCAATCTGGTGGGTTGCGACGTCACGGAAATCAGCCCGATGTATGAAGGCGCGGGCCAGATCACTTCACTGCTGGGCGCCACGGTGCTCAGCGAATTCATGTCACTGCTCGCCAGTGAGCGGCTGAAAAGTGCAAAACCTGCTTGATGCATTTGCCTGACTTGATGGAATAAAACCCCGGCCTGCCCCGCCACCGTCTCGCGTTCAATATTAACCAGCAAAGAGAGCGTGACCATGAAAGTCAGAAATATCGTGCAAATGTTCGCGGCAGTGTCGGTGCTCGCTTTTGGGACGCTGGCCAGCGCGGACGAGCCGCTGGAGCTGATCCGTCCAGGCAAATTGCTGGTGGCCACCGAGGGTACGTTCCCGCCGTTCAGCATGCGCAGCGCCGGGGGCCAACTCGATGGCCTGGAAATCCGAGTGATGAAAGAAGTCGCCCGTCGTTTGAACCTGGAATACACCCCGGTACTGATCAAATGGGACGCCCTGCTGGTGGGCCTGGCCGCCAATCAGTTTGATGTGATCAGCGCGGCGATGGACATTACGCCGGGCCGCCAGGAACAGATTCTGTTCTCTGACGGCTGGCTGGAATCGGGTGGACGCGTGGTCACACCGCCGAACTCGTCGATCAAATCTGCGGCGGACCTCAAGGGCAAAAACGTCGGCGTGCAGGTTTCCACTACTTTCAGCGCGATTGCCGAAGAGAAAGGCGGCGTGCTGAAAAACTACAAGGCCGAATCCGACGCGATCCAGGACCTGATCAACCACAACACCGATGCAGTGATCACCGACTCCATCAGCGCCGCCTACCTGATGAAAACCGTGCATCTGCCAATCGTCATGACGGACGACTATGTCAGCCACATCCAGAAAGGTTTTGCGTTCAAGCTGGGTAAAAACAATCTGGTCAAAGCGGTCAACAAAGCGCTGGCGGACATGAATGCCGATGGCACTTACGCCAAACTGACGCTGGATCTGGTGGGCTACGACCCGGCACCGAAAGAGCCGATCCGCTCGATTATCAAATAGCCGATAAGAAGCAAGGCCGCGGGTTTAGCTATGTTGAAGTGAGCTTGCCCGCGAAGCTGCATTCGAGGACCAGGAAGTTTATCGGCTATCAGATACTCTTCGTGGGCAAGCCTCGCTTTGACAAGGGCGAGCTACAAACCTTGTGCTCAAGTACGCAAGCCGTCAACTCCGACGGCGATAGCGCATCAGCAGCTCATCCAGATAAGCGTTGAGCAACACCTGACGCTCACACCACAAATCTTCGGCATCCTCCACCGAGACCTCGGCGAAGCTCAGCCAGTCGCCTGGCTTGAGTTGTCCCAGCCTTGCCAGATCGGCGCGGATCACCGTGGCGATTTTTGGATAGCCGCCAGTGGTCTGGCGGTCGTGCATGGCGATGATCGGATGACCACTCCCAGGAATCTGCACGCTGCCGGTGCTGATGGCGTCGGAGACGATATTGAAGCCCTTCAGATGAGCGATCACCGGGCCTGTCATGCGGTAGCCCATGCGGTCGCTCTGGCCTGATACCTGAAAGGATTCATTGAGAAAGCGCTGGATTTCAACAGGGGAAAAATGCCCTTGCTGCGGCCCTAACACCACGCGCAACGGCTGATGCTCGCGCTGCGGCAGAAGGCGCTGGCCCGGTGCTCGCGCGGCCGTCGGCAGGTATTGCGAAGGCGCCGCCAGCGGTAGCTCGTCACCTTTGGCCAGCGCGCGACCGGCAAAACCACCCAGTGCGCCACGCATCAATGTCGAGACGCTGTCCAGCACCGCCTCGGCAGCGAATCCGCCCGCCACCGCCAGATAACCACGCGCTCCGCTGAGCGCCCGCCCGACCTTGAGCACAGAGTCGGAGCGCAGCACATGGCACTGGTACGGCGTGACCGGTTGATCATCGATGAACACTTGCATGTCCCCCGTGACCGCAACGACACAACCGCCCTGCCCGACCTGAAACTGCCCGCCCACCAGCGTGAACTCCAGCGCGCCGGTCCCTGCCGGGTTGCCGACCAGTGCGTTGGCGATGGCAAAGCTCAACTCGTCCAGCGCACCGGAGGGCGGTACGCCGCGATCTTCGTAACCGGTACGGCCGCGATCCTGCAGCGTGGTGAGCAGCCCGGGATTTAAAACGTGAAGACTGCTCATATGCGCCAAGTCCACTGCGGAAGGTAATCGGGCTGTGCCCAGAGGTCATCGAACTCTTCGGCGCTAATGGGCGTGAAGCGGATTTCGTCACCGGCGCCAAACAGAAAAGGCTCCTGGCGCGAGGGCACGAAACTGCGCGCGGGTGTCTGGCCGATCAGGTGCCAGCCGCTGGGCGCCTCGACCGACGCCACGGCCGTCTGCATGCCGCCAATGCTGATCGAACCCTCTGGGGTTTTCAGTCGCGGGGATTCGCGGCGCGAGGTGTGCAGCCGCTGATCCAGCCCGCCGAGATAGGCGAACCCCGGCATGAAGCCGATCATGTACACGCGATAGCTCACGGCGCTGTGCAGGCGAATGACCTCTTGCGGATCAAGCTGATGATGCTCGGACAGCCACGGCAGATCGATGCCGTGATCACCGCCGTAAGCCACCGGCACCTCCCAACTGCGCACCGGTGGGGCGTGTTCATCGGGCTCGGCCAGCAGGCGCTCAACGTGCTCGATGATACGGGATTGACGAATCCGCGTGCAGTCGTAGGCAACGGTCAAGGCGCGATAGGTCGGAACCAGTCCGGTCACGCCATCGATACGCGCATCAGCGACCCGCTTTGCCAATGCCGTGACGCGTTGATTGACGGCTGCATCGATCACTTCGCCGAAATCGATATACAGCGCATGATCGGCGATGGGCGCAATGCGCAAAGACGGCTCCTGCTCCTCAATGTTCAATACTTACCTCTGCGCTGACCGCTGGAATGCTTTTGGAATACCAGAAGTATTCTGGCAATATGCTGTTGCGAAAGATAGCCCCGGACGGCGTGCGGCAGGTTTGATTTTCACTGGCCCGCTTCCCGGTTCGACGGACACACGACGACCTTTGATCGTCTCACAGGTGACTGCATGCTGATCGACTTGAACTGCGACATGGGCGAAGGCTTCGGCGCCTGGAAAATGGGCGATGACAGCACAATGCTCGACATCGTGAGTTCCGCCAATATCGCCTGCGGCTTCCACGCAGGCGACCCCGACATCATGTTTGACACTGCCGCAATGGCCCTGCAGAAAGCCGTGGCAGTGGGTGCTCATCCCAGCTTTCTTGATCTGCATGGCTTCGGTCGACGGCAGATACGTGGCGACAGTCCTGCTCAGATCGAACATCAGATCATTTATCAGATCGGCGCCTTCAAGGCACTGGCACATGCCGCCGGACTGCCGTTGCAGCACGTCAAGACTCATGGCGCGCTGGGTAACATGGCCAATGAAGACTTTGAGCTGGCATTGGCCGTGGCCCGGGCAATCAAGGCGGTCGATCCGGATTTGATCTTCGTGGTCATGCCGGGTCTAGAAACCGAACGCGCCGGCGAACAATTGGGCCTGCGCATGGCCCGGGAAATTTACGCCGACCGGGCCTACGCCGCCAATGGCAATCTGGTCTCTCGCAAACTGCCGGGTGCCGTGATACACGACAGCGAAATCGCCGCAGCCCGGGTACTGCGCATGATCGAAGAACAAGCCATCACCACCGTCGACGGCACCCGCATGCCCGTGCGCATCGACACCGTCTGCGTGCATGGTGACACCCCAGGCGCCGCAGACATGGCCCGGCATCTGCGCGCGCTGCTTGAAGGCGCCGGGGTACAGATTGCGCCAATGGCGGCGGTGATCGGAGGGCGACAGTGACGGTTCGCTTTTGATTCTGGCCGCAGGCCGTAGGAGTCCAGCTTGCTGACGATCTGCCGCGCAGCGGCAGCAAGCCCTGCTAATTCGGTGCATCAGGCTGGACGGCGGCGCCTGGTTTCAGGACTGCTCCGGTCGGACGCGACCCCGAAGCAATGGCCTGCAAGCAAGGCTCCTACGCCTTCGGCAGAAGCCCGGCTTCACCCGCCCTGTGATCGCCGCAGTCTGTGGGAGGGAGCTTGCTCGCGATTCGATGGCTGGCGCGCGAGAAATGCTATGCCTGGACGGGCCTCTCGCGAGCAAGCTCCCTCCCACGGGTATTACACTCCATCTCTCCATCTCTCCATCTCTCGATCTATCGGTCTGTCGATCTATCGGTCTGTCGAGAGGTCGCTTTTGATTCTGGCCGCAGGCCGTAGGAGTCCAGCTTGCTGACGATCTGGCGCGCGGCGGCAGTAGACCTGCCGCACGCGGTGTGTCGGGAACGACCAAGGCGCCTGACGTCCGGCAGCAGCAGTCATGAACCCAACTGAAACGGCGCCGGATCTATCGGTAGCGGTTCGTTGAACATCTGCGCTGCCAATAACTTTGCGCTGCCCAGTGCCAAGGTAAACCCGAGAGCGCCTTGCCCGACGTTGAGCCACAAATTACTGAAGTCCCCCGCGCGCCCCACGATAGGTTTGCTGTGGGCGGTGCTGGGCCGCAGTCCTGCCCAGGCTTGTGCTTCCTTCAAATCCAGCTGCGGGAAGGTCTCGGCCACTTGCTGCTTGAGCAACGCGATGCGCCCCGGATCGACGTCGGCCCGGCTCACGCCCATGTCCACCATCGCCGCGATGCGCAAATGCTTGACCAGCGGCGCGTAAACCACCTTGCGCGCGGCATCGGTCACGCTCAAGCGCGGCGCCTGCATCGCCGGATCCAGCGGCACGCTCAGGCTGTAACCACGCAGGGCATAAAGCGGCAGCGATATCCCCAGCGGCTTGAGCAACGGCACGCTGAACATCCCTGCCGTGACCACCACCGCATCAGCCGGTAAATCCCCCTGATTGGTGCGCACCGCAACCACGCGCTGTCGTTCGCGCACCAATCCCTGCACCTCGACACCCAATGCCATGCGCACGTTGGGCATCTGCGCCAGCAAGCCCTTCAAGCCCTGGCAAAAACGCAGGCAGTCCCCGGTGGCTTCACCGGGGGTGTAAATCCCGCCAGCCAGCTCAGGACCAATCCCACCCAGCGCAGGCTCAAGCGCCACGCAGCCCGGACCGTCGAGGAACTGCTGATCGGCCCCCAGCGTGCGCTGCCACTCCACCATCGGCACCGAAGCGGCCAGCGCCCCCGGATCGCGATACACCACAAGCTTGCCGGTGCGAATCAGATCGAACTCCAGCGGATGCGCGGCCAGCAATTGGTCCAGCGAATCGCGGCTCAGGTACGACAGGCTGAGCATCTCACCGATCGTGCGCCGCACCTGCGCGCTGTTGCAGGCGCGCAGAAAGTCCAGACACCAGCGCCACTGCGTCGGGTCCAGTCTGGGGCGAAAACGCAACGGCGAGTCAGCGCGCAACAACCACTGCGGCAACTTGCCGATCACCCCAGGATCGGCCAACGGCGCGACGTAGCTGTAGCTCAATTGCCCGCCGTTGGCGAAACTGGTTTCTTGCGCCACGTCGGCATGACGGTCCACCAGCGTGATCTGCACACCCTGTTGCGCCAGATACCAGGCGCTGGTCAGCCCCACCACGCCTGCTCCAATCACCACTACCTGCACAACGTTCCCCTTTCAATACGTATTGCGATGGTCGGCCATAGCATCAGGTTATGGCCGACCATCGATTTGGTCATGGCAATGCGCGACGCGGTTGGTTAGCGTTGCCAGTCCATTACCCCACCCAGGAATTACCATGAGCATCCAGAGAATTTCCGTTAATCCACGTCTTTGCGGTGCAGTCGTCCACAGCGGGCTGGCCTGGTTGTCGGGCCAGGTGCCAGACGATCGCAGCGAGGATTGCGCCGGGCAGACCCGCCAGGTATTGGCCAAAATCGACGCCCTGCTCGCGCAGTCAGGCAGCGATAAATCACGCTTGCTGAGCGCGCAGATCTGGCTCAAAAACATCAACGCCGACTTCGCCGCCATGAATGAAGTCTGGAGCCAGTGGCTGCCCGAAGGCGCCGCACCGGCCCGCGCGACCATCCAGGCGGACCTGGCGTCGCCAGACGTGCTGGTCGAAATCATGCTCACCGCAGCCACCGGCGCCTAAACCGCCACGGCGGCAGGCTGGCGCTTGAGCAGGCGCCCTTGCCGCCGCTGCACCTTGCCGTCTTCGTAGCTGACCACGCCGTTGACCACCACCAGATCGATGCCCGGCGCTTGCCGACAAGGATCGGCATAGGTGGCGACATCCTCGATGCGCTGCATGTCCACCAGTGTCAGGTCGGCGAACGCGCCCTCGCGCAACACACCACGATCCTGCAAACGAAAACGTGTGGCTGACAGCCCGGTCATCTTGCGCACCGCCTCGGCCAGATTGAACAGTTTCAAGTCACGGCAGTAGTGCGCCAGCACCCGAGGAAACGTACCCCACAATCGCGGGTGTGGATTGGGGTCGTTGGGCAAGCCGTCGGAACCGACCATCGACAGCGGGTGGGCAAGAATCTTGCGCACGTCGTCTTCGCTCATCATGTGGTAGATCGCGCCGGCAGGACGCAGCCGCTCGGTGGCCTGCCATTGGTCAACGCCCCACTGCGCGGCGATGTCCTTGAGCGTCTGTGTGGCCATTTCCGGGTGCGGGTCGGACCAGGTGATGTAGATCTCCATCACCCCGTCCACGCGCCAGGCATCCAGCGTGGTTGAACTGGCTGAATACGGATAACAGTCACAGTTGCAGGACTGTTCGCCAGCGGCCTTTTCCAGCGCGGCAAGGGCCAACGGCGCCCGCCCCCAGTTACCGGCGCCTGCACATTTCAGATGAGAGACCACTAGATCCGCGCCCGCGTTGCGCGCGGTGGTGAAGGATTCCTGCAGCGAGTCCAGCAATCCGTCGTGCTCATTGCGCATGTGTGTGGTGTACAGCGCGCCCTCTGTGCCGACGATATCCACCAGTCGCTGCATCTCGGTAATCGGCGCCTGCTTTGCGTTGGTGTACGCCAGACCCGAACTCAGGCCAATGGCGCCGGCATCCAGTGCGTCTTTAAGTGCCAGGCACATGGCATCCAGCTCGACGTCCAGCGCAGCGCGATCGAACTGATCCATCACGTTGGCGCGCAAGGCGGTGTGGCCGATCAGCGCCGCGACGTTGACGCTCGGCACAGCGTGTTCGACTGCATCGACGTAGGCCTTGAAGGTCGGATAGACGAACGCGTCTTTGGCGCCCAGCAGGTTCATCGGATCAGGCGGCACACCCGGGAGCCTGACCGGTGATGCGCTGATGCCGCAGTTGCCGACAATGACTGTGGTCACGCCCTGAGAAATCTTCGCCAGCATGTCGGGCGTGCGAATGACATTGGTGTCGTCGTGGGTGTGCACATCGATGAAACCCGGCATCAGGCAACGTCCGTTACCATCGACGGTTCGCCGCGCAGCGTGTTCGCCGAGATCACCAATGGCGACGATACGATCGCCCAGGGTCGCAAGGTCAGCGATATAAGGCTCGGCCCCAGTGCCATCGACCACGGTGACGGCGCGAAACAGCAAATCAAACGTCATGCTCAAATCCTCTGGCCTGCGACAAAGTTCCAGCCTTTGCCGGGAACCGCGTCCATCAATTGCTGGGTGTAGGGCTGCTGTGGATGGCCGAGCACATGAGCTGCCGGTCCGTATTCCACCACTTGCCCGCGATGCATCACCAACACCTCGTCGCACAATTGCGCGGCCACGCGCAGGTCGTGAGTGATGAACAGAATTGCCACCCCCATGCGCGCCTGAATGTCCTGCAGCAATTGCAGCACTTGCGCCTGCACCGAAACGTCCAGCGCCGACACCGCTTCGTCGGCGACGATCACGTCCGGCTCCATCGCCAGGGCCCGGGCGATGGCAATACGTTGGCGCTGACCGCCGGAAAACTGATGCGGATAACGCTCGATGGCGTCGGCAGGCAGGCCCACCAGTTCCAATAATTCCTGACCCCGCGCCCACGCCTGAGCGAACGGCATGCCGTGATTCATCGGCCCCTCGATAAGACTTCTGCCGATGCTGATGCGCGGATTGAGCGAACGATTGGGGTCCTGAAAAATCATCTGAATGCGCTTGCGGTGCGGCTTGAGACTGGCGGCCGACAACTCGGAAATGTCCTTGCCGGTGACCCGGATCGCGCCGTGCGTCGGGGCCAGCAAACGCATCACGCACCGGGCCACCGTGGACTTGCCTGAGCCGCTTTCGCCGACGATGCCCAAAGTTCTTCCGCGCTTGAGGGTGAAGGACACTTCGTGGACGGCGCGTGTGCCTTCCCGGGCCTTGCCGAACCAGCGCCAAGCGCCGCCTGCAGGCGGATAAACCTTGCCCAGCTCGCTGACATCGAGCACCACTTGCGCACTGTAGGCCTCACGACGCGCCGCACGGGGCTCAAGGCCCGGCACCGCGGCAAGCAGCGCTTTGGTGTAATCCTGTTGCGGACGGGACAAGACATCGGCCACGGTCCCGGATTCGAGGATCCGGCCCTGGCGCATCACGCAAACCCGATCGGCGATGTCCACTACCACGCCCATGTCATGAGTGATGAACAGCACTGCCGTACCGTGCTTTTGTTGCAGCTCGCGGATCAGCTTGAGAATCTGCTGCTGAGTGGTGACATCCAGCGCCGTGGTCGGCTCATCGGCGATCAGCAAGCGCGGCTCAAGCACCAACGCCATGGCGATCATGATTCGCTGGCGCTGGCCCCCGCTGAGTTGATGCGGATAAGCGTCGTACATGCGCTCGATGTCCGGCAGATGCA
The DNA here is from genome assembly GCA_036387095.1 of Pseudomonas sp. Lineage (GTDB taxonomy): Bacteria > Pseudomonadota > Gammaproteobacteria > Pseudomonadales > Pseudomonadaceae > Aquipseudomonas. The sequence goes on from DASVUK010000046.1 coordinate 41,220, forward strand.
CCTGCGCCAACGCGTCCATCACCTGTACACGACGTTGCACAGCAGGCAGGTCGGTGTGGGTTTGCAGCACTTCGTCGATCTGTTTGCCGACGCTGAGCACCGGGTTGAGCGCGGTCATGGGCTCCTGAAAAATCATCGCCATGCGGCTTCCGCGCAGGGTCTTGAGCCGACCATTGCTGACCTGCAACACGTCTTCGCCGTCCAGCAGAATCCGCCCGCCGGTCGCGCTCAGCGCATCTTTGGGCAGCAGGCCCAGGGTCGCCAGGGATGTCACCGATTTGCCCGATCCACTTTCGCCCACCAGGCACAGTGTTTCGCCAGGGCGGATTTCAAAGGAAATGTCCTGCAGGATCGGAGTGCCTTCCGCCGTGTTCACGCACAGGTGTTCGACCCGCAGCGTGTCGCTTGACTGCTCGCTCATGCTGCGTTCCTTTTCTTCATGCGCGGGTCAAGGGCGTCGCGCGCCGCATCACCCAACAGGTTGATCGACAATATGCACAGCGACAGCGCAAGGCCCGCCCACAGTACCAGCGACGGCTTGAGCTGGAAGTACACCCGCCCCTCGGAAATGATGTTGCCCCAGGTCGGGATTTCGGTGCCGATGCCCGCCCCGAGAAATGACAGAATCGCTTCGGTAAGAATCGCCGATGCGCAGATGTAGGTGGCCTGCACGATCAGCGGCGCCAGGGTGTTGGGCATCAGATGGCGCGTGAGAATCTTGAGTGTGGACGTGCCCATCAGCACCGCTGCTTCAACGTAAGGCTCTTCCCGGGTGGACAGCACTCGTGCCCGCACCAGACGCACCACTTGGGGAATCTCCGGCACCATGATCGCGATCATGACCGTCCAGATCCCGGCGCTGCTCAGGGACACGATGGCAATCGCCAGCAGGATGCCGGGGATCGCCATCAGCCCGTCCATCACCCGCATCAACAACGCATCCAGCCCCCGAAAATATCCGGCAATCAGCCCCAGCGGCAGGCCAATCAGGATGCTCAATACCGTGACACCTACGCCGACCGTGAGTGAAATCCGCGCGCCGTAGACGATGCGCGAAAACAGATCGCGGCCGTAGGCGTCAGTGCCCAGCCAGAACTCCGCGCTGGCAGGTTTCAGGCGAAAGGCCGGCGCCAGAGCCACCGGATCATGATTGGCAACCCACGGCGCAAAAATCGCCATGCCGATGATCAGCACCAGCGCCACCATGGCAATAGCTGACGTCACGGGCATGCGTGGCAGGCTGATCAAGCGCCGCCGGGGCGCAGGCAGGCTCAGAGAAGCGGGTTTACTCATGGCCTTGGCCTCAGTAGCGAATGCGTGGATCGCTGATCGCGTACGACAGATCGATCAGCAAATTGATGACGACATACACACCGCTGGTCAGCAGGATCATGCCCTGAATCACCGGGTAGTCACGGGCCAGCACGGCATCGACGATCAGTCGGCCCAGCCCTGGAATGTTAAACACGCTTTCAGTGACCACGACCCCGGAAATCATCAGCGCAAAGCCAGTGCCGATCACGGTCAGGATCGGGATCATCGCGTTGCGCAGCGCGTGGCGGAACAGCACATGCACTTCGGCCAGGCCTTTAGCGCGGGCGGTACGGATGTAATCTTCGCCCAGCACTTCGAGCATGCTGGCCCGGGTCATGCGCGCCACCAGCGCCACGTAAACCGAGGACAGGGTCAGCGCCGGCAGCACGATGCGTTGCGCGAAAGGCCCGAGGCCATCGCTGATGCTGCGAAAGCCCTGCACAGGCAACCATTTGAGCTCCAGCGCGAAGACGGTAATCAGCACGTAACCGATCACGAACACCGGGATCGAAAAGCCCAGCACCGAAGTGGACATCACCAGATTGTCGATCCAGCTGCCATGTTTCCAGGCCGCCAGCACGCCCAGCGGCACCGAGATCAGGATGGTGAACACGATGGACACCAGCGCCAGGCTGAGCGTCGGCTCAAGGCGCTGGCCGATCATGTTCAGCACCGGCGTATGGGCCAGCAGCGACGTACTGAAATCCCCTTGCAGCTGTTGCCAGATCCACACGAAAAACTGCCGGTACAACGGCTGGTTGAGACCAAGGCTTTCGCGTATGGCCGCCAGTTGTTCGGGGCTTGCCATGTCACCTGCGATGATGGCCGCAGGGTCACCCGGTGACAGGCGCAGCAGCAGGAACACAAACAGTGCAACGACCAGCATTACCGGAATGGCCGCCAGTACGCGACGTAAAAAGTAACCCAGCATCAAAGCCTCCGAAGGCATGCATCATGGTGCGGCGATCAGTCGGCTTTCTCGACGTTCCAGAACACCGTGGACGGGCCGGCCACCCAGTGGCTGATGCGGCTGTTCCAGGCGGCGACGTCGAAGTACTGACCCAGCGGGATGTAACTGACCTCGTCCATCGCGCGCTTCTGGATATCGACGGCGATTTCCTTCTGTTTGGCCGGATCGGTGGCCGTGGCGAAATCCACCCGCAGCTGATTCATTTGTGGATCGGTCGGCCAGCCAAACCAGGCGCCCTGTTGTCCACCGCCGTCGAGCATCGGATTGACCACTGGATTCCAGATGGTCTCGGCGTTCCAGTAGGTGAAGAACAGGTTCCAGCCGCCCTGCGCAGGAGGACTCTGATTGGCGCGGCGCGAGACCAGCGTCTGCCAGTCCATCGGTTGCAGATCGACGGTGAAGCCGGCCTTGCGCAACGCTTGGGCGACCACCACCGGTTGCGGCGCCTGACTCGGCACATCGGTGGGCTGCATGATCACCACGGGAGTGCCGTCGTAACCGGCCTTCTTCAGCAGCGCGCGGGCCGCTTCCAGATTGCCGCCGCTGGTCAGTGACTCGCCGCCAGCCTCAGTCTCAAGAATGGTGCCGCAACCGAACACCGACGCGCACTGCTTGAAGTACTCGGGGTTGCCCACCAGCGCGTCCAGCACGTCTTTCTGGTTCATGGCCAACAGCGCGGCGCGACGAATGTCTGGGTTGTTGAACGGTGGATACAGAAAGTTCATGCGCCCACCGGTCATCGACCCCAACTTGCTCAGCACGCCGGACTTGAGGTGATCGTCAGCCTGGACCATCGGCAGCAAATCGATGGGCAGTTGCTCGATGAAATCGATATCGCCGGAGGACAGTGCGTTGATTGCGGTCATGCGGTCGGGCATGTTGATCCATTCCACCCGATCGACCTTGACCACCTTGCCCCCGGCAGTACCGCTGGCCGGTTCCTTGCGCGGCACGTACTGCTTGAATTTCTCGTAGACCACCCGGTTGCCAGGGTCGAACTCCTTGGCGACGAACACGTAAGGCCCGGAGCCGGTGTAGTCGGTGATCGTCTTGCCATCGGCAATGTTCGCCACGCGCTCGGGCATCATGAAGGCCGCCACCGAAGATGGTTTGGCCAGCAGTTGCAGTACGTAACCGAAGGGTTTGCCCAGGGTCAGAGTGATCGTCTTGTCATCGGTGGCGACGATGCCGGCGGTGTATTTCATCATCAATTGGCCGCCGACATCGAAACGCGCCCAGCGCTTGAGCGAGGCCACGCAATCGGTGGCGGTCACCGGTTTGCCGTCGTGCCACACCAGGCCATCGCGCAGGGTGAAGGTGTACGTCAGGCCGTCATCGGAAATTTTCCAGTCCGCCATTTGCGGCTGCGGGACGAAGTGCTCGTCCATGCCGATCAGCGTGTCGTAAATCATGTACGCGTGATTGCGGGTGATCTGTGCCGTGGTGGCGATGGGATCGAGCACCCGCAGGGAAGACGACATCACCGCGTGCAGGGTTTTCTCCGCGGCCAAAGTGAACGGCGCATTGAGCGCGAGGGCCAGGCCAACCGGCAGCAAGAGGCGGGCGATCAGGGCGCGGGACGGACGTGGTTTCATGCTCAACACTCCTTACAAATGGCTACGTTCGGTGTCGGCAGTCGTGCTGGGTGTTGCAAAATGCTGTGGCGAGCCCGGCGCGTCTGCGCACGCCTGGGCTGTGGCGCGGGGCGGCTAGACAAGCACCGCCAGCGCATGGTCGATGTACAACTGGCGCAGACGCTGGGTCAGCGCACCGGGTTTGCCGTCGGCAATGGCCTGGCCATCGAGAGTAACGACCGGGTAAACGAATGAGGTGGATGAGGTAATGAAGGCCTCGGCGGCGCCCTTCGCTTCTTCAAGGGTGTAGGCGCGCTCTTCAAGGCGCAGATCTTGCTCCTTGACCAGCGCGATCAGCGCCCCGCGCGTGATGCCGGGCAGCAGAGCGCGGGACAACTCGCGAGTCACTACCGCGCCATCGTGGGTGATGATGAACGCATTGTTCGACGTGCCTTCAGTGACAAAGCCGTCCTTCACCAGCCAGGCATCATCGGCGCCCTGAGCCTTGGCCTGCTCTTTGGCCATGCACGCGTAGAGCAACTGGGTGGTCTTGATATCGCTGCGGCCCCAGCGCAGATCGGGCAGGCCGATGATGTTCATGCCGCGTTTGGCCAGCGGACTGTCGAGCACCACTTTGGCCTGGGTGTACAGCACCACCGTCAGTGGGCTGCCCGCAGGTGGATACAGAAAATTGCGATCCTCGGCACCCCGGGTGACCTGCATGTACACCAGGCCTTCATGCAATTGGTTGCGCGTGATCAGCTCGCGATGGATGTCCAGCAGCTGCGCGCTGTCGAGCGGCAGATCCAGATCCATTTCTCCCAGTGACCGTGCCAGACGAGCCAGGTGCAGGTCGAAATCCACCAGTTTGCCTTGCAGCACAGCGGTCACTTCGTAGATGCCATCGGCAAACATGAAGCCGCGATCGAAGATCGAAACCGTCGCTTGGTTTTCCGGGACGAATGCCCCGTTCAGGTACACGCTGCGCATGAGTCGTTGTCTCCAGGTCAGGGGCGCTCGACGCCAGTCTGACGGGTGATGATGCCGTAGTGTTCAATGCGCCGATGACGCGCGAAATCAAAGATCGTGGTCTTGCCGAAATTGCACAGGTCCATGTCGCAGGCGTGCACGATCAGTTCATCGCCCTGCCCTTGGGCTCTGGCGACGACGAAGCCATTGGGGTCGACGATCACACTGCCGCCCATCAACGGGAAGCCATCTTCAACCCCGGCCTTGGCGATGCCGACCACCCAGGTTGCGTTCTGATAAGCCCCGGCCTGCATCACCAGTTCGGAATGAAACAGCCGGTGTTCTTCACCCTCGCCACGCTTTTGCGAATTGATCGAGGGGGTGTTGTAACCCAGGGTGACCAGCTCCACGCCTTGCAGGCCCATGACCCGATAAGTCTCTGGCCAGCGCCGGTCGTTGCAGATGCACATGCCCATCACTGCGCCCTGGCTTTCCCAGGTCGGGAAGCCCAGATCGCCGGGTTCGAAATAGCGTTTTTCAAGGTGCTGAAAGTCGCGCTCGGTGTCGAATTCAACGTGCCCTGGCAGATGGACCTTGCGGTACTTGCCAACGATGTTGCCTTGGCGGTCGGTAAGAATCGAGGTATTGAAATGCTGCCCTTGCGGGGTCAACTCGGCATAGCCGAACGAGATCGCAATGCCGTGCTCGCGGGAGAAGTCGAACAGCGGGCGGGTCACGTCGCTGGGCATCTCGCGCTCGAACCAGGTATCGACTTCCTGCTGGTCCTCCATGAACCATCGCGGGAAGAACGTCGTCAGCGCCAGCTCCGGAAACACCACCAGCTCGCAACCCTGCTGCCGGGCCTGCTCCAGCAGCACCAGCATGCGCTGGACCACGGAGGCTCTGGAGTCAGATTTCTGGATGGCTCCCAACTGGGCGCCGCCAATGATGATTTCGCGCATGTCGCATGTCCTCTCACGAGACCGGCTCGGTGCCGGCAAACCCTGAAGCTGTACGTTGAAGCCATTGTGGGAGGGTCGTCAGCCGCTGTCGCATGCCAATACGTCGCCCAGGGTTAACCTGCTGTTAATCGATGCCAAACAGCTCGAATCCGTTCTCGCTCAGCTTCTCGCGAAGGTGCTCGACGAAACCCTGCGCGAATTGCGCCAACGGTTCGCGGCGCAAGTGCACCAGGCTCACCGTCAGGCGCTCTTCTGCCAGCAACGGCAGCACCGCCATCCGTTCGGTGCCGGAGGCACGCCAGGAAATCTCGTCCACCACCGAGAACCCCGTGCCGTTCTTGACCAGCGCACAGGCGTGATGGGGCGAATCGACGTGGATATCCGGCCGATAGGCTAACCCCACCCGCTCGAACGCAGGTTTCATTACGCTGAAAAAAGGTGTGTCGGCCGGGTAACCGATGAAGGGTGAATCAGCCAGCGCCTGGGGCAGTTCCTCCAGCGCCACGCGGGTCAGATCGTGATCGGCCGGACACACCACCAGCACCCGGATGTCGCTCAGGGGCACGGCGCGCAGATTGGGGTGATCGATGGGGAACAGTGAGATGCCAAGGTCTGCCTGCTGATCCAGCAACCGATCACGCAGCAGGACGTGGCGCAGGCATTCCAGACTCACGCGAATATCGGCGTTGCAGCGCCTGAACGCGGCGATGGCGTCAGGGACCAGTTGATGGCCAAGGCTTGGGCTGCTGGCAATACGCAAAACGCCGTGGCGCTGCTGTACCAGATCATGCAGCGTGGTGTTAACCCGCTGGATGTCGCGATAGACCGACTCGACATCCGCAAACAGCCGCCGCGCTTCGGGCGAGGGGTACAGCCGCCCTTTCACCCGTTCGAACAACTGAAAGCCGATACGCGCCTCGGTGTGGGAGAGCATACGGCTGACCGCTGGCTGCGAGACCAGCAACAATTGCGCGGCGCCGTTGATGGAGCCGGTAATCATCACCGCGCGAAACACTTCGATCTGCCGCAGATTGAGCGACTGCATTCAACTTCCTCTCTGCAGCAACGCGCGCAAAGCGGCCAACGCTTAACACTGGGTTATAGGGTGATAGCAATTAGTATGCCAACCGATATTCAAACTTGAATTTCACGCTGACAGGCCCGAGCCAACGCGGTAATAATGCGCGCACTTTTTTCTGAGGCGTGCGCCGTGTCTGTCCCGCAAACGATCCTGCCGATCTTTCTGTTGATCATCATCGGCTACGTACTGGCCCGCCGTGGCGCGCTCGAACCCGCCACTAACAAAGCGCTTGGCAACCTGGCGTTCAAGCTTTTCATGCCGATGGTGCTGTTCACTGGCATGCTCAACGCGCCACTGCACGAGGGGTTGAACGTCAAGGTGCTGGTGGCGTACTTCGTGCCCGCTTTGCTGGTTTTTACCTGCGTCAATCTGATTGCCCATCGTTTCATCAAGCGCCCTACCCCTTTCGGCCTGACCGCCGCGTTCGGCAATAACGCCTTGATCGGCATTCCCATGGTTGCCGGTTTGTTCGGCAGCGGCGGCCTGGTATTGCTGTTCACGGTGTTGGCGGTCCACAGCCTGTTGCTGTTCAGTTTTCAGAGCCTTTACAACAGCGTTGCCGGCAGCGAGCCGTTCAAGCCTGCGACACTGATATCGAGCCTGGCCAACCCGATGATCATCGGACTGTTGCTAGGCGTGGCGGTGAATCTTTCGGATCTGGCCCTGCCCGGCTGGAGTCTGCAACTGGCCAACTGGCTGGCCCAGGCGGCGTTGCCCTGCGCGCTGATCGTCCTGGGCGCCAACCTCTCCGGCTACCGCTTGCGCCCCAGTCTGTACGCCGTGGGCATCACCTTCGCCAAACTCGTTGCCTTGCCGTTGTTGGTGCTGTCGGCCTGCCTGCTGCTGGGCATCGGCGGCATGCCCCGTGGCGTGCTGGTGTTGATGGCGGCCAATCCCAGCGGCGTCAATGTATTGGGCTTCGCCCGCTCGCTGGACGACAGCCAGAAAACCAGTTCGGCCATCTGCCTGACGACCATCCTGTCGGCGATCACGCTGCCGGTGTGGATGTGGATCAACAGCGGTATCTGATTCCCCAGGTCTGTAGGAGCGAACTTGGCTGTAGGAGCGAGCTTGTTCGCGAGCTGGTTTTGCAGGCTCGATGACATATTCCTTCGCCAACGAGTTGGCTGCGACAGAGTGAGGCACCTAATCGAGGCTCACCTCTAGGCCAGACGATCTTGCGGCTCGCCACCTGCCAATACATGCACCACGCCTTGGGTCACGGCGTCGGCCATGCGGATCAGTGATTGCTCGGTTGACGCGCCGGTGTGCGGGGTCAGCAGGACGTTTGGCAGGTGCAGCAGCGGGTAGTCGGCGGCCATGCTGTCGAAGGCGTAAACGTCCAGTCCTGCGCCGGCAATTACGCCGCTTTGCAACGCATCGATCAGTGCAGCTTCATCCACCAGTGGCGCGCGGCCGGTGTTGATCAACAACGCCGTCGGTTTCATTTCGCGCAACTGTTGAGCGCCGATGAGGTGATAGGTTTGCGGTACCGACGGCAAGTGCAGCGAGACGATATCGCTGCTGTTTAGCAATGCCTGCAGACTGGCTGCGTGCTGCATCCCCAATGCAGCTAACTGTTCGGGAGTGGCGCTGCGAGCAAACATTTGCACCTGCATGCCCAGCGCAATGGCCAACGCTCCGGTGGCCTTGCCGATGGCGCCGAAACCCACCAGCCCCAGTGTCTGCCCGTGCAGCTCGCGCAGCTGTGCCCGGAAACGGAACGACATGTCTCCAGCCCGGGCCGCCTGATCGCTTTGCACCAGTTGTTTGCTCAGCGCGAACATCAACGTGATCGCATGCTCGGCCACGGAGCGAGCGTTGCGGCCGGGGGTGTTGAACACTGGAATGTTGAAATCCCGTGCCGCCATGAGGTCGATATTGTCGAAGCCTGCACCATGCACCCCAATGACGCGCAGGTTTTTGAAGCGCTCCATCTCGGGTCGCCCGAATCGGCTGCTACGAAAAATACCTGCTACGACCCGATCCGGATCTGCCAACCGGCAAACCTCTTCCCCGATCAATGGATCCAGACCCGCAGCGCGCAGGATCTCGATGCCAGAGGCGTGGATGGGTTGCGGCATCAGACATTGATTCATGGCGCTCTCGCTGGTTTTCGGCGTGGGATTACACACTGGCATTTACATTGCATTCCATTGGTATACCGAAAATCTACCAGAACTGAAAGCCTTGGGCGATCTGTTCCAGCAAGCGAGGACGACATGCCCCTTTTAGCGCCCCATGATGAAGTGCAACAAATCCTGAAGGCCACGCGAGGGACCGCCGTCAAGCTGTGCAAGGGCGAGGCCATCCGCATCATTAATCTGCACGGCAGCCAAGTGGTGGATGCCTGGGCGGTCAATCTCACCGATAGCCGCGAATGCAGCGCGCTGGAACACACCCGCTCGATCAATAGCAATATATTTTTCGAAACCGGCATGACCCTGGTCAGCAATCTGCGGCGGCCCATGCTCACGATGATCGAAGACACTTCCCCCGGTCGTCACGACACGCTGCTGTGCCCGTGCAACGGCGCCATCTATCAAGAGCTGGGCTGCACCGACTACCACCGCAGCTGCACCGACAACTTCCACGAAGCGCTGGCCGAACACGGACTGCAGTGCAGCTACACGCCTGCTTCGCTGAACCTGTTCATGAATATTCCGGTGGCCAAGGACGGTAGCGTGCAGCGTGTCCCGCCCCGCTCCCAGCCTGGAGACAGCGTGACCCTGCGGGCCGAGATGGACGTGATGGTGGTGTTGTCGGCCTGCCCCCAGGACATCACCCCGATCAATGGCGTCGGTCGCCAGCCCAGCGATATCGCCTGGTGCATCCACCCTATCCCGGCTCAGGAGTGACCCCATGACCCAAGCACTCAAGCCGATGTTGCGCATCAAAGAGCTGAGCAAAAGCTACGGCGATCTGCATGTACTCAAGAACGTAGCGCTCGACGTATACCCCGGCGAAGTGGTGTCGATCATCGGCGCGAGCGGCTCTGGCAAAAGCACGTTCCTGCGCTGCCTGAACGTGATGGAAATGCCGCAGCAGGGGTTCATGGAGTTTCAGAACTTCTCATTCGATTTTCGCGAAGGCGCCCGTGCCCAGCCAACTCCCGATCAACTGCGTGCCTTGCGCGCGCAGATCGGCATGGTGTTCCAAAGCTACAACCTGTGGCCGCACAAGACCGTGCTGCAAAACGTAATCGAAGCGCCGATGCGCGTGCTGAAAATACCCAAGGCCCAGGCGATCAAGGAAGGTGAGGCGCTGCTGACCAAAGTCGGGCTGTTCGAAAAGCGCGGTCAGTACCCCGGCAAGTTGTCCGGCGGCCAGCAGCAACGGGTGGCCATCGCCCGTGCGCTGGCGATGAAACCCAAGGTGATGCTGTTCGATGAAGCGACCTCGGCGCTGGACCCTGAACTGGTCGGCGAAGTGCTCGCGTTGATCGCCTCTCTGGCCGCCGAAGGCATGACCATGTTGCTGGTGACCCACGAAATCGCCTTCGCTCGCGACGTCGCAAGCCGCGTGTTGTATTTCGACCAGGGCTGCATCGCCGAAGACGGCCCGCCCGAAGAAGTGCTGCGCAATCCGAAGAACGACCGCCTGCGCCAGTTCCTCAAACGCATCCTGCACGAAGACATCACGCCCAAAGCTTCGGAGAACGCGCAATGAACCAGTTGTACAGCGACATCTCTCTCTACGGCGCCGGTTTCATGGAAGCTGCGTGGGTGGTACTGCTGATCACGGTGGCGACCATCGTCCTGAGCTGGGTCTTCGGCTTGCTGGCAGTGCTGGGCAAGCGCTCGGATTTCATGGTGTTTCGCGCCATCGCCAGTTTCTACGTATGGTTCATTCGCGGCACACCGGCGCTGATTCAGGTGTTCATCATCTACTTCGGCCTGCCGCAGCTGGGCATCAACCCTTCGCCGTTCATGGCCGGCGTGATTGCGCTGGGTCTGAACAGCGGGGCCTACGTGGCAGAAATCATCCGCTCCGGGCTGCTGGCCATTCCCACCGGGCAATTTGAGTCGTCGCAAGCACTGGGGATGAGTCACCCGGAAACGATGGTGCGCATCGTTCTGCCTCAGGTGTTCCGCATCATTCTGCCGCCGCTGACCAACGAGGCCATTGCCGCGCTGAAAAACACCTCGCTGCTGTCCACCATCACAGTGGTCGACCTGACGCTCTATGCCCAGACGATTATTTCCACGACCTTCCGCCCGTTCCAGTTCTTCATCGCCACCGCAGTGATCTACCTGATCCTGACGACGATGCTGACGCAACTGTCGTCCTGGATGGAACGCCGCCAGACTCGTCTGAGCTGAGCCAGTCAAGCCCACACATGAATTCGCAATGGAGTACGCACCCATGAACATCAGGCATTTGTTCAAGCTTTTCACCGCCCTCTGGGTCCTGAGCTTTGGCGCCCATGCGGCTGCCGATGATCTGGAGCTGTTGAAGCCCGGACAGCTGAAAGTCGCCACCCTGGGCACCTTCCCGCCCTTCACCATGCGCAGCCCCAACGGTCAGCTCGACGGGCTGGAAATTCGTGTAATGAAGGAAATCGCCAAACGCTTGAATCTGGAATACACGCCGATGCTGGTGCAGTGGGATTCGTTGCTGGTGGCCCTGGAAGCGAACCAGTTCGACGTCAGCACGGCCGCGATGGACATCACCCCGGCGCGCCAGAAGCAGATCGTGTTCTCCGATGGCTGGATCGAATCCGGCGCGCGCATTCTTACGCCCGTGGATTCGCCGATCAAATCTGCCGCCGACCTCAAGGGCAAGCGCGTCGGTACTCAGGTGTCGTCCACTTACGCGGTATTGGCCGAGGAACACGGCGCGGTGGTCAAGAGCTACAAGTCCGAATCAGACACCGTGCAGGACCTGGCCAACCACAACCTGGATGCGGTGATCACCGACTCGATCACCGGCGCGTACCTGATCAAGCACGTCGGCCTGCCCATCACTATGACCGACGACTACGTCAGCCACATCCAGAAGGGTTTCGCGTTCAAAAAAGGCAAGCCCAATCTGGTAGCGGCGGTGAACAAGGCCCTGGCAGACATGCGAGCCGACGGCACCTACGCCAAACTGACCACCGACCTGATCGGCTATGATCCGGCGCCCAAAGAGCCGGTGCGTACGCTGGCTCAGTAATCGCCGGACAAGTTTCGCCGCGTGCTATCGCGCGGCGAGCCACACAGCGTAAAATCCGCAGCGTCCTTGGCAGCCGCTCCCGTTTACCGGCTGCCAATCCGTTTTTGTCCGATAGCCCTTGCGTGAAGTGACTTATGGAACCGATCAAATCCACAGCCGACTTCCTCGGTGAACGGGAACAGAATCTCAGCGCCAAAGCGTACGACGCGATGCTGCAGATGCTCATCAGTCGAGAATTGCCCGCCAACACCGTGCTGCAGGAACGCAGGCTGGCGGAACTGCTGAACATCTCTCGCACCCCCGTTCGCGATGCCCTGACCCGGCTGGAAAATGAAGGCCTGATCAGTCGCACCGCTGGCCGCACGCTGGTGGTCCGGCAGTTTTCCATCCGTGAACTGATCGAAACCCTGCACGTGCGCCGAACCCTGGAAGCCGAAGCTGCGCGTCTGGCAGCGGGCCGTGTGCCCATCACCGAACTCGACGAGCTGGAAGCCAGCGTGCGGCGCCTGCTGGAAGCCGAAGTGCCGAACGCCGAAGAAGACTGGATCGTCGACAGCAAGCTGCACCAGATGATTTCGCACTACAGCGGCAATCTGCTGCTGACCCAGTACATCGAAACCCTGCGTTTGAAGACCCGCATGTTCAACCTGAGTGTCGCGCCGGAGCGTTTTGAAAGCGCTCACCAGGAACATCTGGCGATCGTGCAGGCGTTGAAAGTCGGCTATCAGGAGCATCTGGCAATCATCGAGGCGCTGCGCAACGGTGATGCCCAAGCTGCGCAAAACGCCGCTGCGGCGCACATCGACAGCGTTCGGCAAGGCATCATCAGCCGCTTCAGCCAGCTTTGATGTGAGCTAACTTGCCGGGCTAGCGCGCTGGGCGAGTACCGTTGCCAATACCCGCGTTGCCGCCTGGAAATCCTCGATGCTCATGGCTTCATCCGGGTTGTGACTGCCATTGGCATTACGGATGAACAGCATCGCCGTGTCGATGCCCTGACCGGCGAACACTGCCGCATCGTGGCCCGCCCCGCTGGGCATGCAACGGGTTTGCAGCCCGGTGGTTTGCGCAGCACTTTGCAAGTCTGCGATCAACTCGCCGGACATCACCCCTGGCGTACTTTGCGTGCGCTCGCCGAGCTCGAATATCACGCCGTGCTCCGCCGAAATCTCACCAATAGCCGCCTGCAATCGCTCATCCATCAGCGCCAGCGTCAGCGGCTGTTGCGAGCGCAGATCAATGCAGAAATCCACCTGCCCGCTCACTTTGCTGAAATCGGCCTGGACCGGATCGGTCGCGAACTGGCCCACCGTCACCGTCAGCTCGTGGCCTTCGTGTTCCAGGTCTTGCCACAGCCGTTGCAGCGTCACCACCAACTGGCTTACGGCAACCACCGCGTCGCGGCGATGGCTGCGCGGCGTAGCGCCGGAATGGGCATAAAAACCCAAGGCTCTGGCGCGCCGATAACGCAGGCTGCCGCAGATGCCACTGACGACGCCAAGCGGCACTCCAGCGTCAATGAGAACCGGGCCCTGCTCGATGTGCACTTCTAAAAAGCAGTTGATGGACGCAGGATTCAGGGACGCCACTTGCGTGGCCAAGCTGTGAGGATTACCGCCAAGCTGCGTCAGATGTTCGCTCAAGGTCTGGCCGGTGTCGGCGCGTGTAGCCTGCAACGCCTGGGCCGGTAACAGCCCGAACGCAGCCTTGCTGCCAACGTACGACACCGGAAACCAGGCGCTCTCTTCGGCGCGGATGGCCATGACCGTGACGTCGTGTTCCGGCTGATAACCGCTTTTGCGCCAGCCACTCAATATGGCAAGCCCTGCCACGACCCCAGCCGCGCCGTCGTAATTACCGCCACGGGGTACGGAATCAAGGTGCGATCCGGTCATCACCACGCCGGTATTGGGCGTGCGTCCGGGCAGGGTGATGTAGAGATTCAAAGCGGCGTCCATCGACACCTGCAAACCGGACAGTTCAGCGTGCTCGCGCAGTAGATCATGGGCGCGCTGCTCGCCTGCCCCATAGCTGTCGCGCGTGATGCCGACACCATCGAAACTCGACGTATGCAAGCTCAAGAACAGCGCATCAGCCTGAGCCCAGTCCGGTTCCGGCACGTCCATGAACGAAGACGGGGCCGTCACACCAGCGCCCGACAGGCATCGACGATGAGCTGGCAGGCCGTCGCCAGATCTTCGTCACTGACGCTATAGGAAACGCGAAAATACGGCGCCAGACCAAACGCTGTCCCGGGCACCACCGCCACGCCTCCGGCCTCAAGCAGATAGCGGCACAAGTCGACGTCGGAGGCGATGACCTCACCGGCCGCCGTGTGCTTGCCGATCAATGCGCCGCATTCGACATACAGATAAAACGCCGCCGGCGGACAGGCGACATTGAGCAGCGGTCGAGCACTGGCGAACACCGCCAAAGCATGATCGCGGCGCACCCGCAGGCGCTCGCACCAATGGCCGATGAAGTCCTGCGGGCCATTCAATGCGGCAACAGCGCCCGCCTGACTGATCGATGAAGGATTGGTGGTGCTTTGCGACTGCAACAGCTCGATGCCCTTGATCAGCCATTTGGGGCCACCGGCATAACCCAGGCGCCACCCTGTCATGGCATGGCTTTTCGAGACGCCATTGACGGTCAACGTGCGGTCATACAGATCAGGGACGGCCTGGGCGAACGAGGCAAAGCGCCCGTCAAAAACGATGGGCTCGTAGATGTCATCAGACAGGACCAACACCCGCGGATAGCCCTTGAGGACTTCGCCCAGCGCCTGCAATTCCTCGACGCTGTACAACGCGCCCGACGGGTTACCCGGTGAATTGAGCAGCAGCCAACGCGTATCGGACGTCAGCACTGCCGCAAGCGATTGCGCAGTGAGCTTGAAGTCATCTGCCGGCCCAGGCATCACGACCACGGGGCTGGCGCCGGTGAGCAGGACCATTTCCGGGTACGACACCCAATAAGGCGCGACGAACACCACTTCATCGCTGGGCTCAAGGGTCGCCAGCAAGGCGTTGAAGATGATCTGTTTGGCGCCGGTGGAAGCAATCACCTGATCAGTCGTGTAGGCCAGCCCGTTATCGCGCTGAAACTTGGTGATGATCGCCTGCTTCAGCGCGGCGGTCCCTGAAACACTGGTGTAGCGAGTGTGGCCCTGACGCATGGCGTCGATGGCGGCTTGCTGGATGTGTTCAGGGGTGTCGAAATCCAGCTCGCCGGTGCTAAGACTGATGACGGCGCGCCCCTCGGCAGCCATGCGCCGCGCAGCGTCTGCTATCGCGGCAGTAGCGGAAGGACGAATTCGGGACACAACCGAGGACAGCTGAGGGTCAGTGATCACAGTGCTCATGAGGATCCCATCGGGAAGAAAAACCCATGGTATACCAAAGGCATAACGCTGTCATACACGAACACATCGTAGAACTGCATCCGTTGCCGCCCAATCGAGGAGACGCTCAGCCAGCGCTCAGCGCTCAGCGCTCAGCCCTGAGCCCTGAGCCCTGAGCCCTGAGCCAAAAATGCTCTGCAGCAGCCCGTGGAAAAGCAGATTGAGTTCTTCACTGCGCAGGGAGTTCATGTGCGTAGTGCCGATGTCTCGCGTCTGCACCAGTCCCGCATCGCGCAAAATGCGAAAGCGATGGGACATCCTGGATGTGGGGCACCGCCGACCGACTCGCCGCACAATCCTTCGGCAACGCCAGTCAGACAACGAACGATGTCCAGACGCACCGGGTCGCTCAAGGCGAAAAGTACGCGCTCAATAGCGAAGTCGGGTGGCAGTGGATGGTTGAAGGCGAACATGGCCGCACGATAGCCGGGTTTCAAATGGCGCCCTATTTCGCCTGCCAACGAACAAGCAAAGCAAACTTATCTGGAATACCTCGATGTCAGCAATGTTCGATCCGTTCATCTTAAAAGGCATCACCCTGCGCAACCGTTTTGGCGTTCCGCTGACGGGCCAATAGCAGGTCGCCTTCCTTACGATCGTTGGGATGAGAGGCGGTTATGCAGTCCCAGCAGTCGTCGGTCGGTACGTGTGTCCGAGTCACGCCGACGTCACCGTCTGCAGCGCCATGAACATCGCTACCTGCCATGCAATCCCGCTACGTCACACGGTGCTACGACCCTGGGGCGCGCCAACTAGCACCGCTGCGGGTGGGTTTTTTACGTGGGGCCACCAACAATGACCGCCAGTCAAGCGATGGCAGCCCAAAGGCCGAGTGAGACTTTCCACGCATACCCGGTGAGATCCGAAAGAGGCGCTGCGAGGCCACTCCCCAGCTCTGCCATTAGTGCCATGGCCGCTGCGTACAAACCAATACACAGCGCCGTGTGATGCGCAAAGTCGCGTTTGACCAAAGGCATGACCACGACGTTGGCGACCGCCGTCCCCCGCGCCGATCAGCAGCGTACCCAGCCATAGGCCGCTGTACAGTCCCGAGGAGCGAACCAGGCAACCCGCCGCAATGAAAGCCAATGCGCCAACGCGCGCTCAAGTCCCAGCGGTCGCGTTAGCCACGGCGCACAGGGCCATGCAATGCCGAAGATCAACAACGGCAATGCGTTCAGCAATCCAGCGGCGCCAGGCGTGAGGCCAAAGTCATGCTGCACCTGCAACAACACGGGGCTAAGCGAGGTGATGGGCGCGCGCAGATTAGCCGCAGTGACGCACAGCAAGAAAAAAAACGGGGGTTTCGGCACGAGCTGCCGAGGCATTGCTAGACATTTTAACCACGCACAACGAAGGGATAGGAAAGATCCCGGGTGTGCGTTGGTTGACGTTAACGCTTACGCAAAGCGCGGGTAGCGCTATGTCTGCTTGAATGCTACCAAGAAGATGGTTGCGGGTTCAGTGCTGGAAAATCACGGGGCCCATAAACCGCCTGAATTGAAGCGGGCCTCAGAACCATCGTGTCCCAAGCCCGATGAATGCCCTACGTGCCCTCGCGTCCGCCGTACAGGCCTCCACCAGCCACGGGATTTTTCGGCGACAGTATTCGAGGTAAGTGCGCACAACGGCAGAAGGATGACGATGCGCAGGATAGAGAAGATTCAAGGGCGTCGACGGCAATGGACATTCCGCTAACAGCGGCACCAACAAGCCGCGTTCGATAGCGTCCTTTAGGATGAAGGGCGGGAGTTCTGTAATCACCTCGCCGGCCAGCACAATAAATTGCCGCGTTTGCCTCCTAGGCTACGCCTAGCCCCCCTGACCAAGCGGTGCCGCTACAGACGCGCGTTGAATGATGTCGCGTGGTACAGGAATCGTTGGCTACAACGTGCAAACAGCAGTCGATGCTCAGCACCATTTGATCGTTGCCCATGAGGTGACCAATGTCGGCTCCGACCGTGATCAGCTCAGCTCAATGGCCAAGCAGGCGCGCGAGACCATGGCATCGAATTCGCTTTCAGTGGTGGCTGACCGAGGCTGTTTCAAAGGTGAGGAAATCCTGGCTTGTCATAACGCGGATATCACCGCGTATGTGCCCAAGCCAATGACCTCTGGAGCCAAAGCTGATGGGCGCTTCAACAACGATGCGTTTATCTATGACGCGGCGAAAAATCACTATGTATGTCCAGCTGGAGAGACGCTGAATATGGCGTTTCTCCAGCGTCGAAAAAGGCATAAAGCTGCATCGTTATTGGAGTTCAAAGTGTCATGGCTGCGCCTTGAAAACGCAGTGCACACCGAGCAAGCAACGCCGTGTTCGGCGCTGGGAGCATGAAACGATATCGGAAGAGATGCAGGTTCGGCGTAACCGTCCAGCGAAGTCACCTACCGATATCAACCAAAAGGGACTGAGACGGTCTGTTCGCTGCTGTACCCCACGCCTGAGGCGCACAGACGCAGCCGCTTTGTCACTTTTGACGGTGTTGCGCGGGTAGCCAGCTCTAGAGTTGCCGTAGGCCACTCGAGCTCCAATGCAATAAAGTGGAGGTCTGGTCGTTGCATTCTTTGCATCGACGAGGGCACGACTGCGACACCAAGTCCTGCTGATACCAAGTTTACAGCAGATGACACTTGAGGTGCTTGTTGGTAAATGTTAGGACTGAAGCCCTTATTCCGACAGGCCGCCACGATGTCCGCACTTAGCCCGTACCCGGACTTGCGGGTATAGAGAATAAACCGTTCCTCGCGCAGATCACTCAAGTCAATACTGTCACGGTGCGACAGTCGGTGCTGCCTGGGAAGCACGACCATCAGCCGCTCCTCGCTAAGCGTTTGCATGACCAAGTCGCCCGTCACCGAGAACGGAGGTCTCACAATCGCTGCGTCTAATTCCTTTGCGCTTAGTCGCCGGATCAGCGACTCGCTGTCATCCTCGACTAGCGTCACCGCTACATTTGGATTCATCTGCTGATACCGACTAATCAGCGAGGTGACGACCTCGTTGAACGAAGCAGATTCGGTAAACCCCAAGGCCAACGTGCCTATTTCTCCTCGCGCTGCTCGTAACGCGGCCCTCTTGGCTTCGTCCACTCGGGCAAGAATCTCCACAGCGGAGTCCAGAAAAACCCTTCCGGCATCACTCAGCACGACGCCTCGGCCTTCGCGGTGAAATAGCGACGTGCCGATTTCCTCCTCTAGGGCCCGGATCTGCTGCCCGAGAGGAGGCTGTGCGATATGTAACGCTTGAGCGGCCTTTGTGAAATTCTCCATTTGCGCAGTGATAACGAAATACCGCAGATGTCGTAACTCCATTGGAATGTATAACCTTTCGATTAGGTATAAATAGGATATTAGACACATAGCTCAGCGGCAGCCATGATTTTCGCTACCCGCTGAGGGTACGAATATCCTACGTCCTGGAGGTAGCATGAAAAAAACAACTCGGCTGCGCGTTTTACTTTCCCGTGGAGATAGTGTGATTGCGCCAGGCGCCTATGATGGGCTTTCTGCTCGGCTGGTCGAGATAGCGGGATTTGAAGCGGTGTACGCCAGCGGCGGTGCCATTGCGCGTTCAACTGCCCTGCCGGACATTGGACTTTTGAGCTTTAGCGAAGTCTTGGAGCGGATCGAGAAAATCGTGGACGCGTGCGATATACCAGTGATTGCCGATGCGGATACGGGGTTCGGTGGCGCGGCAAATGTACAACGAACCGTGCGGGCGTTTGAGAAGGCGGGCGTTGCCGCATTGCATCTCGAGGATCAGTCATTTCCCAAGCGCTGCGGCCATCTGGATGACAAGGCCCTCATCGATGTTGCAGAGATGTGCTCAAAAATCCGCGTCGCTCGACAGGCTGTGCGCGATCCTGACCTGGTAATTATTGCGCGTACCGATGCTATCGCTGTCGAAGGCTTTGAAGCCGCACTAAATCGCGCGCAGCGCTATGTCGAAGCGGGTGCGGACATGATTTTTGTCGAAGCCCCACAAACGACTGAGCAAATTCGAGAGATAGCTATGCGCGTCCCTGGCCCTAAGCTGATGAACATGTTCTACGGTGGCAAGACGCCCCTTATGCCTTTCGAGGAACTAGCGTCTCTGGGCTATCAACTGGTTATTATTCCCTCTGACCTACAGCGCGCTTCTATCCATGCGATGCAACGCATCTTGGCAGAAATCAAGCGCACGGGCGATAGCGGAGCGTTGGCCAAACACCTCACCACCTTCAAGGAGCGAGAAGACATCGTGCAGACAAATCGCTACCTCTCTCTCGATAAGTCCTGACAGTATATACGCATCACGAGATCACATCTGGCGTGACTGGCTGCCACTTATGCGCAAGCAACTGCTCAATTTCGTTCGCCCGCTGCGTTGGCAGGCGCATGAGCACATCCTTTAGATAGGCATACGGGTCATGCCCATTCAGCCGTGCAGACTGGATTAAACTCATGATCACCGCCGCTCTTTTACCGCTACGCAGCGATCCGGCAAACAACCAGTTGGAACGCCCAAGCGCCCATGGCCGGATCTGATTTTCGACCGGATTGTTGTCTATGGGCACAGCCCCGTCTTCCAGATAGCGCGTCAGCGCTATCCAGCGTTTAAGACTGTAATTAAAGGCTTTCGCCGTCGCTGATCCGTTGGGCACAAGATCGCGCTGGGCCAACATCCAGTCGTGCAGTGCTTTGGCCGGTGGTGCTGCTTTTTCTTGTCGTATTCGCCAGCGATCCTCGTCACTCATATCTCGCGCTTGGCGTTCAACTTCGTACAGGCCGCCAATTGAGTGCAGCGCCTGTTCCGCCAACTTGCATTGATCGATGTCTCGATCTGAGCGACCTGCGCCACTACCTCGCCGATTTCTATAGCCCGATTGGGCGTCCTTCGATTGATCCTGAATTGATGATCCGCATGCCGTGGGCTATTGCTATGGCATTCGCTCCGAACGGCGATTGTGCGAAGAGGCTCATTTGAACCTGGCGTATCGCAGGTTCTGCCGGCTGAGCCTTGAGGATGAAGTCCCCAATCACTCGACGTTTCCAAGAATCGACACGGCGTTTCAGGGACAGTGATCTGTTTCGATGGCTGTTTAATGAGGTGCTGCGTCGCGGCATGGACGCGGGCCTGGTCAAGGGCGAAGGCTTTGCCGTGGACGCCAGCATTATCAAGGCGGACGCGAGTCGGCAACGTGGCGTGCCTAGCGATGAAGAGATCAATTGGCGCGACCCGTCTCTGAGCACTCGTGCTGTCCGTGAGCACCTCGAAGCACTCGATGAAGAGGCGCTGGCTAAGCACTTCCCAAGCGCTTATCGCTGACTGATCCTCTATCCCGTTGGACGGCGGCCCCGGGTGGCTCAGCGTTTTTCGCTTACTCCACGAACTATCTGATTGATGTCGAGCATGGCGTGATCATGGACGTAGAACCGACACCGGGTCATCGAACGGCCGAGGTCGAGAGCACCAAAACCATGATTGATCGAGTCGAAGAGTTGTTCGACATCAAACCGGATCGTTTAATCGGCGACACCGCTTACGGCACAGCACCGATGCTGGCCTGGATGGTGGAAGAGAAAGATATCGAACCGCATGTGCCTGTGTGGGATAAAACAGAGCGCAAGGACGACAGTTTTTCGATCAGTGACTTCCCCTGGAACAAAGACGCTGAGGAGTATCGCTGTCCTGCTGGTAAGGCATTACATAGCGAATGGCGAATTTTCAAGAGCCTGCGCTCACACGTGACGAAAGCCAACAACCATCAACTTCCGATCCAGCCAAACCGACAGCGCGACATGTTCGATGAAAGCCAGGTGCTGCCCGAACACTGCGGTTCGTAAGATCGCCCGCAGTGTTCATGAAGCGGCTCGCGATATCGCTCGGCGAATCGCGAAGACGCCGGAATATGTGCGCTCTCGTCACGAACATAAAAAGGTAGAAATGTTATTCGCTCACCTCAAGCGCATCTTGAAACTGGATCGCTTGCGACTACGAGGGATGAGTGGCGCGACCGATGAATTTACGTTCGCGGCTGCGGTACAGAACCTGCGCCGACTGGCCAAACTCACCTCTCACGGGCCGCCCACGACAGGATAGGTGCGCCCGAAATCAGCAAAAACCCTCAAATTAACCCACTGACAAAGCAGCAACGGTCAACGAAGTACCGAAAAACCACCTAACAGTGGTGAATAGGTTCTTTGATGAAGCCAAGCTCACCGTCACCCTTCCTGAAAAATCGACTTTTTCAATAGAATCGGCCATAAGCGGTCATTGCGAGCCAATAAATTTCACCACTCGCCGTCACTGCTTTTACGCATCTGAGAAATCACAGCGTCGGGTGGTGATGCTCCTGTCGGCCCAGCGAACTAAAGGGATGAAACACCTCCTTTGCACTGCGTCTTATTGCCACCGCAACATTCTCGATGGCCCTCAGCCTTTGGCTCTTTGATTGGGACGAGCACGCGCGACGCCGCTCAGCGGGCGCTGGAGTTCCCTCGCGAGAAAGCCCATCAATGCGCGCAGCGCTGGCGGCATGCGATTGCGGGAAAGGTAAACCGCGTAAACCGCGTAAACCGCGTAAACCGCGTAAACCCCCAGATTTTCGACTTCGAATTTGCCGAAGACAAGCGCCAGCTTTCCATCCTTCAGGAACTGCCGCGCAGCGAACTCGGAAAGCATTGCGATCCCCGCCCCGCTAAGGGCGGCCCGCTAGACCACCCTCGATTCGTTAGTGCTGAAATTGCTATACACCGGGACGACGATGGACTCGCCCTGTTTATCGAAACGCCAAAGACTTTGACCCAGATACGCATAGCTGATGCAATTATGTGCTACCAGATCACGGGGATGCGACGGTGTTCCGTTGGCTTTCAGGTAGGAAGGACTGGCGCAGATCACTGAAGCACACTCGCCGAGCTTGCGGGCGATCAGGTTCGGATCAAGTGAGTTTGTCACTCGGATGGCAAGGTCGATTCC
>DASVUK010000047.1:0-9222 GCA_036387095.1 Pseudomonas sp.
CGGCATGACCGCCACCGATGACGATCACTTCAAAACGGGAAGGGAAATCCACCACGCACCTCGTGCCTGTTGTAGATGGGAATTTGGGATAGCTGACAAGTATAGGGACTTCACCCCCCTGAAAGGAACCCGTTGAACAAAATTTAACCAGCTGTGGAAAACTCTCAGATATAGAAATTAAAAGAGAGAAGATATTTAGAATCTTTGTTTTTATGTTTATTTCTACTGAGCAGCTTTTCTGTGGATAGATCTACACAGCCCTTATAAATCAATGTGTACAGAGATTCAAAAGTCTGTGGTCATGTGCCAATGAGGGGTTGGGATAAGTGCCGTGAGCCTGTGGATTAAAACGGTACTTGTCCACAGGCCGGTTTATCCTACGGTTTCAAGCCTGGTTATCAACTGGGCTAAAGGTGCGTTATGCACAGGGCTTAAGTGAGAAATAAATGACCATTCGCCGGGAAAAAAGTGATTGGGGCGTCTTCCCCAGCATCCTCTATCGACAAACCACCGCGAATCGGCTGCAACAGACCGCTATTGTGAGTTCCGGAAACAAAAGCTAATAATAGGCATTATCATTAACTCACTCTCCCCCGCCTATGTCTTTTCAATCCCACACATCTGCTGTCCAGCTGATTTATGAACAACATCACTCCTGGCTGCATGGTTGGCTCAAAGGCAAGCTATCCAATGCCTGCGATGCTGCGGATGTGGCGCACGATACGTTTGTCCGTGTTCTCGGATCGGCTAACGCGGCACACATACGCGAGCCCCGGGTTTATCTGACGACGGTCGCCAAAGGGTTGGTCATCGATCGTTATCGACGCCGGGCAATCGAAATGGCTTATCTGCAATCTCTGGCTACGCGTCCTGAACCGACGATTATTAGTGAGGAGGACAAGGCACTGATCATTGAGACGCTGGTCGCTGTGGATAAAGTCCTCGCAGGCCTTGGCCCCAGGGCTCATCGCATTTTCATGCTCTCGCAAATCGATGGCATGACTTATCAACAGATCGCCGTACAGCTGAAGGTTTCACTGACTACTGTTAAGAAGCACATGGTTCGCGCATTTACGGAATGCGCGATGCTGATGGTGGACATGGCATGACCCATTTACCGGACCGCAAGGCGTTCCAGGCGGCGGCCAGTTGGCATGTGCAATTCCAAATTGAGCCGCCTACTCCCGCCGAACGGCACGCCTGGCAAGAATGGCTGAATAGCGATCCGACGCATCAGGCTGCGTGGAATCAGCTGGAACAGTTACAACGCGGTCTTGGGGCCTTACCTGCCAATTTGACCCGACAAACGCTATCCGAACCGCGCCATCGTCGGGACGTCCTAAAACTGATGCTGGTCATCGCAGGCACAGGTTACGTTGGTTGGAATATCAAGCAGCACACCAGCTTGGGTAATGTGTGGGCTGATTACCGGACGCCCGTGGGGCGGCAGCAGTCTATCGAGTTGGCCGATGGCAGCCTGATCGAACTCAACACCGATACTGCCATCGACGTGTTATTTGATGACCAACAGCGCCTGATTCGTCTGCGCGCTGGCGAGATTCTGGTCCGTACCGGCAAACGCGGAGATACACGGCCGTTTTTCGTCGAAACCCATCAGGGACGCGTCCAGGCCTTGGGTACCCGTTTCTCGGTTCGCCAGTTGAAAGCCACGACCCTGGTTGGCGTGCTGGAAGACCAGGTC
This sequence comes from Pseudomonas sp., assembly GCA_036387095.1. Taxonomy (GTDB): domain Bacteria; phylum Pseudomonadota; class Gammaproteobacteria; order Pseudomonadales; family Pseudomonadaceae; genus Aquipseudomonas. Next base: position 1,703 of record DASVUK010000047.1, read on the forward strand.
AGTCTGTTACCGAAGGAACCTGTGGGTAATTTGCTGCTGCTCAAGGCAGGCGAGAGCGCGGAATTTGACGAGCGCCGTATCAACACGGGCCGCGCCTATACCTCGTCGGACGTTGCCTGGGTGGATGGGCAATTGGTCGCGCTCAATATGCGGCTCGGGGATCTGATGGATGAATTGAGCCGTTATCGCCCTGGCATCATGCAATGTGATGAACACGCAGCGCGCTTGCGGGTGTCCGGAGCATTTCGTCTGGACGCCATTGATGCAGTGTTGGCCAACCTTCAGGCGACATTGCCTATCCGGGTGAAGTATTTCACTCGTTACTGGGTTTCGGTGCAGCGCATTGTCTGACGCATCGCGTCCGAAAATTAATTTATCCACAGGGTTATCTTTTTTCTCCCTGGCGCGGCCCTACAGATAAACGCGTAATTCAATCTTTCAGGGCCTTCAAGACCATGCGCTTTCCCTCGCTCCTGCTTTCCGCTCGTCTGCGTATTTCCCGACAATGCCTTGGTTACAGCTTGCTGATGGCCTGCGGCACGGGCTTTGCTGTAAGCGCGAGCGCCGTCTATGCGGCCAACGTCACGCAGAATTTCAATATCAGTGCCGGGCCGCTCGACAGTGTGTTAAGTCAGTTTGCTTCGGCGGCTAACGTGATTTTGTCCTTCTCGCCCGAACAAACTGCCAATCGCCGCAGTTCCGGACTTCAAGGCAGCTATACCGTCGAACAGGGGTTCGCCGTATTGCTACAGAATTCAAAGCTTCAGGTGACGGCTCAGGCCCCAGGCAGCTACACCCTTCAGTCGATTCCGGAAAGCGGGTCTATGGTGCTCGGGCCTACCAACGTGAACAGCGTCATGTCAGACGATGCGAGCCAGGGCCGCACACTAGACAGTGGTTACAACGCCAAAAAGAGCCGAGCCGGTACCAAAACCGACACGCCGCTTTCAGAAACACCGCGTTCGGTATCTGTGGTGACAGGCCAGCGCATGAAAGATCAGAAAACTCAGACGCTGACCGAAGCTCTTGGCTATGTGCCAGGCATCTTCGCCCCGCCTTTCGCTGCTGGGGATAATCTGGCGGGCGATCTGTTTTTTATTCGTGGATTCAATGCCACCGATTACGGCTACGGGCTGATGCGTGACGGGTTGCGTGTGCAAGGCAACCGTTATGACACGACCACTGAGCCTTATGGTCTGGAGCGGGTTGAGGTCTTTCGCGGGCCCTCTTCGATTCTCTACGGCGAAAACGCACCCGGCGGACTCGTCAATGTGGTGAGTAAACGTCCTACTGCGGTCTCTCAGGGTGAGGTTCAGCTCAGCTACGGCTCGAATAATCGTCGCCAGTTGGGGGTGGATGTATCCGGTCCGCTGGACGACAGCGGCAATATTCTCGGGCGTGTAGTCATGATGGGTCGCAAAGCCGATACGCAAACGGACCACGTGCCGGATGACCGCCTCTATATCGCGCCCTCGCTGACGCTGAATTTCGATGACTACAACACCCTCACTTTGCTAACCAACTACCAGAAAGACCACACCAATATGGAGCTTGGCCTGCCAGCCTCCGGCACATTGTTGCGTAATCCCGGCGGCAAGCTCGACAAAGACACCATGCTCGGCGTGCCGGACTGGAATACCTTCGAACGGGAAACCTGGAGCGCAGGGTACGAGTACAGCCATAGCTTCAATGATGATTGGCAGTTCAGACAGAATTCCCGCTATTTGCAGTCACGCATCACCCGTCACGAGACCTGGCCAGGCAACTTGAATAATGCAGGTTTCGGCACACTGCTGAACGTTACCGCCTACGACCGTTACAACAAATCGATGGTGTACTCCCTGGATAACCAGCTCGAAGGTAAATTCAATGCCGGCGCGCTTGAGAACACCGTGCTGTTCGGCGCAAGTTTCGATCGCACGTCATTCAGTCAGGACTGGGATGCGGGGTCTGCCGGGCGGATCAACATCTTTAATCCGATCTATACACAGGACCCGGTAACCTCAATCGCTGTGCAAAACACCTTGCTTGAACAGCAAATGCAGGGGCTGTATGCGCAGATTCAGAGCAAGTACGACCACTGGGTTTTCCTGCTGGGCGGACGGCAGGACTGGGTCGAGAGCGATTTTCGCAACAAGCTGGCACCGGCCGGTGATATCAACTCCGACGATCGAAAATTCACCTACCAGGGTGGCGTCATGTACCAGTTTGACAACGGTCTTACGCCGTATGTCAGCTACTCCACCGCATTCGTACCCGTGCAGCAGATTTCCAACGGCGGCTCTCCTCTGGATCCGATCACCAGCACGCAATACGAGGCGGGTTTGAAATACGAACCTGCGGGCTGGAATACCACGATGACCGCGTCAGTCTTCGATTTGCGTAAAAAAGACGACACGTACTACGACTCCACCAGTGCCAGTTACCGGCAAGTGGGTGAAAGCCGATCCAAAGGCGTTGAACTGGAGCTCAATAGCGACATCAATCGCAATCTGAATCTCACCGCCTCATACACCTATACCGATGCGCGAGTCATCAAGGATACCGCCGGCTCGTTGATCGAAGGCCATCAGATCACCGGCGTTCCACGTAATCAGGCGTCGGTGTGGGCCAAGTATCGCTTTCTCGACGGCTATTTCAGCGGTGTGCACATTGGAGGCGGGATTCGGTATTTCGATAGCACTTTTGCCTACACGCCGAGTTCGCTGTACGGCAAGCTCGACTCCGGTGACGTAACGTTGGTGGATGCGGCAGTCGGCTATCCGCTAGACAAAAATTGGTCAGTAGATCTGAACGCCAAAAACCTGTTCGATAAAGAATATGTTTCTGGCTGCAACGATGCGGGCCGCTGCTACTGGGGTGACAGCCGCACCCTGTTGGGTTCGGTAACCTACAACTGGTGAGCTGTGGATAACTTATCTGGAACCGGAACATAGATTCACCGGTTCCAGCTGCATCTCACGTCATTTGCCAATACAAAAACTGGAGAAGATTCGCCCCAGCAGATCGTCCGAGCTAAATGCGCCGGTGATTTCGGACAGCGATTGCTGCGCTTGACGAAGATCCTCGGCCAGTAATTCCCCGGCGCCCGCCATGGTCAGCTGCGCCCTGCCGTGTTCAAGGGAGGCGCTGGCATGACGCAACGCTTCCAAATGGCGTCGGCGCGCACTGAAGCTGCTCTCGGAGGTCTGTTCATAGCCCATGCAGGCCTTGAGATGCTCACGCAACAACCCCAGACCTTCGCCTTCCGCCTTGGCGCTCAGGCTAATGGTCACGTGGCCATCTGCGCTGGTATGGATCTGGATTGGATCACCACTCAGGTCCGCCTTGTTTCTAATAAGCGTGACTTTGGCTGGGTCAGGTCGCTCCTCCAGAAACTCAGGCCATAACGCAAAAGGATCCACAGCTTCCGGGGCTGTAGAGTCGACAACCAATAAAATCCGGTCGGCTTCTCCAATTGCCTTGAGAGCTCGCTCGACCCCGATCTTCTCCACCTGATCGTCGGTATCGCGCAAACCGGCTGTATCCACGACATGCAGTGGCATGCCATCGATGTGGATATGTTCACGCAGGATATCGCGCGTAGTACCGGCGATCTCGGTGACGATGGCCGCTTCCTTGCCTGCCAGCGCGTTCAGCAGACTCGACTTACCGGCATTGGGCCGTCCGGCGATAACAACCGTCATCCCGTCACGCAGCAGTGCACCCTGCCCAGCTTCATGCAGCACTGTGGATAACTCATCGCGCACGGTATCCAGCATGCTGAGCACATGCCCGTCGGCCAGAAAGTCGATTTCCTCTTCCGGGAAATCGATCGCAGCTTCGACGTAGATTCGCAGGCTGATCAGCTTTTCGGTCAAGTTATCCACACGTCGTGAAAAAGCGCCCTGCAATGATCGCAGCGCGTTGCGTGCGGCTTGGGCTGAGCTGGCCTCGATTAGATCGGCAATTGCTTCAGCCTGTGCAAGATCGAGTTTGTCATTGAGAAAAGCTCGTTCACTGAACTCACCCGGTCGAGCGAGACGACTGCCCAGTTGCAGGCATCTTTGTAGCAGCATATCCAGAACCACCGGACCGCCGTGGCCCTGCAACTCCAGAACGTCCTCACCGGTAAATGAATTAGGGCCCGGAAAATAAAGTGCGATGCCTTCATCAATGACCTCGCCAGCGTCATCTGTAAACGGACCGTAATGAGCAAAACGTGGTTTGGGCTCGCGCCCAATAATTGCCACTGCAGCCTTGCTCGCCAGCGGGCCGGAGATACGTACAATGCCTACCCCGCCACGGCCTTGGGCAGTTGCGATGGCGGCAATAGTTTCACGTGGGACATTCATGGTCCGGCTCCCGGGGCAAATGACAGATAGCAAAACGCCCCACTAGGGGGCGCCTTGTACAACTTATTCACAGGTTAGATCAGGCTTCGGCTTTCTTGGTAGCCGCTTCGATCTTACGAGTGATGTACGCCTGCTGAGTGATGGACAGGGTGTTGTTCACAACCCAGTACAGAACCAGACCAGCCGGGAACCACAAGAAGAAGAAGGTGAAGATGATTGGCATCAGCTTCATGACCTTGGCCTGCATCGGATCCGGAGGTGTAGGGTTCAAACGCTGCTGAATGAACATCGTGGCGCCCATGATGATCGGCAGGATGAAGAACGGATCCTTGATCGATAGGTCGGTGATCCACAGAAGCCACGGGGCCTGGCGCATTTCAACGCTTTCCAGCAGAACCCAGTACAGAGAAAGGAACACAGGCATCTGCACAAGAATCGGCAAGCATCCACCCAACGGGTTGATCTTTTCCTTCTTGTACAACTCCATCATGGCCTGGGACATTTTCTGCCGATCATCACCATGTTGCTCTTTGAGAGCGGCGAGTTTCGGCGCAACTGCGCGCATGCGAGCCATGGATTTGTAGCTGGCAGCCGACAGAGGGAAGAAAAGACCCTTGATCAGCATGGTCAGGAAGATAATCGACCAGCCCCAGTTACCTACGATGGCGTGGATGTGTTGCAACAGCCAGAAGATCGGTTGGGCAATAAACCACAGAATGCCGTAGTCGACCGTCAGTTCCAGACCTGGGGATAACTCTTTGAGTACTGCCTGGCTTTTCGGGCCGGCATACAGCGTAGCGGTGGCTTCACCTTTGGCACCAGGCGCGACGGTCAACGCCGGGCCAGTGAAACCAATGATGTAATTACCCTGACTGTCTTTACGGGTGGTCACAGCATTGCTGTTGTTCTTATCCGGAATCCATGCCGTTACGAAGTAGTGCTGCAGCCATGCAACCCAGCCGCCTTGTACGGTTTCCTTGATCGAACCCTTGTCGATGTCTTTCATCGACACCTTTTTGTAGGGTTCCGAAGGTGTCCACAACGCAGCACCCAGGTAAGTGGCGGTGCCGGTCGCCGTGGTTGAAGATGGATCGGAACTGGCGTCGCGCTTGAGTTGCGCGAACATGTTACCGGACCAAGGCTGCGCGCTCTGGTTATCGATCACATAGCTGACAACCAGGTCATACAGGCCACGCTTGAATGTGAAGCGCTTGATGTAGTTGACACCGTTGTCGGTGAATTTCAGATCCACAACCAACTGATCCTGACCATCGACCAGTTGATAAGTCTTCTGTGCTGTCGAGTAAACAGGGCGACCGGTCGAGCGCGCATCGGGGCCGTTGGCGCCAGTCAGACCGCTCTGTGCCAGGAAAATACGCTCGCCGCCGTTATCAAACAGCTGGAACGGAACTTCAGGATGGTCTTGACGACGTGGATACAGCGGCAGTCTCAACTGAACGACATCGCCACCAACAGGGTCGATTTCGAGGTTGAGGACATCCGTTTTTACCTGGATGAGGTCTTTGCTGGCTGCAACCGGAGTTTCGATTGGTGCAGTTGCATCGCCGTTGGCACTAGGAACATCGGCACTTGCAGAAGCATTTGTACCCGCAGCCGTGTCCGGTAAGGCCGGTGCGGTGGTGCTGGCAGCAACATTCTGAGTCGGCAGGGCGGCCTGGCCGTAGTCTTGGTTCCATTTCAGAACCCCGACGTAGGTCACGATTGCCAGGGCGACGATCAGGATCGTGCGTTTAATATCCATGATTACTCGGCCATCGAAGAAGAACGGGAGGTAGGGACAGGTGGAACCGGGTCATAACCACCGGCATTCCACGGATGACAGCGACCTAATCGACGAAAGGTCAGCCAGCCGCCGCGTAGAAGGCCATGATTTTCGATGGCTTCATACGCGTAGCAGGAGCAACTGGGGTAGAAACGACAGTGACTGGCCATCAGTGGACTGATGGCATAGCGGTAAAACTGGATCGGAACGAGGGCCAGCTTACGCATCGGTACTGTCTACCCCTACAGTTTCGGGTTTTGCTGCTGAAACAGGCTGACTACGTGCCAGACGTTTCCAGAGCTTGCCGAAATGCTGAATCAATTCGGGGTTATCTATTTCACCCAAACCTTTGCGCGCGACAATCACGATATCCCAACCGACCAAATGATCTTGGTGTTGGCGAAATGATTCGCGCATTAGGCGTTTCAAGCGGTTGCGCTCAACGGAGAGCTTGACGCTCTTTTTACCGATAACCAGCCCCAGACGGGGGTGATCAAGGTCATTGTTGCGCGCAAGGAGCAGGAGATTTTTCCCCGGAACCTTGCCGGTAGGGGAGTCAAAGACTGCCTTGAAATGCCGGGGAGTAAGCAGACGCTTTTCCCGACTGAAGTCCTGACTCACCTCCAGTGCCGGATTATCAAACTGCCAGACGCGCACGACCTTTGGCGCGACGACGCGACAGGACGGCACGGCCGTTCTTGGTGGCCATACGAGCACGGAAACCGTGAGTGCGAGCGCGTTTGATAGTGCTTGGTTGGAAAGTACGTTTCATGGCGTGTTACCTGGTTCGTCCACAACGGGCCGGAATGGCCCCCGTTTTAAGAGACCGGGGATTCTAGAGAAAGCACGCGTCTAGGTCAATTTCCAACCAACGTTTCGTTCATTTACTTCATCGGCGGCATTTTGGCGGGTTCGTCAGACTGATTGGGCATCAGAGCCTGCCGTAGATATAGAAATAAAGAAGGAAAGTATTTAAAGCTTCTTTATAAAGCTTATTAAAGCTAGGCAAGCACTTTTCTGTGGATAACTGATTGCAGACCAGCAAAACCGTTGTGTACAGAGAATGATAACACTGTCGAGAAACGGTGCTCTGCCTGTGCTGCGCTATCGGAAAACCTGTGCATGGAATGCCTTGTTATCCACAGGCCGGTTATCCACAGACTTTCGACCCGACTTATGCAACGAGCTGGCGGGCGGTTATCCACAGGGCTTATCTACATGCCGTCTGTCGCATTGTTTCCGCATAAAGCGTTGATTCCAGACGTTCCGTAAGCAAGCTACATGTGGATAAGTCGCGCTCTGATCGTTACAATGGCCGCTTGTTTTTTGCCTCACCGGCTTTCGACTTAGGGGATATCCGTGTCAGTGGAACTTTGGCAGCAGTGCGTGGAGCTTTTGCGCGA
>DASVUK010000048.1:0-71824 GCA_036387095.1 Pseudomonas sp.
TGAAATAACTCATTGTCCCGTCCCGCGAATCATCCAGCTGGCGTGTCAGTCCTCAGCTAACTGTTTTAAACACTGCCGGTGCCCTGTTTATCCGGTGATGCGGGGCTGTGTGTGCCGTGTTGTTAGTCATGGGCTTATTGCCCAGGAAGATTCGTTATTCATTTTTCTTTGTTTAAAGAATTTGTTTAAAGGGAAGTTTGTTTATGTCCGTGAACTATTCGTACGCGCCATCGTTTGACGCTTTCTTATCTGAAGTGTTGAAGATTTTCAGTCTTTATCGTTTAGGCAAGGCGACGCCCGCCCAGCCACAAACCCATTAATCATTCATTGATCATCGACAAGGAGTGCCTATGAATGAGGACTTGCAGAACGCTCTTGCGTTCTATAAGCCCGCGCCACCCGGTTGGTTTGCCGGCGCGCAGGCCAAAGCTGAGGCTTGTGGTATCTGGCTTTGGGAAACCCTGCAAGGTGACTTTCATGAAGATCCCAGTACCGGTCAGATCGTCACCGGCACGCTGATCTCCATGATCCCGCTGGTGGATCAGCTCTGCGACATTCGCGACTTTATCGCCAACAGCCGCAAGATCCATGAGGACAGCAGCAATACCTGGGCCTGGGTCGCCATGGCATTGACCCTGATTGGGGTCTTCCCGGTAGTGGGTTCGCTGGTCAAGGGCTGCCTCAAGGTACTGTTCCAGGCGTCGCGGCGGCGTTTTCAGAACGCTTTGAAAACCACGGACCGGGACTGCATAGAGAAGGGGATTATCCTGCTTGGGCGCTATCTGGGCATTGACGTGGTTCGCAAGACGCTGGTGAGGATGAAAATCTACAATGTTCACCAGTACCTGGCCGACCAGGTCGACCAGCTTCGCGGCGGGTTGAATGTGGAGCGGTTGATGGAGGCCTTCATCACATTGAAGAACGTCACGCGAAGCCTGCTGGATAGGCGTTCAATCAAATGTGTCGCTGCATGACTATCGTCTAATACCCCTCAAGAACCCCCCAACCCGGCCGAAGCCCAGTGAAATGGTTGCGTGACCCGGCATTGGCCTGGAACGTTGGTACAGGGACGTTGACATTTGTTAGGCCACTCCTGGCATGGATCCGTTTTCTCCCCGAGGTGCTTGTAATGTCCAAATCCCTGAGGCTTCAGATTCTGGGCCTGCTTGGAGGCAGCCTGATTCTGGTTCTGTTGATCGCGTTGGCTTGTTTTCATTTTCTGTCCAGTAATGTGCAGTCGTATCGCGGTTTGCTGGAAGGGCCGCTGCGTGCTTCGCAATTGGTGGATGAAGCCAATCTGCAATTCAAGATTCAGGTGCAGGAGTGGAAGAACGTCCTGCTGCGCGGCAAGGCATCGGCTGATCGGGATAAATATTGGGCACAGTTCGAGGAGCAGGAGCGTCTGGTTCAGGGTGCCTTGGGCGCCCTCGCGGCGTTGCAGGGTAACGAGCAGTCGGTAAATGATCAGGTGCAGAAACTGCAAGACGAGCATCGGGCGCTGGGTGTTGCCTATCGCAAAGGCCGTGACGCGTTCATCGCCGCCGGTAGCGATCCGGTTGCCGGGGACGCTGCCGTCAAAGGCGTGGATCGCGCTGCCAGCGAACAGATGAGTCAACTGGTGGAGCAGTTGCGCAAGCACAGCGGCGAGCAGTCGTTGATGATCAGCGGCACTGCTGACCGCACGATTTTGCTGGGCACCGTGATCATGCTGGTTTCGGCCCTTCTTGTCGGGTTGCTGACCTTGTGGATAGTCAATCGCAACCTGATCGGGCCGATTCGCCTGCTCATCGACTATGTCTCGCAGCTTAGCGAAGGCAAGTTTGCTCACCGGGTGGAAGTCACCCGTGAGGACGAACTGGGACGCTTGGCCGTTGCGGCCAATATCCTGCGTGATTTCCTTGCGGACACCTTTAGCCGCCTCAAGCGCAGTACGGCGGATCTGGATACGGCGGGCGGCGAGTTGAATGCCATCGCGGCACTGATGGCCCAGGGAACGCAGGAGCAGTTCGAACGCACCGATCAGGTGGCCACCGCTATGACGCAAATGTCGGCCACGGCCCAGGAAGTCGCCCGCCATGCAGCAGAAGCGGCACAGGCCGCCAATGATGCGGACCGTCATGCTCAGGAAGGCGGCAAAGTCATGCAGGCGACCATGGCGACCATCATTTCGATGCGCAATGAAATCGGCAATACGGCCAACGTAATCAAACGTCTGGAAACCGACAGCGGGCGGATCGGCAAAGTGCTGGAAGTGATTCGCGGTATCGCCGAGCAGACCAATCTGCTGGCCCTCAACGCCGCCATCGAAGCCGCCCGTGCCGGTGAAGCGGGCCGTGGTTTCGCCGTGGTAGCCGATGAAGTCAGGACGTTGGCGCAACGCACTGCCGCGTCAACAGCGGAAATCCATCAGATCATCAACTCGGTGCAGACCGGGGCCCTCGACGCCGTTCAGGCTATTCAGGGCGGACAAACCCGCAGTGAGGAGAGTGTCGAGCAGGTGACCAGTGCCGGTGCAACGCTGCAGCGCATCACCAACGCCGTTGAAGCCATTCGGGATATGAACCACCAGATCGCTACGGCGGCTGAAGAACAGACGTCGGTGGCTGAAGATATCTCGCGCAACCTTACCGAGATCACCGCCATTGCCATCACCAACCAGGACAACGTCAAGCGCACGCAAGCCGCCAGTCATGACTTACATGGGCTGTCTGTGGGGCTCAACGATGTGATTTCGCGCTTGGGTGCCTAACTGCTGCGAGCTGCCCCGGCACTGCGCCATTGCCGGGGGCTGATGCCGAACCAGCGTTTGAATGCGCGGGAGAAGGCGCTGGTTTCCGAGTAGCCCAGCAAGGTTGCCAGCTGGGTGACGCTCAGGTGTTGCTGCTTGAGGTGGGCCATGGCGGACTCCTGGCGGATCTGGTCCACCAGTTGGGTGAAGCTGACGCCGTGTTCACGTAATCGACGTTGCAGGGTCCAGTCGCAGAGGCCGAGTGTCTGAGCGATGTCCTCCAGCGCCGGTTCGCCCAGATGCAAGATGGCGTGGATGGCCTGCCGGGCTTGATCCAGCAGGCCTGTGGGGGGTGTGCTTTCACCCAATTGGCGAATGGCGTCCTTGATCAGCATCAGCAGGATTGGATCGCTGCCAGGCATGGCCTTGGCAACGAGTTCATCCTTGGGAATAAGCACTGAGTTGCAGGCTTGTCCGAAACGCACATTGGTCTGAAACGCTTCACGGTGTTCGTGCCAGTTTTCCGGCTGCGCGTGCTCGAAGGCGACTTCTCGCGGCGCCCAGTCAGGGCCGAGCACATGGCGCACCAGATTAGTGGCCATGCCCATGGTCAGCTCGGCATCCTGACGGCGTTCGTTGATGGCGCCGTGGCGAACCTGATAGTCGAACCGATAGCACTCACCGTCATCGACCAGCTGGATCAAGGTGCTGTGCTGGTGGAACGGGAAAGCCTTGGAAAAATTGATCAGCGCATCTTCAAGGGTGGCCGAGCACAGGCCGATGTAGCCCAACAAGCCCAACGCCTGGGGTTTGAATTGCTGACCATAGTGCAGGCCGAAATTGTCACAGGCGGTTTGCCGTGCTGCTTCTTCCAGCACTTTGCAGTAGTTGGGCAGAGGCAGGCTCAAGGTCGGGTGCAGCAGTTGCTCAGGGTCGATACCTGCACGCCCGAAGACTCGATCCAGGTCTCCGCCATGCCGGACGATAAACCCGTCCAGCCCGTTGGCCGCTGCCGACAGGACGCCGCAATTGCTGGCAATTTGCGCATTTACCGGTGCAGGTGAAAGCAGGGACTGATGCATGGGCATGAAGGGGCCGTCAGGTGTGTATGAATTTGATTCAAGCAAATGTCATACCTTGTTACGGGTTTGCGGGTCTTCAGCCCCTGATAGCCGGCGTTTCAACGCCCACGTCAGCAATGCAGGCGTCTTTGTTTCGCTACCAAGGGAATCAACCACCGTACAAGCCTGACGGCGACGTGGGTATTGAGGTGGCAGCGATCAGCAGCATTCGTGACCCCATTTGAGGCGCCGCGTGTCAGTCGTGCGCCCCATTGCAGCACGACGTCGAGATGGACAGAAAACTTGACCGCACAGGGCAAAGCTCGTGTTGTGGGGTCAAGCCTTGGGTTTGTGCGAGTGGCTATTCTCGGAGCCAGACAAATACCGTCGCTGGCTTCCGGGGTTTACGACCATGACTGTTTCGCAACTCAAACCAACATTGGGCACCCTGCATTTGTGGGGGCTGGCCGTGGGCCTGGTGATATCGGGCGAATACTTCGGCTGGAGTTACGGCTGGGGCACCGCAGGCACATTGGGCTTTCTCGTTACCACGCTGATGGTAGCGGTGATGTACACCTGCTTCATTTTCAGTTTTACCGAGTTGACCACTGCCATTCCCAACGCAGGCGGGCCATTCGCCTATAGCCTGCGCGCTTTCGGCGTCACTGGCGGTACCATTGCGGGCCTGGCAACCCTGATCGAATTCGTGTTTGCACCGCCGGCCATCGCCATGGCCATCGGTGCTTACCTGAATGTGCAATACCCGTCGCTAGACCCCAAGTGGGCCGCGATCGGCGCGTATTTCGTGTTCATGACCCTGAATATTCTGGGTGTCAGTATTGCCGCGACATTCGAGCTGGTGGTCACGGTACTGGCGGTAGCCGAGCTGCTGGTGTTCATGGGCGTGGTTGCGCCTGCGTTCAGCTTCAGTAATTTTGCCCTGGGCGGCTGGTCCGGTTCCGATACGTTCGGCCTGCCAGCCATCAGCGGCATGTTTGCGGCGATCCCGTTTGCCATCTGGTTCTTTCTCGCTATCGAAGGCGCGGCCATGGCGGCCGAAGAAGCGAAAGACCCCAAGAAGACCATTCCGCGTGCTTATGTGGCAGGCATCCTGACGCTGGTGGTGCTGGCCATTGGCGTGATGATCTTCGCCGGTGGTGTCGGCGACTGGCGCACCCTGTCGAACATCAACGATCCGCTGCCTCAAGCGATGAAGGCGGTGGTCGGCAATAACTCGAACTGGATGCACATGCTGGTCTGGATCGGTCTGTTCGGTCTGGTGGCCAGCTTTCACGGCATCATTCTGGGTTACTCGCGACAGTTTTTCGCCCTGGCGCGTGCGGGTTTCCTGCCGTCGGGACTGGCCAGACTGTCTCGTTTCCAGACGCCGCACCGAGCCATTCTTGCCGGGGGCGTGGTGGGTATCGCGGCGATTCTCAGCGACGGTCTGGTTAATCTGCAAGGCATGAGCCTGACTGCCGCGATGATCACGATGTCGGTCTTCGGCGCCATCGTGATGTACATCGTCAGCATGCTCAGCCTGTTCAAATTGCGCCGCAGCGAGCCCAATCTTGAGCGCAGCTTCCGCGCGCCGGGCTATCCGGTGGTCCCGGCCATTGCGCTGATCCTGGCCGTGGTGTGTTTGGTGGCAATGATCTGGTTCAATCTGATCATTGGCTGCATCTTTCTGGGCCTGATGCTGGTGGGGGCGGTGTTCTGCAAAGTGGTACGCGGTCGCGGTGCGGCGCTGACGCTGGCCCGCCAATAAAGAAAGGATGTGACAGATGAGCTTCTCCCACAGCATTGGCGCAATGGTCTGGCGTTTCGACAGCCTGCGGGAGTTGCTGGCCAAGGCCAGTCCCGCGCGCTCCGGGGATTTCCTGGCCCAGGTCGCTGCCAGTAGTGATGCAGAGCGTGCCGCGGCGCAAATGGCGTTGGCGAATGTGCCCCTCAAGCGGTTTTTGAGCGAAGCCTTGATTCCGTATGAACAGGATGAAGTCACCCGGCTGATTATGGACAGTCACGATCTGGCGGCTTTTTTTCCGGTCAGCCATTTGACCGTCGGAAGCTTTCGCGACTGGCTGCTGGGCGATGAAGCCACCGAGAGCAGCCTAAGAGCCTTGGCGCCGGGGCTGACGCCTGAAATGGTGGCGGCTGTGTCGAAGATCATGCGCGTGCAGGATCTGGTGCTGGTGGCGCAGAAAATCCGGGTGGTCACACGTTTTCGCACGACCGTAGGGCTGCGCGGGCGCATGTCGACGCGTCTGCAACCCAATCACCCGACCGACGATCCTGCCGGTATCGCCGCCAGTGTCCTGGACGGCCTGCTTTACGGCAACGGTGACGCCATGATCGGGATCAACCCGGCCACCGACAGCGTCAGCGCCATCAGCGAGCTGCTCAAGATGCTCGATGGCGTGATCCGTCATTACGAGATTCCGACCCAGTCCTGCGTCCTGACCCACGTCACGTCATCCATCGCCGCCATTGAAAAGGGTGTGCCGCTGGATCTGGTGTTCCAGTCAATTGCGGGCACCGAGGCGGCCAACAGCAGCTTTGGCATCAGTCTGGAAATCCTGCGCGAGGGCCACGAAGCGGGTTTGAGCCTGAACCGGGGCACTCGGGGCAATAACCTGATGTATTTCGAGACCGGGCAGGGCAGCGCTCTGTCAGCCAATGCCCATCACGGCGTCGATCAACAGACCTGCGAAACCCGCGCCTATGCTGTCGCCCGGCATTTCAATCCGTTTCTGGTCAATACCGTGGTGGGCTTCATCGGCCCCGAATATCTGTATAACGGCAAACAGATTATCCGCGCGGGTCTGGAGGATCACTTCTGCGGCAAGCTGCTGGGTGTGCCCATGGGCTGTGATATCTGCTACACCAATCATGCCGAAGCCGATCAGGACGACATGGACGTCTTGCTGACATTGCTGGGCGTGGCGGGGATCAATTTCATCATGGGTATTCCAGGGTCCGACGACATCATGCTCAACTATCAGACCACTTCGTTTCATGATGCGCTGTACGCGCGCAAGACCATCGGCCTGCGTCCGGCGCCTGAGTTCGAAGAATGGCTGATTCGCATGGACATCCTGCGCCAGGACGACAGCGGGGTGCGACTGGGGCAAGGCGTGCCGCCGCTTTTCCGGCAGGCCCTGGCAAAACTGACATGAAGAGCCACCGAGCGCTGGTGTGGCTCAGCCTTAATTGAGGGACAACCATGAGCGACGATCCGAAAACCCCTGCGCAGGTTGACGCCTGGAGCCAGTTGCGGTCCCTGACCTCGGCCCGCATCGCCCTGGGTCATGCAGGGACCAGCCTGCCCACTGCGGCACAGCTGGATTTTCAGTTCGCCCACGCCCAGGCGCGAGATGCGGTGCATCTGCCCTTTGATCATGGCGCGCTGACCGCGCAGTTGCAGTCCCGTGAACGTGAAGTGCTCAAGCTCCACAGCTCGGCCCCCGACCGCAATACCTATCTGCAACGGCCTGACCTGGGGCGACGCCTGTCTGCCGATTCAGTGGCGCAATTGCGCGCTTATGCGCAAACCCAGGCGCACGGTTTCGATCTGGCGTTGGTGGTGGCCGATGGTCTGTCGGCCCTGGCGGTCCATCGGCACAGCCCGGCAATGCTGGGGCGCATCGACGAACTGGCGGCCGCTCAAGGCTGGAGTCTGGCGCCGGTGGTGTTGGTGGAGCAGGGCAGGGTCGCGGTGGCCGACGAGGTTGCAGAATTGCTCAATGCGCGGATGGTGGTGATTCTGATCGGCGAACGTCCTGGGCTCAGTTCCCCGGACAGCCTGGGGATGTACTTCACCTTTGCTCCTCGCGTAGGCCTTAACGATGCGGCCCGAAACTGCATCTCCAATGTGCGTCTGGAAGGGATGAGCTACGCGATGGCGGCGCACAAGTTGTTGTACTTGATGCGCGAAGCCTGGCAGCGGCAGTTGTCAGGCGTCAGCCTCAAGGACGACGCCCAGGTTCAGACCCTGGAATCCGATACAGCGGCAGGCAAGGGCAATTTCCTGTTGGGTTCGGGCAGCCGCGACTGACGGGCTGCGATCAGGCTGCGTTTATGCGATCAATCACTCTATTGGCCAGATCATCGGGGCGAAACTTGGCCAAAAAGTCGTTGGCACCGACTTTTTTAATCATTGCCTGATTGAATACACCCGACAGAGACGTGTGCAGCACGATGTGCAGGTTCTGCATGCGCGAATCATTGCGGATTTCGGCCGTCAGGGTATAGCCATCCATTTCCGGCATTTCGATGTCGGAGATCATCATCAGGAATTCTTCTTCGGGGTTCTTGCCTTCGGCCAGCATGGCTTGCAGGTAATCCAGCGCCTGACGTCCGTCATTGAGCGCCACGACCTCGACGCCCACACTCTGCAGGCAACGGGTGACCTGCTTGCGGGCGACCGATGAGTCGTCGACGGTCAGAACCCGAAGCGCATGGGCCTTGAGGTGCACGTCGTCCTGGATGACACCGCTGGAAATCGTTTCAGACACCGGTGAAACCTGGGCCAGTACCTTTTCGACATCGATGATTTCGACCAGTTTGTCGTTAACCCGCGTCACGGCTGTCAGATAGTTGTTTGCACCGCTGCCTTTTGGCGGTGAATGGATGTCTTCCCAGTTCAGATTGACGATGTGCTCGACTGAATAAACCAGAAACCCCTGAGTCTTGGTGTTGTATTCCGTGATGATCACGAATGCGGTACTCATGTCGACAATGCCCGGCAACCCGGTGGCCATCGCCAGGTCGAGAATCGGAATCGACACGCCGCGAATGTTCGCCACCCCACAGACATTGGGATTGGAGCCCGGGATTAGCGACAGGTGAGGGCATTTCAAA
Organism: Pseudomonas sp.; assembly: GCA_036387095.1. Taxonomy (GTDB): domain Bacteria; phylum Pseudomonadota; class Gammaproteobacteria; order Pseudomonadales; family Pseudomonadaceae; genus Aquipseudomonas. Next base: position 8,650 of record DASVUK010000048.1, read on the forward strand.
ACCTCCCTCACTTTGAACACATTGATCCCGTACATCTGGTGATTATTAAAACGAAACAGCAGTAATTCCAGACGGTTTTGGCCGACCAGCTGAGTACGACTGTTTACTGCATCCATGACTCCGGCCATAGCAACCTCTGTGTAGTAGATAGCGTGAACGACGCGGGATCGCCGGCGGCGTGTAATGTTTTGAACGAATGCCTGAGAGGCGCCAGGACACCCCTCAGTCGAAATGTGATTGATCGCCCGCGGCCAGACCTGACCACAGCTCATCGATATTCTTGAATCCCCAATCTTGCGCGCATTCGCGACTGACAATCCGGTCCTCACCCACGCGTGTCGCCAAATTGATCACGGTGTGTGGAATGGGTCTTTGCTGTGTCGCCGAGTAAAAAGCCATGACTTTGGGGGTCAATAACGATTTCTCATGCTGCTCGCACACCACGCCTATGACGCCGCTCTGGAGGCGAACCAAGGCACCCACCGGATAGATGCCGACGCATTTGACGAACGCCTGGAAAATTTTCTCGTCAAAGTGCCCTTGCCATTCGGCCATACGGTGGATGGCATCCGCCGGTCCCCATGCCGATTTGTAGGGACGGTCGGAAGTGATCGCGTCATACACATCGCAGACCGCACCCATACGGGCGAACAGACTGATCTGCGAACCCACCAGTTTGTGGGGATATCCGCTGCCGTCCACTTTCTCGTGATGATGCAGGCACACGTCCAGCACCCGAGGCGTGAAATGCGTACTGCTGAGCAACATATGGGAGCCTGCTTCAGGGTGGCCGCGCATGGTTTCAAATTCGGCTTCGCTGAGCCTGCCAGGTTTGTTGAGTATCGCCACCGGCATGGCGGCCTTGCCCACGTCATGCATCAGCCCGGCTATTCCGGCTTCGTGCACCAGATTGGCCGGTAAATTCAGCTGGCGAGCCAGTGCAACCATCAACGCACACACCGCAACCGAATGCATATAGGTGTATTCGTCGGAGGTCTTCAAACGCACCAGGCTGATCAATGCATCAGGATGACGCATTAACGAAGCGGAGATTTCGGCACCAGTTCGGTGACCTGGGCCATTTCGACGATTCGGCCCATGCGCAAGTCGTTGAACATTTGCGCCATGGCCGCTTTGGAACGAGCGCAAAGCTTTAACGCCCGCGAGACTTCCTGATTAAGTGCAACGCGAGAAGCCAGTTGCCGGCTGGCCAGTGAATGCAAATTGGCGGGCAGGGCTGGATCAATGTTCTCGGCGTTGCGGGTGTCGATATCAATGCCTCGGCAAACATTTATCCAGAGCTCTGCGACATTGGCATCAAGAATACGCTGCAGATCGTGTTCGTGTTGCAACAGGAATCCATTCCTCCACAGTGGCTGGTCAATACCTGAACCACAGAACTCATGTATATACATGCCCATACGCAGGTCGGAAACGGCGATATGTTTCAACATAATGGCCACCCTTATTATTTTATTGGCGCATTGCTTATCCAGTCATTCGTCTGAACGGGTTCAAGCGGTTACCCGTATTGATCAAACCGAAAACCGTGACACTAACCTGTTCAAATCCACGGCCAATTGCGAGAGTTCATGACTTGCAATGGAAGTCTGACTGGCGGCCGATGAACTTTGGACGGAAAGATCGCGAATACTGACCAGATTTTCATCCACTGAGCGCGCCACCTGAGCCTGCTCTTCGGAAGCGGTGGCGATCATCATGTTCCTTTCATTGATGTCGGAAATCGCCGCCGTGATTTGCTTGATCGCAGCCCCTGCTTCATGAGCGATCAACAAGGTTGAACCCGCTTCAGCGCTGCTTTGCTGCATGGACTGTACGGCTCTGGAAGAGTCCTTCTGGATACCCTGGATCATCTGCTCGATTTCCTGGGTCGATGATTGGGTCCGGTGCGCCAGCGCCCTGACCTCATCGGCAACCACAGCAAAGCCTCGGCCTTGCTCACCGGCCCGTGCCGCTTCGATGGCTGCGTTCAGGGCCAACAGATTGGTTTGCTCGGCAATCGAGCGAATCACGTCCAGAACCTTGGCGATACTCTGTGCCTGATTGGCCAGCCCTTCGACTTCGATCCCGGTTTGCGTGACGGTCGCGCTGAGTTTTTCAAGCGACTCGATGGTCTGGCCCACTCGTTCCTGGCCAGTGCGGGCCGAACGTTCCGACGCCTGGGTCGATTGCGACGCGGAGACGGCGTTGCGTGCCACTTCTTCAACCGCAGCCGTCATCTCATTGACCGCCGTCGCGGCCTGTTCGGTTTCCATCGTCTGGCGCTGAATACCGGCAGTGGACTCTTTGGTGATGGAGCTCATTTCCTCGGCAGCTGAAGCCAGTTGGCCCGACGAATCGGAAATATGCTGGATCGTCCCCTTGAGGCTGGAGAGCATGGCGGCGGTAGCATTTTGCAGATCGGTGATTTCATCGGCGCCATCGATGGCAACCGGGCTGCGCAGGTCACCCGCCGCGATTTTTTGGGTGCTGCCCAGCAGCGCGAAAATCGGCCGGCTGATGCTGCGGGTGAAAACGATCGCCACCAGGATCGTGATAAGCACCGCAATGACGCTCAATACGATGATGAAGATCAAGCCGCTCTTGAAGCCTGCTGCTGCGTCTGCCGCCGATTGCTCAGCACCTCGCCCGTTGAGGGCGATCAACTCTTCCAGAGAACTTTGCAACGCCACTGCCTGGGGCTTGGTGGTGTCTTGAATGAATATGGCCATCTCCTGATAGGAGTGGGTTTTACTCAATTGCATCAGTTCATCGATTTTGGCCTGATACGCGGCAACGTTAACGACCACCTTATCGAATAAGTCTTGTTCTTCCCGGCTGGAAATGAGTGGGCGGTATGTCTCGGTGGCTTGAGTCAATGCGGTCTTGAGTTTGCCGATCTTGCTCAATGACGCTTCACCGAGGCGGGCATCGTCCATCACGAAACGCCTGGCATCCAGGCGATAGAAAAGCGCCGCAATTTCTATATTGCTGGCTTCCCGGATGCTGGGCAGCCAGTTGACGTGCAGTTCATCGGCCGATTCGCGGACATTATCGAGTTTAAATAGAACGGTGCCAGCCAGGGTGATGAGCAGTAAACAGATCACGCCAAAGCTGAGCAGCGCCCGGGAGGTAAGTCTTATATTTCTTATTGCCATGGGATATTCCTTCGGTGACCCACGCACTATTTTCTTGGTTAATTCAGTGGTGGCGACTGGCTATGAGGTTAAGCGCTCAGATGTGAAAAAAACATAGTTATCAGGCAAAACTTTCGTCGAATGCCGGCGTTTTTTAATAGTGAGAAAAATGTGATCAACGCCGATCAGAACCTGATGCTTGACTGGCCATCGACTGATGAACAGAAAACTTTAATAGAAATAAAGTCGGGGGAAGTTATGATCCCCATCAAAGTTGTTAAGCTTGCTAACTATTTAACTTTAATGGGGGCACTTTATTTTTTACTGATGCCCTATATGAATGTTAATCACTGTCATTTCGTATCGAGTTTTTGAACACCAACGCTTTGAGCCCGCCTTCGATCTGGGCATCGGGAAACTCGGGCGGATTTTGCAGGCGCTGTTCGAAACGCAGGTGAGGTGCCTCGACCGCCGTGTGGCGAATCAGGAAGTCCGAGCCCAGACTCGGATCATTCATGCAGGCCAGCACTTGCCCGTTGGGCGTCAACAGTTCGGGCATGCGGCGCAGAACCTTTTGATAGTCCTTGTCCAGTAGAAAGCTGCCGCGCTGGAACGAGGGCGGATCGATAATGATCAAGTCATAAGGGCCAGCCCGCTTGACCTTGCCCCAGGACTTGAACAATTCATGTCCGAGGAAACTTACCCGGCTCAGATCGTGTTCATTGAGTCGATGATTTTCGCGTCCGCGATTCAAGGCGCCTTTGGCCATGTCCAGATTGACGACCTGTTCAGCCCCGCCAGCAATTGCCGCCACGGAGAAGCCGCAGGTGTAGGCGAACAGATTGAGCACGCGTTTACCGTGGGCCTGGGCACGAACCCAGTCACGGCCGTAGCGCATATCCAGAAACAAACCGCAGTTCTGTTTTTTGCCCAGATCCACTTTGAAGCGCAGTCCGTTTTCGCTGATCACCCATTCATCGACCTTGTCTCCCAACAGCCACTGGGTCGCGCTGTCCGGTAAATAGCGATGCTGCAACAACAGCGTGTGCGCCTGGCTGCGTTGCCATTGCGCGCTTTGGGACACGTCGTTGAGCAACTGGATCAGCGATTCCAGTTCCATGGGCGCAGGCTCACGGAACAGCGAAACCAGCAACACTCCCTGTAGCCAGTCGACGGTCAGGTGTTCAAGTCCCGGCCACATGCGTCCGCGCCCGTGGAACAGGCGGCGGGTCTCACTGGGCGCCGGGTCCAGTGCGTTGAGCAGGTGAGTGTGAAGAATGGCAAGTGCGTCGGCGTTCATGGCAAGCGATCAGAGGGAAAAGGCGCGCCATGGTAAACGTTCCCGGCAAGGTGCGCGCGGGTTTGGGCATCAGGCGCCGATGACGTAGAGGCAGACGGACAAGGTGATCAGCGAACCCAGGGTCGACACCAGGATAGTGCTTGAAACCAGCGACGCCTCACGCTTGTAGTACTCGGCAAGCATGAATGGGCCGGTGCCAGTGGGTAATGCACTGAGCAACAAGGCCGCATTGGCCCAGAGCACGGGTACATCGAACACATGGAACACCAGCACCCAGGTCAGCAGCGGGTGGGCAATCAGCTTGATCAGCACCAGTTGCGAGGTGCCGTGGCGCGGTTGAGGTTGTTTTTCCGCCAGGAACAGGCCCAGGGAAATCAGCGCACACGGCGTGGTTGCGGCACCCAGTAAGCCCAGGAATTTATCCAGTGCGCCTGGCAACGGTGCGCCGTGCCAGGCCCATAGCGCGCCAAGGATGGGCGTGACCACCAGCGGATTCTTCGCCAGGGCCATGAACACCTTAAGGGCGATACGGTGGGGCTTGCGCTCGGTTTGCAGGCCGATTTCGATGCACACCAGCGACAAGGCAAACAACACGCACACCACCAGCAACGAAGCGATCAACGCAGGTTCAAGGCCGCCCTGGCCGAGCACCATGACGCACAGCGGGATGCCGATATAGCCGGTGTTGGCATAGGAAGCGCCGAGGGCGTCGATACTGGCGTCCACCAGATTCCTGGACGTGCGCCAGCGCAGCAGCAAGGTGAAGGCAAAGACCGCCAGCGTACTGATCACGAAAGACAGCACAAAGCCGGGGTGCCAGATCTGCTCCCAGGTGGCCGTGGCCGTGACGCTAAACAACAGCGCCGGAAGGCACAGCCAGACCACCATGCGGTTGATCTCCGACGCAGCGTTCGGGCCCAGGCGGTTGGTGCGACGGCAAATGAAGCCCACGAGGATCAAGGCGAAAATCGGCAGCAATACATTGAGTACGGAAGACATCCAGACCTGGCCTGTGGAACACGAACAAGCGGGCAAGGTTAGGGAGGTAAATCGATAGCGTCCAATCTATTTTCACGACAGCGCTGTCCAGCGGTCGGTGACGTCCGGTTAAGCCATGGGCTCTGTTAAGATCGCGGGCTTGATCTCAAGAGGTGCATGTATGAGCGAGCCCATTCGTCTGACCCAGTACAGCCACGGTGCAGGTTGCGGCTGCAAGATCTCCCCTCAGGTTCTGGAAGTGATCCTGGCCGGCAGTGGTGCGCAAAACCTGGACCCCAATCTGTGGGTCGGCAATACCTCACGGGACGATGCGGCGGTCTACGCCATTGATGACGAGCGCGGCGTGGTTTCCACCACTGATTTTTTTATGCCCATCGTCGATGACCCTTACGATTTCGGCCGCATCGCGGCGACCAACGCCATCAGCGATATTTACGCCATGGGCGGCGACCCCTTGATGGCCATCGCCATCCTCGGCTGGCCTGTCAATCTGCTTGCGCCGGAAATTGCCCGGGAAGTGATCCGTGGCGGCCGCGCCGTGTGCGATGCGGCGGGCATTCCGTTGGCCGGCGGGCATTCGATAGATGCACCTGAGCCCATTTTCGGTCTGGCAGTGACCGGTCTGGTGCAAAAGCGCTACATGAAGCGTAACGACACCGCCACCCAAGGCTGCAAGCTGTACCTGACCAAACCGCTGGGCATCGGCATTCTCACTACCGCCGAGAAGAAAGGCCTGTTGCGCGATGAAGACCAGGGTGTGGCCCGCGACATGATGTGCACCCTCAACAAGCCCGGCAGCCGCTTCGGCAAGCTCGAAGGCGTTACGGCCATGACGGATGTCACCGGTTTTGGCTTGCTCGGTCATCTGGTGGAAATGGCCGACGGCAGTCAATTGACGGCGCGTCTGGATTACGCTGCGGTGCCGCGGCTGGCCAGTGTCGATTTCTATCTTGAGCAGGGCTGTGTACCCGGCGGCACGCTGCGTAATTTCGATAGCTATGGCCAGCGCATCACGGCCATGACCCAAGCGCAGAAGCTGGTGTTGTGCGATCCGCAAACCAGTGGCGGGCTGCTGGTAGCCGTCGAGCCTCAGGCACAGGCGGCGTTTCTGGCCTTGGCCGGGGAGCTGGGGCTTGAACTGGCCGTGATCGGCGAATTCATCGAGCGACAGCATCACGCGGTCGAGGTGTTCTAATGCGCGACAACTGCACCGACTTGCGCCAATTATTTCTCGACGATGCTGCTCTCATGGACGTTCGGGCGCCGGTTGAATTCGACAAAGGTGCTTTTCCCCACAGCCTCAATTTGCCCTTGATGAATGATCTGGAGCGCGAACAGGTCGGTACCTGCTACAAACAAAAGGGCCAACAGGCCGCTATCGAGCTGGGCCATCGGCTGGTATCCGGTCAAACCAAACAGGATCGTATCCAGGCGTGGAGTGACTTCGCCCGCGCGCATCCGGAAGGCTTTCTGTATTGCTTCAGAGGCGGTCTGCGCTCGCAGCTCACCCAGCAGTGGCTCAAAAATGAAGCCGGCATCGAATACCCGCGTGTGATCGGCGGCTATAAGGCGCTACGCACTTACCTCATTGAGCAGACTGACGCGGCTGTGGCTGAATGTGATTTCGTCCTGATCGGCGGGTTGACGGGCTCGGGCAAGACTCAGGTTCTGACCCGGCTTGATAACGCGCTGGATCTGGAAGGGCATGCCAATCATCGCGGTTCCAGCTTTGGCAAGCACGCGACCCCGCAACCGGCGCAAATCAGTTTCGAGAACGCGTTGGCCATCGACATCCTCAAGAAACGCGCTGCCGGCGTGAATCAGTTTGTACTGGAAGATGAGGGTCGAGTGGTGGGTAGCCGCGCCATCCCGCTGGGCCTGTTCCGAGGGATGCAGGAATACCCGTTAGTGTGGCTGGAAGAAAGCGTTGAGCTGAGGGTCGAGCGCATTCTCACGGATTACGTGGTCGACCTGTGTGCGGAGTTCATCCAGGTACATGGTGTGGAGCAGGGTTTCAGCGTGTTCGCCGCACGTTTGCGTGAAAGCCTGGCCAGTATCGTCAAACGTCTGGGGGGCGAGCGCTATCAGCGTCTGGCCGCCATCATGGACAGCGCTTTGGTCGAGCAGGAAAAGACCGGCGCCGTGGATCAGCATCGTGGCTGGATCGAGGGTCTGCTGGGGGAATACTACGACCCGATGTACGCCTATCAGCGCGATAGCAAGGGGCCGCGTATCGAGTTTTCCGGCGATCACGGCGCTGTATTGCACTATCTGCAAGAGCGCCGCAAACGGGCTGCCTGAACCCAGGCAGCCCAGGCTTTATAGCAGGACCATCGCCAGCAGACCGCTGATCACACCCACCAGCATGGTCAGCGCTGCCACGGTCACCAGTACCCGGGTATCGAAGGATTTGCGCAGCATCAGCAAGGACGGCAGGCTCACGCTGGGCAAGGTCATCAGCAGCGCGACAGCCGGGCCGGTGCCCAGGCCCAGCGTCAGCATGGTCTGCACGATCGGGATTTCAGCGGCTGTGGGAATCACGAACAGCGTGCCGACGAACGCCAATATCACCAGCCAGACGAAGCTGTTGCCAATGGAGGCGTCAATGTGCGGAAACAGCCACACCCGTGCCGCGCCAAGGATCAGAACGGCCACAACGTAGATCGGGATGGTGCTCCAGAATAGCTGCCAGATCGTGCGGCCCCAGCGGATGAAGAAGCTGTGCTGGTCGGCCTCGTTGGCAGTCGCCGCCGCCTGGATGGCTTGTTCGGGAACCCCTTCAGGGCGCGAGATACGCTGGGCGATCAGTGACACACCGACCACCAGAATCAATCCGGCAATCAGGCGCAATACGCTGAACTCCCAACCCAGCACAAAGCCCATGAACACCAGCGTCGCCGGGTTCAATACAGGGTTGGCGATCCAGAATGCCAGGGCCGCGCCCACTGATACCTGCTGGCGGCGCATACCGGCCGCCACCGGGGCTGCACAGCAGCTGCACATCATGCCGGGCAAGGCGAACAAACCACCGCGCAATGTCGAGCCCAATCCGGCGCGGCCGAACAGGCGCAGCAACCAGTCCCTTGGAATCAGTACCTGCAGCAGTGAACCGAGAATTACCGCCAGGACAGCAGCTTTCCAGATGGCCAGAAAATAGACTTTGGCGTAGGCCAGCGCGGCAGCCACCGGCGAGGTCATTTGATCGTTGATGATCGATGCACCAATGTTGTGGCTATCGGCCGCAACAAAGGATTTCAGGTAGTAGGGCGACCACTTGACGTAGTACAGCCCGATAACCGCAACGGCCAGAAACAAGAGGGGTTTCCACCAGAACGACCAGCCGCGGGTCGGGGAGGTCGTGGACAGACTGGGCATTGAGCGGGTTCCGGGGTCGTGAATGATGGCTCATCATAACTCAGCCCGGCGCTTTGAAGCGGCTCGGTCTTGCTGGCGGACCGAGCCGGTAACGATCGCGGTCAGGGGTTGAGTTGACTGTCGGCCCAATAGGCTTCGATCTGTTTGACGAGCGACTCAGGCAGCGGCGCGAAATCCAGTGCGGTCGCCTGGGGCTGGCCTTGTTCGAGGGCCCACTTGAAGAAAGCCTGAACGGCCGCCCGACGATCGGCCTCCGCTACCTGCCTGGGCATCACAATGAAGGTTGTGGCGGTGATCGGGTAGGCGCTTTCGCCTTCGGCATTGACCATCAACACATTGAAGTCTCGGGCGTTGGACCAGTCAGCCCCTGCCGCAGCGGCCTGAAAACTGGTGAGATCAGGTGCTACATAATTGCCAGCCTTATTCTGCACCAGAGCGTAATTGAGCTGATGCTGGCGGCTGTAGGCGTATTCGATATAGCCAATGGAGTAGGGCATTTGTTTGACATAACTGGCGACGCCTTCGCTGCCTTTGGCCCCTAGCCCCACTGGCCATTTCACCGACGCACCCTCGCCAACAGTCGCTTTCCAGTGCTCGCTGACCCTGGCCAGGTAGCTCGCCCAGTTGTAGCTGGTGCCGGAATTGTCCGAACGGTACACCACGGTGATGGGCTTTTTCGGCAAGGCTGCGGTCGGGTTCAGCGCGGCGATGGCCGGGTCGTTCCACTGCGTGATCTTGCCCATGAAAATGTCGGCAAGCAGCGCACCGGTGAATTTCAGCGAGCCGGGAGCGATGGCCGGAAGGTTCATCACCGGAACGATACCGCCCGATACCAGCGGAAACTGGATCATGCCTGACGCCGCCAGTTCCCCGGAGTCGAGAGGCCTGTCACTTGCCCCGAAGTCAACCGCTGCGGCCTTGACCTGAGCCAGTCCTGCCCCGGAGCCAATAGACTGGTAGTTCACACGCACGCCGGTCTTGCGGTTGTATTCGTCAGCCCATTTGGAAAGTACCGGGAAGACAAACGTCGACCCCGCTCCGACGATCTCTTCTGTCGCTCCGGCGTTGCCCAACGCCCCCAGACTGAGGGTCAATCCCAGGCAAAAGGTGATCATTGTTTTCGAAAACACACACATGCGCAGACTCCGGACTCACATTGAGGGCAGTAATTTGCGCCTAGTTAAACCCGGTTTTAGTGGCCGTTTGATTACAGACGGGCATGTGTGTGCTCCCGCCTTTGTATTTAAGAAGCCTGGTAAGCACACGGTCACATTTACCCACTAACGTAAGGCTCTGCGTCACGTTGTGTCGGCCAGATTGTGTCGGCCAGAGGTGCGTTGGTCCGGCTGCGGTGGTCTGGTCCGTTTTCTGGCTTTTCCATTCGTTTCGAGTGCTTGCCATGACAGTTATAGAGCCTGATTTCAGTGTGCTGGACGACCGCAAGATCCAGGCGGCCTTGCGGCGTTTGTCTTTTCTACGAGTCAAGATGGAAGCCGCCGCCAGAGCACCCATCGAGACTATGCATCTGCATCCCGCCTACATGGAAAGCGCGCGCAATCTGCTGAGTTACCTGGCGTTGCGCCGTCATGACATTCGGCCCCTTCAGCATCAGTTGGCAGAACTGGGGCTATCTTCCCTGGGCCGCTGTGAAGCCAACGCCCTGGCATCGGTGGACCGAGTCATCGAAGTCTTGCAACGCCTGACGCCCGGCTCGGCGCAGTCCGGCGAAACCGGAGCGGTGTTGGGGGAGATTGGCGAACATTTACTTACGGCCCATGCCGATGCCTTGTTCGGCGGGCAACGGCCTGAGCGCGGCGTGCGGATTATGGTCACCATGCCGAGCGAGGCCGCAACCGAGCCTGGACTGGTGCGCGCCCTGTTGGAGGCCGGCATGGACTGCCAGCGTATCAATTGTGCCCACGACGATCCGGCAGTCTGGCTGGCGATGATTGAAAATGCCCGCCGTGCTGCTGACCAGTGCGGCAAAACCTGTCAGGTCATGATGGATCTGGCGGGGCCCAAGCTTCGCACCGGTCAGATCCAGCCCGGCCCGGCGGTGCTGCGTATTCGCCCGACCAAGGATTTGTTTGGACGCACCACTGCGCCAGCCAGGATCTGGCTGAGCTGCGGTGATGAACCCCATCCCGACTCGGCATTTGCCTTGCGACTGCCAGGCAAATGGCTGGCGCAACTCGTGGTTGATGATGAGTTGGTGTTCAATGATGCGCGCGACGCCAAGCGCAGTCTGCAGGTCATGGACGTCGCCGAGGACGGCTGCTGGGCCGAGCTGCGCAAGACGGCCTATATGGTTCCCGGCATGGCGCTCAGCCTGAAAAAGTCCAAGGGAAGGAAAAAATCGGCGCGGATTATCAGCGTTCCAGTGCAGGAACAGAGCATTACCCTGCAGGACGGCGACGTATTGATGCTGAACGCCGATCTGCACAGCGGCCATCCGGCGGTGCGCGATGCGCAAGGCAAAGTGCTCACCCCGGCGTGTATCGGCTGCACGTTGCCCAGTGTTTTCCAGGAGGTTCGCCCCGGCGAACCCATTTGGTTCGACGACGGCAAGATCGGTGGCAAGATCCAGTCCATCCATGATGATGCGCTTTATATACGGATTACCCATGCGCCGGGCGGCGCAAAGCTCAAGAGCGACAAGGGTATCAATCTGCCGGACAGCGAGCTCAAGCTGGATGCTTTATCCCAAGAGGATATCGCCGCCCTGGAGTTCGCGGGCAAACATGCGGACGTGGTTGAAATGTCCTTTGTGAACCGCCCGGAAGATGTCAAATCCTTGTTTTCCCACCTGCACCGGTTCAACGCCGGACATCTGGGCGTGGTGCTGAAGATCGAAACCCGTCAAGGATTTGAAAACCTCGCCGCGCTATTGATGGCCGGAATGCATACCGAGCGTCTGGGCGTGATGATTGCCCGTGGCGATCTGGCAGTCGAAAACGGCTTCGAGCGTACCGCAGAGTTGCAGGAAGAAATCCTGTGCATCTGTGAAGCCGCGCATGTGCCGGTGATCTGGGCCACTCAGGTTCTGGACACACTGGCCAGGACCGGAGCGGCGACTCGTGCGGAAATCACCGACGCCGCAATGGGTGTGCGCGCCGAATGCGTAATGCTCAACAAGGGGCCGCACATTCTGGACGCCATCGCAACACTGGACGACCTGCTGGTGCGCATGCAGGCGCACCACAGCAAAAAACGCGATCTGCTGCGCAAGTTGCGTATCGCAGATCAAACCGGGCACATCAAGAGGACTTCGACATGACGATGCAGATCGAAAAAGCCGCCTACGGCAGTGATTGGCTGGTGGTGATCAACGATTATGAAGTGAAGTTCCGCTGCATGGAGGACGCGCTGGCCTTCGCCCATCGACTCAAGGAACGACTCGATGCGCCCCATGCGCTGCCAGCGCAGGAGTGAGTGGTGGTTTAGCGCGGCATGTAGCGGCGTTGCCAGCGGTGGGGGATTTTCAGCGACAGCAGCCCAAGCAGTGCTGCCAACGAGCCGCTGACCAGCATCGCATTGAGGCCCATGCGTTGTTCCAGAACTGCGCCGATCACGGCACCGAGGAACATCCCGGTCCATGGCACCAATTGCACGCGCCAGCCGTCACGACGTTCGCCGAGCATCCAGCGTCCAAAACCGCGTCCAAAGCGTGACAATGCGCCGGTGACATAAGTCAGACCCACCGGCAGGCCGTTCACTTGTTCCACCGCCGCGTTGAGCATGCCCATCGCCAGAATGGCTGCAACCACCGTCCCGATCTGGGAATCTTGCGGCCACGAGGCTGCGGCACATAACAGCATGCCAATACACAAGAGCAAGGGCAGGGCGCGTCGGCCACCCAGGCGGGCGACAACAATGCCCAGGGCATTGCCCAGAATGAAGGTGCCGATGGCCAGCAATAACCGGGCCGTGGTGCCGACATCGGCATCGCTGATAGCCACGGCCAACCTTGTGGTATTGCCGCTCATGAACGAAACGAAATCGCCGGTCGCCATGAATCCGATGGCGTCGGTCATGCCCGCCAGCACCGAGAGGCTGGCCGCCAGGGACAGTCCGATGCGGCCACGCCACTTCTGCATGTGCAAGTGAGCGGGGTTTACGGGGCTTTTTACGGGTGAGGGCAGCATCGGCGGTACTCTGCGTTGACCTGCGGATCAGGAGCGAGACGTTCGAAATCAAGTGTGTTGCGCAACTACAGCGCTTTGCTGCGCACGATGCGCTTGGCCTTCACTTCATCGGCGTAGGCTTTGAGCTGGTCGGCATCGCCGTACAAACGATTGACCAACTGAAGAATAGCGGTGACGTCAACTTCAGTCATTTGCTCAGCGAGCTTGAGTATCTCATTGGCAGTGCTTTCGAGATTAGCGGCCGTTCCTTTCAGATGGCGCTTGAGCTCCTGCGTGGGTTTGTTCAGGGCCATACCCTATTCCTTTTCCTTACGTGAACACCGGCAATCGGAGCCGCGAAAGCATGGCTTTTTCTGCTCGAACAAGCAATTGAAGTTTGCGAGAAACAGCGGGTACCACAGGCAAACGCCCGACTGCAGTCGGGCGTCCCAGGACGTATGCAAACGTGCGAACGGTGGCCGTGGCGGCATCAGCGCCCGGGCGTTATTTGTGCCGATTAACGCAAGTGACGCGTTCGACGCAGGTCAGTATGTGTTTGATACGCAGCCATTCCTGGCGTGCTTCACGGTACTTTTTTTCAGCTTTTTTCTTGGCTTCGGAGAAGTCCCGCCACGTGTCGAGGGTCAATGTGTCCGCGCGCAACATGTCATAGGCCCGGTCGTTGAGTGCATCGGCTTCGAAAAACAGCACGTTATTATGGGCAACAGCTTGGTCCCAGCTCATCCCCGTCAGGTCTTTGAATCGGTCATTGATCATTCCGAGCTCCTTGTTCGATCCGGCTGGCGATTTAGCGCTGCCCGGCAAACACTCCAGAAGAATGCCATTGGATCGGTCCTGTAATGGACGACTGCTCGCTGTGTTGCGACATCCGCGAACAGTAATGCTTGCACTAAACGATACGAATTTGAATCACTGGCCAGGACTTGAGCGATGGGTGGTTTGCAGCCTGGCTAATTGCCGTGCGGATGATTGATCATGCAGAGCGTCTGGCTCAATCGTCTCGGGTCAGTACCTCCAGCAATTCAATTTCAAACAATAAGTTGGCACCGGGCGTTATATGCGCCCCCATGCTTCGATCACCGTAAGCCAGATGAGCCGGAACGAATAATTTGCGCACTCCACCGACTTTCATTCCCATCAAGCCGACGTCCCAGCCTTTAATAACCCTGCCGGTACCAATGACACACTGAAACGGCTTGCCGCGCTCATGGGAAGAGTCGAACGTCGTCCCATCTTCCAGGCACCCTTTGTAGTGGGTAATGATCAAGGCACCCTTGACCACTTCCTTACCGTCACCGGTGCGAATATCTGTCACAAGTAATTCATCGTTCATGGCGGCGTTCAATATCCCTGAGGGTAGAGCGGCTTTTTCTCAGGAAACCCGGCCGCCCGCAATCGCTTTCGATGCATTGGCAACACGGGCTATCGGCGCCAACGGCCATTGGCAGCATGGGACGCAGCCGAGCGTTACAGATTCTGGCTGCTGACGATCATTGCCTGGGCAATGTTTTCTTTCTGTTGTTCGGTAAAACCGTCCCATACGTGGACTTTGGCGTAGTAGCCCAAGCCAGCCAGCGTATAGAGACTCAAGGTGAAGACGATAAAGAGAGAGACGAATGTCCAGCGGCCACTGTCTTCCCTGGAAAAATTCTGCGAATGGTTATCGTCACTGCTGTTGCGCGAAACGGCGCTGGACGCCAGACGTTTGAACCATTGAAACAGGTGAACTACAACAAGACGCAGCATGGGGATTAACCTCAATATTGAAAAAAACGGGGCCCGCCGCGCGAGGCGCAGGAGGCGAAAATCAGGTTTTTGTGCCTACCGACAACGATTGTCGAATGCCGGAAACGAAAAAAGCCCGTCTATGACGGGCTTTCTTTTTATGATTCTGGTCAAGTCGCCGGGATTCGAATTCAGTGACATCGGCTGTCATTGATGTTCGTTTCCGCGTCCGCTTGCCGGTATGGAAACATTTTAGAACAATTGAATTTTCGCGGCTAGGGTGAGATCGCGGTCATCAGACAACTGGCGGCCTACAGGGGTGAGGCATTTTGTCACGGCAAGTACGGCAGTGATGTTTTCACCCCCTGCGCACACGTAGGCCAGCGGTAGATCGGAGTCGCTTGCGCCTTGGGCGTTTCCGAACACGTCCGATTCCACTGAATGTCGCCATGCCAGCAGAAGGGACGTGTCCGCAGGCCTACGGCCGTCTACTCATTCGGCTCATCGGTGTTTATGTATTTCGGAACCTTGGCCAGCGGCAGGCGACGAGCCTGTTCCACGCTGATGCCAGGCCGTTTTGGCAAAGGCTCCAGGGTTTGCGCCTGACCGGTTTCAAGGCTGCGTTCGATGGCTGCCAGTACCCGGACATCACGCCAGCCTTCATCGCCATCGGGTTCCGGCTCGCGATCCTGAAGAATGCAATCGGAGAAATACTGGGTTTCACCGCCGAATTGATCCACGACGGGATGGGCGTGTTCTTGAGTCTTGCCATCGATGATGGCGCGATAACTGATGGCTACGCCTTCTCCAAAACCGTAGCAGGGCGAAGCTTCGAACTCACCTTCGGTGCCCACCAACTGGAAACGCTGGGTTCCCGGCAAGCTGTAGCTGACGGTGAACTGCGCCAGGCGCTCCTCGGGGAAGCGCAAGGTCACGCACACGGTGTCCGGGGTATTGATTTCCCGGCCTGGCGTATGGATAGCGACGGCATGCACTTCGACAGGCTCGGCGTCGAACAGGTTGCGCACTGCGTTGATGGGGTACGGCCCCATGTCGGCTGCGGGCCCCGCCCAGTAACCGCTCTGCATGCGATGGTTGGCAGGCTTGGTCGTCTGCGCGAACGTCGACGTAAACAGGCGCGGTTCGCCAATGTCACCAGCCCGGACCCGGCTGACCATTTCGACCATGCCCGGCTCAAAATGCAGGCGATAGGCAATCATTAGTTTGGCGCCGGAACGCTTGGCGGCTTCGGTGATTGCCAGGCAGTCTTGCTCGCTGGTGGCCATGGGCTTTTCCAGCAACACGTGTATCCCGGCTTCCAGCGCTGGCACTGCGAATTCCCGGTGACGGAAATTAGGGGTTGCCAGATAGATTGCATCGATCTCGCCCGATTTGAGCAGGGTGGCAAATTCGTCGTAGTGATAGCTTTTCAGATCGTAGAGTTCGGCCAGTTCGTCGGCCTTGATCGGGTCGCCGGTGACCAGCGCGGTCATGACTGAGTTGTCGGTCTGATCCACGCCGGGCATGAAGGCGCCTTGAGAAATCCAGCCTCCGGCTACGACTGCGTAACGGATTTTTCCCTGTGCATCTGGCATCGGTAGGTCTCCAGAATCGTCAGGCGGGTTGCCCGACACTTATAGAATCGGCACGTTCTGGGCCAGGAAGTTCAATCAATTGGCCGGTCAGACGGTTTTGATTGCGGCGCATGGGGTGAGACGTTGCGTCTCATCGGATCTATTGCGTTCGGTGCTGCTTGATGTCCTGTGAAGAACCTCGCATACCAGTGCCTGGGTTCCATAAAACAGGAGAGCATCATGAGTATTGTCGGAAAAGTCGCGCTGGTGACGGGCGCAGGCCAGGGCATTGGTCGAGCCATTGCATTGCGTCTGGCTCGTGATGGCGCGGACGTCGCTCTGGTTGACATCAATGCGACAAAAATCAGCCAGGTGGCCGAAGAGATTTCCGGGCTGGGCCGCAAAGCCACGGTATTCGTGGCAGATGTTTCGCAGCTGGACCAGGTCGTCGCCGCCGTTGAGCACACTTACAGCGCCCTTGGCGGCTTTGACATCATCGTTAACAACGCCGGTGTGGCTCAGGTCGAATCGCTGCTTGAGGTCACGCCCGAACAGGTGGACCGAATCCTCAAAATCAACGTGCAGGGCGTGTTGTGGGGTATCCAGGCCGCGGGCAAAAAATTCAAGTCGCTGGGGCAAGGCGGCAAGATTATCAATGCCTGCTCCATCGCAGGCCATGAAGGCTTCGCGCTGCTTGGCGTGTATTCGGCGACCAAGTTCGCGGTCCGGGCCTTGACTCAGGCGGCCGCCAAGGAACTGGCCAGCGATGGCATCACCGTCAATGCTTACTGTCCGGGTGTGGTGGGCACTGATATGTGGGTCGAGATCGATCAGCGCATGGCTGACATCACCGGTGCGCCAGTGGGTGCAACCTACCAAAAATACGTCGGCGGGATCGCCTTGGGGCGCGCCGAAACCCCGGATGATGTAGCCGGGTTCGTGTCTTACCTGGCGGGCCCCGATGCCGACTACATGACCGGGCAGGCCCCGCTGATCGATGGTGGCATGGTGTATCGCTAATCGACGGCCTGATTGCGATGCTGCGTTCGCGGCATCTCGATCCCGTGTTGATTCACGCGGCGGTACAGCGTCGCCCGTGAGATGCCCAGCGCCTGAGCGGTTTCTCGTGGCTGCCAGCGGTTGCGAATCAAGGCGTCCAGCAACATCTGTCGTTGCGGGCTGACATTGTCCTCCATGACGCAGGTAGGCGGACAGGCTGAGTCCTGCAATTCCGGTGGCAGGTCGCTGACCTGAATCGTTGCTCCTTCGCACACAGCGCAGGCGTAACGCAGCACATGGCGCAATTGTCGGATATTCCCCGGCCAGCCATGGCTGAGCAGCCGCTCCAGCGTCGCCGCGCTTATGCCAACGGGCAGGCTGGCATTCTGGTTCTCTTGGGCGAGCAGTTCGTTTATCAAGGTCAGCCGATCACTACGGTCGCATAGCCGCGGGAGCTGGAAGCGCGCACCGCCCAGGCGGAAATACAAGTCTTCGCGAAACTGTGCGTTGCGCACCATGGCCTTTAGATCCCGGTGAGTGGCGCAGATGACCTGAATGTCCACTCGCTCCCGGCGCGAGGCACCCAGCGGTGCCACTTCACCTTCGGCCAGCACGCGCAGCAAGCGGGTTTGCAGGCCCAGAGGCATGTCGCCGATTTCATCAAGAAACAGCGTGCCGCCATCGGCCTGTAACAGCAGCCCCTTCATGCCCTTGCTGGAGGCACCGGTAAAGGCGCCGGCGGTATAGCCAAACAGTTCGCTTTCTATCAGGCTCTCCGGGATTGCCGAGCAGTTAAGTGCAATGAACGGCCCGTTTTTACGCGCGCTGTGATCGTGAACCTGACGGGCGAAAACATCCTTGCCGGTGCCGGTCTCGCCTTCAATGAGGATGGGCAGATTGCGATCCTTGACCCTCACTGCCAGGCGCAGGTTATCGGCCATGCGAGGGTCCAGTCGGGTGGCGTCGTCGGTCTCGCACAGTGGCACACGACGCCGCGGACTGACCCGTGGCGCGCTGACGCGAACCTGCAGTGTGTCCGCGCCGGCTTGCCAGTTCAGCACCTGTGGCGCCTCGCCGACGGCATTGCGCAGTGCGTCGAGATCGAAGACCTCGCCGATGTGCTCGGGTAGGTGGCCCAAGCGCAGGCGCAGCGCCTGGCGTGCCTTGCTGTTGATCCCTTGCAGGCGGCCGTCGCGGTCCCACGCCAGCAGCAGGTCCGGCTGACTGTCGACGTAGCCTTGCGTGCTATGGGCCTGCAGGACCCAGTTACCCTGGGCGCTGTGCATGAAAAACGCGTTCTCGATGGCGCGGGCGCTCATGGCCACCATTTGGCGAATCAGGTGCTGGCTGCGTCGGTCATCCGGCGACTGCACCGCTGACGCATCCACGACACCGAGCAGCTCGCCTTGCGGATCGAAGACCGGTGCCGCTGAGCAGGTCAACCCGATGAACGCTGCGCGGAAGTGATCACGTTTATGCACCGTGACGGCCGCTTTGCTGGTCAGGACCGTGGCCACGCCGCAGGTGCCTTCTTCCGCTTCGGACCAACAGGTGCCCAGGTATAAACCGGCCTTGCGGCAATCGCTGCGAATCGCCGGGTCCACCCGATGGTCAATGGTCTGGCCCTGAGCATCGGTCAGCAGCACGCAGTAGTCAGCATGTCGCACCCTGGCATGCAGTTGCGCGACTTCTTCGCTGGCAACCCGCAGGAACAGGTCGGCCCGGTCGCGACACTCTTTGAGCAAGGTGGTTGAGAGGATGCGTGGCCCCTGAAGGGAGCCGGGGTCCAGATGGTGTTGTTCCATCGAGCGCCGCCAGGAATCGAAAATCAATGGCGGCACCGGCGCCTGGGGCAGGCGGTCGGCGTTCTTGACCACGCGACTGACGCAGTCGACATGGGCTCTGGAGTTCGCGGCGAGCATAGGGCCTCCGGTTCTCGATCATTGTTGTTATTGCCGCTATTAAGCGCCCAAGCCATGACTGCGACAAGGCGCGAGCATTGCCACCCATCGTTGAGACGCAGCGTCTCATTGTTACAGCGATAAAGACAATGTGCCGAGATGCAGCGTCTCATGCCCAGGCGCCTGTTGCGCTCTTGCACATTGCGTTGAAGGCTCTGCACGGGCCTTGAGCCGCATTATTCAACTGTTGGCCCCGTGTTTGCTCTGCTCAATGTGCCGGATTCATCCGGCGCCCGAGTGTCGAGACAACCTGGAGAACAACAATATGACCACTCAGCTGTCCACCGATCAGTTGCTGCATGCCTACAAAGTGATGCGCACCATCCGTGATTTCGAAGAGCGTTTGCACGTGGAGTTTGCCACCGGCGAGATTCCCGGTTTTGTGCATTTATATGCTGGCGAAGAGGCCAGCGCTGCCGGGGTAATGGCCCACCTGAACGACGACGATTGCATCGCTTCCAACCATCGCGGCCACGGCCACTGCATCGCCAAGGGCGTTGATGTGTACGGAATGATGGCAGAAATCTACGGCAAGAAAACCGGCGTTTGTGGGGGTAAGGGCGGCTCTATGCACATCGCCGACCTGGAGAAAGGCATGCTCGGCGCCAACGGCATTGTCGGCGCTGGCGCACCTCTGGCAGCCGGTGCGGCGCTGGCGGCCAAG
Organism: Pseudomonas sp.; assembly: GCA_036387095.1. Taxonomy (GTDB): domain Bacteria; phylum Pseudomonadota; class Gammaproteobacteria; order Pseudomonadales; family Pseudomonadaceae; genus Aquipseudomonas. Next base: position 28,529 of record DASVUK010000048.1, read on the forward strand.
CTCAAAGGCACCCAAGGGGTCGCGGTGGTGTTCTTCGGTGATGGCGGGTCCAACGAGGGCGCGGTGTTCGAAGCCATGAACCTGGCGTCGATCATGAATCTGCCGTGCATCTTCGTTGCTGAAAACAATGGTTATGCCGAAGCCACGGCGTCCAACTGGTCGGTGGCCTGCAAAGACATCGCCGACCGCGCCATCGGCTTCGGAATGCCCGGTGTCACGGTGGACGGCTTCGATTTCTTCGCGGTGCATGCTGCCGCTGGCGCCGCCATCGAGCGCGCAAGAGCGGGCCAGGGGCCTTCGCTGGTGGAGGTGAAACTGACCCGCTATTACGGCCACTTCGAGGGCGACGCCCAGACCTATCGCGCCCCGGACGAAGTCAAGAATTTGCGCGAAGCCAACGATTGTCTGCAGCAGTTCAGCCAGCGCTGTATCGAAAACGGCTGGCTGGAGCGCGCCCAACTCACGGTAATCGATCAGGAAGTCGAGCAATTGATCGAAGACGCGGTGCGCCTTGCCAAATCGGACCCGAAACCGCAGTTGGCGGACTTGCTCAGCGATGTCTATGTCAGCTACCCATGACGCGCCAATGACGCTGACTCTCGCTGCTTGAAAACAACAACAAAAGGACACTCATCATGGCTAGAAAAATCACCTATCAGCAGGCAATCAACGAAGCTCTGGCTCAGGAAATGAACCGCGATCCCAGTGTGTTCATCATCGGCGAAGACGTGGCCGGCGGCGCTGGCGCCCCAGGCGAACAGGATGCCTGGGGCGGTGTTCTGGGTGTCACCAAAGGCTTGTACGCCCAGTTTCCCGGTCGGGTCCTAGATGCACCCCTGTCGGAAATCGGTTATGTCGGTGCGGCAGTCGGTGCCGCTACTCAAGGCATGCGCCCGGTATGCGAGCTGATGTTCGTCGACTTTGCCGGCTGCTGTCTTGACCAGATCCTCAATCAAGCGGCCAAGTTTCGCTACATGTTCGGCGGCAAAGCCGTCACACCGCTGGTGATCCGCACCATGGTGGGCGCTGGCTTGCGAGCTGCTGCCCAGCATTCGCAGATGCTCACCTCACTGTGGACACATATTCCGGGTCTGAAGGTGGTGTGCCCCTCGTCACCTTACGACGCCAAAGGACTGCTGATTCAGGCGATTCGTGACAACGATCCAGTGATTTTCTGTGAGCACAAGATGCTGTACAGCATGCAGGGTGACGTCCCGCAAGAGCTTTACACCATCCCGTTCGGCGAGGCCAATTTCCTGCGCGAAGGCAACGATGTCACGTTGGTCACCTATGGGCGCATGGTGCATCTGGCCATGGAAGCGGCGGCGAACCTTGCGCGTCAGGGTATCGATTGCGAAGTGCTGGATTTGCGCATCACAAGCCCGATGGATGAAGACAGCATTCTGGAGAGCGTGGAAAAAACCGGGCGTCTGGTGGTGATTGATGAGGCCAATCCACGGTGTTCCATGGCTACTGATATCAGCGCTCTGGTCGCGCAAAAGGCCTTCGACTTTCTCAAGGCGCCTATCGAGATGGTCACGGCGCCCCACACGCCTGTGCCTTTTTCTGACGCACTTGAGGACATGTACATTCCGAGCGCGGCGAAAATCGAAGCTGCGGTGCGCAAGATCGCTGAGAAAAGGAGCGCTGCATGAGCCAGATTCACACCTTGACCATGCCCAAGTGGGGGTTGTCGATGACCGAAGGCCGGGTCGATACCTGGCTCAAACAGGAGGGCGACCGGGTCGAGAAGGGCGAGGCATTGCTCGATGTCGAGACCGACAAGATTTCCAGCAGTGTCGAAACCCCGTTCTCCGGCGTGCTCAAGCGCGTGTTGGCGCAGCCGGATGAAACCCTTTCGGTGGGCGCGTTATTGGCGATCATCGTTGAAGGTGACGTCAGCGATGCCCAGATCGACGAGGTCGTCGAGCGTTTCCAGGCCGAGTTTGTTCCGGCGGCCGATGCGGCAGAATCAACCGGGCCGGCGGCGCAAAAAATCGAGCTGCACGGACGCACATTGCGTTACTTCGACATGGGCGAAGGCGGCACGCCGCTGGTCTTGATCCATGGTTTCGGTGGCGATCTGAACAATTGGCTGTTCAATCATCAGGTGCTGGCTGCCCATCGTCGGGTGATCGCTCTGGACTTACCCGGTCATGGAGAGTCAGGCAAGACGCTGCAAACCGGTGATCTGGATGAGTTGAGCCACAGCGTACTGGCGTTGCTGGATCATCTGGAAATCGACACCGCGCATCTGGCGGGACATTCCATGGGCGGCGCAGTGGCCTTGAACGTCGCCCGACTGGCACCCCGCCGGGTGGCCAGCCTGATCCTGATTGCCAGTGCCGGTCTGGGCGCGGACATCAACGGCGATTACTTGCAGGGTTTCGTCGATGCCAACAACCGCAACGCGCTCAAGCCTCAGCTCACCAAGCTGTTCAGTGATCCAGGGCTGGTCAACCGGCAAATGCTCGAAGACATGCTCAAGTTCAAGCGTCTGGAAGGTGTCAGCGATGCGCTGCAGCAGCTTGTTGACCAGCTATTTGCCGGTGCGCGTCAGACCATTGACCTGCGGGCACAGGTTGGCGTGAAACCGAGCCTGGTGATTTGGGGGGCGCAGGACGAGATCATTCCGGCCCACCATGCCCAGGGATTGTCGGCCCGGATCGAAATTCTGCCGGGGCAGAGTCATATGGTGCAGATGGAGGCCGCCGACCAGGTCAATCACCTGATAGAGGATTTTTTGAAAGGGTGATAAACCTCGCCCCGGTGGATAGCCGCCGGGGCGTTTCAGGCCGCCTGGCACTTGTAGCGGGCCTCGATGCAGTGATGCAGGCGTATTGATGTCAATGTTTTGTAATACTTTCCCGCGTAAGAAAAAACACTGTCCGTTGTAGGATCGCGGTCCGTAATTGATTTCAGGATTCTATGAAGACCGTTCAGGAGCCTCCCAGTCGCTCTGTTGCTGGCACCGCTCACCTAAACCTTGCCCGCGCCCTGACGCGCCGGTCACAGCGCTTGATTAGCCCATCCCGTCCCTCGACCCACCTGACATTGTCCGGCTCGCCCCAAGCGACTGAACCTGATGTCCGTGGACGATCATCTGACCTTTGCCTGCAAGTGAGCCATTAACCCATGGAATGGATAGTTGACCCTACTGCATGGCTGGGCCTGCTGACGCTGATCGTCCTGGAACTGGTGCTGGGCATTGATAACCTGGTGTTTATCGCGATCCTGGCTGACAAGTTGCCTCCCGAACAACGGGACAAGGCGCGTGTCATTGGCCTGTCCCTGGCGCTGATCATGCGCTTGGGTTTGCTGGCCAGTATTTCCTGGATGGTTACCCTCACGCAGCCGTTGTTCGAGATTTTCGATCACAGCTTTTCCGGACGGGACCTGATCATGCTGTTCGGGGGCGTGTTCCTGTTGTTCAAGGCCACCATGGAATTGCACGAACGTCTTGAAGGGCATGTCAGCGAGCGCGCCAGCAATACGACTTATGCCAGGTTCTGGCCCATCGTGGCGCAGATTGTCGTACTGGACGCGGTGTTCTCGCTCGATGCTGTGATTACGGCCGTGGGCATGGTCGAGCACCTGGCTGTCATGATGATCGCCGTCGTGATTTCCATCGGCCTGATGATCATTGCCAGCAAACCGCTGACCCGTTTCGTCAATGCGCACCCGACGGTGATCATGCTGTGCCTGGGCTTCTTGATGATGATCGGCTTCAGCCTGACTGCCGAAGGCTTGGGTTTCCACATTCCCAAAGGCTACCTGTACGCGGCGATTGGCTTCTCGATCCTTATTGAAGTGTTCAATCAGGTGGCCCGCATGCGCCGCAAACGTTCGCTGCATGGCTTGCGGCCGATGCGTGAGCGCACGGCCCATGCCGTGATGCGCCTGTTGGGTGGTCGCAAGCTGCATGCCGACGAAGTGGGCGAGGAAATCGCCGACATGCTCGAAGGTGAGCAGACTGAAGCGGTGTTCGACCGACGCGAACGCATCATGATCAGCGGCGTCTTGCAGCTGGCAGAACGGCCGATTCGCTCGGTGATGACGCCACGGGCCGAGGTGGATCATATCGATCTGGCTGACGATACAAGCATGGTCAGCCTCAAGCTGATGCACTCCTCGTACTCGCGACTGCCGTTGATTCGCGAGGGACGAATCGATGAACCCCTGGGGTTCGTGCACAAGAAGGAGTTGCTCAAGGAACTGTTGGCTGGCAACGCGCCCAATCTTGAAGTCCTGGCGCGCAAGGCCATTAACCTGCTGGACAGCTTCTCGATCCTCAACGCCCTGGAGCAAATGCGCAAGGAGTCGACCCACATCGCTTTTGTGGTCAACGAGTTCGGTGATTTCATCGGCATCCTGACCATGACCGATATCCTGGAATCCATTGCTGGCCAGTTACCGGACGCCAGCGAGATCGAAGGGCCGGACGTCGTCGTCGAGGAAGGCGGCTTCCTGGTATCGGGGGCACTGAACCTCAGCCATGTTCGTGAACGTACCGGCTTTCAGGCCCGGCCCACCGAGGATTATCAAACCGTTGCCGGATTGGTGACGAGCCTGCTGGATCGGTTGCCGCGCATCGGCGATGAGCTGCAATGGGAGGGCTGGAACATGACCGTGGTGGGCGTCGAAGAGCGCCGGGTAACGAGGGTGGCGTTGCGGAAGGCCGAGTAAGGGCTCCGGGTCGCCCTGGTTGGCGGTGCCGTGCTGCTCGGTCGGCCAGGATCAGCCCGATCGATAATGAGTATTCGTAACGGTGGTTTTTCATCAGGAGCGGGAGCCATTAGATTTGGCTCCAACGCAACGACTTACCTACTGACTGATTCACTGGAGCTACCTCTCATGAAACGCACCATCGCCCTAAGCTTTGCTTTTTCGGTCCTGACCGCGACTGCAGCATTTGCCAGTCCACAATCGGCCACGTCTGTCGCGCAACCTGTAGTTGCCCAGGCTTCCACCCAGATCGCCGAGCGCCTCACCCGCGACAACGCGGATGTACACGTCGCCGCAGCGGGCAGCAAAACCTTTGATCGCGCTTTTCTGCCAGTGGACAGCAAAGTCCTGGTAGCCGAAAACCGCAAAGAGTTCGGTTCGCAATATCAGCGTTATTGATCGCGAGTCATTGAAAGGCACCAAACCCAAAAGCCCGGTTAACCGGGCTTTTATTTGTCTGCTGCAAGCAGGTCCGCTTCAGCGATTGCGCAAACAGCGCTCCATCCGTGTCAGGCCTTCTTCAAGCAGCGAGCGCGGGCAGCCGAAATTCAGGCGCACGAATTGTTGGCAGTCGTTACCGAACTCCGTTCCCGCACTTAAGGCGACCTTGCCATGCTCAAGGAAGAACTGCTGCGGGTTGTCCAGACCCAGTGCGGAGCAGTCCAGCCACGCCAGATAAGTACTTTGCGGCAAGTGCATGACGATGCCGGGCAGCCGGGTCTTGACGGCGTCGGCCAGATAATCGCGGTTGTCCTGCAGATAAGTGAGCACAGCCCTTAGCCAATCGCCACCTTCGCTGTAGGCGGCGCGCGTTGCTTCCATGCCCAGGACGTTGACGCTGTCCACCATGCCCAGCCGGCCGTGGTTAAAACATTTGCGTAGTTGCTCGTCCTGCACGACCGCGTAAGCCGTTTTCAGCCCGGCGATGTTGTAAGCCTTGCTGGCGGACATCAGGGTGACGGTGCGTTTGGCGATGTGCGGGCCGAGAGAGGCCACGGGAATGTGGCGACGGCCATCGAACAGGATGTCCGCATGGATTTCATCAGAAATAATCAGCGCGTCGTTTCTCACGCAGGCATCGGCAATCAGTTGCAGTTCTTCACCACTGAATACCTTGCCCAACGGGTTATGTGGGTTGCTCAGGAGCAGGGCGCCGGCGTTTTGCAGGGCGTGCTCCAGCGCCGCGATGTCGGTGTGGTATTCGCCTCGGACATCGGCCTTGAACGGCAGTTCGATGCGGGGTTGCTGCCAATGGTTCGGGGCTTTGGCCAGCGGGGCGTAATTGGGCATTTGCACCGCCACGCCCTTGTCGTGCGGAACCAGCGCATGAAGCGCCATGTTGAAGCCTGGTTCGACCCCCGGCAGGAAGATCAATTCTTCCGGGTGTACGCGCCAGGCGTAAGCCTGCCAGAGGTGGGCAACGATCGTCTGGCGCACTGTGTCCTGTGCAACGCCGTAACCCAGCAACGGATGTTCAAGACGTTTATGCAGGGCCCGCAGGATCGGCTCGGCCACCGGAAAATCCATGTCGGCGACCCACATCGGCAGGACATCGGCAGGGTACTGACTCCATTTCTTGCTGTCGGTGTCGTGGCGCTCGAATACGGTATCCAGGTTGATCGTCATGGCAGTCTCGGTGCACGCAACGCTGACACGCGTGCGCAGGGGATCGGAAAAGTGCCGGACAGGTTAGCCGCGCAGGCTGTCGGGGTCCATAGCCGACGCTTTCGCGACTTTCACCGAAGGCTGGCCCGTCTTGCACCAGCAGCCTTTGCCCGAGCAGTTTCGATGCTAAGCCCCGCGAATGTACTGCTCCAGTTGCTGGATCAGATCAGCCTGCTCGGCAATGGCTTCCTTGACCAGGTCACCAATGGACAACAGTCCCAGGAGCTGACCGTTCTCGACGACGGGCAGATGGCGAAGATGATTGTCGGTCATGATGCCCATACAGGTTTCAACGGACTGATGGGGATCCACTGTCACCACCTTGGTGCTCATGATCGCGCTGACCGGGGTGCCTATGGACGAGCGGCCCTTGAGGACCATCTTGCGTGCATAGTCGCGTTCGCTGACAACCCCCACTAGCGCACCGTTCTCCACCACCGGCAATGCGCCGATATTCTTTTCCGCCATCACTTTGAGCGCGTCGAGCACCATCTGTTCGGGCGCGATGGTGTGCACCTGCTGGTTGTGCAAAACCTTGAGTTTCAGAAGTTGGGCGACGGTTTTCATGCAGAGACTCCGGTTATAACAGGGTCAGCGTCGGGCCGCCCTGATGTTGTCTTTACAGAATCGTAGACCCACAGCGGTTGAGCAAGCACCAAAGCGGCCTGCATACGACTAAAAACGGCGTTTGGCGTCGCGCTGGCATCGATGACGGCTTTATTTGTGCAAAATCGCCTGGTGAATCTGCTGCAAGGGCATGATCCGCTGTGCGGCATTGAGTTTGATCGCTTCTTTGGGCATGCCGAACACCACACAGGTGGCCTCGTCCTGAGCGACTGTCGCACTCCCGGCGTCGAGCATTTCCTTGAGTCCTCTTGCTCCGTCATCGCCCATGCCGGTCATGATGATGCCGGTGGCATTCGGGCCGGCAAACCTGGCCACTGAACGAAACAGCACATCCACGGAGGGGCGGTGCCGATTGACCAAGGGGCCGTCCACGACCTGAACATGGTAGAAGGCGCCGCTGCGGGTCACCATCATGTGTTTTCCGCCCGGAGCGATCAGCGCAAGACCGGGCAGGATGCGGTCATTGTTCTTGGCCTCGCGCACCTGAATATGACTCAAACCGTTGAGCCGCTCGGCAAATGATGCGGTGAATTTTTCCGGCATGTGCTGCACGATCACAATCCCCGGACACACTCTAGGCAGCGCGGTCAGCACCGCTTCCAGGGCTTGGGTGCCGCCGGTGGAAGTGCCCATGGCAACGATGCGCTCGGTCGTGCGGGCCATGGCCTGACCGCTGGCGGCGGGCAAAATGGCATCCGCTGACAGTCGCGCGGCCGGGGTGAGTTGCACGGCGGCCGGCCGTTTCCCGAGATTCCTGACGTTGGCGTGTGCAGCGGCCCTGATTGCCGAAATCAGTTCGGCAGCCGATTCCAGGAGAAAACTCTTCAGCCCGCTGGTGGGCTTGGTGATGATTTCCACTGCACCTGCCGCCAGGGCCTGCAGGGTGGTTTCTGCGCCTTTCTGGGTCAGCGATGAGCAGATCACCACCGGTGTCGGACGCTCGCTCATGATTTTCTTGAGAAACGTAATGCCGTCCATTCGGGGCATTTCAACGTCCAGAACGATAACGTCCGGCCATTCCCGGGCCAGCTTATCCATGGCGAAGATCGGATCGGAAGCCGCGCCCATGACATGAATGTCCGGGGTCTCGCTCAGAATCGCCAGCAAGACCTGCCGGACCACCGCCGAGTCGTCAACCACCAGTACATTGATTTTTTTCGTGCCCATTTTTTATGGTTGCCCTGATTGGTTTGTGACTGACCCACACATGCCCGGTGCCCAGATCGAAGATGACGTTACGGTGCCCGGTACTGCCCATGTCCTGGGCAATCAAGTGCAGGTGGTAGTGATCGGCCATTTCCAGTGCCGCACGAATGTTCATTCGCGCCACGTCGCTGAAATGCAAGTCCTGGCGCAGGTCCGGAAACATCTGGCCGCCACCGAACAGTTTGAGTTGGTAATCTTCTGCCACGGTGCCGTGCGCCAAGGCCTGGCGGATGAACAGTTCAATGGCCTCGTCGCCATATTTGCCGCTCAAAGGTTCGGATTTGCGGTCCCGGCTGGGCAACATGTAATGACACATAGCGCCGATTTTGCGCTCCGGGTGCCAGAGGGTGACTGCGATGCAGGAGCCGAGCAACGTGCGCAAGCGCACGGGACGGGTTTCGAAGCGAAATTCCCCCGGAGACAAAAACAACGTTTCGACGGTTTTTTTCATGGTTTGCGATAAATGGAGGGTGCCACCAGTCTGAGGGCATCCGTGACACCGTTAAGGCTTTCTGAATGGCTGACGATGAGATATCCCCCCGGCTTGAGTCTGGGGAGCAGGCGTGCGATGACCCGCACCTTGGTCGGCTGATCGAAGTAGATCATCACGTTGCGCAGGAATATGACGTCGAAGTGACCCAGCTCAGGCAATGTTTCGTTGAGATTCACCTGCATGAAGCTGACCCGGTTACGCAGCGCCCGGTCAATCAGGAACGTACCTTCCTGCCGGCCCGTGCCCTTGAGGCAATATTTGACCAGCAACGGTTGGGGCAGGGTGCTGGCCCGTTGCATGGGGTAGTGACCCGCACGCGCCTTGGCCAGCACCTGTGTGCTGATATCCGAGCCGATCACCTCCCATGGGGTGGTGCCCAGGCCTTCGGCGAGGGTCATGGCCAGACTGTAGGGTTCTTCCCCGGAGGAACTGGCCGCACTCCAAAGCCGGAACGTCTTGCCCGCAACGGCGTTGGGCAGTATCTGCTGGCGCAGAAAGTCGAAATGCTTGGGCTCGCGAAAGAAATAGGTTTCGTTGGTGGTCAGCAGGTCCAGGGCAACCTGAAGCTCATCCGCGCGCTGCCCGCTCATGATCAGCTTGAAGTATTCGCCGTAGCTTTCCAGCTCGTAATGCTTGAGCCGCTTGAACAGGCGACCGGCGACCAACGCTTTTTTTGCCGAAGACAGACTGATGCCGGCCGCCTGATACAGCCAGGACTGGAACAGGCCGAACTCGCTATCGTTCAGCGCTGATGCACTCACGGGGCGCTGCGTCGCTGATGAATGATTCAACGCGCTTCTGCCTGGATTGACGTTGCGTGTTCAGTCTCGGCAAGACGCGACATTTCATCAATGGACAACACCTGGCCCACCTGCAGAACGATGACGAACTTGCCGTCGACCTTCGCCATGCCGCTGATGAAGTCAGCACGAATCCTCGCACCAAAGCTCGGCGGCGGCTCGATTTGCGCAGCGGGGATTTCCAGCACTGCCGACACCGTGTCTACCAGCAGCCCGATATCCTGGGGCTGGCCATCGTCGGCGCTGGCTTCAATGATGACGACGCAACTGCGGCGGGTAATGTCCGAGTCGGGCCGCCCGAACCGGGCCGAGAGGTCCACCACTGGCACGACGGCACCGCGCAGATTGATCACTCCGCGCACGAATGCCGGCATCATGGGCACTACGGTCAGATTGCCGTACTCGATGATTTCCTTGATGCCCAAAATGCCGATGGCGAACATTTCCGCGCCGAGCATGAAGGTCAGGTATTGCGCCTCCTCTTCAGCCGAAGCGCTGCTTTGACGTGTTGTTGCAATGGCGCCCATGCCTTTCTCCTTTATACGAACCTGGTGTTGGCCGGTGATCAGAATCGCGTGAATTCAGACTCGTCCGGTGCGTTTGCCATGGTGTAGGCAAAGGTCTTGGGTGGTGTTGGCAGGGGTTGGCGCGGCGGTTTGCGACCGGAGCTTCCAGCGTTTTTGTCCGGTCGGGATGGCTGGCTGACGGGCTTGGGCTGGGCGTCCAGGGTGAAGAAGCTCATTGCCTGTTGCAACTGCTCGGCCTGACTGCTCATTTCCTCGGCGGTGGCCGCCAGTTCTTCGCTGCTTGAGGCGTTCTGCTGGGTGACCTGGTTCAGTTGGGTCATGGCAGTGTTGATCTGTGCAACCCCCGACGCCTGCTCTTCCGACGCCGCACTGATTTCCTGGACAAGGTCCGAGGTCTTGTTGATGGAAGGCACCATTTCACCCAGCAGTTTTCCGGCTTTCTCAGCCATATCGACACTGCTGGAAGACAGTTCGCCGATTTCCTGGGCGGCCACCTGGCTGCGCTCGGCGAGCTTGCGCACTTCGGCGGCCACTACGGCGAAGCCTTTGCCGTGCTCACCGGCGCGTGCGGCTTCAATCGCGGCATTGAGTGCCAGGAGGTTGGTCTGATAGGCAATGTCGTCAATGATGCTGATGCGCTGGGCGATCTTCTTCATGGCCACGACGGTCTGTTGCACCGATTCGCCGCCATCAGTGGCTTCCTTGGCCGCCTTGCTTGCCATGCCGTCAGTGACCTTGGCGTTTTCCGTGTTCTGGTTGATGCTGGCACTCATCTGCTCGATGGAGGCGCTGGTTTCCTCGACGCTGGCCGCCTGTTCGCTGGTGGCCTGGCTCATGGATTGTGCGGTCGCACTGACTTCTTCGGAGGCGCTGGCCAGATTGTCGGCCGCGTTACGTACTTCGCCGATGATGTGCGAGAGCTTGCCCACCATGTTTTGCATGGCAAGCAGCACCATGCCCGTTTCGTCCCTGGAACTGACTTCAATGCGAGCGTTGAGATTGCCTTCTGCCAGTTGCTCGGCCACGGCGGCGGCTTGTTTGAGTGGCCGGGAAATGATGCGCGAGATAAAGAGCGCAAGGCCCAATCCCACCAGCAACGCGACGATAAGGGCGGCAATGATGGAAATCCGCGCGTTCAAGAACAGGTCGGTGCCGCGCGCACTGGCGGCTTCGGCCCCCACATCGTTGATTTCGACCATTTTCTGCAGGTCGGAAGTCACCAGATCGTAATGCCGTTTTGATTCGCCGCGGATCAGGCTCCGGGCTTCGCTGTCCAGGCCCTGGAGAGCGAGAGCCAGCAGATTTTTGCTCACCATCAGGTACGCTGCCCAGTCATTGACGGCGGCATCGAACAGTTGCCGCTCCTCAGTACTTGAAATCAGCTTCTCGTAGGTTGCCATACGAATCTCGAACTGTTTCCTGGCTTCTGCGGCCTCCTGTTCGACGACGGTCCTCTCTTGGGCCGTATCGGCACTGATGTAGCGGTTTTCCTTGAGGCGGTAACTGGCTGCGAAAAAACGCATGCCGGAGGCCGCGCGCATGGCGGGCATCCAGTTTTCGCGGATCTCGGTGGACGCTTCGTTGACACGACCCAGCTGGATGATCGAAAACACCCCCATCACTGCGGTAAGCGCCAGCACCGTGAGAAATGAAGCGATCAACTTAGTCGCGATTCTAAGATCGTAAAACCATTTCATTGGGTGGTACTCCATTTTTTTGCGTAAGCGTCAACGGCCAGTGGATGGCAGGGCGATTTGAGTTGAGGTGTAACGTGTGTCGAGCTGGACGATCTGGGTGAGCAGGGCGGGCACGTCCAGAATCAAGGCCACCGCGCCGCTGCCGAGAATGGTCGAGCCGCTGATGCCACGCAGGGCACCGAACAGCTTGCCCAAAGGCTTGATGACGGTCTGGAATTCGCCGAGTAGATCGTCAACCACCAGCCCGGCCTTGTGTTCGGCATAGCGCACCACCACCACGTTTTGCCGCCGGGCAGCAGGTCCCTCGTGATTGAAGTGCTCACGCAAGTACACCAGCGGCAGCACTTCGCCACGCAAATCGAGATAGCCCTGATCGCGGCCCACCTGTTGGTCTTCTTCGTCGAGTTCGATGCATTCCTGAACCATGTCCAGCGGAATGACATACGTGGCCTGGCCGATATTGATCAGAAATCCGTTGATGATCGCCAGTGTCAGTGGCAGGCGAATGCGCACCACGGTGCCTTGCCCCGGCTTGCTGTCCAGGTCCACCGTGCCGCGCAGAAGGGTAATATTGCGCTTGACCACATCCATACCCACACCACGTCCGGACAGGTTGGTCACGGCAGCCGCCGTAGAGAATCCGGGTTCGAAGATCAGGTTGTAGATTTCCTGGTCAGTCAGGTTGGCACCGCTGGCGATCAAACCTCGTTCGTGGGCTTTTTCGAGAATGCGGTCGCGGTTCAGCCCGGCGCCGTCGTCAGCAATTTCAAGGACTATGCTGCCCGAGTCGTGATAGGCATTGAGATGCAAATGGCCTTTTAAGGGCTTTCCCGCCGCCAGCCGCGCTTGTGCGGTTTCAATGCCATGGTCCATGGCATTGCGCAGCAAGTGCATCAGCGGGTCGCCGATTTTTTCGACCACGGTCTTGTCCAGCTCGGTTTCAGCGCCGCTGATGATCAGGTCGATGTCTTTGCCCAGCTCCTGGCTGACATCGCGCACCACCCGACGAAAACGGTTGAAGGTGTCGCCGATAGGCACCATGCGCAGTCGCAAGGCGCCATCAAGAATTTCCTCGACCAGACCCGATACCGTTGAGGTCGATTCCTGCAAGGGATCGTTAAGACAGGTTCGAGCGAGCATGCTGGCACCGGCACTGGCAATCACCAGTTCGCCCACCAGATTGATCAACTCATCCAGTTTGTCGGCATTGACCCGCACATAGCCCCCGTCCCTGGTTTTGCTTTCAACCGGTACGGCAGGTTTATCCGTGGCAGCCTGTGAAGGCAGGCGTTGCACGACGCGCTGATCGGCCATGAGTTCGCCCGTTGCGACCACTGTCGTGCCTGGCTCGGCATCGCAAACCAGGGCCACCATCTGGCGTGTATCCGGATTCGTTTCCTGACTGGGGCCATGGGCTGGCACGATGTTGATCTGGCAGTCTTCCCGCACAAAATCGAACACTTCATTGAGTTGCGCGTGGGTGGCGCCAGAGCGAAATTCGATATCGAAACCCAGATAGCATGACTCCGCGTCCCAGCTTTGCGTGGCGGGCAGACTGTCGGTCAGGGTGGTGATATTGACGGTTTCGCCGAGGGTATTGAGGTAGCGCAGAAACGACAGGGGATCCATGCCATTACGAAAAACATCAACGCCGAACCGCAAGGTGATGAGCCAGAGGCTCGGGGCGCCAAGGCCAGGGTTGTCTTCTGCAGCGCAAGGTCGCTCGATAGCCGGGCTTGCGGTGATCTCGGCCGGCGCCCGGTAGCCTTGCAGACTCAGGCGCAGCGCGGCTTCCCTGGCCAGGGCCGGGGCTTGTAATGGCGCGTTCTGGCTCGCGACGACATCAATCAGCTCTAGCATGTGGTCGCCGGAATTGAGAAGCACCGCGATCAGTGCGGCATCCACGCTGACGCTGCCTTCACGCAAACGGTCCAGAACATCCTCGACGACGTGGGTGAAGCTGACAATTGCGTCCAGCCCGAACAGGCCGGCAGAGCCTTTGATGGTGTGGGCCGCACGGAATATTGCGCCGATGGCGTCTTCGTCATCGGGCTCGTTTTCCAGTTGCAACAGCGACGCTTCCATAGCCTGCAACAATTCGCGAGCCTCGACGATGAACGTCTGTTGTGCCTGATCAAGGTTAATGCTCACGCTCAACTCCTTTGGCGGGTGTGACAGGGTGTGCAGCGCAGGTTCGTTAGAAGGCGTCGACCAGGTTGCACAGTTCAAGCGTGTGGGAAACCGTTTCGCTTTGGCGTGGCACTGTCAGTGCTGCACCGGCTCTGGCGGCTTCGCGGCGCAGAAGCATCAGCAGTTGTAGGCCTGCGCCGTCGACCTCCGTGACCTGTGCCAGGTCGATTTCCATGCGAGGAGCGCCCCCTAGCGCCGGCAGCAATTGCGCGGCAAGGTCTGCAACGGTGTAGATCGTCAGTTCGCCGTCGATCTCTACGTGGGTGGCGTCATCCACGGTTTTCATCAGGAGGGCCATGGCAGCCTCCGTCAGGGCAGAATCAGCTTGGAAACCGCCGCCAGCATCTGGGCGGGCTGGAAAGGCTTGACCACCCAGGCCTTGGCACCCGCTGCCTGGCCTTCCATTTTCTTTGATTCCTGGGATTCGGTCGTCAGCATGATGATCGGCGTGAACTTGTAGTTGGGCAGCTTTTTGACCTCCTTGACGAAGGTGATGCCATCCATGTTCGGCATGTTTACGTCGCTGATGATCAGATGCACTTTCTGACCGTTGAGTTTGCCCAGCGCATCTTTGCCGTCACTGGCTTCAATAACGTCATAGCCTGCGCTTTTCAGGGCGATACCGACCACTTGCCGCACGCTGCTGGAGTCGTCGACAACCAATACACTTTTAGCCATGAGGCTCTCCTTAGAAGAAGGTAATTTCCTGCGAATTTTGTTGCGTGCCAGTGCCGCCACGGTGGGTGTGACGCTGTTCGTCAGTGGCGTAGGTGGCTTCCATTCTCGCCAGCCAGTCTCGGGCATTGAGGGGGGCGGTCTGCTCTGGCGACTGGCTGGCCTGCTGTAAATGCGCGTGCAGCGAATCGATGTTGTCGCGCACATGAGTCAGGATCTGGCTGACCCGGTCCTGAAACTGCAGACTGACCAACACATCCGTGAGTTCGTCGCGGATGCCGAAGCTTTCCTGTTGCAGCATTTCGGCGGATTCGGACAGGCGCCGGGTGACGGCCTTGAAGCGTTCGAGCACCTGCTGAATGCTGTTTTCAGAGGTTGCTACAGAGTCGCTGTCTTGGTCTGCGCCGCTCGATGCGGCTTGTACCAGTTGGGTGATTGCGTTGTTGATGATGTCGACCTTGGCGGACATCTGCTGTCCGGTTTCACTGGACTTGCTCGACAGGCTGCGCACCGCGTCGGCAACGACGGCAAAGCCACGTCCGGCTTCCCCGGCACGAGCCGCTTCGATGGCGGCATTGAGTGCCAGCAGGTTGGTCTGCGCGGCGATGGCGGCGACGTCGGCGGCCATGGTTCTGAGTTCGCCGGTGTAAGCGGTCAGATTGCGGACCTGAGACAGCGTTTCGTCGCGGCTGGTTTGCGTGGCTTTCAAGGAGTCGATGACGTGCATCAGCTCGCCGTCACTTTGCGCCAGGACCTGCTGGGCACTGCCAACGCTCTGCCCGGACAGTTCGCCGGCAGCTTGCTGCGAAGCGTGTACGGTCTCTTGCAGACGCGAGGAAATACTGGTGAAGCGGGTGGCCAGCGACACAATGGCGGTTTCGGTTTGCTGACGGGAGCTTTCCACCTGCTTGGCCCAGATCGGCATTGCGCCGAGAAACACTTCATTGAGCTGCGCGGCTGATTTTAGTGACGTCTTTTCGCTGGCCTTCTGTTCCTGCAACGCTACCGCGCTGATCACCGCCTGATTGATGCGCTCACGCTGTGAGCGGGTGCTCCACCAACTGCAACCCAGGCCAATAGCCAGAATCGCACCACCCACGGCCAGACTCTGACCCGTGGGGCCATCAATGGCGATAATTGCGACAGCCGCAGAGATGGCCGGGAGTAGAGGCAGCCCGCAAAACCCTGCGCGCAATTGATTCGACGAACGAAGGTTTGAGTCAGGCGTCATGGTTCAGTCCTTGAACGGTCATGCATACGTAATGATGTCGATAGCGGGTTATCTGCTCCGGCGCCCCATACTTGAGGCCGTTGGGCGGACCGGTCGTCCGGTCGCGGGGAGGTGGATGATTTTCAGTGGGTCCCATAGTGGGTCCTGTACGCATTAGCCAGGCGGTATGCAACGCAGCTTATTTTGAAATGATGTCATAGTGACATCATTAAGTCTGCACGAATGATTCGACGATCAGTGGCGCAACGCTGCGCCTGAAAACGCATCAATCTGTTGTAGGTGGGTGATCAGTGCAGTGGTCCGATCTGTCATCGGATGAGGGGCAGAACCGCTGCAGCCTGTATTTCAATCCAGCAAGAGGAGACATCAACGTGCAATACCGTCAATTTGGCAACACTGGCCTTAGTGTTTCCCGGTTATGCCTGGGTACCATGACCTTCGGCCTGCAAACAGATCCTCAGGTTTCGCACCAGATCATCGACCGTGCCGCCGAGGCAGGGGTCAATTTCATCGATACTGCCGATGTGTATCCCTTGGGTGCGAAATTCGACGCGGTCGGGCGTACCGAAGAAATCGTCGGCAGCTGGCTTAACGGCAAACGCGACAGTTACATTCTGGCCACCAAAGCGTGTGGTGTCATGGGGCCGCAGGCCTGGAACCGCGGGGCGTCGCGCAAGCATTTGCTCGGTGCCATCGAAGCTTCGCTCAAGCGGTTGAACACCGACTATGTCGATCTGTATCAACTCCATCTGGACGACCCTCTCACGCCTCTTGATGAAACCCTCGAAGCGCTGGATATCATCGTGCGCCATGGCAAGGCGCGCTATATCGGGGTCTCGAACTTTCTGGCCTATCGCCTGGCGCGAATGCTGGGTCGCGCGGACTATCTGAAGCTGACGCGGTTCGTGTCAGTTCAGCCCCGTTACAACCTGCTGTTCCGCCAGATCGAGCGAGAGTTACTGCCGTTGGCGGGGGAAGAAGGCTTGGCGGTCATGCCCTACAACCCGCTGGCGGGCGGTTTGCTCACCGGCAAGCACACCCAGGACAAGGCACCTACCGAAGGGCGATTCACGGCGGCAGTGGGCGACGCGGGAGAGATGTACCAGCAGCGCTACTGGCACGAACGGGAATTCCAAAGCATCGCCAGGCTCAAGCAGGTGATTGCCCAGGCAGGAAAGCCAATGACGACGACATCGGTAGCCTGGGTGTTGGCCAATCCATTGGTCACCAGCGCCATCATCGGTGCCAGTCGCCCGGACCAACTGGACGATACGCTGGCAGCGGCGGACTTCGTGCTGGATGCATCGCTCAAAACCCAACTCGATGACATTTCTCACGAATATCGCTGGGGAGATGCCGCGCGCTAGCAGCGGCTGGCCGGATCGCTCGGCGCCGTATTGCCGAGCGATTGTCGGCCCCACAGCGCCATGGCGAAATCCACGAAACAGCGCAATTTCGGCGATCGGTAGCGATCCTGCGCGTAAATCAGGTGCATCGGTCGGCAAGGAAGCTGATATTCAGGCAGCAGGGCGACCAGGCGGCCACTCTGCAAATCCTCTTCCACCAACGCATCAGGCATCATCACGATTCCTGCACCGGCCCGCGCCGCCCTGTGTAAACCGGACGATGTGTTCATGGTGATCGGTCCACTCACTGTCACCCGCACTTCACCTTCCGTGCCGCTCAAACGCCAGTGTTTTTCCACTGAGCTCCAGTCGTCGCCCGCGGGATAGGCGAATGCCAGGCAGTCATGGTGTTGCAGATCCAGCGGTTCCTTGGGTGTGCCCCGTCGTTGCAAATAGTCTGGCGAAGCACAAATGGTCAGGGTGTAATCCTCCAGCGGCCGGGCGATCAGGCTTGAAATTTCGGGGGTGCCAAGGCGAATCGCAGCATCGAAACCATGGCCAATCAAGTCCATGCGTTCATTGCTGAGCACCACGTCGAGCCTGATCTGCGGGAAGCGAAGGGAGAACTCGGTCAGTGCCGGTGCCAGGCGTTCGGTGCCGAAGGTAAAGGGGGCAGTGATGCGCAACGTGCCCTTGGGGACCGCCTGGGCCTGCTCGGCCAAATGTTCCGAGTCCGAGACAAGTCCGAGGACTTCCAGGCACCGCTGATAATAGGCTTCGCCGAACTCAGTCAAGCGCTGACGGCGCGTCGTCCGGTTAAGCAGGCCAACCCCGAGCCGTTGCTCAAGGGCGCGCAGGTGATTGCCCACCATGGTGGTGGAAAGCCCGCACTCAAGGGCGGCAGCGGTCATGCTGCCGGTCTCGACCACTTTCACGTACACCGACATCGCCTGGAATAAGTCCATTATCAATCCTGACTTTTAAATGAATGGAGTCTTTAGCTGTTTATCCACTTGAGGTTGCTAACGATACTGGAAAAACCAACCGATTGATGAAGTTCTATGTCATGACCGCCGCTTGCCTGATGACCACGTATCAACCTTTGCCCTTGAGCTTCGTCAGAGGCCTGGGGACGCGCTTGTGGGATGACGCTGGCCGTGAATACCTGGACGCGGTTGCGGGTGTGGCGGTGACCAATGTCGGCCACTCCCATCCGCGTCTGGTGGCGGCCATCAGTGAGCAGGCCGGACTGCTGCTACACACCTCGAATCTTTACAGCATCGACTGGCAGCAGCGCCTGGCTTCGAAGCTGACCGCGCTTTCAGGAATGGAGCGGGCGTTCTTCAACAATTCCGGTGCCGAAGCCAACGAAACCGCGCTAAAGCTGGCACGGCTTTATGCCTGGCATAAAGGCATTGAAAAGCCGTTGGTGCTGGTCATGGAGAACGCTTTCCATGGGCGCACGCTCGGCACGTTGTCCGCCAGCGACGGCCCGGCGGTCCGGCTCGGTTTCAACTCGCTGCCGGGTGATTTTCTCAAGGTGCCGTTTGGTGACCTGGTAGCCCTGGACAAGGCCTGCGCCACCTATGGCCATCGGATCACGGCGATGCTGGTTGAGCCGATTCAAGGTGAAAGCGGCGTGCAATTGCCACCTACGGGCTACTTGAAAGCCCTTAGGGAACGGTGCAGCCGGCGCGGCTGGTTGCTGATGCTCGACGAAATCCAGACGGGCATGGGCCGCACCGGCCAATGGTTCGCCTTTGAGCACGAGGGGATCGTTCCGGATGTCATCACCCTGGCCAAAGGCCTGGGCAACGGTATTCCCATCGGGGCTTGTCTGGCCCGGGGCAAGGCGGCGCAGTTGTTTACGCCCGGCAGCCATGGCAGCACCTTTGGCGGTAATCCGCTGGCGTGTCGAGTCGGGTGCGAGGTCGTGGACATTCTTGAGACGCAGGGGTTGGTGGACAACGCGCGTGTACAGGGCGAACGTCTGTTGGCCGGCTTGCGGTCGGCGCTCAACGATCACCCTGATGTACGGGCGATTCGAGGCAGAGGTTTGATGGTCGGTATTGAACTGGTGCGTGCGCTTCCGGATCTGGCGCTGATCGCCGCACGGGATCACGGGTTGCTGATCAATGTAACGCGGGGCAAGACCATTCGCCTGTTGCCGCCGTTGACGGTGAACGCCCAGGAAGTGGACGCCATTGTGCAAGGGGTGTGCCGGACGCTCGCGCCGAACTGAGTCCGGCGCGGCGACGCGTGCAATCAGGTCACAACGCGATAGCAGGGCACATACGCCGCGCCACCGGGCAGTTTCATCCGATGCTGTTCGACGAAGGCATGCAGCAAGTGGTCCAGTGGGTGCATGATCTCTGCGTCGCCATGGATTTCGTAGGGACCATGTTGCTCGATCAGGCGGATGCCCTTGTCCTTCACGTTGCCGGCGACAATGCCGGAGAACGCCCGCCTCAGGTTCGCCGCTAACTGATGAGGCGGCAATTCACGACTCAGTTGCAGGCTGGCCATGTTTTCATGAGTCGGATCGAACGGACGCTGGAAGCCTTCATCGATTTTCAGCAGCCAGTTGAAGTGAAACGCGTCATTGCGCTCGCGCCGGAACTGCTTGACTGCCTTGAGGCCGGAAGTCATTTCCCGGGCCACTTCGGTGGGGTTGTCGATGATGATCTGGTAATGCTTTTGCGCAGCCTCGCCCAGCGTGGCGCCGACGAATGCGTGCAGCTGTTGCAGATAAGGCGCGGCGCTTTTCGGGCCGGTCAAGATGACCGGGAAGGGCACATCGACGTTGTCCGGATGCATGAGAATCCCGAGCAGATACAGGAATTCTTCCGCCGTACCGGCGCCACCGGGGAAAATGATGATGCCGTGGCCGACCCGCACGAAGGCTTCCAGGCGCTTCTCGATATCCGGCAGGATCACCAGTTCATTGACGATGGGATTCGGCGCTTCGGCAGCGATGATGCCGGGTTCGGTCAAGCCGAGATAACGGCCACCATTGATGCGTTGCTTGGCGTGGGCGATGGTGGCGCCCTTCATCGGGCCTTTCATGACGCCAGGACCGCAGCCGGTGCAGATGTCGAGGCTGCGCAGCCCCAGTTCATGTCCGACTTTCTTGGTGTATTTGTATTCTTCGGTGTTGATCGAGTGACCACCCCAGCACACCACCATCTTCGGTTCCAGACCGGGACGCAGGGTCCGAGCATTGCGAAGCAGGTGGAACACATAGTCGGTGATGCCTTGCGAGCTCTCCAGGTCGATGCGCTGGCTGTCCAGTTCGCTCTCGGTATAGACAATATCGCGCAGCGCGCTGAACAGCATTTCGCGGGTGCTGGCGATCATCTCGCCATCGACGAACGCATCGGCCGGGGCATTGAGCAGTTCCAGGCGAACGCCTCGATCCTGCTGGTGGATGCGCACCTCGAAGTTCTCGTAGGCCTCAAGGATGGTCTTGGCGTTATCGACATGGGCGCCTGTGTTGAGGATAGCCAGGGCGCATTGGCGGAACAGGGTGTAGATGCTGCCGGACCCGGCGGCGCTGAGTTGCTGGACTTCGCGTTGCGAGAGGGTTTCCAGGCTGCCTTTGGGGCTGACCGATGCATTGATGACTTGTCTTGGGGGCATTCTGTATTCCTTGGAATGACACCGCCGAGCCTCGGGGCTCATAGGGCATCTGATAATGAGTGCCCGGCACGCTCGCTGATTCGCCGAGGGCCGGGCGGGCTACAGGCTTCGCTGTCAGATCATCGGGGGGCCGGGGCCATCACCTCAATGAAACTGGCAGACGACGCCAGGAAAATCGTTCTCCTCGTCCTTTGGAGATGTGCACATGAGGGCTTCAAGCGTCAGGGCCAGCCATTGAACTGGCGATTCAAGTGAACGTCAACTCCATGCAAGTGATTGAAGACACTCGCATCCTACTCCTGATTCAGGTCTTGCTGGCAGCCCCGACGACGCGTCGCTTTTTGGCCGTGGTAGTGGCCGGGGCTTTGCGTTTTGCCGTCTTACGTTTGTTTTTCCAGGGGGGCGCACCGACGGCAGGGCTGGCGGGGCCGTTGATCGTCAGGCGCAGCCCCAGGCAGCGAGTCACTTGCTTGCTCATCCATGCGCTTTGTTTGGTGACGAACTCCTCAAGGCTCATTTCGCCGCTTTGCACCATGTCCAGGGCCTGTTCCCAGATGGCCGTGGTTCCGGGGTCAGCGATAGCTCTAGGCACCGCATCGATCAGGCCGAATGCCGCTGCGGTGGCCGCCAGCGCCTTGCCGTTCTTGATCAGATAGCCCCGGTCGAGCAAGCCCTGGATAATCCCGGCGCGTGTCGCCTCGGTGCCGATCCCCGTGGTGTCCTTGAGCTTCTGCTTGAGCAGCGGGTCTTCAACCAGCCGTGCAACGTTTTTCATCGCCTTGATCAGATCGCCTTCAGTGAAGGGTTTGGGTGGCTGTGTCCATAGGTCCTTGAGATTGACATGGGCAACCGCACATTCGCAGCCCTGTGTCAGTGTCGGCAAAGGTTGCGGAGCGGGCGCTTCCCGGCCTTTGGCGGGCGCAAGGGCCTCGGGCAATGCCCGTTTCCAGCCCGGTTCGACGATCTGTTTGCCCACCGCGCGCAATGCTTGACCGGCGCAATCGAAATCGGCCTGGGTGCGATCGTATTCGTGGTTTGGCAGGAACTGCGCCAGATAACGCGCACGAATCAAGGTGTAGACAGCCCGCTGCTTGCCCACCAGTCGCCCGAGATCCCTCACGGCTGCGGTGGGGATGATGCCGTGGTGAGCGCTGACCTTCCCGTCGTTCCAGGCCCTTGAGCGTCGGCCGGCGTCCAGGTGCTCAAGCAGTTCGCTCAAGGCAGGATCCGCCCGGCCCAGTGCGGCGAGAATGGCGGCAGCTTCGCTGTGCTGGCTCATGGGCAGGTATCCGCAATCGCTGCGCGGATAGGTGATGACTTTGTGGGTCTCGTACAGGGCCTGGGCGATGTCCAATGTCTCTTGCGCCCCAAGGCCGAGCTTTTTCGAGCAGATTTCCTGCAAGGTGCCCAGGTCGAACGGCAGAGGTGCAACTTCACGCATCCGTTCGGTTCGCAGTTTGATCAAGCGGGCGCTGGCGGCGTTGCTCATGGCAGCGGCAGCCTGTTGCGCGACGGGCTGATTCAGGCAGCGGTCCTGATCGTCGCAAACGTCCGGGGCGGCACGCCACTGGGCGGTAAAGGTCTGGCCCTGATGCCGCAACTGGACATCGATGGCCCAAAAGGCAACCGGTACGAAGTCGGCAATGCTGCGGTCGCGATCTACGACCAGGCGCAGGGTCGGCGTCTGCACCCGGCCTACCGGCAGGACGCCTTGATACCCGGACTGACGTCCCAGAAGGGTGAACAGCCGGCTCATGTTCATGCCGATCAGCCAGTCGGCCCGGGAACGGCCCAACGCCGAGTGATACAGGCTGAATGTCTCGGCCCCCGGCTTGATCGCCGCCAGAGCCTTGCGAATGGAGGCGTCGTCCAGCGCCGACAACCACAGACGCTGGATCGGCCCTCGATAACGGCAATGCTCGACCAGTTCCCTGGCGATCATTTCGCCTTCACGGTCCGCGTCAGTGGCAATGACCAGTTCCGAGGCTTCGCCCAGCAGCCGCTTGACCGCTTTGAACTGGGTGGCAGTGCGGGGCTTGACCAGCATTTTCCATTTTTCGGGAATGATCGGCAGGTCTTCCAATACCCAGCGTTTATAACGCGCGTCGTAGGCGTCTGGCGGCGCGGTTTCCAGCAGATGACCGATGCACCAGGTGACTGTTGCGTTCGGCCCCACCCAGCAGCCGTCGCCACGCCGGCTGGCACCCAGCACGGCCGCGATATCTTTGGCTTGAGAAGGTTTTTCACACAGGAACAGCCGCATAACCACCATCGTTTTTCGCGATACTCGAAGGCACACAGCATGCGCAGTGATGAGATTTTGGGCAACCTTTATCTGTATGGATATACAGATAAAGGTTGTGGGACGTTGCCGGTTGCAGGTGCCGTCGGGCCAAAAACTCAAGCGTCGTCCGCGCGAGCACATCGCAGCCCGTGCCGTTGCCCGGCGCGCTGTCTCTGTGAAGTGAATCAACAACTGGACGGCGGATTGAGCTATACCGGTTAGAACAAAACTTGCAACCATGCGTCCAAACCTGAGCGTTAAGTTTCAACGTCTGGATTTGAAAGGAGCTGCTTATGTTTATCCGGTCACTGACCATTGCCACGCTGCTCGCTTGCGCGGGGCCATTGCTGGCTGCCGAGAACGACACACCTTTGGCGCAAGAACGCGGCAGAACGCGACCGTTGATCGTCATCGCCCCAAGCACCGTGGACCCGACCCTGGTCAGCTTGAAGAAGGCTCTGGACGAACCGGAGAACCGTCAGGCTTTTGCCGAGCGCAATATGGTGCTTTACACGGTGGTGGCGACCATCGGCCAGCGTGACGGCAAAAATCTGGATGCGCAGACCACCATGGCCTTGATTCGCGAACTCAAGCTCGGTGCCAGCACCGGGACCAAAGTGATTCTGGTGGGCAAGGACGGGGAGAAAAAAATTGACGAGCTGGGCCCCGTGGGCCTGAAGGAAATATTCAGCGCCATCGATCAGCTTCCGGCCGAGGAAAAAAACTTCGCACCACCGGTCGTTGCCGCCCCTGAACCCGAAGCAAAGCCGGGCAAGGCAGACAAGGCGGGCAAAGCCGGAAAACCGGCGAAAAGCGGCCCGGCCAAGGCACTTGAGGACTGATCCACACGACGACGTCTCAGGTTGGTCAGACTGGAACTGAATGTATCTAAAACGATACTTAGGGCTTGGGTGATGGGAACAAATCCATCATTCTGAGTGGAAGCCGGGTCCAGCAATCCGGCTCCTGCTCCGTTTCCAGCGATTAAATACTCATGAAAACCGTTGCAATCGTATTGTTCCCCGATTTCCTGCTCCTCGACATGGCCGGGCCAGTCGAGGTGTTTTCCATCGCCAACCGCTATCTTCACGTCGATCAGCATTACCACCTCAGCACCATCGGCACGCAGTTATCGGCCATTCGGGCCTCCAACGGCATTTGCGTTCACCCGGATGCGTGTATCGATGCTGCGCCTAAAAGCTACGACCTGCTGCTCATTCCAGGTGGTCCGGGAGCCTACAACGATAGAAACCTGCAGTTGTTTGCCTGGCTGAGCGAAGCCGCGCAACAGTCCAGGCTGTATGGCTCAATCTGTACCGGTGCGTTCATATTGGGCCATGCCGGCTTGCTTGATGGCCACCGCGTCACCACGCATTGGCATTACACGCAGAGGCTTATCAACGGTTTTCCTGCCGCTCAAGTGACCACCGACGAGATTTTTATCCAGGATCGTCGATTGATTACCTCAGGGGGCGTCACCGCCGGTATTGATCTGGCATTGGCCATTGTTGCTCAAGACCACGGCAAGAAAGTTGCCCTGGATGTGGCCAAAGTCCTGTTGGTGGTGATGACACGCCAGGGGGGACAGGCGCAGTTCAGCCCGTTGGTGGCAGCGGTGGCCAGTCAGGAAACGCCCGTCACCCGAGTGCAGCACTATCTTCTCGACCATCTGGAGGAGGAGTTTTCCATCGAGCGAATGGCCGCAATGGCAGCGATGAGCGCGCGCCACTTTTCCCGAGTGTTCGTTCGTGAGGTGAACATGACGCCCATGGCGTTCATTCAGAGCGCTCGAATCGACAAGGCTCGCAGTCTGCTCGAAACCACGGCATTGCCCCTCAAGACCGTCGCTCACCGCAGTGGCTTCGGCAGCGTCAGGCATATGAGTCATCTGTTCAGCGAACGGCTGGGGCTGACGCCGACGCACTATCGCCAGCAATTTGGCTAGCGGTGACAGCGTCGATCGCCTCTGATCGGCGTATTACCCATGTCTCTATCGCGCACCGTCTTGGCCGTTACGCTCCTTCCGGGCGCCTTGTTTGCGCGCAGGGGGCTGCGAAGATATCCGGGGGTATCTTCACAGGGGCGACACTCATGGACAAACAGATCGAGGGCATCGACGATCCCTCTTCGACGGGCATCGACGACTGGCCAGCGGGAATCACCGGCGGCCTGGCTCCCTGGCGACTGGAACGGGTCCGGCAACACGTGCTGGCTGACCTGAGCAAGAAAATTTCGGTTCCGCAGTTGGCTCAGGCATGCGCGTTGTCACGCAGCCACTTTTCGCGGGCGTTCAAGCGCAGTACCGGAATGTCGCCCCAAGACTGGATTCGCCATCAGCGCATTGCCCAGGCCAAAAGGTTGATTACGGATTCGACCTTGACCCTGACTCAGATCAGCGCCAAGTGCGGCTTTTTTGATCAGGCCCATTTCTCTCACATGTTCACCAGAACAGAGGGGACCAATCCAGCGATCTGGCGATTTCAGTCCCTGGCCGTGTGTCCTGAGCGGACGGTGTCTGGTCATGCAGAAACGTGACCATGGGCTATACCGCTGCGATCAGATCGAGTTCCACCGTGGCATTTTTCGGTAACTGGTAAACGCCAATGGAGCTGCGCGTGTGCGCGCCGGCGTCACCCAGCACGAAAAACAATACTTCGGACGCGCCGTCGGCCACTTCGCTTTGTTGCGTAAAGTCCTGGGCGCATTGCACATACAGGTTCATGCGCAGCAGACGTTTGACCTGATCCAGCGATCCCAGGCTGCGCTGCAACAGTGCCAAGGCCCGCATGGCGCTGATTTTCGCCGCCAGTTGCGCCTGGGCGAGGGTCGTCTCTGCTCCGGCGCGACCTGTGACCACGACAGCGTCACCCACTCGGGGGATCTGGCCGCTGATATAGAGCTCATTCTGGTGACGTATGACCGGTACGTAGTTGCCGCCGATCTTGATTTCGCCTTCGAAACTGAAACCCAGCTCATCGGCGGTCTGACGGAAACGGGCGTCTGCTGACATCTGGCATCCTGCGTGGTGGGTAAGAAGGGGGGCAACTATAGCGTAATGCCGGTCAATTACCTGCTGTTGCGGGGCGCCAGTTGATAGGCGTCCTGCAACAGGCATCAGGTGTCATTTACGGGCTTCGATGATCAGGTTGAAGGGGGTTTCGGCAGCCCGCCGGAACCGGCTGAATCCGGCCTGGGTGAGCACGTCGCGCAAACGGGATTCGCCGGCCTGGGCTCCAAGCCCCAGGCCGACCTCTTGAGACAATGAGTTGGGCGTGCAGATGAACGTCGACGCGGCGTAGTACAACCGACCCACAGGCGTCAGGTTTTCATCGAGTTGGTCCTGGGCGAACGGTTCGACCAGCAGCACCGTGCCATCGTCGTCCAGCGTCTCGTAGGCATGCCGGGCTGCGCCCACCGGATCACCCATGTCGTGCAGGCAATCGAAGTAGCAGATCAGATCGTAATCGTTTCCCGGAAAGTCCTTGGCCGATCCTTGCTGGAAGCTTGCGCGCTCGGCCACGCCTGCTTGTTGCGCGCGTTGAGTGGCGATGTCGATCGACGGTGCGTGGTAGTCGAAGCCGATAAACCTTGAAGCTGGAAACGCTTGGGCCATGATCACGGTTGAAGCGCCATGGCCGCAGCCGATGTCCGCAACCTTGGCGCCGGCCTGCAGCTTGTCGACAACACCGTCCAGGGCCGGTAGCCACTCGGCCACAAGGTGAGCTCGGTAGCCCGGTCGGAAGAAACGCTCCGTGCCGCTGAACATGCAGGGGTGATGGTCGCCCCAAGGCAGGGCGCCATTGCCGCGCATGGCGGCCACCATCTTGTCCTTGTCATGGAACAGCGCGGCGACCACGGCGGCACCGCCCGCCATATAGACCGGCGAATCTTCATTGCCCAGCACCAGGGCCTGTTCTTGAGGCAATCTGAAGTGTCCGTCGTGATGCTCGACATAGCCGGACGCGGCCTGGGCGCTTAGCCATTCGCGGACCAGCCGGGCATTGCAGCCGGTCCGATTCGCCAATGCTTGGGGGGTGTGGAATCGACTATCGGCCATGGCCTGATACAAACCGAGTTCGTCACCCAGAATCATGTTGGCGACTATTGCCGCTGCGCCCATGTCGTACACCAGTTTGCCCATGAAATCGTTGAGCTTTGCCTCATCCATGGTTTGTCCTCCTCTGTAATTGCCGCTGCCCGTGTGCCAGACGTGGCAACAACGCAAGGCAGCGTTTATGGGGATCGTTACTGTCCGAGGGTGGCCGCCAGCAGCGGAGCGGCTTGTTCATCCGTCAGCGCGGGAGATACCTCCATCGTGAGCAGATCGCTCCATTGCAGGACCCACTTCTGCATCAGTGTGATGTCATCGGTTTCTGCGACCCCAAAGCCCGTCATGCCGCCCACCGCGTGCCAGCGGCCGAGCATGGTGACGCCGTCCGGAGCCGGTGCCCCGGTCTTGAGGAAGCGCTCTATGGCGCGGTTACGATTTTCGGAAGTAATGGACCAATTGACGATAAACAGCATGTGGCACCTCCTGAGAGGGTCGGCACCTGGTGGTCAACGCATCCGGCTGGCGCCTGATGACCGACGCGCGTCTGTCCCAAACACGCTGGCGTGCCTGAAACGATTGCTCCAAAGATAGGAATAGCAGCGTTTTGTCATCTGTAGCCGACCGGTGATCTTTTTTCTGGTCAGGCAAGTAGAATCACGGCCTGAATGCGGTTTCGAGGTTAGTGGTGGTGGATGCACAACAGGGATTTATTCTCAGCCGACATTGGCGTGATACGCCCGACGGCACCGAAGTCGAGTTCTGGCTTGCGACCGATAACGGTCCTCGACACATCCGCCTGCCTTATCAACCCTCTGTTGCGTTCATCCCGGCCGAGCACCGTGAGCGGGCCGAGGCTGTATTGCGCAGCGAACGCGACGTTGAACTGCGCCCGCTGAGCCTCTGTGATTTTCGCCACAGACCGGTGCTCGGCCTTTATTGCCAGCAGCATCGGCAGTTGATGAATCTTGAAAAACTGCTGCGCAAGGGTGGCGTGGACGTTTACGAAGCGGATATCCGTCCGCCTGAACGCTACATGATGGAGCGCTTCATCACCGCTGGCGTGCAGTTCAGCGGCGTGGCAGACGAAAAGGGCACCTTGTGTGAAGCCCAGATCAAGCCGGCAGGGGAATATCGGCCCGCCTTGCGCCTGGTTTCCCTGGATATCGAAACCACAGAAAAGGGCGAGCTGTACTCCATTGCGCTAGAGGGTTGCGGCGAGCGTCAGGTGTACATGCTCGGTCCGGCCAATGGCGACGACAGCGTTGTCGATTTTCAGCTGGAATACTGCGATACCCGCAAACAGCTGCTGGAAAGCCTCAATCAGTGGCTCGAACGTCACGATCCTGATGCCATCATTGGCTGGAATGTGGTGCAGTTCGATCTACGCGTGCTGCATGAGCACGCCCAGCGTCTTCAGGTGCCGTTGCGTCTGGGGCGCGGCGGCGAAACCATGGGCTGGCGTGAACACGGTTCGCGCAATAATCATTTTTTCGCCGACGCCAGCGGACGTCTGATCATTGATGGTATTGAAGCCTTGCGTTCGGCGACCTGGAGCTTCGCGTCGTTCAGCCTTGAAAACGTCGCGCAAACGTTGCTCGGTGAAGGCAAGGCCATCAGCACGCCCTATCAGCGCATGGATGAAATCAATCGCCTGTTCGCCGAGGACAAGCCGGCGTTGGCGCGTTACAACCTCAAGGACTGTGAGTTGGTCACGCGGATCTTCGCCAAGACCCAACTGCTGACATTCTTGCTGGAGCGCGCGTCAGTCACCGGATTGCCCGCTGACCGCAGTGGAGGTTCGGTGGCTGCGTTCTGCCATTTGTATATTCCTTTGATGCATCGCCAGGGGTTTGTGGCGCCGAATCTGGGCGAGCGCATGCCCGAGGCAAGTCCTGGCGGTTTTGTCATGGATTCGCAGCCAGGCTTATATGAATCAGTGCTGGTTCTGGACTACAAGAGTCTTTATCCATCGATCATCCGAACCTTCTTGATCGACCCGGTTGGGCTGGTTGAAGGCCTGCGCCATCCCGATGACGAAAAATCAGTGCCAGGCTTTCGAGGGGCCCGGTTTTCGCGCACTCGGCATTGCCTGCCCGCTATCGTTGAGCGGGTCTGGCAGGGCAGGGAAACGGCCAAACGCGAAAATAATCAGCCGCTGTCTCAGGCGCTGAAAATCATCATGAATGCGTTCTACGGCGTGCTTGGTTCAAGTGGCTGTCGCTTTTTCGATACCCGGCTGGCTTCGTCCATCACCCTGCG
Source organism: Pseudomonas sp. (assembly GCA_036387095.1). Taxonomy (GTDB): domain Bacteria; phylum Pseudomonadota; class Gammaproteobacteria; order Pseudomonadales; family Pseudomonadaceae; genus Aquipseudomonas. Next base: position 57,944 of record DASVUK010000048.1, read on the forward strand.
CGGCCACGAAATCATGCGCAAGACCCGGCAGTTGATCGAAGCTCAGGGTTACACCGTGATCTATGGCGACACCGACTCCACATTCGTCTGGCTCAAGAGCCCTCATGATGAAAAGGACGCCGCCCTGATCGGCCAGACCCTGGTGCGTCAGGTGAATCGATGGTGGCGTGAGCACTTGCGCGAAACCTTAGGCCTGGAAAGCGCCCTGGAATTGCAGTTCGAGACCCACTTCAAACGCTTCCTGATGCCGACCATTCGCGGTGCGCAAGAAGGCAGCAAGAAGCGTTATGCAGGGTTGGTGCGGCGCGCCGACGGTTCTGAAGATATGGTCTACAAGGGGCTGGAAACGGTGCGCACTGACTGGTCCCCACTGGCCCGGCAGTTTCAGCAAGCGTTGTATCTGCGCATCTTCAATCGCCAGCCGTATCAGGATTATGTGCGTCAATACGTGCGTTCGACACTGGCGGGGGACTTCGATGACTTGCTGGTCTACCGCAAGCGATTGCGGCGGCGCCTGGATGACTACGAGCAAAATGTGCCGCCTCATGTACGAGCGGCTCGCCTGGCTGATGAATTCAACAATCTGCACCGACGCCCGCGTCAGTATCAGAATGGTGGCTGGATCAGTTACGTCATCACGGTGGCAGGCCCGCAGCCGCTGGAAAACCAGCATTCGCCCATCGATTACGACCATTACGTCAGTCGGCAATTGCAACCCATTGCCGACGCCATCCTGCCATTCGTGAATGATGAGTTCAGTACGTTGATCGGCGGGCAACTTGGGCTGTTTTAACGACGGTGCTGATTAATCGGGCGAGCGCAAGTAAGCCGCTCGCCCGACATTACTCATTTAATGATCAACCGTTGGAGCAGCCATTGCCGATGACCTGGTAACGCATGATATGTCGCTGCCCGGTCGAATCTTCATAGGCCATTTCAACCGAAACCGGGCCGCACACGTTAGGAACTTCCGACGTCGACAGGACTTTGGCAATATCCGGATGGTCACCGTAGGCGTAGTCTTCAACCGGCGTGCCCTGGGGGTTATCCACTGTGCTGCTTTCTATCGCCAGCGCCTGGGCGCTCGCGCCCGTGAATGCCATCGCAATGAGTGCGACTCTGATATTCATTTTATTTCCCGAAATGGAATTAACAAGCAGAGAAGTTTTAAAGGGTGGGCCGGCTTTTAATTAATTAACTTACTGGAAGGGTTAGTTAAAGTTGCCGATCAATTTGTCATGGCGCGCATGGTAGAAGTAATGGTGGCAGGGAGGTAGCCACCATTATGAAAAAGACTTTCAACAAAATGCGCAACAATCGTTACCGTTGAGTGCAGTAAACCCAATGTGGTCACTGAAAATGTCTCGGTGTCCAGTGGACTTATGTCGAACTCAAGCGTGCAGCCAATTGCGGCAATAACACGTCACACGACATCTCGATTTTCATATCCAACAGTTCGTCAGCCCGCGTCTTGCCAAAGTTGATGGCTACCAACGGCTTGCCCTGCTCGCTGATCGCTTTGCATAAACGGAATGCCGAATAAGCCATCAGCGAAGAGCCAACGACCAGCAGACCCTCTGATTGCTCGATACCGGCCATTGCCTTGGCCGCCGTCGTTGCTGCGACGTTTTCGCCAAAGAACACCACGTCCGGCTTAAGCCGTTCGCCATCGCAGTGCGGGCAGCGTGGAACTTGAAAATGTGCTTCGAACGCCGGGTCCAGCAAGGTGTCGCCATCGGGAGCCTGTATGGCATCGACCCCGGCCAGATAGGGATTGTCCATTTCCATGATCAATTGAATCGCCGCCCGTTCAAAACGTTGGCCGCAGTCCAGGCACAGCACTCGATGCAGGCTGCCGTGCAATTCGATCACATCGCTGCTGCCGGCCTGATCGTGCAGGGTGTCGACGTTCTGGGTAATGAGCCCGGCGATGATTCCCGCACGCTGCAGGGTGGCCAGCGCAAGATGGGCAGGGTTGGGTCGTGCCTGGCGAATCCGTGGCCAGCCCAGCATTGCCCTGGCCCAGTAACGGCGGCGCGACTCCTGCATGTTGAGGAACTCGGTCAACATCATCGGTGCCTTGCCCCGACGGATGCCCTCGCTGTCCCGATAATCAGGTATCCCCGAAGGCGTACTGATGCCGGCCCCGGTCAAGACCATGAAGCGCTTTTGCGCCAGAAGCGATTGCAGTGATTCGACGGCGCAAAGAGACGGGTTGTCGAGCATTTGCAACTCCATGGCTTGGGTAATATCGGGCACGGCGGGTACCGACCAACCCGAATACTAGACGAGGCCTTTAAGCGATGGCGAACTATAAACGCTGCGCCTCACCTCGACGGTTACTGGTCTGCGTTGGCGTTTGTCCGGTTCGCATGCCAATCTCATGCATTTTCGTCCACGAGGTAACGCCTGTATGAGCCGTTTCCCATTCAAACAAGTTGATGTTTTCAGCAGTCAGACGCTGATGGGTAATCCGCTGGCTGTGGTGCTGGGCGCTGATGAACTGAGCGACACCCGCATGGCGGCGCTCGCCCGCTGGACCAACCTGAGTGAAACCACCTTCGTGCTTGAGCCGGTCGATCCCCGTGCGGACTATCGCGTGCGTATTTTTACCACCACCCAGGAGTTGCCTTTCGCCGGACATCCGACCCTGGGCAGTTGCCATGCCTGGCTGGAAAGCGGTGGCCAGCCCAAGGGGGAGGAAATCATTCAAGAGTGTGGCATTGGTCTGGTGCGTATTCGCTGTCAAGGCACGCGGCTCGGTTTTACGGCGCCGCCACTGCTGCGCTCAGGACCCGTAGACGAAGCTTTGCTTGAGCGAGTTCGGCGGGGAATGAGGCTGGATGAAGGGGCGATTCTCGACGCGCAGTGGATTGACAACGGCCCGGGATGGTTGGCACTGAGGCTGATTGATCGTGCCTCGGTTCTGGCGTTGCAGCCGGAGTACGCGCAGCTCGCCGGTCTGGCCATTGGCGTGTTCGCCCCTTGGGATTCGTCGCGGGACGGTGATGAGGCACAGTTTGAAGTTCGCGCGTTCGTTCCTGGGGACGGCATGCAGGAAGATCCGGTCACCGGCAGTCTCAATGCCGGTATTGCGCAGTGGCTGCTGACATCCGGTCTGGCGCCTGACACTTACGTGGTCAGTCAGGGGACCGCCATGGGCCGTCAGGGAAGGGTGTACGTTGAGCGCATCGGTGATGACATCTGGATCAGTGGCGATGCGGTGACGTGTGTCGATGGGGTTTTGCAGCTGTAGTGGTGATGACGACGGACCGCCGCTCCAGCGAGCGGCGCTCAGCTTTGGGCGTCGGCAGTGAACAGTGTGGTGATCAATCGCTTGATGTCTTCCTGCACTTCTTCAGGCAGGCCGTCCAGTTCCCTGAGCAGTTTCGTATCCCCGGCGGTGATTGCATCCAGAGCCAGGACCTTATGCGCTCCGGTAATGACAAACAGCACATCCACGCCCGCTTCGGCAATCGCGCCCAGATAACCTGCATTCGGAAAGCGTTTGCCCCTTTCGTAGAGCCCTTGGGCGTTGGCTTCGATACCTCCAATGGCGCCAAGCTCGTGCTGGGAAAGACCCAGCTTTTTCCTCTCCGCTTTCAGGCGGATGCCAATGCCTTCCATTTTAGGGCTCTCTTGGTGCTGAAGCCGTCCGGTTGAGGGCTCTAAGGCGTAACTTGTGCGACGCAGCTTAGCAGATGGTTCGGCTTTTTAGTGCGCGGGTTACCTTTATGCGGCGAGTTATCTTACGAAAATATGGACTGTTGCCAGACGTCTATTAGGTTAGGCGTACCCAGCCTGCAGAAGCTTCAAATTAAAGTGGTATTGACATATTCGTTTTGGGCGCGGAAAACGTATTGTTTGTTAGTTGTAAGGGGCATCTAGCACAGGTTGTTCAGCCTTTCAGTGATCTGTGGCATAAGGTATCGCCGAACGGGGTGTGGGGTTATAAGGTAATTATTAAGCTGATTAAAATTAACTTCAGAAAGTTGGCGGATACTTCTGCATTCCCGGTAGCGTGCCCCTGAAGTCGTGTTAATGAACTGCATTGTCGATTCGTTACGAACCCGATAGCTCGCTATCTATTGCCTGTACTGTTATTTATCAACTAAGCAAAAATCAATGCAGTGATGCACAAGGTGGTTTACCGGTTTTTATCGCTACAACGGGCGGCGGGCGTGGCGCTGGCGGGCTCGGGGCCGCGGGCAATGCGCTTGCCGGGCTTTGCCGCAATCTGGCTGGCCTGACCGTCACGTTGTTTACCGGTCCTGGCTTCGCTGATCAATGCCGGAATCAAGGGGCCTTCCGGCAGGTTTTTCCAGAAGCGTGTTGGAAGGTGGCCTTGCATGACTTTAGGGTTGAGTCGCGCCGGGTTGAAGATATTGCGGTAGTAAGTCAGCCAGAGCTCGCCATGGGGGTCGTCAGGGTTGCGCGCCAATGCTTGCCAGGCTTGCGGACAAACACGCTCGTGGGTCAATCGCTTGCCATCGAAGTAAACGCCGTCATCCGGCGTAGCAATCATCCAGCGATGCAAACCCATGCGTGCGACGAAGTGCTGACTGGCGCTGTGCAGGATATCGTGGGCCGGCTCATGCCAGGCGACGTATTGTGGGCGCAATGATTGCAAGCGAGATTGTTCATCGGCCGGCAGGTGCGCAGGTAATGCCAGCGGTGGCAATTCAACAAACCGCACAAAGGCATGCAGGTGGTGAGCTTCGCGACTGACCTGTTTGATGCGCCGATGCAACTCACTGCCCAGTCTGTCGCCCGCCAGCATCGCGGTTCGGTCACCATGACTGACCCGCCATAACACTTCATACAGCAGGCTCCAGCGTTGCTCGCCTCGATAACAGGCGGCATCGGCCAACAGCTCCAGCAACGCCATCGGTATGCGCGCCTGAAAAGGACCGGGGTGTTGCGGGTAATCGTCGTCGGTGGCGAACAGATCCCTGGCACTGTGCGACGACCAACTCACCTGGCTGGGGTCTATTTCATGGCTCAGCAGCCAGCGTGCCTGTTGGCGCCAGGTCTCGAACAGGTTGTCACAATCCAGGCTGATCATCCCCATAGCCCCAACTGCTGGGGTTGCGGTTTGTCCCGCAATTGCAGATGCAGCATTTCACTGGTGCTTTCGGCTTGGGGCGGGTGGTAATCGCTGGTGATGATAAAGGGCTTGGCCTTGGCCAGAACGCATCGCAGGCGGGTCAGGTCTTCATAGCGAATGCGCCGTTGCAGGCGCAGTTCGATCAGTCGCTTGGTGGTGCGAATGCCGATTCCGGGAATGCGCGCAATCAACGAGGCTTCAGCACGATTGAGGTCCAGAGGGAACACGTCGCGATTGGCCAGTGCCCACGCCAGCTTGGGGTCGATGTCCAGGGCCAGATGTCCCGGCCCCTTGAACAGTTCGTGGACCTTGAAGCCGTAGCCGCGCAACAGAAAATCCGCCTGATAAAGACGATGCTCGCGCATCAATGGCGGGGCGGCCAGTGGCACGCTTTTCGGACTGTTGGGAATGGGGCTGAACGCCGAGTAGTACACCCGGCGCAAACCGAAGTCGCCGTAGAGGGACTGCGCGCTGTGCAAGATGGTGCTGTCGTCGGTGTCATCGGCGCCGACGATCATTTGCGTGCTTTGCCCGGCGGGCGCGAAGCGGGGGGCACGGGGTTCGTTAAGAACCGTTTGCTGCCCGGTATAGATGGTCTGCATCGCTTGCTTGATCGATGCGACGTCTTTTTCCGGCGCCAGGGTCTTGAGGCTCAGGTCTGTTGGCAACTCGATATTGACGCTGAGGCGATCAGCGTAGCGGCCAGCCTGTTCGATCAGCAGGGGATCGGCTTCCGGGATGGTCTTGAGGTGGATATAGCCCCGGAACTGATGCTCTTCGCGCAGCAGTCGGGCGACCTCGATCAGTTGCTCCATGGTGTAGTCCGCCGAGCGAATAATGCCCGAGCTTAAAAACAGCCCGCTGACGCAGTTGCGTCGATAGAAATCCATGGTCAGGGTGACGACTTCCTCAGGGCTGAAGCGCGCCCTGGGCACATCGCTGGAGCGACGGTTGACGCAGTATTGACAGTCATACAGACAAAAGTTGGTCAGCAGGATTTTCAGCAGCGAAACACAGCGTCCGTCTGGTGTGTAGCTGTGACAAATCCCCATGCCATTGCTGTTGCCCAGCCCGGTTTTGCCTTCGGAACTGCGCTTGGGCGCGCCGCTGCTGGCGCAGGAAGCGTCGTACTTGGCGGCGTCGGCGAGGATGCTCAGCTTGTCGATGAGCTGCATGAAATACTCCGTTACTGTTTGGATGTACAGTAATCCGTTGGCGCAGCAGGTTCAAGAACTCGATTGCGTTCGGCGTGGCGTTGGTCGGAAAGCAAGAGCGGCACGAGTGCTACGCTACGCCGCCATTGGAAGGTAATGTGCGTCATCGGCAACCCGACGCCCCACTGCACAACAGGGGCGTCACTTCATCAGGAATCACTCATGCAACTGGAATGGCTGGAAGACTTTATCGAGCTGGCCCGCACGCGGAGCCTTTCCCGTGCGGCGCAAAACCGTTGCGTGACGCACCCTGCGTTCGGTCGGCGTATCAAGGCGCTTGAGGATTGGTTCGGCGTAGCCTTGATCGAGCGCAAGCAGCCGCTGTCCCTGACGCCCGCCGGCTTGTTGTTTCTGGAAGCGGCCAGCCAGTCATTGGGATTGCTGAGTGCCGCCAGGGCGCAATTCCAGAGTGTCGGGCTCAGTCGCGACGAACCGGTGCGGATCGCGACTGGACGCACTCTGGCCAGCAACTTTTTCCCGGACTGGTACGAAACCCTGAACCAGCGTTTCGGCGCGTTTCCCGTTTCGCTGGTCACCAGCGGCTCGCAGGAAGCCATCAGCCGGGTTAGCGCAGGTGAGGTGGACCTGCTGCTGATTTTTTCCAGCCCCCTGACGCAGATTCTGATCGATCCAGAGCGCTTCGATTCGCTGGTACTGGCCCGTGAAGAGATGATCCCGGTCAGCGCCCCCGATAGCCAGGGTCTGCCGCGTTTCCAGATCACCCCCCAAGTGGGGGCTTCGAGCGTTCCCTGGCTGGCGTTCTCGCCGACGCTGGCGCTGCGCGGCGTGCTGGCCCAGCACCTGGCAAACCTGCCCCAGCGGTTGGCGTTGCGCATGACGTATCAAGCCGATTCCTACGAATCGATTCTGCAAATGGCCAAACGTGGCAATGGCATGGCATGGCATGGCTACCGCACATGGTTGCCAAAACCGCGCTGCAAGCGGGAGAACTGGTGGTCGCGGGGGGCTCGGAGTTGATCATCGGTTTTGATATTTCATTGCATCGCCGCCGTTCCAATCAGGCTGAACAGGTCATGAGAATCTGGCGCGGCCTCGCTGAGGACGCACCGATTGAGGGCGGTTGAAAAAAAATTGAAGCCGGCCCGACCGCTGCACGCCAGCGGCGATGCGCAACGTGCCCAATAGGCTCAAGGATGTGCCCAAACAGCAATTGTCCCGGCTCAGGTGTTGATTCAAGTTAGCCCCAGGGTGAACGAACCAGCCGACATCTACGGTTCGAGCACTCCCGTTGATAAAAATATCGCAAGCGCATTGTCGGTCTGACCCTTCGACAGGAGCGCTTGCCACTGAGAAGCCGGGGCTCATTCATGACTGTTCAAACCACTGCAACCCACGCATCACTGGCCAAACCCAAGCGAGGTCCGTGGAAGGAAATTGTCGCGGCCAGCATCGGCAACGCGCTCGAATTCTACGATCTGCTGATCTACGGCTATTTTGCGGTGGTGATCGGCAAACTGTTTTTTCCGTCGGACAACGAAACCACCTCGCTGCTGCTTAGCGTCGGTTCGTTCGGTATTTCGTTCCTGATGCGCCCCTTGGGCGCGATGGTCCTGGGCTCTTACGCCGACCGGGCAGGGCGCAAGGCGTCGCTGACGATGTCGATCCTGATCATGATGATCGGCACGGCGATGATTACGTTCACACCGTCCTATCAACAGATCGGCCTGGCGGCGCCGCTGATCATCATCGTTGCGCGGATGCTGCAAGGCTTTTCCACGGGGGGAGAGTTTGGTGCCGCAACGGCGTTCATGGTGGAGCACGCCGATGCCAGGCGTCGCGGCTTCTTCGCCAGCTGGCAATTGTCGACCCAAGGGCTGGCGACAATTCTGGCCGCCGGCGTCAGTGCCTTGCTCAGCTATGTGCTCACGGACGTGCAGCTCAATGACTGGGGCTGGAGGGTCGCGTTTGGGGTTGGCCTGCTCATCGGGCCGGTTGGTTTCTACATCCGCAGCCAGATCGATGAAACCCCGGACTTCCAGAAGCTGGCGGCCGACGCGCCAAAAAGAACGCCTTTGCGCGATGTGCTGATCAAAGGCCATGTGAGCCTGCTGCTGGCTATCGGCGTAGTCGCCGGCGCCACTGCGTTCAACTACGTGCATAAGTTGTATATGCCGACCTATGCCCTCAAGCAACTGCACATCGCCGCGACGTCCTCGTATATGGGGGCACTGGTGACCGGCGTGACCTTGATGTTCATGGCGCCAGTGTTTGGCACGCTATCGGACACTCACGGCCGCTTCCGGGTGCTGAGCGTTGCGCTGCTGATCACCGGCCTGTCGTCGTACCCGATGTTCGTGCTGCTCAATGCCTATCCGACGGTGATGACGTTGCTGCTGGTGCAGGCCATCGTGGGGGTTCTGATAGCCGCGTGCCTGGGGCCGATTCCGGCCATGCTCGCCGATATTTTTCCCACCAGCATTCGCGGCACCGGCCTGGCGTTGAGTTACAACTTCTCGGTCACACTGTTCGGCGGTTTTGCACCGCTGATCGTGACCTGGATGATTGAAGCCACCGGCAGCAAGCTGGCGCCGAGCTTCTATGTCATGGGCACCGCGCTGATCAGCGTGATCGCCGTCGTCGCTCTGGGCCGCCGCATGCGCGGTGTCACCCAGCACTGATCTGCCTCAGAGGCACACAAACCCATAAGAAAGACACCCATCCAGGCCAGCCCGACAGGGTTGGCAGGTTCAAGCTTTTGACTGCCGGAGATCGAAATGAAGACCCTTGAACAAGTTCGCGCTACGTTGCCGCCATACCCGATGGAAGTCGAGTTTCCCGAGATCAGTCAATGGAAGACCGGTACTCACGGCGTCGACTACGTACACAGTTTTGAGAGCAACGTGCCGGGGCCACACGTCATGATCATGGCGTTGACCCACGGCAACGAAGTCAGCGGCGCGATTACCGTCGATGCCTTTTTGCGCGCGGGCATACGTCCGCGCCAGGGCCGTTTGACGCTGGCGTTTGGCAATGTCGAGGCGTATCACCGCTTCGATCCTCAGGACATAGACGCCACCCGCTATATCGATGAAGACATGAACCGGGTCTGGCTGCCTGCCAGGCTGGACGGCGACGAGACCTCTGTCGAGCTGGATCGCGCCAGGGCATTGCGGCCGGTAATCGACAGCGTCGATTTGTTGTTGGATATCCATTCCATGCACGAGGAAGCCGCGCCGGTGATGATGAGCGGTGCGCGCAGTAAAGGGCTGGAATTTGCCGCTGCGCTGGGGGTGCCGGAAGTGGTGATCGTCGACGGCGGGCATCCCAACGGCAAGCGCATGCGCGATTACCAGGATTTCAACGAGGCGGCGAGCAAGAAAAACGCCTTGTTGATCGAGACCGGACAACATTTCTCCAAGCGCAGCGAGCGTGTTGCCCTGGATATAGCCGCGCGTTTCCTGATAACGACCCAGGTTGTTGAAGAACGTGACGTTGCGGCATTCCTGTCAGCAGAAAAACCGACGGCGCAACGCTTTCTGCAAGTGACCGAACCGGTGGTCGCCAGCAGCATGGATTTTACGTTCAGTGAGGATTTTCGCGGGCTGGAACTGATCGAGCGGGCAGGTACGGTCATTGCCCGCGATGGTGAGCGAGAAATCGTCACGCCTTACGACCATTGCGTGCTGGTCCAGCCGTCCTTGCGTCATCTGGGCCCCGGCGTGACTGTGGTGCGCCTGGCCAGGGTGATCGATCCGGCAACTCTGCATTTACCGCGCTGATCAGAGCCTCACCCATTCATCACAGCCCCTGGCTCGCCCTGATCAGGTCATAGGCTTTGCGGGCCAGCGGGTTCACGGTGTTGGGCCTGATCCACAGGTGATAGGTGACGTCGGGGAGGCGCGGCAGGCCGTCGTTTTCCCCCAGGACCCGCATGTCCGGCCCGAGCATTTCCATGCTGCGCGCCGTGACGCCCAACCCGGCGCGGGTTGCGGCCTTGATGCCGATCAGGTTCGAGGCTAGGTAAGCCTGGCGCCAGGGAATATTGGCGCGCTCCAGCGCCTCCAGGGCGTAGCGCCGATAAATGCTCGGTTCATCCACCAGAATCAGCGGCAACGGTTCGCTTGGCTCATGAATGTACTGCGCCGAGCAGATCCACCACACCGGCGACGTGCGCAGCGCAAAACCCTCAAGGCTGGGGTCTTCCCGGGTCGAAATCACCATATCAACCTTGCCCCGATGCAAATCATCCATCAGGAACGGGCTGCGTCCGACGTCGATCTCCAGGCGCAGGCGTGGTGCCGAGCGAGCGATATGGCTGAGCAGCGGCGGCAGGATAGTGTCGGCAATGTCATGGGGCGAGCCGATGCGTAATACGCCACTCAGGCTGCTTTCACGCAAGGAACTGAGCGCTTCGTCATTGAGCGACAGCATTTGTCTGGCGTGCCGGAGCAGCTGGCGCCCAGGTTCCGTCAGCTGCTTCTGGCGTCCCTGCTTCTCGAAAAGACGGACGCCCACTTGCTGCTCAAGGCGTTGCATGTGCTGGGTGACCGACGATTGAGTCCGTGCCAGCTGCACGCCGGCCTCGGCGAAGCTGTGGTAATCCACCACCGCGACGAATGTGCGCAACAGGTCGAGATCCAGGGTTGAGACGACAGTGGAGTCGGACATGGTTTTTACAAGGATTCATATCAACGTCGAGGCTTAATACATTACGTATTTTTATGTGAGTGTGGAAACCGTTTCATGCTGTTTTCGGGAATGGCCAATAAACAGGGCATTTTTCGTCTTCCGCTGGCAGCTTGAATACTGAAAGTTATAACCATATTTGATATTTGAATTTCCGTTAGGCGCTGGCTGTACCTAGGATGCCCACACATCAGGTCGGGGTACGCCGATCATCAGCCAGGGGAATTACATGCCGATCACTCGCTCGCCAGCTTCAACAATACTGCCCGTCATGCTCGGCGCTCTGTTCGCGCTGGCCAGCACCGGCATGGTCCGGGCGGATGCGACTCTGGACAAGATTCAGGAGCGCCATCGTCTGGTGGTGGGCGTGTTGTTGTCCGGTGGGCCTTTTGGCTCTATCGATCCGGCCACTCAAAAGCCCAAAGGGCTGAACGTCGATCTGGCTGAAGACTTGGGCCGACGCCTGAACGCCGACGTCGAGCTGGTGCCGGTGCTGCCTGCCAACCGTGTGCAATTTTTGCAGCAGGGCAAGGTTGATCTGTTGATCGCCAACATGGAGTGGACGCCAGAGCGCGGGCAGATTCTCGGCTCGGTGCCGACCCCGTTTTATCGGGTTGGCGGGACGGCCGCTGTGCTCAAGGACAGCAAGATCACCACTTGGCAAGACCTCAAGGGCCAGCCGGTCTGCACGTCTCAAGGCAGCAGCTACGTTAAGCCGCTCACTGAATTTGGCGCTGAACTCAAGGCATTCAAAAGCTCGTCGGAATCGTTGCTCGCCCTGCGCGGCAATAACTGTGTCGCCGCCGTTCATGACGCCACGCTGATCAATCCACTGCTGGCGGATAACGCCGAATGGAAGGATTACCGGGCCATTTCTCCTGAGCTCAACCCGGCGCCATCGGTGATCTGGACGCGACTGGGCGAAACCGACACCCAGGCCAAACTCGACATCATCGTCCAGGACTGGCACCGCAGCGGTTTCCTGATCGAAGCGGAACAACGCCATCACATCTCACCGGCATCGCCAGCGTTGGTGGAACTGCACCGGAAGTTCGAAGGCAAGGGTGCCTGAGGTCTTTCAACATCCCGTTCGCGCACCTGCAGTCCCGTGCTTGGCAAGGAATTATTCATGACTATGTTTTTCGCCCGCAAAACCCTGACAGCCCTAAGCCTGATGCTCTGCGCAGGCCTGGCCCATGCCGATGCGACCCTGGACAAGATTCAGCAGCGTCACAAGGTCAGCATCGGTGTGATCCTCAGCGGACCGCCATTTGGCACCATCGACCCGAAAACCGGCGAGCATCTTGGCTATAACGTCGAGTTGGCCAAAGGCATTGCCAAACAGCTGGGCGTCGAGCTGGAAACCGTATCCGTGCTGGCGCCCAACCGGGTGCAGTTCCTGCAACAGGGCAAGGTCGACCTGCTGATCGCCAACATGCAGTACACCGACGAGCGGGCGCAGATTCTCGATTACGCGCCGACGCCTTATGAAGAAGTGGGCGGCGCGGCATTGATCCGTAAAGGCGCGGGTATCAGCACGTGGGAAGACCTCAAGGGCAAGCCGGTCTGCGTGTCCCAGGGCAGCAACTTCATCAAGCCGTTGCAGGAAACCTACGGCGCCCAGATCAAGGCGTTTCGCAGCCAGTCCGAATCGCTGCTTTCATTGCGGGGCAATGGTTGCGTCGCGGCGGTGCATGTCAGCCCGACCATGCACGCGTTGCTCGACGATGCCGATTGGTCCGGCTACGAAACCCCAATCCCAAGCGACCTGATCCCGTCCAGTTCGGTGGTCTGGGTGCGCAAGGGTGAACACGACGTGCAGGCTCGGCTCGATGCGATCATTCGCGACTGGCATCGCAGCGGCTGGTTGATCGATGTCGGTCAGCGTACCGGCATGGCCCCGTCCCAGGCTTTGCGTGAGCTGCACGAGAAATATAAAGGCGCTGCACCTCTGGCCGTAACGCCATGAGTGCAGCCCTGTTCCAGGCCTTGCAACAGCTGTTGGGCGCCAACCACGTACAGAGCAGCGACCAGGCCAGCCCGCTGCTGACCGACAAACAAGGCACGTATGTTGGTCAGGTCATCGCGGCGGTGCGTCCGGCCAACACCGAAGAAGTCGCCGCCGTGGTGCGCTTGTGCGTCGCCCATGCGGCCCCGATTGTGGTGCAGGGCGGCAATACCGGCTTGATGGGCGCCGCGACACCGGATGACAGCGGCACTTCAGTGTTGTTGCTGCTCGACCGCTTGAATCGGGTCCGGGCTGTCGATACCGACAATGACACGCTGACAGTTGAAGCGGGCTGCATTTTGCAAAACCTCCAGGACGTGGCGCGTAATGCCGGGCGTTTGTTCCCGTTGAGCCTGGGCGCGGAGGGCAGTTGCACCATTGGCGGCAACCTGGGCACCAATGCGGGCGGCACGGCGGTGTTGCGTTACGGCAATACTCGGGACTTGACCCTGGGCCTGGAAGTGGTCACTGCCCAAGGGGAAATCTGGGATGGTCTGCGCGGCTTGCGCAAAGACAACACCGGTTACGACCTGCGGGATCTGTATGTCGGCAGCGAAGGCACGCTGGGGATCATCACTGCTGCGACCCTGAAACTCTTTCCACTGCCCAAGGCGCAGGCCACGGCCTTGCTGGCTTTCGATTCATTGGCGCAGGCGGTGGATTTGCTGTCCCACGCCCGGGCCGGATTTGGCGCGAGTCTGACTGCTTTCGAATTGTTGACCGCTGACTGCCTGGCGTTGCTACGCGAACAGTTTCCCGACGGCCCGCAGCCATTCCTGGATGCGCCGCAGCCCTGGTTTGCGCTGCTGGAACTCTCGGACAATCACAGCGAAGCCCATGCGCGACAAACCTTCGAAGAGGTGCTCGGCGAAGCATTCGAGTCGGGCTTGCTGGCGGACGCCTTG